>JALHRR010000056.1 GCA_022841345.1 Saprospiraceae bacterium
TAACAATTTCTTTGCTCTCTTTTTGTGAACTACTTCCCTGATCTCGTCTCATTAAGACACCTGTTGATTTATAATTAAAATTTTTTGTGTTCTTATTCGTGTATTTTCGTGTCATTCGTGGACTATTTTTTCATCCACGAAAACACACAAAGGGACACGAAAATCTTCCAATATGCCTCAATCTGATTAACAATTTCTTTGCTCTCTTTTTGTGAACTACTTCCCTGATCTCGTCTCATTAAGACACCTGTTGATTTATAATTAAAATTTTTTGTGTTCTTATTCGTGTATTTTTGTGTAATTCGTGGACGATTCTTTGATTTTGATTTGGTTGAAATTAATAATAGTGACATTTTAGTAGTGTTTAACCTTAAAATTGCAACTATGTCAGATGAAATCATTCACTATCATGAGTCATATGAAATTATAGGAGCCTGCATGGAAGTTCATCGGGAATTGGGCTGTGGATTTCTGGAAAAAGTCTATCATGATGCCCTTGAAATTGAATTCAAACTTCGTGGAATTCCTTATGTAAGAGAAAAGTTGATTCCTATTTACTACAAAGGTGTACCCCTTGAACCGCACTATAAACCTGATTTTCTTTGCTACAGCAGTATTGTTGTAGAAGTGAAAGCTGTCGAATTGATGAATACCAGAGATACCGCACAAGCAATCAATTATCTGAAGTGTACCAGATTCAAGCTATGTCTTCTTGTCAATTTTGGAAATACAGTTTTTAAACAGCTTCGTGTCGTTTACTGAAATTAACATCATTTTCCAATCATTTCTTTGGGCGTGCCCCTCCTGCGTCGGGTCAGGCTGCTTCAGGCTCCGCTTCGCTTCGGTCCCCAATGTTTTGGGGACTGGCTTTCGCCACCTTGCGCATCCTTCACGCATCAGTATTCATAGATAATTCCTCATTCATATTCACATTTTTTGCATACTTAGCACTACCTTCGAATTATGAAGAAGGAAGATTACGATCTCATTGCTGATACCATTCCCAGGAACCCCGGTATTTACAAATTCATCAATAAAGAGGATGAAATCCTGTATGTCGGCAAAGCAAAAGTGCTCCGTAACCGAGTTTCCTCCTACTTTAACGCAGCAGGCCAGATATACAATAAGACCAGAGTCATGGTCAAGAATGCTCACCGGATTGAATTCATTATTGTAGATTCCGAGCAAGATGCGCTGCTCCTGGAAAATACGCTCATTAAAAAGCATCAGCCCCGATATAATGTAAGTCTCAAGGACGGCAAGTCATACTCCTATCTCTGCATCCGGAATGAACGCTTCCCAAGAGTTTACTTCACACGTACTGTGATCAAAGATGGATCTCTCTACTTTGGGCCATATACTTCCAAGTGGCGGATGAAAATGATCATGGAAATGGTCCGCAGAATTTTCCCGCTGAGGACCTGTAGCTATGCCCTGACTGAAGAAAATATCCGTAAAGGCAAGTTCAAAGTTTGCCTGGAGTATCACATCAAAAACTGTCAGGGTCCCTGTGAAGGCCTTGAATCAGAAGAGTCGTACAACAAAAAAATTGAACAAATCAAAAATATACTCCGCGGAAATTTTGGAGCAGTCAAGCAATACCTCCATGAGCAAATGCACGCTCATGTGGAAATACTCGAGTTTGAACATGCACACCTGATCAAAGAAAAACTGGAATTATTCGAAGATTATCAAAGCAAATCAACTGTAGTCAGTGCTACCGTGCAGGATGTAGACGTTTTTACTATTGCAATGGATGAGACAGAGGCATTTGTCAATTACCTGAAAGTAGTCAATGGAATGCTCATCAATACCTATACACTGGAATTGGAAAAAAATCTCGATGATGATGAAACTACGCTCCTGACTTATGCGGTATTACAACTTAGAGATCGTTTTCAGAGTATTGCCCCTGAAATTCTTGTTCCTTTTAAAATTCCTTCTGCAGACGAAAACATGAAAATCACCATTCCCCAAAGAGGTGATAAAAAAAGATTATTAGACCTCTCTGAAAAAAACGTCAACTATTTTCTTCTTCAAAACAAAAAGGAAAAAGCTTCCCGTCAACCCAGAGAGACACCCGCTGAAAGGATTCTTAAAACACTTCAATCAGATCTTCAACTTTCTGAATTACCTGTCCATATTGAGTGTTTCGACAACTCCAATATGCAGGGAACCAATCCGGTAGCTGCCTGTGTAGTATTCAAAAATGCGAAGCCGGCTAAAAGAGATTACCGCCATTTCAATATCAAGACAGTGGTAGGTCCCGATGATTTTGCCTCCATGGAAGAAATCGTATACAGAAGATACAAGCGCATGCAGGATGAAAATACTCCCCTGCCACAACTTGTGATCATTGACGGCGGTAAAGGTCAGCTCAGTTCTGCAATGAATAGTATTGAAAAGCTTGGACTCGTTGGTAAAATGACCGTAGTTGGTATTGCAAAAAGGCTGGAAGAAATCTTCTTTCCCGGTGACTCCATTCCCCTGTACATCAACAAAAAATCAGAATCTCTAAAACTGATACAGCAAGCCCGTAACGAGGCTCACAGATTTGCCATAACCTTTCACAGGAATCAAAGATCAAAAAACTTCATTCAGACAGAACTCAGTCTTATACCGGGATTAGGAGAAAAAACGATTGAAAAATTGCTCAAAGCCTTTAAGTCCGTTCCCAATATTAAAAAAGCCCCGGAAGAAGAGATCATCAAAGTTGCTGGTAAAAGCATGACTAAAAAATTACTGGAATATTATGCAGCAAAAAATGAATAAGTCCCTGTATATCTGGATATTACTGCTTTGTTTAAGTTGCAAAAATGCACCGGTACCTGAACAAACGGTTTTCATTTCAGATACCATTCCTCTTGATGAAAATCTTCAGCCCGATTCGGATCTAAACCTAATGCAGAAGCAGGATTACGATACTGCTCTTTGGGTAGACATAGCTATTTTAGTTCCCGAAATTGTCCATGATATCAAATATGCTACATCTGACAATTTTACCAAAAAACAGATATACGACTGTCCCCGTTGCCTGCTCAGAAAAGATGCCGGTAAAGCACTCAAAAAAGCATACGAATCTGCCCATAAAGCCGGATATGGAATGAAAGTTTTTGATTGTTACAGACCGGCACCCTATCAACAACGATTATGGGATGTGATGCCGGACAAGAGATATGTTGCCCCACCCTGGAAAGGCTCCATGCATAGCAGAGGAGGGGCTGTAGATCTGACGCTTGTTTATCCTGAAACCAAAGCAGAAGTAGACATGGGAACGCCTTATGACTTTTTTGGCAAAGAGGCACACCCTGCCTACAAAGGATTGCCGGATTCTACTTTACAACACCGGCAACTATTGACCAAATGTATGACGGATGCCGGATTCAGACCTATCACATCTGAGTGGTGGCATTTTGATTATGGTTCATCCAATGCGAAGCTTGCAGATTTTTTGTGGGAATGCGAGTAAAGAGATAAGATATGAGGTATGAGATATAAGATAAACTGCCGTTATGAGTGATGAGTGATGAGTTATGATTTATGAGTTATGAGTTATGAGTGGAACAGCCAGTTAACAGCCAGCAGGGGCGAATTGCATTCGCCCTCTCTCTACACAAATAGGACCTGGAAGGTTGTGATAAAAAAGCAATTGAACAAGTAGCAATCAACGTTGCGAGAGAGCGGTAGATGAAAGCTACGGAAAGGGGTGAGTGAAAGTGGGCTGTTTTCTCGAAGCTCGAAGCTCATAGCTCTTGGCTTTTTTTAGGCTGTTAGCCAGAAGCGGGAGGTCAGAAGCCAGAAGCGGATATTGCACTTCTGACTTCTGACTTCTGACTTCTAATTTTTAATTTTTATTTAATCAAGTAATAAACTTTCGTTAGCCATTTTGAACTATCCGGTTCCATACCGGGGTCAGTAATATATTCCTCGATTACATGCACATTTAATTCAATTTTGTTCTTTTCCATATAGGTGCTGATGGCCATATGAGCCTTTTCTGATGCATCATACGGACCGTAATAATCTACAAGCAGAGCCTTACCACCCACATTTACAGATTCATATCCGTCAAGAGTAGTACCGGTCTTACATGGGATAGCTGCCATCATATCAGCAGTACCTGCTTCTTCATCCCATTTGTAAAATACGCCACTAGGCATACCAATGGGCTCTACACCTTTTGCTCCCAATGCTCCCATAATAGCACCTAAATGCGTTCCATAGAAAGCTTCTACTTCAGCAAATTTTACTACTCCTCTTTTACCTACATAACTGCGCTCGCTTAATTCAATATGCTGAATCATAAATCCATCAACCATTCTTTCTGCAACCAATTTTTCACTGCGAACCTTCAATGAATCCAAACCTTTTTGGTAGTCCTTACCAATAGCTCCTTTCATGAATAGATTCATGACATTCATAGGCCATGGATTCTCACCATCCATTGCCCATGTGACTTTTACTTTTTTGTCCATTGGTTCAAAAGTGTAATAAGTTTTTGCACTGGCCTCAAAAGGTGTTTTGAAATTCAGATCTATTTCAACTTTTTCAGGAGAGGCGGCGGTAATCTCCTGAGAGCCGGAACCTACATCCTCGTTGCCTTCCCAGGTATATTTTGAACCTACTTTTCCAAATTCTCCTTCATAAACAGTTGTCATATTTGAATCCAGTGCACTCCAGGGGCTCCAGGTCTGAAAATTGTCAAAATGAACAGCCTGTTCATACACTAAATTTTGAGGGGCTTCAATTTCAACACTCTTCTCTACATGGTACGCTTTGGGCACTACAAAAGACAATACCAATAAAATTACAATCACTGCTGCGATTGCTATTCCGATAAATTTTAATGCTTTCATTTTGTTTGATTTGATGTCTTACAAATGTACGACAGCATTCGTAGTGTTATAAAAAATCTGTATTATTTTTTCCACAATAAACTTACATTCAATCATCTGGTCTGTCAAGCTTTTGATCCCAGGCTCTGTCCTCCAGGATCAAATCCTTACGATCCTCTGCTATCAACATTTCCAGATCTTCAATTCTTTCTCTGACGGCAGTAATATAAGCCCCTTTGTCATGCCTGTAAGCTGCCAATTCTTTCGCTGCTTTCTCTTCATGTTTTCTGAACTTCAAAGCCGCTCTTTCGGTACTATAAGCTCTGTGTCCAAGCAATCTCATAGCATCTACTCCCATTCGAATGGAAGTATCCAGTGTTTCTCTATAAATATGTAACAAGCCTTCATCCATTAAATTAAATGAATCATTGTAGTCCTTTGCCCTGGAAAGAATGTGCAAATGCGGATAATGCTTTTTAACCATTTTGACAATCTCCAGATTAACATCTTCATCATCCAGGGCCACAATGATCAACTGGGCTTTATCCAGACCAGCCAGTCTCAGCAAGTCCAATCTTGATGCATCTCCATAATATACCTTGAAGCCCATTTTCCTAAGCAATTCGACTCTGTCTGAATCATTATCCAAAACTGTCGCCTGAATTCGGTGCGCCCTTAAAAACCTCCCAATCGTATTGCCTACCCTACCAAATCCTACAATTACCACAGGATGTAGCTCATCGACATGATCATTCTCCCTGTCTTCCGACTCAAGTGTCCCAAAGCGGGGCTGAATCAATCGCTCATAAATCAGCATCACTACGGGTGTCAGAGCCATACTTAAAGCTACAACAGCAATCATCTTACTGATTAAGGCCGCAGGGATAGCTTCTACGCTCCCGGCAAACGAAAATAATACAAATGCAAATTCGCCCATCTGAGCCAGACCAAAGGAAAACAAAAAGTTTTGATCCAGGCTTAGTTTAAAATATTTGCCAATTCCGAAGAGAATTAAACCTTTTATCGTCATCAAACCCAAAACCAGCAAAATAATCCCAAGGGGGTCCTCCATAATCATGGGAAAATCAATGGTGGAACCTATTGAAATGAAGAATAATCCTAACAAAATTCCTTTGAATGGCTCAATATCTGATTCCAGTTCGTGCCGATATTCACTGTTTGCCAATACGACTCCTGCTAAAAAAGTACCCAGTGCCGGACTTAGACCTACGGTTTCCATAATGACGGCAATTCCAACTACAATCATTAAGGCGCTGGTTGTAAACAACTCCCGAACCTGAGATTTTGCAACCATTCTCAAAAGAGGTCGTATGAGATATTGTCCGGAAGCAATCACACCCCCAATCGCTCCGAAAACTACTAACATGTGAAGCCATCCCGGCAGCTCAGCAATCCAATGCAATTCGTGGCCCAGATCCAAATCTCCATCTCCGGATCCCAGCAGCGGCAGAAGCGCCAGCATTGGTATGACGGCAATATCCTGAAATAAAAGCACCGAAAATGAACTCTGCCCTCCCGCACTTCCCATTAATCCTTTTTCCTGTAATGTTTGTAAGACTATTGCAGTAGAAGACAATGCCAAAGCCATTCCCAGCGCTATGGCACTTTTAATTGCTACTCCGAATCCATATGCTGCTCCGGCCACCACAGCAAGTGTGATTAACACTTGTAATCCTCCCATTCCCAAAATTGGTATTCTGAGTCGCCAAAGTCTTGAAGGTTCAAGTTCCAATCCAATCAGAAACAACATCATGACAACTCCAAATTCTGAAAAGTGGAGAACATCTTCAGTCTTTTGACCCACCAAATTGAGCAGTGCTGGACCTATTAATATGCCTCCAATCAGGTATCCCAATACTGAACCCAATCCTAATTTCCTGGCAATAGGAACCATCAATACTGCTGCTGCCAGATATATCAATACCTGTACTAAAAATGAAGGAGCATCCATTTATGGTTGAATTAGTTGTTCTATAATAGGGTTGATATAATCAGCTGATTTCCATAGTTCCAGATCAAGGTCCCCAATTTGAAGCATTTGGATTACAAGCCGATATTCCCGGGCTTTTGCTTTGATATCTTCTGACCTGAGGTGATTGACACTATGAATCACAAATGGAGCCAGGTAATGCATTTTACATAAATGAGCTGTTTGATCAAAGGGAGTGAGCAAAGTTCTGATTGGAAACCGATTGTGACCGTCCTCCCGGTATGCTCCATGACTACCACCAGTTGAAATCGCATTCAAACACCATTTACCTGAAAGGGCAAGTCCTCCCGGTCCATAGGCCCAGCGATATTCTAATACCAAATCCATCCATTGTTTGAGAATAGCAGGAGCTGAATACCAATAAAATGGGTGCTGAAAAATAATCACATCAGCCCTGTTGAGGATGCACTTTTCATATTCGACATTGATATCCAGGTCCGGATATGCCTCATACAAATCATGAATCTGAACGCCGGGTAAATCCCGGATTTCGTTTATTAAAACTGACTGTATCCTCGATCGTTCCAATGTCGGATGTGCCATTAAAATTAATATTTTCTTCATAGAATCCTTTTAAAAGGCCAGAAATAAAACCTACAATCAAAATTTGGTGATCAATGTTTTCTAAAGAACTGGAATTAGTAATTGAAATGAAAATGAAACACTTATTTAAATGGCTACTTCGCAGATAAAATCCTGATATTTTCTACAAAGATCAAGTCAGGACTACCATTATGAATGTAAGCCAACAACTGATCACCCACTTCAAGATTATCCGGAAGGCTAAAGTCAAAGCCAAATACCTCTATTTTATTCTCCAGGACAAATCTTTGAAAACGAACACCTACCCATTTCACGTGAGATCCATCAGACTTTTGAAGGTTCAGAACAAGCCGCGCTGCATTTAATTACGTAAATGCATTTCCAAGGTATCCAGCCGAAGCTTCTACTCTTATCCAGGAGCCCGGTAAAGATTTAACATCTCTTTCATCCAAAATATGCTTGATTGTGATGCTGAAATTGTCAGGGCCTCTTACAATCTGAGTGTTTCTCCCGTCAAAAATAGTATCGACCTTTCCTGCTTTCTCTGCTACTAAACTTTCAATTATACGCTCAAATTCAATTCCCTTAGGAGCAGATTCATCGCTGTCCAAAAATGTGATTAAGCCCGGGTCCCTTTTAGTTTTTAGAAAAGTTTTCCAGTAAAAAGTCTCAGTGATCTCATCAAAAGGTAGTATTCTTCTGGTGTATTGCCAGGTTTGGAAGAGATTTAAAAATATTCCTGCCAAAATAAGAATGTACAATCCTGTTTCGGACAATTTGTTTCTAATTGACTTTCCAACTATAAATGCAATAGGAAAACTTAATATCGCATAGGACTGTATCAGGGCCCTCATTCCAAATGATCCTGCATACCACCAAATATGCCAGCTTAGGACAAAATAAAGATTCAGTATAAAAAAAGAGCTTACCATCCACTTCTGTGTTGAACGCTTTACCCATAAGCTTACAATTCCAACCAGGCTCAACAGCATCAAAGGCGTATATATCAACCAACCTTTACGATAACTAATCAGACCTTCTATAATATGAGGTTTATCAAAATCAAACTGGTGTCCGGCTTCTGAGTATGCGTTGTAAACAAATTGACCGGTGCGCCAAAACCAGTATCCCATTTGGGGCAGTATCCAAATCAGAAAAACAGCAGCTGCTAAAATTACCTGCTTATAATTTGAGCGCAACATTGCCCATTTGTTCTGATAACTGCTGTTTTCAGGTAGTGGATATAGTAATGGAATTAGAAAACACACTATTTCACTCGGCCTGCACAAACAAAGCAATGCCATACATGTAGCGATTAATACAGACCACTTTGCAGCCGGGGATTCATACCATCGATGTATAGCCAGTAACAAAACCGCATACAATCCAAACAAAAAAGCGTGAGGCATTCCACTTTCCACTGTGGTATAACAATATAGATTTGTTCCCAGGACAATCAAAGTTAGTGATATTGCAATGACCTTTTTCTCAAAATAATGACTTAGCCATTTCCATAATGAAACGATACCAATACTGACCCAAAATAAAGAGCCTGTTACGATCATCCATTGATATGGGGCAGATAGTCCGTCAGATGTCCAGGCCGGATTGAGACTTGCCATCAAATGTGCTATCAGAAAAAAAGGCAGCATCAAAATTGCAAGACCCATGGTATAAATAGGCATCCTGTCTTCATTGATCTGATAAATTTCAGACGAAAACCGATATTGTTCATTCAAATCATTTACAAAAGCAAATTGACTCAAATCACCATACTCAAAAACTGCAGGCAAATAAACATAATAGCCAAATACGTCCCATGTGATAACATTAATACTTTCCATGTAAAATCCATGGTAATACACAGCAGAAAAAACAAGAATACTCACCAGAACGGTAAGAACTATTTGACGATATCGTATCTGAGGATCCTGCTTAAAAGTAAATCGCACAATATTAATTATAGCTGTAAATATAGTTATCCGGGGCAAACCTTTGATGCCATTTTAAAAAAAACGGGCATTGTGCCTTTTGTTACTTTTCTGAGCAGGATATAAGGTTATATTTGCTTACACAAAATTGTCAGGATGTTGATCACAGATGTATTGGGATATGTAGCTGCTTTATTTATCGGCATCAGCCTTGGCTTGATCGGCGGAGGAGGCTCTATCCTGACAGTGCCGGTTATGGTGTATTTAATTGGGATAGAACCTGTATTGGCAACAGCTTATTCACTTTTTGTTGTTGGGAGCACTGCATTGGTTGGAGCCTGGACTAATATCAAAAAAAAGTTAATTCATTACAAGGCTGCTGTTGCTTTTTCCATCCCCTCCTTTATTGCGGTTTTTGCAACAAGGATGTGGATTGTGCCATCCATACCTGAAACAATTATAGAGACGGAGACATTTATGCTGTCAAAAGGATCTGCTCTGCTAATATTTTTTGCGATAGTGATGCTTACTTCTGCTTATTCTATGATCAGAAATAGCAGAATAGAAGAGCTGGCATTTAGTGCAGAAGACTTCAAATATGGCAAAATTGCTTTGGAAGGGACTGCAGTCGGGGTTATCACAGGCCTGGTTGGAGCCGGTGGAGGATTTTTAATCATTCCAGCCTTAGTATTATTGACTAAAATTCCAATGAAAATGGCAGTAGGAACTTCACTTCTGATTATTGCAGTCAAGTCACTGATTGGATTTCTGGGAGATGTCACCCATCAACCGGTAGAATGGCCTTTTTTACTTGGATTTACCACTGTCACGATCATTGGTGTTCTTTTGGGAGGGAAATTGTCTGACAGATTCAACGGAAGACAGCTGAAAATTGGATTTGCTTATCTGGTAGTAATTATGGCCGCATATATTCTACTGAAAGAGACGGTTTTATAGCTCCTGCAATCCATGAACCCGAAACTCTGTACTCGCTGAATTTGTTATAGATATAGTTAAGTTTAAAAAGTATCTTCAATGATCAATATCCTTTCATATTTCAAAAGATTTTCATTCATCCGCTGGCTGCGTTTAACTATTGGGATTGCAATAATAGCTGAATCATTAAGGACCGGAGAATGGATCGTTTCCCTAATAGGTGTAGTTTTATTATTCATGGTTTTCATGAATACAGGTTGTGATCCGTCAAAAAATACATGCGCTAATCCAGTAAAATACAATTGAAATGGAAAAGAAATCCTCATTCAGTGAAATCATTCATGGAGACATTCCGGTTTTGGTGGATTTCCATGCTACCTGGTGCGGTCCTTGTCAATTGCTAAAGCCCGTATTGGAGAAAACCGCTGTAACATGGAAAGACCGGCTTAGAATTATAAAAATCGATGTAGATAAAAATCAATCCGCTGCCACTTCCTATAAAGTTCAGGGTGTTCCGACACTTATCCTGTTTCAAAACGGAAAGATTTTATGGCGGCAATCGGGTTTCATGAATGAGAATCAATTAAATACAAAACTCAGGGAATTTATATAAAAATCAAGTTTTCTAATTTTTCAAACTAAATAAAATCAATTATGAAAGGCAGAAGTCATTCCTTCATCTTGCTCATCTCCGTTTTCAGTTTGGCGGCTTGTGCACAGAATAATAAAAATCAGGCACCTGAATTAGCCACTGAGCAGACAGCTCCCATAGCTATGAATATCAATACTGATGAATTTGCCCGTTTGATGCAGGAGAAAAAAGATGCAATCATTTTAGACATAAGGACAGATGAAGAGGTTGCAGCCGGATTTATTGAAGGTAAAACACAAATTGATTTTTATGATGCTGCATTTAAAGACAAAGTATCTGCTTTTGACCGAAACACACCTATTATGTTGTATTGCAGATCCGCCGGAAGAAGCACCCAGGCATTGGGAATGATGACTGAAATGGGTTTTAAAGAAGTGTACAATCTTGAAGGCGGTTTCGAGGCATGGAAAGCTGCAGGCAAAACAGTCACTAAAAACTGAAAATAAACCTATCAATCATGCAAGTATATTTTGATGCTTTCATCGGCGCACTGATAGGCACGTTGGACTGGACCTGGAAATCTATTATCTTTCAGGTGCCATGGTATACCAACTACTTCTGGGGTTTGATCTTAATTTCCCTGCTGGTTTGGGGTCTTGAAATAATGTTCCCCTGGCGCCGGAACCAACACATATTCAGGAAAGATTTCTGGCTGGATGCATTTTACATGTTCTTTAATTTCTTTCTTTTTGCAATTGCAATAGCGGGGTTCTACGCTATTCTGGAAGTGTTTTTTGATTCTATTAATGTCAAAATGAGTTCTCTGGCATTGATGGATGTCAAGGTGCTTCCGGTTTGGGGCCAATTGTTACTCTTTTTTATTATTCTGGATTTTGTTCAATGGTTTACTCATGTGCTTTTACACAGATTTCCCTTTCTCTGGAATTTTCATAAAGTGCACCATTCAGTAGAGGAAATGGGGTTTGCTGCTCATTTGAGATATCACTGGATGGAAAATATTCTTTACAAGCCTTTAAAAACCTTCGGCGTGATGATTTTAGGAGGGTTCGAACCGGAACAGGCTTACATTGTGCACTTTGTAGCTATCACTATTGGTCATCTCAATCATGCCAATTTGAATCTCTCATATGGGCCACTAAAATATATTTTTAACAATCCAAGAATGCATATATGGCATCATGCTTATGACCTTCCAAAGGAGAAGCAAAACGGTGTCAACTTTGGGATTTCACTGAGCATCTGGGATTATATTTTCAGGACAAATTATATACCACATGACGGCAGAGACATCCGGATTGGATTTCCAGGAGTGGAAGAATTTCCGAAAACATTTCTGGAGCAGAACAAGTATGGATTTGGGAATGCCAGAAACAGAAAAACACAGGAAACTGAAGCGCGGTAATACTTTACTGGAAGTCTGATTTACAATGTTTCATAAAATGTTTGCTTTACGTATTCCAACGTACATTCAAAATTGAAATCATCTTGAATTGTTGTTTCGAATAGCTTCCTTATTGGGTGCGGGAACTGAAAATGCTAGAGATCCAATTGCCTGAAACCTGGTTCGAGTTTGCTGTACAATATTTCTGTTAGTTTTTTGAAGACATCCGGATCATTCAAAATATCCCGGTCTGAGGCTTCGATCCACATGACAGGGATTCTTGATTCCTGCAAAAAATATCTGTAATAAGAATCCTGAATAGACTGAAGATAGTCATCTTCAATCTGCTGTTCATAAGTTCTTCCTCTTGATGAAATATTTTTTTGAAGCGTAGTTACAGGACGATTAATATACATAATAATATCAGGGGCCGGTATTGCCTTATACATTGCCTCATATATGCTGTGCATCAATCTGTATTCATTGGGATGGAGCGTTTTTGCTGCAAATACCAGGGATTTTTGCGGGCAATAATCTGACACAATTCTGGAAGTGAATAAATTGCCGGGGATTGCTTCCTCCATCATTTGACGATGTCTTTCCACCAGAAAATGCAATTCCACAGGAAATGCATATCTGGCCTGATTTTCATAAAAAATGGGCAAAAAAGGATTATCCTCAAAAGACTCCAGAATAAGTCTGGCACTCATCCATTCTGCCAGTTTTCTGGAAAAACTAGTCTTACCTGCACCTATATTACCTTCGATGGCAATGTATGAGTATTGAATTTGGTCCACTGTTCTTTTAATCTTCTGCTAAAATGACTTCTCCTGTATCCTGACATGCATCAAATAATTCTTCTACGGTCATACCGGAAACAGGATCCACCCAGTATGGGGCTATTTCCATCAAAGGTATCAAAACAAAATTTCTGTTCTGTATTTCAGGATGAGGAATTGACAAATGATCTGTTCTGATAATTTCCTGATCAAAATACAGAATGTCAATATCCAGCTGACGCGGACCCCATCTCTCCTTCTTCTTTTCAGGATGAATATACCACTCAGCTTCCTGACAAATTTTATGAAATGCCTCAGCATCCAATTTTGTACTAAATGAAACAGCAATATTTAAAAAATCCGGCTGGTCTGGCTTACCCCAGGGGGCAGTTTCATACCAACCGGATATTTTCAGTAATTGACCCGCGTGAATTTTCAAATAATCAAGACCATCTAATATATTCTTGCGCCGATCTCCCAGATTACTTCCCATGGACAAAAAAGCCTTCTGCATCTGGTTTTTATTTAATATTCAGTTAAGATTAACTAAGTTTTTTTTAAGGCTTTTATAGCTTTCAAATACTTACTAACTTCAGCTTTAACTACAGGTGACAAGATCAGCAATCCGATCACATTCGGAAATACCATGGCGAATATCATCGCATCTGAAAAATCCACTACAGCTTGCAAACTTGCAGAGGATCCTACAACGATAAAAATACAGAACATGATTTTATAGCTGTAATCAGAGATATTGGATCTTCCAAATAAGAATTTCCAGGCTTGTAAACCGTAGTATGACCAGCTCAACATGGTAGAGAATGCAAATAATACAACTGCAATTGTCAGGATATATTTAAATCCGGGAATAGTAGATTCAAATGCGAAAGAAGTAATCCCAACCCCATCTGACACTGCATTGCCATATTGTATAAAGTTGCCATCTACATTGGTGACTACGATTACGAGTGCAGTCATCGTACAAATCACTACCGTATCAATGAATGGCTCCAACAATGAAACCAAACCCTCACTGGCAGGATATGAAGTCCTCACTGCGGAGTGTGCTATTGCAGCGGATCCAACACCCGCTTCATTTGAGAATGCAGCTCTTCTAAATCCTGTAATCAAAACTCCTATTATACCTCCGGTAATAGCTGTTGGATTGAAAGCTTCTGTCATAATAAGTCCCAATGCAGCTGGTACATCTGCAATCTTGACAAATAGAATAATCAAGGCCGCAGCAACATACAATACAGCCATAAATGGCACAATCTTCTCCGCTACCTTACCTATTCGTTTGATTCCTCCGATAATAACTACTCCAACGAGAATCATGATTATGATACCGAATATTAATCCGCTGGAATCACCACCCAAATTAAAAGTACCAAGAAACTGTTGTGCTGCCTGATTAGCCTGAAACATGTTTCCGCCTCCAATGGATCCCCCAACACACATTATTGCAAAAAATATAGCTAAGAACTTTCCAATACCGGGCCAGCCTTTCTCGGCAAGTCCTTTTTTCAGGTAATACATGGGTCCTCCGTATACTGTTCCGTCAGGTCCAATATCTCTATATTTTACACCCAGTGTACATTCAACAAACTTAGAAGACATACCTAACAAACCGGCAATGATCATCCAAAATGTAGCTCCGGGTCCACCAATACTCATAGCAATTGCCACACCGGCAATATTACCTAATCCAACTGTTGCAGATAATGCAGAAGATAATGCCTGGAAATGGCTTACTTCACCCTGTGCACTTTCATCCCGGATAGTACCAACTATATCTCCATCAGCAACAAGCACAGCAGCTTTTTCAGCAGCTTTTCCTCCATTCTTTTCTAAACCTTTATACTTTCCACGAACTATATTGAGCGAAACACCGAATTTTCTGAGATTTACAAACCTGAAGTAGAAAGTAAAATATATCGCTCCTCCAATCAAAATAAATACAACAATGGGGGCACTAACCCCTTCAGTAACCTGAACTGAATAAAAAACTACAGAAGCAACGGCATTTGAAATCGGAGCAAAAAAGTTATTAATTCGTTCATCCCAGCCCTGGGATTCTTGAGCAAGCAAGAGCAAAGGAGCGCAAAGAAGCGCCAGTGTACTGTACATTTTCTTCATACTGATCGATTTAGGATAGTTTAGTTCTAATAAGTTAATTCAGTGAAATGGCATTTTTCTTCTTCAATGCGCCTGATCTGAAATCATATTTTTCCGTAATGCGACACTAAAAAACTACTTCTTTTCCACTTATCAAAATATCGACTATAAAGATATTAGTTTGGCAGATTCATTCTGATTCGACGATTCCTGGGAAAGTAATTATTATACCTGTTTCCTACTTGCTTGATCCAGCCCAGATTCATCCCTTCATAGCTAACAATTTTCCATTTATTTTCACCCGTATGCTGAGGCTCCGGCACCTCTCCTTTTAAATACAATCTGCTCGTTTTCAAATCAAGGTCTAT
Source organism: Saprospiraceae bacterium (assembly GCA_022841345.1). GTDB lineage: Bacteria > Bacteroidota > Bacteroidia > Chitinophagales > Saprospiraceae > SLDF01. The sequence goes on from JALHRR010000056.1 coordinate 15,516, forward strand.
TGCAGGTACATCTTCGTTTAAATGTACTGATAATGCCAGATCATGATCCGGTATCCAGTCCCTGCCTTTAACAGATGCAATTTTAGTTCCCGGCTTGGTTTTATTGTCCTTCCAGTTTAATAGTTCCAGTAAATCAAGGGTCTGTTGATTGCACATGTGTATCGCCCCATCATTATACAAAATGTATTTAAATTGGTCAGGATGTTGAATCCAATTTTCAATGTACTGATTGACAGGAATTTCAGAAAACAAATTCTTCTGAGTTTTGGGCTTTCTTTTCAATTCGTCTTCTGCACCGCTTGTTTTCCTTAATATCTGAAAGCTAAAGCCCTCACCCATTATTTTGTGTGGATAACATGAATGAACAATGGAATCATGGCCTTTTCTGATTGTTAATCCCCAATGCTGAGGAAATTTAATCTCCATTGGTTCTAATGAATATTGAGCCAGCAGCCAATCTCCGATTTCCTCATTTTCTGCTTCATTGAATGTACAGGTGGAATAAAATAGTATTCCATCCTTCTTCAAACTTCCCAATACAGAACTCAGAATGTCCTTCTGACGATATTGACATTTTAAAACATTATTAGGTGACCAGTGCGACACAGCCTGAATATCCTTACGCATCATTCCTTCTCCCGAACATGGAGCATCGACTACTATCAGATCGAAAAGTTCATGGATAGACTCAAATTCATTCGGAGCTTTAGCAGATGCAATTTGATGAGACATTCCCCATTTACTTAGATTTTCAAGCAAAATCCCGAATCTTCCATAATCAATTTCATTGCTAACTAAAACACTTTCAGCACTCAATCGGGAAAGCAGCTGAGTACTTTTCCCTCCCGGTGCTGCGCATAAATCCAAAACCTTCAAGTTTTTATTCCAATCTATTACCTGATCCAATGCATAACTTACAAACATAGAAGCAGCTTCCTGAACATAATATGCTCCTGCATGAAAATTGGGGTCTAAAGTAAAAGATGGTCTTTCTTCCAGATATTTACCCAATGGCTCCCAGGGAATGGAATTTGCATTCTGAAACAATTGGTTTCCTTTTTTAGGATGAAGTCTGATAGATATGGGTGCTTCTTCATTATATGACTCCATAAAAGCGGACCATTCCTCCGGGTCCAGCAAGGATCTCATCTGATCTTTAAACAGACCAGGCAGATGTATATCCCTGTTACTCAATTTTTAGAAAGTATTGTAGATTCATTCATGGCGTGAAAATGCTATAAATTCAATAGCTTTATCGCAAATTTGAATAGAAAAACAATCAACATGAAATCAAAAATTACATTTATCGTCATTTTATCCATCTTTTTCGTTTCGCAACAAGGGATTGGACAGGTATGGTTTGACATCGCAGGCAGAGGTGGCTATGGCTTTAGCGGCTTTTACAATAAGAATGTTTGGGACGATACAGAACATAACAACGGCTTTAGTACAGGCTATTCATACGGTGGCAAATTAGGAATCAATATTGGCGAACATAACGGTGTAATGCTGGAGGCAAATATCATGAATGGAGTCCAGGAGTTCACATATAAAGCGAATAATCTCAGAACCCCCAATGTCACAGAATGGCAAACTCTTGACTTGAATGCTTTATACCGTTTTAATAATGTAGGTTCATACCTGGAGCTGGGCCCTTCTATGTCTCTTGTTCGCTCTGTAAATCAATCTTTTGGAGGTGTCCAGCTAGATAACAGCAATGCCTATACTGAAAGATATTTCAGTGCAATGGCCGGATTCGGAGGTTTTATCACTGGAAATGAATTTTTCACATTGATCATGGGATTGCGTTTGGGTTATTGTCTGACCGATATGTTGGCTCCGGATGCTAAAAATCTCCCCAATCCTCCACCAGCCACATATAAAACTTATGATTCATACTCTGCCATTCAGCCATTTTTTGCTCAATTTACTGTAGAAATTAGTTTTGGAATTGGAGCCATTGCCAGAGCAAATTGCGGAAGAAGAACTTATCTTTTTGGTTCCAGATACAGGTAAGTTGAATTATAAATTAGGAATTATGAATTATGAGTTTAACAGCCGAGTTTGGGTTTGGGGTAAGTGTGTGATTGCAATTACCTATTTCGGCCAATTGAAACTTACGATTTAATTGTGCTTTAAAAATATAATTTATTGTTCTCGCTGTAACCATCCTGGATTGATTTGCATCTTTAACATTAACTGGCAAAATAATTTCTACCCTTTGAAAGTTTTGCTTTAATCAACCATTCACCACCATCAAAAAAATTATCAAAATGAAAAGTATTCACTCTACTCTCATCATGGTATTTCTGTTCATTTCTGTCAGCTATACTTTTGGGCAGAAAAAAGAAACCAGAAGTGTTGGATCATTTACTGCAATTAGTGCTTCCTCCGGACTTAATGTGTTTTTGAAAAAAGGAAGCAGTGCCTCAGTGGTTGTGGAAGCTGATGAAAAAAAATTGGGAAAGGTAAGGACTGAAGTTAAGAATGGTACACTTATGCTGGATATCGAATCAAAATCCTGGACATGGGGAAGTGGCAATTCTGAAATCAATGTCTATGTAACTTATACAGCATTGAATGCTCTCTCAGTAAGTGGCGGTGTTGACCTTGAATCAGAAGGTACACTTACTTCAGACAAACTAAGTATTGCAGCTTCAGGAGGCTCAGATATGGAATTGCAAATAAAAGTGAAAGACCTTAATATAGACATCAGCGGAGGTGCTGACCTTGAACTTAGCGGTACCGCAGATAAAGTAAATATCAGTGCAAGTGGAGGAAGCGATATCAGTGCATATGGACTTACTATCCAGGATGCTAATGTAAATGCATCCGGTGGAGCTGATGTAGATATCACAGTCGACAGAAGCCTGAATGCCAATGCATCAGGAGCCGCTGATATATCCTATAAAGGAAAAGTCAAAGATGTAAAATCCAATAAGTCGGGTGGTGCGGATATTATGAGGATGTAAAAAGCTGGGTGTTGCATAATTCCTGTAGGGCGATTCATGAATCGCCTCTACAAGAATCCACCTTGACGTTACGGTCACAAAATGGCTGTTGCTGGTTATCCCCTAAGATTTTGGGACTGGCCTGAATTGCCGCTCCTGGCTCCTGGCTTCTGGCCTCTGGCTGAACTGCCAAAGCCAAGCCCTTGATTCGTGTAGTTTTCAGCGACGCTCACGCATTCACCTGACTGTTCCATCTTATCCCTTATCCCTTTTCCCTTACGCCTTATCCCTTATCCCTTTTCCTTTTGCCTTGGCTCTTTTTCCTTTTGCCTTATCCCTTATCCCTTACCCCTTATTCCTTATCCCTTTTCCCTTATCCTTTTTCCCTTTTCCTTTTGCCTTATCCCTTTTCCCTTTTCCTTTTGCCTTGGCTCTTTTTCCTTTTGCCTTATCCCTTTTCCCTTTTCCTTTTGCCTTGGCTCTTTTTCCTTTGGCCTTATCCCTTTTCCCTTTTCCTTTTGCCTTGGCTCTTTTTCCTTTTGCCTTATCCCTTATCCCTTCCCTTATCCCTTATCCCTTATCCCTGAAAATTCTTCTTCGTCTATAATAAAAGATCATCTATCGTCTAAATTATTTAAGTGAACAATATGTCCTCATATTTGTCTCACTTAAAATTTTACAAAAAAATGACCAGGAGCCGATTTTATACAATAGCTGCATTTGCATTATCTTTATTTTTCACAAATGCTATCTCAGCTCAATTTCCGCCGATGATGGGAGGAAATCAAGCACCCAAAATCACAGGAAGAATTAGTGGTACTGTTGTTGATTCAGTTACCAGTGCAGCAGTAGAATTTGCTACTATCAGTATTAAAAAACAAGGAGGTACCGTGGAGACGGGTGGTACGCTATCTGACGCCTCCGGTTCATTCAGACTGGACAATATCGCAGTTGGAAAGTATGAAATCACGATTTCATTTCTGGGATACAATGATGTCACTCTGAAGGATATAGAAACTACAGGCAGAAAACCTGATCTCAATATTGGCAATATCAGTATTGCTCCAAATGCATTGCTTCTAAACGAAGTAGTAGTATCCGGTGAAGCATCCCTTATAGAAAGTAAAGTAGATCGCCTCGTTTACAATGCAGAAAAGGATATTTCCATTGCAGGTGGAGATGCTTCAGATGTATTAAGAAAAGTGCCACTATTATCAGTGGACATAGATGGAAATCCTTCATTGAGAGGTAGCTCCAATATTCGTGTACTGATCAACGGTAAACCTTCAGGAACCATGTCCGGAAGTGTCTCCGATGCGCTCAAAATGATTCCGGCTGAAGAAATTAAAAGTATAGAAGTAATAACCAGCCCTTCTGCCAAGTATGATGCTGAAGGTACTGGTGGCATCATCAATATCATCACCAAAAAACGGAACGTCGAAGGCATGAATGGTTCCATCAATGCAGGGCTCAATACCAGGAATAATAGTTTTAATGGTAATCTCGGAGTTCGCAAAGGTCGCCTGGGTGTGAATGGCTCTCTTGGAGCTAATCTTTTTACCAGAAGAGCTGGTTTTACAGAGTTTCGGAGGGAGGATCAGCTTGAGGAAGGATTGAGAATCCTGACACAGGAAGGAGATTTCATTGGAGGCCGTAATACTTACAATGGAAATATAGGCATCGATTATGATATCAATGCTTTCAATAATATAAGCTCTAACTTCAGGGTGAATAACTTTACCTTCTTTGGGGACAATAATGTGGATATATTTTTGAACGATCCCGGCATTCCATTGCAATTGGATTATCGGAGAGCATCAGAAAGCTCATCCGGATTCACAAATTTTGACTGGACTGCTGATTACCGAAAAACTTTCTCCAAACCACAGAAGGAATGGACTTTTGGAACGCAAATTTCAAGAAGTAACAATAAAAACAAATACAATACTTCCCAGTTTTCAGACGCCTTTCCCGAAGTGAGACTTGATGAAAGATCCGATAATATTGGACATAATACAGAGTTCACATTCCAGACAGACTTCGTGCAACCCTATTCAAAAGGTCTCATTGAAACCGGAGCAAAGGCTGTATTGAGAAATATCACCAGTGATTTCATTTATGAAGTAAAAGATTTGTTATCAGATGATTACACTGTGGATAACATGCGCAGTAATTCCTTCGATTACCAGCAGAATGTATTTGCAGGATATGGCTCCATCAATTATAGATTCAGTCAAACATTGGAAGCGAAAACAGGTGTAAGATGGGAAATGACTGACATTTCAGGCTCATTTCAGAGTGGAGAAGTGAATATAGCCAATCAGTTTCACAATTTTGTTCCCAATTTCACGCTTTCCAAAACTTTGAAGAATTTCAGAACATTGAAAATTAGCTATTCTCAACGGATCCAGAGACCTAGTTTGTTCTTCCTGAATCCCTTCGAAAATGCAGCTGACCCGCGAAATGTGACAGTTGGAAATCCAAACCTGGGTGCTGAAGTTTCAGATCAGGTAGAGCTTGGATTCAATGGATTCTTCAAAGGGACAGTGCTGAATGCATCCGTTTATTACAGATACACGAAGGATGTGATTCAGAGTTTTATCAGGATTCGTGAAGATGGTGTATCCGTGAATTCATTTGACAATATTGGTTACAATAATACCACCGGAGTGAATTTGTTTGGACAGGTTGTGTTGTTTAGTAAATTGACTATTCGCGGATCTTTCAATGGAATGTACGTGATAGCTAATGGTATTATCAACAATGAACGTCTGGAAAATAAAGACTTTCAATATAACATATTCAGCAATGCCACTTATCAGTTTGACGGAGGCTGGAGTGCTGAGATGTTTGGAGTTTTCAATTCACAAAGAGTCACACTTCAGGGTAGAAATCCTGCCTTCAGTATTTATAACTTTAGTGTTAAAAAAACATTCTGGGACAAGAAAGCCAGTTTAGGATTGAATTTCACTAATCCATTTACACCATTCCTGACATTCAGACAAGATCTTGAAGGCCCCGGATTTTCTCAATACAATGAAAACGGTATTCCATTCCGTGCGATAGGAATTAACTTCTCCTGGCAGTTTGGAAAAGTGGAATTCAAAAATCCATTGCAAAAGAAAAAAGGAGTAGGTAACGAAGACTTGAAACAGGGAGAAGGAGGGATTGGATTTTAGATTTCAGTTTTCAGATTTTAGTAGTTTCAGATTTGGAACAGCCAAATAGAGAAGTCTGATTTTTAAATGAATGTTTGCAAATCAGTTGGTTTTTTAATTGTTCATATGACATTGAAATTCAACGTTCTGCAAAAGTGATATATAGGAGATTTTAGATTTGGAACAGCCAAAAAGATGCCCATATTTATCAAGAATTTCTGAACGTACATGTTAAATTTGAATTCAAACCTAGTAATGCAAATGGGTTGTAAATCCACAGTCTGCAATATAAATTGCAATTAAAATATGAAAAAGGAGAAATGGCCGCCGCTGTTTCTCCTTTTTTTATTCAATAAAATTCCGATTCCATTGAAAAACCAGGAGGACATATTATTTTACAAGCAAACAGGACAACCCGGGGAAAAATGAGAACCTTTTTACAAGCAGAATGGAGAAAACTGGCCATAGCTAATTATGCTGTCGATAGCCGGATCCTGAATCCTTATTTGCCTTACAAGACTGAGATTGACCTTTGGGATGGAATCTGCTATGTTAGCCTGGTAGGTTTTATGTTTATAAATACACGCGTCAGGGGGTTCAGAATTCCATTTCATATTAATTTTGAAGAAGTGAATCTGAGATTTTATGTGCGGCATAAGTCAAATGGTGAATGGAGACGGGGGGTAGTATTTATCAAAGAAATTGTACCGAAACCTGCTATTACTTTCATCGCCAATAAGATCTATAATGAAAAATATGAGACACTGCCAATGACTCATGCATGGAAGACGGGAGATAAAGAAATCACAGTTGAATACAAGTGGAAGAAAAGACAATGGCATTCTCTTAAAGTTATTGCTTCAACTCAATCCCATCTATTGGTCCCGGGATCAGAAGAAGAATTTATCACTGAGCACTATTGGGGATATACCAAAATTACTGATTACAAAACTTCAGAATACGCCGTTGAGCATCCCAGATGGGAAATGTATCCCGTTAAAAATTTTATCACAGATGTGAATTTTGGAACTGTTTATGGAGAAGAATTTGCATTTTTGAAAAATGAAGCTCCGAAATCAGTTTTCCTGGCGGAAGGTTCTGAAATCAGGGTGCAAGCAGGGAGGATAATCTGAAATAAGAACATATTGATAAAACTTGAATTAATAAATGTCTATGAAATACATTTTACTATTAATTATTATTCTTCCAATTGAAATCTTCGCTTGTTCTGCATTCTTTAGTGACGGAGCCAGTAAATTCTTTGCCAAAAACTTTGACTGGGCTGCTGGCGAAGGCTATATCATCGTGAATAAATCAGGTCAAAAAAAATTTGCCTACGGACTCAGAGGAAATAATCAGGCCAGCTGGACTTCCAAATATGGATCTCTTACATTTAACCAAATCGGGAAAGAATTCCCCTATGGAGGTATGAATGAAAAAGGCCTCGTTATTGAACAGCTTTGGCTATCTCAAAGCATGTATCAGGACAATAAGAATCAAACAATCTCTGAACTGGAATGGATACAATATCAATTGGACAATTACGCTACAGTAGATGAAATTATCAGTCATATAAATGATCTGACTATCAAACCCATCGCCACCATTCACTACTTCATCGCCGACCGGACCGGAAATTCAGCTGTCATAGACTTTGTAGAAGGCCAGACAATCATCAGCCGTAAGCAAGGAAAAAATCAGGTGATTACAAATGATACTTATCTCAGTTCAGAAAAATACTATGAGTCATTGCTGACACCTGTCAATCCGGAATCCAGAACACATTTAGACAGATACTGCCAGATAAAAAGCAAACTCTCACAGATTGAAGTAGAAAATCATCAGCAGGCTTTTGAAATATTAGCGCTTAGTGCTGAAAATAAACCTACCTACAAAACTTACTGGACCATCGTTTATGATTTGAGCAATTTCAAAATATACTATAAGTCAAATAGCAATCCCGGAATTAAAGAGATCAATGTCAATGACTTAGATTTTCAACCTCAATCAATTTTATCAGGCTGCGATATTAATAAAGAAGCATTCAAACTCCAGGAATATACATCCGAAATGAATGAGCATCAGTTCTTCACTTCCATGAAAATGATGGGAGTCAAACTGGACAATCAGCTTGGTGCTACACATCAGATGAACCCTGATCAACACAGGATTGACAAAGTGTATCAGGACAATTATATGGACCTGACAATCAATTTTGTTTCAAGAACAGGCAGTGGAAATATATTATATACATTGCTCCAGGGAGAAGAGAATTATAAATTCAGAAAAGGAACGAAAAGTGGTATGATCACTATCCATAAAAAAGAGAATAAAAAAATCCTTTACAACGTGCCAAAAGGAGAATATGCAGTTGCTTGCTATCAGGACTCCGACCTGGATAATAAAATGGATAAGAAGTTATTCGGCATTCCAAAAAACTATGGATTCTCACGGAATAAAAAAGGCTTTTTTGGAACTCCTCCCAAGTATGAGGATACTAAGATTGATCTGTTTGAAGATACGGAGATCGTGATTAAGATTAGATAGGTCTGAGTCCTATAACCATTTTAGTTAAATTTTCCAATCCCTATGAAAATTCATAGAGATTTATTATTTAATTAGTAATTTGTGCTCATCATTAGCATTTACAAAATATCCGGAAGTAGCTTTTGAGATATTGAATATAAATGCATGAATAAAATGAGGACCTTTCCTCATAAATGAGAATTATGAAGCTACACTTTACTATTATATTGATATTCTTGCTTCCTGTTGCAGGATTTTCGCAGATGAACTCCTCCTGGGATATTATTGCAGGAGTAGATTACTCAAACAGCATATTATTTGCCCAAAGAAATTCAGGTTTACGTATTGTGGCCGGAGTGATGAATGATAACCAACAAGGAAAGCTAAATTGGCGACTGGGAGGAAATTATAATTTGAAGATAGGCAACAATGCTTTTTTTAAAACAGGCATAAGACTTGCAAGCGTAGGGCATAAACAGGGAGAAGATGATTTAAGATGGGGTTCTGAATGGGACAGTATGGGAGGATTTATTATTGACCCTAATCTTCCACATAGTTTTCGAATTTCACATGATTATTGGTTCGTTGAAATACCTGTGGCCTTCAGGTTTGAGCGGGGTAATACTAAAATATCCACTTATTTTGAAGCAGGTGTATCTCCATCAATTTATATTATTAGCAGGCAGATTACCCGGATTGATAATGACAAGACCATTCGTTTTAACCATGGTAATCAATTCCATCAGTTCAATATCATTCACCTCGTAGGCACATTTGCATGGGGTGTTAATTATAATATTTCTGAAAGAGTTCAACTATTTGCCCAGCCAACATTGAGGTTCCATCTGACACCTATAGCCTGCTCTCCCATCGAGGAATATTTATACAATGTAGGATTAGAGATGGGGGCAAGATGGAGATACTAAAGGAAAATAAGAGAAACTATTAATGAGACTGACAATCACAACCTTATTGGGTAGACACATACTTTACTGCCTGTTAATTTTACTGCCTTCCTTGTCTTCAGGGCAAGATATTGAGTTTGCTAAAGCAATTGCAAATACACAAGGAATAAAACAATCAAAAGTTATTTTTTACGATTCTGAAGGATATACCATTTCAGTGGAGAAAATGGATTATAAATTCAATGAAAAAGGTATTGCAAAAACCAAAAAACGGTATAATATACCTAAGAAAGTATTACATACTATTTCCAGTGACACCCCTGATGCTTATATATTTAATACAATTGACACACATGAAAATTTTAAGTACGACCGAACGTACTATTTTACACCATTGCCTGACGGTAAAATTAAGGTTACAGGCTTTTTAACATATAGTGACAGAATCCCTGAATTCGAGGCAGAATTTTTGAAACTTATAGTAACTGATTCTGTACCAGATTCTGTTTATACACCCCAACAGGTTGGAACTATAATTTTTGCAGGTCGTGAAATCGCCTTAGGACCGGCTTGTAAATGGATGGAAGTTAGAAATATCCAATGTTCAGGTATGGGTCAGATGAGCTGGTCAGAATTTTCAAGCTTGAAAAGGGCCAGGCAAATGATAGACGGCAAAAAAGCAAGAAACGCAAGTTTGAGGATGGGAGAAACAATTGAAGACCTGGAAGTCAATGTTATTTTTGAAGGAAAAGAAGTTACTGCAATCAGACGCACTTCCAAAATAAAAGTCCCAAAAATTATGATGGGTGGCAGCAATTCATTGATTATATACTATGTCGTGACAGAAGTTAGAGGGAGATTTGTAGCTTGTGTTCTAAGCCATTATTCAGATGAAGCAAATGAAGGAACTGTACCGGCTTTATTATCGGAGGTAATGAAATTGTAATTGGGTGAAATTGTTTAAAGCATCTTAAAATGCATAAGTTCATAACCTGGAAAATTGACATAAAATTATTCATCTATCTGGTGGTTGGATTTATCGTTGCCACAATAGTCGGCACTCTTTCTCATGAAATTGGTCACTGGGTAACTGCAAAACTTCTCGGCTACAATGCCGGATTTAACTACGCAACCATGTGGCTGGAAGATTCAGAAAAAGAGGTGACCCAATTTAACCGAAATCTAATTATTGCAGGCGGTCCGATTCAAACAATGCTGACCGGAACCATTGGATTGCTCCTGTTATACAGAAATCGCATTTCTATATTGAGTGCAGAAAAGCTGTCATTTGGACAGTGGATTCCTGTTTTTCTTTCTTTGTTCTGGTTAAGACAATTAGCAAACCTTGCTACATGGTTAGCTGGCTACTTTTTGAACGGGGAATTTTCAAGAAGTGGTGATGAATTTATGCTTGGCAGAATCTTTGATTTTCCCGGATGGATCATTCTTGCCTCAACAGCAATGTTGGCCGTTATAATTTCATTGATTGTAATCTCCAAATTCATTCCGATTACTCAAAGATTTACATTTATTTTGGCAGGCCTGATTGGAGGTATACTGGGTTATTATATTTGGCTGGAGTCACTTGGAGAATTAATTTTTCCTTAACCTTGCGGGTCAAAAAATCTGCCGTACTTTCATCTTTCATTCCTGTAAAAATAATCCTTAGTGGAACTTATCCGATTTAAATCACTTAAGCCATACCAGAAGCTACAAATTTTCAGGATATGGAATAATGAATACCCGGCCCAACTCGGATATTCAGATTTGGAGGAATTTGAAAATTATCTGGCTGGACTGCTCAATCCAATACATTTTATTCTCAGGAAAGATAATAAATTGCTGGCATGGGCTGTGGCTTTCGATCGGCTGGGTGAAAGATGGTTTGCTATAATAGTGGATAGCAGCAGTCAAAAGAAAGGACTTGGAACATTATTCCTGAATACCTTGAAATCCGAAGAACCATCACTTTGCGGATGGGTCACAGACCATGGGCGATATGTTAAATCTGATGGCAGCCCCTACCCTTCTCCTTTGGAGTTTTATACGAAAAATGGCTTCATACTTGTAACCGATGTTCGCTTTGAAAATGAAAAACTATCCGCAGTAAAAATAAAATGGGACAAAAATGCTGAAAGGGATTAGATTCAATATTGATATTATTTTAAAATAAAAGGGCAAACAATCATAAGACTGTTTACCCTTTTCTTTCCTTTAGTGGAACCCAAAAAACTATGCTATTCTATTAAAACATATACCCCAATCCTATCAGGATTCCATTGTTTTTAACAGATTCATCTTCCAGATTACTTAAGTTGGCAAAACCAATATTGTAGCGAATATCTACAAAGAAACCACCAAATTGTACACCAGCACCTAAGCCAATACCAAAATCCATCCTGTTGCTGTCATCATCAAATTCAATTGGCTCAGACTCATCTCCAAATTTAGAAGTTCCACTCATTAAATAGCCGGCTGATGGTGTCACTGCGGCATATACCTTGTTGGCCTCTCCAAAATTCACAATATTGAATTTAGCTGCTACTGCCAGCTCAAGATAATTTAAAGTTGTCTTGAAATCACCCAGAATTGGAATTTCAAGTTGACTGCCTTTTTGTATAAAGTGCAATTCAGGTTGCACAGAAAACAAGTCAGAAACTGCAATATTGTAAACCAATGCTGCATTCAGACCTACAATTGAATTGGTCTCAAGTGACTCATCCAATACTTTATAATTCTGATTTGCCAAATTTACACCCACACGAATTCCTGCCTGGCTAAATGCCGCTGTACTTGTTAGTACCAGGATTGCTAATACCACCCATTGTTTAATTGTTTTCATAGTTGTTGATTAATTATTTACAAAATATTGATTCCATTTTATTGGTTGTGAACGATATAAATCAGAATTACAAGTTTTAATTTGTAGTTTCATGTACTCATTCGTCACATTATGGTTACAAATATATTTTATATTACTTAAATTTTATATTTAATTAGTATTAATATAAATATATTTTAACACTGTATTCAGGACATTCCTAAATTTTATCCGTATGATAGCAGATCGAATGATATACCTTAATCATGTAAAACCAATATTTTGATGTGCAGTGAAAATTATATTTTCTTCTCAAAATCAAACTGGCCCGATGGGTCAAACATATAAGATTCACAAAATTCTCTAATCTTATCAACTCAGATTTTGGGTTAAGAAGCTGGTAAACAGACCGTTTAGGCGTTTAGGCGTTTAGGCGTTTAGGCGTTTAGGCGTTTAGGCGTTTAGGCGTTTAGGCGTTTAGGCGTTTAGGCGTTTAGGCGTTTAGGCGTTTAGGCGTTTAGGCGTTTAG
>JALHRR010000057.1 GCA_022841345.1 Saprospiraceae bacterium
CTTCCGATCTATTTGTTATGTGAGAATACAAAAGGGGAACTTATTATTATTGAAATTCAGTTTTATGAAGAGACTGACTATTTCCAGAGATTGCTGTATGGTACATCAAAAGTGATTACCGAGTATATGACATCAGGTAGTCCATATGGTGAGGTGAAAAAAGTTTATTCAGTGAATATTCTGTACTTTGACCTTGGACAGGGATCAGACTACATTTACAGAGGTAAAATAGATTTCAAAGGCATGCATCATATGGATTCTTTGCAATTAGGAGAGCATCAAAAAAGGAAGTTTGATAAGATAATGCCGGGTGATTTGTTTCCTGAATATGTATTAATCAAGGTCAACAACTTTAATGATGTAGCAAATAATACTTTGGATGAGTGGATTTATTTTTTGAAAAATACAGCGTTGACAAATAATTATAAAGCAAGAGGTTTGGACATTGTAGAACAACAACTAAACTATGATAACATGGATACAACAAGCAAAGAAAAGTATGACCAATATTTAAAGGATTTCAGAATTTCAAGTGATATGCTTGAGACGGCAAGATTAAGTGGCAAGGTAGAAGGCAATGCGGAAGGTAAGGTGGAAGGTAAGGTGGAAGGTAAAATAGAGGTAATCATTAACGGGTATAATAAAGGTCTACATGTTTCTTTGATTTCCAATATTGTTTCTATGACTGAAAATGAAGTGTTACGAATATTAAGAGAACATGGGATTGATGTGAGCAAATAGGCAAACTCACTATCCCAATCTACTCACCTGCCATCCCAGAAAAGTAGCTAACAGACCAACAATCACACTTGCACCTATGTATAGAAATGCCTGAAGGGCTTGTCCCTGTTTCATCAAAGTCAGTATTTCCCAGGAAAAAGCTGAAAAAGTTGTAAAACCACCACATAATCCTGCAGCCAGGAAAAACTTCCAATCAGAAGATATATTACCCTTTTCAGCAAATCCGAGAATAATACCGATGGCCAGACATCCAATCATATTTATTGTGAATGTTCCAAGTGGAAAAGAAGATGGAAATCTCTGATGCATCCAATGACTAATCCAATATCTGGCAGCTCCTCCAATAAAACTTCCGGCTCCGACAAGTAATACTATCTTCATTCGGGATTCGATTTGAATGAACTGCAAAATATCCTATAAAAACCGAACAAACAAATACCCAACCAATAAGTCTTGCTACTCGAAATCCAGATATTCAGGTTCACCCTCTTCAATATTCAATTCCTCCAAATCTTCGCCCAGGTTTTTTACAGATGAGTCAAAGAAGATGGTGCCCGGTCCGAATCGCTGAATCAGCCTGTTTCTGATCTGATCCCGCTGACGGTCTCCATTCGTAAATGCATCCATTACTGCTTTTCGATTCGCCTTATATTTGATGTCAGCCAAAGGACCAAATAGGCGATAGTGTATATTGAACAATCCGTTTTGTCGTGCCGGAATGGGGTCGAGATCGGGATTGTATTTTTTAAATTTATTGACCAAAACCTGGCCGGCATTGATCATCATATGATAATCCACTTCCTGATTGAATTTGTGCAATCCATTGATGGTCAGGTTGAGTGCATTGCTCTGGATAAACATGGCGGGCAGTATGACGGCCCCATCCCGGATCTCCAGCAGATTATGCAATGAGGTAAATTTGATTCTTCTCAGGTCGTCGATCTTGACAAATTTTGAAAAATCCTCGAGCATTTTTAAATCCTTCAGTTCTCCATTTTCAATAATGGCTGCGATGTCCATTTTCAGTTTTTTCTCCTGCAAAATTCCCGCTGCATCCCAGAAAGCCTCAAATGTCATTTTTGAATCTAAATTCCCACTTAGGTTATCAGAAGTGAGGAATTCCTGCCCAAAATTATCACTTTGTTCAAAAAACGACTTGATATTGACTTTTTCAGTACTCAATGTCCCACTTATGGATGGCTCAAGATGAAGAGTATAATCAAATTTTGATTCCATTTTGCCATCAAAAGCCTCCATCAATACATCACCATGCATCTTGTTATTATTGACGGTTATTACGCCTTTCACATGGTCGATTCTCCATTTTTCATATTTGAGATTGTAGATTTCAACATCGTAATCTGCATTCCAGCCATACCAATCCGGGACTTTGTTCTCTACAATTAAGGATGAATCTACTATTTCCTGAGTACTTATTTTTTTCTGCAGAGCAAGCCATTGATCAAAATCAATCGCTTCTATTTTCAGTTGCAGTGTAATGCCGGGAATTAACTTTGGATCAGGGGAAACAAGACTGAGATAATTTTTAATTTGACCATTGCCACTCAATTCTGTACCAAAACCATTCCATTCGAGCTCGTTTACGCTAAATTTATCACTACTTAACCCGATATCTATTTTACTCAATTCGAATGATGAGCCATCTAAGCGACCTTCTATATCATCCGCCAATATAGTTCCCTGACTTACCATACTGGATGCCTGTCTTGGATTGCCTCTTACCGATATGTTGTTAAATGCAACTGACCCGGAGCACCTTTCCAATAATTCGCCGGTTCCTGATCCAAAGATCAATGAAGCCGGCAAATGTCCATTCATGCTCACATTGATAGCATTGAGTCGCCCCCATTGATAATCAATTTTAGTTTTAAATGGCTTATCCTGAATGGTCCCCTTAAGCACTTCAAAGGAAAATGAAGATTGGTTGGATTTCTGTTCAAGCTTCACATTGGCTTCTATATTTTTCGCGTTTGTGTCCAGTTTTCTACTGCTCAAAGATCCATCTGTCAGACTGGCATTGAAGGTAATTACTGGTTGGGATTTTGAAGATGAAGATCCGACTATACTGCCATTAAAGTCAAGTTTTCCTTCAGGAGAAAATTGTTGATAAAATGTAAATCCAGGTTCAGGCAAGATGGAAATAGCATTTTCTAATGTTCCATCAAGCCCTTCAAATTGCAGATCTATTTGCGTGGCCTTTTCTTCTAATGTGATTTGCCCCTTGAGATCTATAGGATTGCCTGCCAGTGTCATGGTTGCTTTTTTGAAACTATAGACTTGATTTTTCAGATCTGCGTGGATATCGAGATTGCCTTCGAATGGCTTATTCTGAAACATAAAAGTACTGTCAATCCCAAAATAGTCAATTATGGATTGGTAAGAGGCAAGTATCTCCAGCTGATCTTCGCCATAAGCTAAATCGACCTGCGCCTTCAGCAGAAATGTGGAAAAGTCCTGCTTCTGTGTCCAGTCTTTATATTTCAGTTCAGTTCTGTCGAGATATGCTTCCCGAATAGAAATGGACATGCCCTGATCCGTCGATGTTGTGTCCTTACTTTTGAAAATATCATAGCTCCAGCTGCCATCAGGGTATTTTTCCAGGAAGATATATCCATTCTTGACCCGAAGCGTTTTGATGTCAACTTTGGAGCGAATGAGATTGAAAATACTTATTTTGAATGCAATATCCTTTGCAGCCATCAGGGTATCTCCCTTGGGATTTTCAATATAAAAGTCCTTAAGCTTAATGGCTGCTGCAGGAAAGTACGGGAACATCGATATACTGATATCACCTGCTTCCACTTTAGTTGTTGTTTGAGCCTGGAGTTGTTCAAGGACTTTCTTTCCAATATCTCCTGCGAACACCTGCATAAGAATAAATAGCAGCAAAAACATTCCAACAACAGTTCCCAAACTGATAAATGCGATTTTCTTTAGCCGGGCTTTAGTAGACATGTAATTTATTTTGAGATTGTTACCTGCTGAATATGAAATGAGTACGCAAAAGTAGCTAAATAAGTTCATTGGACTTCAGCTAATAAATGATGTTTTTTGGTTTTTTATTGTAAAAAATTTGCGCAGTTTCAGTTGGGCTTCTATATTTGCAGCCGCTAACAGGGAAACCGATAGCAAAAGGGGCGATTAGCTCAGTTGGTTCAGAGCACCTCGTTTACACCGAGGGGGTCGGGAGTTCGAGTCTCTCATCGCCCACAAAGAAAGGTTACATCATACGATGTGACCTTTTTTATTTTGAGGCCATTTCACAGAGAGAATAAAGCATATTTCACCTGCTAATTTTCCAGCAGCTTTAAGAAAGCTTTGCGTGCTTCATCAGGGACAGGTAATGGATTTTGTAATTCATTCGTACCTGTATGTAACTTGTCCATGAGTTTTTCTTTGAAAGCAGATGGTGTTTCTGAAAATACTTTCCGAAGAATGGGAAGGGCAGATTCGAAAGCTTCCTGATCCATGGCTGATATCCAGGTATTGAGCAATTGCAAAAGCGCCGGATCAAAAAGCAATAACAGATAGTTGTCATAAATAAATCCCTGAATCCAGGCTGCCTGACCTATGGGGTCATGGGTGGATGAGAATATCAATTGAATGATATTTTTTTGAATCTCAGGATCTGCTCCGCTATAGTCCAGGTAGATTCTGAAGGAAATGCCATGTAACTGATGTACATGATCAGTATGATCTGTCAATTGTTTCAATGCATTTTTCCATGCATTTTGGATAGCCTCATTTTCCAGACTCTTCAAAACGATATGGAATTTGGGAATATCGGGAAGATAGTTCTCGGCATCTTCTAATGGAAGCATCTGACATTGAATTGAATAAGAAGCACAGGCTTCTATACTCATATTTTCTATCAATGTTTGGACCAACTCAGGATCCAGATTTCTGGCCGAACCTCTGTCCTTCACATGGCGCAAAGCAATCACAGAACGAATGAGCAGGAAAATATCACGACATAGATTGCTTTTATCCGCAATGAGCTGAAGAATTTTTCCAGGTATACCGGGAAGATCTGCATACAGACACCTGTCCAGTAATTTTATCAGCGCTTCCAGTGAAAGTGATTCCTGGCTGACCTGTATTTTTTGTAAAATGGCATCGAGCAGGGTATTGCCCCAGATTCCTGCTTCCAGAATTTTGAGATGAAATTCCTGTTTCCAGTGTAATACCCATTCTTCCCTGAAGGTACCGGTGTGCCTGACGCTGGATTCCTGAGGCTGTCCGAATGGAATATCCAATAGCCAAAGCCTGTATAGAAAAATACTTGTTTGACGATTAGCTTCTTTTCTAAGATCCAGTATTTTGTGCTGCGCGACACCTTCCTGCATAATGGATTGAAGACGAAGTTTTTTCATCTGGCTGAAAATATCCTTTTGAAGCGGAGTCTGATCCACAGAATCCGGAACTTCCCCGAAAACATTGCCATAAGGAATACCACTCAATAATTCATTGAATGAATCGTGATGACTCAGACCGTAGACAGCCTGAATAGCGTCTTTAAGGTCCAGATAAGCAGGGATTGGATATCCGCGCATCGAAGCCAGTGTACGGGCGAGCACAGCTGCGTCTATGGATGAAGCCGGAGGAATTTCAAATCCTTTGGATCTGGCTGCATTGGATACATATGCCATCCACTCCAATACGGCTTCATTTCTGTTTTTAAAGAGCATCTCATACCAGATAGGGGCCTGCACACCTGAACGATAACCCGAGCTGAAACTTAGTTGTTTGTATGTCCAGGGAATCCAGACTGTTTTGGTCTTTATTTTATCAGGTTCCTCTAAGATAGCTTTTAATTTATCTGTGGGTTTTGCAGGATTTTCCAACGCAGGAAGATGCCAGGCTCCGCAGATCACAGCGGCTTTAGAATATTTGCTGCTCAGTTTTTGAATTGCCCTGTTCATGTAAGCTTCCCGAATGATATTCAAAGAAGGATGGGCAGGAGAAATTTGTTCGTTTTCTCTGAAAGCTGCCATCAATTGAGATACTACCGGGAAAATTTCAGGTCCATTATAAGTTTCAAAATTAGCATCCCACCAGGATTCTCCGTCTTCCCATCCCTGATGAGAAGCTATGAGCTGGAAAGGATCCACATACGTTTCAGCAGATTCGAATTCGTCTTCTGATGAACGCTTCAAAGAGAGTATTTTCTGAAAGGGTAAATCTATAAAATGGTAAGGAATATTATTGCGAACCGCAAATTGCATTGCCTGCCACTCCGGGGAGAAATGTGCCATTGGATAAAAAATGGCATTTTGAGGCTGTTCTATCTCGTAGATTACCATGGCAACCGGTGGTTTGAGCCGGGGGTCAGAGATCCATTGCAAGGCAGATTGAGCATCTGAAGGACCCTCGATCAGAATGATATCCGGCTTTAGAGCTTCAAGAGCTGCGATTAAGCTTGTGGCAGAGCCGGGTCCATGATGACGAATGCCATAGTATCGGATATCTGCCGGTGTAGATTTCATTGCTGCTTAATATTGTTGAAGCAAATCCATACAGGCAGCATAAAGCTTTTTGTATTCCGGCCTTTTGCGCATGACTTTGTCCAGGTATTCTTTCCACACAGGCAGATCTTTTTCTGTATCCCTGAGGATGGCACCTGACATAGAAGCCGCCAGATCATGAGGATTTTCTTTGCCCCCACTGAAAAAAGACTGCAATGTCAGCGTATTGATCATTACCGAAATAGCCTCAGCGGTGCTTAGGGTACTTTGAGGAGATTTGATTTTAATCTGACCATCTATACTCAATCCCTGACGCAATTCCCGGAAAATAACAACTAATTGTTCAATGGTATGTAAAGCTTTTTGTTCTGAAATTGTAGCCCACAGATGAGAAAGCCCCGAAACTCTGAATTGAATGATGTTTATTTCCTCTTCAATGGTAGCCGGAAGTGGCATGACTACCGTGTTAAACCTTCGTCTGAGTGCTGAAGACATTTCGTGAATTCCCTTGTCTCTGCTGTTGGCAGTGGCAATCAGATTGAATCCTGAGATAGCTTGTACACTTGTATTCAACTCAGGGATGGGAATCATCTTTTCTGAAAGTAAGGTAATCAATGCGTCCTGAACCTCAGAGGGAATTCTGGAGAGTTCTTCTATGCGTACCATTTTACCCTGTTCCATGGCTTTCATGACGGGGCCTGGAACCAGGGCATCCATTCCGGGACCCTTTGAAATCAATAAAGCGTAATTCCATCCATAGCGAATGGATTCTTCCATAATTCCAGCAGTGCCTTGTATCAATAATGAAGAATCACCCGAAATTGCAGCAGAAAGGTGTTCGGATATCCATGTCTTGGCTGTACCCGGAACGCCACTTAGTAATAGTGCACGGTCCGTAGCCAGGGTAGCCACTGCTATTTCTATCAATCTTCTGTGTCCTATGTATTTCGGTGATATGTCAGTTTTACCTGCTTTACCACCCATGATATATTGCACTACTGCTTCAGGTGACAAATGCCAGTTTTGAGGACGGTTGCCGGTATCCTGTTTTTTTAATGCTTTTAATTCTTCTTCAAAAGTAACTTCAGCAAATGGTCGGAGAATATTTTCCATGATACAGGAATAATTATATTCCTTCAATTGTGATGAGAAGCTGGCCTTTTTCTACTGTCTGTCCGGGACTAGCGTGGATTTCTTTCACGATTCCATTTCCCGCGGCCTTCAGTATATTTTCCATTTTCATTGCCTCTAAAATGAGTACCGCCTGGCCTGCTTCCAGCGTATCCCCTACCTGGACATTTACTTGTCGCAACAAACCGGGCATAGGAGAAATGATATTGTCAGATACCCTTTTGGATACAATTTTCATACCCATCTCTCTGATCAATATATCCAGCTCATCATGCAGATTTACACTGTGAAATGCACCGTTGACCCTAAGCTGAAAGTCCTTGGAATTAATGTCTGCGGATTCACATGTCACTTCATATACTTTATTATTGAAAATGATGCTTAACGTATTTTCATCCACTGGTACCATGCTAAGTGCCGGATTACTTCCATTGTTCCACTCAAAATTGAATTCTTTATCAACAATTATATTATATTTTTTTTTCATGATTATTTTGATTTGGCCAGCTTCATCAGGACCTGAACTTCAAGAATAGTAAAAATTAAGTAATGCACAGCAAAAATCAAAATGTAAAACTTGTTTACAGGCTGTATCATTACCTGATAAGCGGCAATTAATCCGATTGCTGCCAGCATTTTTACGAAGACTACTCCCATACTTAAGTAAGAAAAGTACATTTTATTGCTGCTCGCGATAGACCGGATTCCTAATTCATAGACTCCCCATGCCAAAAATGCGAAGAAAATAAAGCTGATCACAGCAAAGTCCATGTAAGGTTTGAGAGGAGTCCACATCAACATGAGTGCGGTCAGGATAAGCGCCAGCCCAATGGTGATAAGATATTTTTTAAAAAATTCAGGTCTGGACATAGACTTTGGGTTCAGCGTTTGAGGTCTTTTATAAGCGCATAAAGATATAGAAAGATAGAAAGCAGCAAGCATAATGCTGTCAGATATGCTGTTTCATTGCCGGCTTTTTTATCCAGCCATTGACCCAGGAAATAAGCAAGTGTGATCAGGGCAAGTAATTGGAATACCATTCCGGAGTACTTGGTGTAAATGTGTAGTTTGGATTTAGGAGCCCCACCTTCTGCCATAATAATTTGTTGATATTCAGATGAAGCTTTTAACAAGAACAGCATTATTTACCCGGGGCAAAACAGCATTTCAATTTTAGCTTACCGGATCAGCTTTCACATGGTTGGTCTGTTTGGCTATATGCGCATTCGCTGAACTGGAAGCGTTGCTTCCCATATGGCATTGTACATCGAAAAGGGCACCTGCCTGAACCATCAATTTGCCCGTAGAGATATCACCTTTTATTTTACCGCTGTCCTTAACTTCCAGCAATTCTTTGACATGAAGATTACCTGAGAACTGACCTTCTATGACTGCGTTGATACATTGAATGGTGCCATCAAAATGTCCGGATGGACCTATGATCACTTTAGCCTGACAGATTAAATCTCCTTTGAATGCTCCATCGATGCGAATATCTCCTTCTGATTTAGCCTTCCCTTCAAATGTGGTATCAGCTGCGAGTAGATTTACAGAAGAAGTGCTAGATGATTTATAGCTACTGTTGTTGTCAGATTCCGGGCGCTTTGAGCCAAACATAGAGGAGGATTTTGAGGATGAAATAATTGAAATAGTAGGATGAAATTACGTACAGTAGCTTTACTGCCCGGCAATATCATTAAAATTTCAAATTAAATGAGACCTAAAGTCCTTGTGTAGTATCGTGTAAAGGTTGGGGTCAAATATCAGAATTTAGGGCAATATACTCCACGATCTTCAGGACCGCAAATATTGTATATCAATGAAAATTCAAATGAGCCATTACCATTTGTTGCTTCTTTTAAAGAGGATGTATTCACATCATAACTGAATCCAATACCAAATTGATTGAAATCAAATCTGGTAGAAACAATTAATGCATCCATCAACACACCGCTTTCTGTCTTATTAGCAATCCTGGTCCAAAGACCCAACTGGAATGATTGCTCTTCAAATCTGTTTTGGTTAAACATAAATCTGAAGGAAGTACCTACATTCAACTGGAATGAAGGACCCTGAATAAAGGTTACTACCCCCGGTAAGACACTTAATTGTTCTCCCAAACTGAGGTCAGCACCTGCATGCATTGTTATTTTACCATATAGAGGGATTAGATCTTCATCAGTGAATGATTGATTGGGTCTGTTAAGGTGATTATATGCAATACCTCCGTAGAAGTTGTTGTATTTATCGAGAATTGAGAACCACAATAAACCTACACCCAGGTCAGCAAAAAGAAACTGATCGCGGGAAAAGAACTCTCCCGGATCTATATTTGGATCTACTCCTCCTGCGCCATCATGTTGAGTGCCCCAAAAAAGGTTTTGTAAATTGATACTTCTTTGCGCCATACCCATACTGGCACCAATCACCAGGTAATGGCTTTTGACACGGTCTCCACCCATACGGCGGCTGTAAGAACCGGAAAGGCTTGCCATTGTACTGGCAAAATTACTCTGACCAACTACATCCCCCCATAAGGTTCCTCCTATCCCGAAATAATCGTACCGGCCGGTAGCAAATTTCTGATCGTAGGAAGCAGAATAAGTATTGAAGGCATCACTTCTCAAAATGCTGGCCCACTGATTCCGGTAATTTCCTACCATACGAATCTTGCAATTCATCACCCCGGTCATAGCCGGATTGAGATTCAGTGGTGACATGTAAAATTGAGAGAAGTGTATATCTTGAGCAATCAGTCCTTTAGTTGCAAAAAGTAAGATTACAAAGATGCTGAGTATCAGTTTTTTCATAGTAAAAATCCCTGCTGTATCGTGCGAAAAATTATTAAGCCGTAAAAATAAGAATAAATCCAGTATTCAAAAGTTAAAATAACAAAGTATCAAATTCTTTTTTGACAAAATTATTGATTGACTTGGTGCTCAATCGCAATATAATTGCCTCTTTTAGCGGGTTTCCTTCCAAACTGCCTCATATTCTTTGACTAATATATCGTCAAAATAATCTGCCTGCCGAAGTAATTCGCTGATCAATCTGCTTCCGGTGTCAACACGTAAATATTTATCATATATTAGAAGCGACAATACGATATCCTGTCCATTCAAGCTAAAACTCAATCCTTCGATTTCATAATTCTGCTTCAATAAATAGGTGTATATCGGTTGTATCGATGTTTTTGGAAGACTACAAAGATATACATCCCCTATAATTAATCCGCTCCTTTCATAATATGAGATACTTACAATGGCCGATCCGTTGTCTATTTCCCAATTATTTGGTCCAACTCTTGCTAACTGGACATCAAATCCAAGCTTCACTAATATTTCTTCCAATGTTTTTGGAATGCCGCTGGTTTCATAATTCTCAAGCTTTCCGGGGAGCACTATGGCTGAACCACAGTTGGGACAATATCCATTGGAGCCCATTGATTCAAAAACTACATTAAGACAGGAAGTGCAGCGGGTTGCTGTTTCACCCTCATGATTTTTATAGTCATTCAATGCCGGAAGTACATATCTTATGGGCAAAGAGAATCCCATATTTTCTGCATTATTGAGAATAAATGTATTGATTCCTATGATTTCTCCTTCAGCATTCACCAGTGGTCCGCCACTATTACCCGGATTCAGAGAGGCATCATGCTGAATATAGCTGATATCATTTATTTTATGAATTGCATTGGAAACAATCCCCTGCGTGGATGTAAATTTTAGCCCAAATGGATGGCCCATTGCCAACACAGTATCTCCTTCCCGGACCACTCTTTCTGATCCCCAGCTCACATCCGGAATGCCGGCATCAATATTATCAGCACTCAGAAATGCAATGTCAAATTTGGCATCAGTGAATAAGACTTTGCTGACTTGTCTCGGATGCAATTTTCCTTCCACTACGACTTCCTTATTCCCTCTGACAACATGTTCGTTGGTGATGATGATGCCATTTTCCCTGCACAAAAAACCTGTGCCGGTACTAAAGGGAGTAGCAATCTGAATTAAAGCAGGTTTGTATGTTTCTATGATTTGTCCGGCACTGCGATTCATCATTTTCTTCTGATATTAAGTTGACGAATTATCATCAAATATGATCTGGAGAATGTCAGCATAGAGTCCAGTTTCAATTCATGAAAGGGGAATTTCCATGGCAAATATCTGTCAATATGCATTGTTTCAATTTTTTCCAGGGCTGATCTTATTTGTTTTTTATTGAGCTTCCCATCCATGTCTACAAAAGACATATTATATCCAAGTTCATTAAAAAACCTTTGATTAGTGATTTCAAAATAAAGATGTAGTAAAGCATTATCGGGTTCCGGAACCGAGAAATTAAACATGGAATACCCGACTATATAACCGGGTACTGCCAGCGCTACATCCCTATAATTATTGTTTTCATACCAGTCCATATTGCTCAGTTCACCATCAATAAAGGATTGCAAACGGTCATGATTCACAGGTGTAGTGATTCCAAAAGTATAGGAGGACTTATAGAATTCCTTTTTCAGATCATCGTCGCTGCGTTTCAAAATGGTTTCAAACTCTTTCTTCATTAACATCACCCGCTGCTCCAGGGGAAGATCCTGCATGTTGAAAAATATCCTGGTGACCTTCTCCAGTTTTTCCATCACAAACACTTCAGGTCTCAGTAAATAATCCAGTCTGTAAGCAAGATCCAGAAAAAGGTAAGCTGCAGCACCGGGCAACTTGACCATATTGTAGTCAGGTTTTTCAAGAGTAGTCATGATTTCCTGAATAGAATTCCTGAGATATCTCAGTTTTACGGATATTTCATGTTCGTCCATCAATCTGACATGACCGGTATTGACCGGTTTCAGCGAATCGAATTCATCCAAAAGTAAATCATCGTGCTTATCTGCATTGAGCGCCAGCTCTTTCAGTGCATAATATAATTTGTAAGGTGATGAATCCTTGATCTGAGAATCGAATACAATACAAATATCATTTTCCGGATCCAGGCAAAATCTGGAGTACTTCAATACAAAATTCTGATCCAGGAGACGTCGCATAAATCCCACATGAAGTTCAGTGGCTTTTGCAATTTTTGCCTGAGCTTTGAAGATGGATTCATTAGCATATCCCTGCAGCCATTTGGATCCCTGGAAAATTTGAAATTTGAGCAATCCCCTGTCCAGCGTATATGAAATATTCTGCTGGGAATCATCCTTCAAATATTCCAAAAAATGGACAAGAGAATCCATATACTTTTCTTTTTCAAAGCTCTGAATGGATTTGTCCCAGGCGTCGTAATTGTGATCAGTCTTATGTGCATCGGTGTACCTGCCAAACAAAACATCCGGCAAGGGCATCTCATCGGCAAGGTTTATTCCCAATAATCGTTTAATGAATCTCATAGGGTTATATTCGGGAAATCGAAGATAATAAAAACTGTTTCATAAAGAACATTTTGCATCTTCATCAAAACTTTGAACCATATGGAATGGCATACTACAGTGAAAATTTCCAATGCCGGTTTTAATATAAAGCATACAGATCCGATACTGGCTCTGGGATCTTGCTTCAGTCAGGAGATTGGTGATTGTCTGGAAGACGCTAAATTTACTATCTGTATCAATCCATTTGGCACATTGTATCATCCGGAGGCAATCGCCAGAGTCCTTGATTATGGGTTAGGACGACAAGTGTGGCAGCCTGAGTTTGCTACGATGCAGCAGGATGTGTGGTATAGCTGGCATCATCATGGGAAAGTATCTGATATCAGCGAAGAAGGATTGCAGCATCAAATAGAATCGATCCATGCAAATCTTACACTATTTCTGAAAAGCACTAAAGTCATCATGATAACGCCCGGCACTGCCTGGGCTTACCGATTGAAGTCATCCAATGAGGTAGTGGCCAATTGTCATAAAGCTCCCTCTCAGATTTTTGAGAAAAGCATGATGAGACCAGAAGAGATCAGTGATTGTTTTCACAGAATGATCAGTCACGTAAGAGAGCAATATCCTGATATTGTTTTTGTATTTACCGTCAGTCCGGTGAGGCATCTAAGAGATGGATTTCATGAAAATCAATTGAGCAAATCTGCTTTGCTGCTGGGAATACAGGACGTGATGGAGAAAAATGAGCAGGTATTTTATTTCCCATCCTATGAAATCATGCTGGATGAATTGAGGGATTACAGATTTTATGCTTCTGACAAAATTCACCCCAGCGAAGAAGCTGTTGAATACATCTGGAAGCGGTTCAGAAGCTGGTGTATGGATGAATCTACGGAAACGCTCATTCAGGAGATCAAAAGTGTGCTATCACAATTGGGCCATAAAGCCTTTCATGCGGACACACCACAGCATCAGTTATTTAAAGAAAGGCTCAGGAATCAGCTGGATAAGTTGATGAGTGAGTATCCGGAGATGGATTGGGAGAGGGAGAAGGAGGAGCTTAATGAAATGCAATAATTTACATAATCCCTTAAAGATGTAGTTTAACAGAATTCATGTTTTGATTGAAGTTATAATTATAAAGCTTATTTTCGGATGATTGAAGTTGTTCGATTTGATAAAAAAATAAATCAATAGAAGCCCGAGAAACTCCTCAACATTAGACGTCAATGAAGATTTTAATCATAAAAATAACCATCATTTTGCTCCTGAGTACTCATACTCAGGGGCAAAATTGGTATTATAATCAAAACTTTCCTACCGCATTCAGAGCAAAATATGTCATTCAATATTATGAATTTGATGATTATAATTTATTTATATATTCAGAATTGATCCAACAGGGAAAACAGAACAGAATCATTCTGGAAAAGCGCGATCTGGAGCATAATTTATTGGACTCAGTTATAGTTTCAGTCCCTGATCATATAATTTTCATAACAGGTTTTGATCAGCAAAAGAACGAAATGAAGCTTACCTTAGGTGGTAGTATTTGGAGCTCTGAACTGGATAAATCTAGTCCATATTGTTTATTCTTTGATTTGGAAAATTTTGAAATTACTGATCAGCAAAATACCCAAACTCCTGATTATGATTCTATCAGAGATTTTGTTCGTCTTAAAGATTCTACAGGTTTTATCGGAACGGGCTATTCTACCAGGAATGGTAACTCTCAGGTTTACTTGAGAAAGTCAGATAATTTTTGTCAAACGATCTGGGAGAAGGTGTATGGTCCTGCTGGATGGCAGTCGGCTTATTCAGTGGCAGAATTAAGGGATGGAGGATTTATCTTAGGTTCCTGGGTAAAGCAGGTAAATGGATATCTGAATATCCTTGTAGTTCGTACAAATAATGAAGGTAAAGAAGTGTGGTCCCGACAATATGGAGGTATGTACGATGATGGACCCGGTCGTGTATTATTGCTTAGAAATGGAAATGTTCTGGTAACAAGTAATAAGCATCGCGCAGGTGATATCATTTATGATAATCACTTAATGGAGATACGACCCTCAGATGGTTCGGTTGTATGGGAGAAGCAATACGGCCATGGAGAGTTTTACAGTTATTTCTTTTCAGATGCTATAGAATTAGAAAATAAAGATATAGTGGTGGGCGGATTAAGAAATTTATTTTCCTCGGAATTCAACGGAATAGTTACTCACAGCACGATTACTCGTATGGATTCGAGAGGTAAAATTATTTGGGATAGAGTCTTGTTTTTAAACCCTGACCGCCTTAATATCATATCCCAACAAGGGCTTAAGCAAGCCAGGGATGGAGGTTATTGGTTATTTGGGTACATGCACACGGAAACCCAGGACGGCTGGCTGATCAAAGTCGATAGCCTTGGTTGTCCATATCCGGATTGCGATAGCCTTCAGGTGAGCTTAGATCCTGTGTACAAAGCGGATGAGCCGTATTTCAGAGTAGGGCCTATTCCGGCCATCAATGAATTGAGAGTTTATTATAAATTCCCTTATGAGATATCATCTCCTGTGCTAGAAGTGATAGATCTACAAGGCAGGAAATTATATCGCATACCCCTGAATGGATATGCACCCGAGGGAGATGTATGGATGGATGTATCAAGTTGGAGTCCAGGTATGTACTTTATGCAGATCATTAGTGATCATAAGGTGCTGGCTACGAGGAAGGTGATCGTGGGGAGATGAGGGAAGTGCTTTAGATTTCAGGTTTCAGTAGTTTCAGTAGTTTCAGATTTCAGATTTGAAAAAACCTTGAAGCTGACAGATATAGGCTTTGTTATGACTAGGATATCTTTGGGGAAAATAATTGATTTAGCCTTCCAGGTTGAATTAATTGGAATTCCCTACTTCTAATTCGCCTCAAGCCGGCGGGGCTTTTCTTTTTTTTCTACAGCCAAAAAAAAGAAACAAAAAAAAAGCCGCCCACTCTGTAGCCTAAGCCTAAAAATGCGTTTTCGCTGCGTTATGCCCGCTAAACTCGCCATGGCATTTCATGTTCCTTCAAAGTGCTTACAGGTCATATCCATATCTGCTTAACCTTTCTGATTGCTCACACAGTACCGGTCATGGCCGCTTCACTCAAAACCATTTTTTACGGCTTATTCTACAAGGTGGGAACCTACTCGTTCAAATGTAAAGAATCCTCTCTGACTTATTGGATTTGATTTGTTACGTTACTTTAATCATAACTGCGCCCAGATATAAAATGAACTTTTGCTTTAATAAATAAAAATTTCAAGTTTTATTATTATTGTAAATCACTTTTCTGCAAAAGTGTTATATCGGAGATTTAGATTGCCGATTCCTTGAACTCTGAAAAATTGAACTCTTCTGCTTTCTCTTCTTGCTTTTGTGTTTTCATCTTGTAAAGATCTCTTTTTGTTAGAGACACACATTATTGATCACTCTCTTAGAACCAATCAAGCAGCTACGCCCCTTTCTCCATCAATCTTCCCGTCACCCACCACACTTACACCCACCACTGACCACCTCAATCTTATCACACTCGATCACTTAACTCCCACCCTCACATCAATCTCATCAATCTTCCCTCACTCAACACTCAGCACCCTCACTCACACTACAATCTTCCCTTATTCATTACACATCGGAGCCTGAAAAAGGCTGACCACATGCTGAAAATGCAGATTCATCGGCTGCAGACCCCGCAAGATGAGCCAGATACCGGTCAATGCCAGCATGATGGGAATCAGAATTTGAGCAACTTTGGCGTATTTCTGCATCCAGTTTCTAAAAAATGGAAATCCGGCAAAGACGGGCAATGTACCCATGCCAAATCCCAACATGACTAATGTCGGCGCTCCGGAACCAATGGCAGCTGTCGCAGCTGCATACACCATCCCGCATGGCAACAGACCATTGACAGCACCTGCTGCGAGATAGCCGAAAGGATTTTTACTTTTAAAGGTTTTTGCCCAGACAGCCTGCGCCCATTTGGCAGGAAATTGCCATTGAATGTTATTGAATGTATTCTTATGCTGAAAGTAATTCCATGCCATCAGCAGAAGGAGCATTCCGCTAACCACAGAAAGAATACTGCCTACCCTGTGGATATTTGTCAATAATCCAAGGCCTGCAATTAAAAGCCCGATCACTAAATATGTGCTGATTCTTCCTAAGTGATACAAGCTGTAAGTCCACCAATTGGTCCTGCCATCTGCTTTTTTGAAAGGCAGAGACATTGCAATCGGTCCACACATGGCAAAACAATGCCCGGCCGAGCTTAAACCCATTCCCCATCCACTCAGCCAGGCAACCCACAACATCAAATACTCATTTCTTTATCAAAATAATAAGGTAATTCATTATCTATCCACTTGATTTTCAAATGGTAGGTGCCTGTATTAACAGGTGTCAGCGGAAAAGTGAAAGTTCTTTTTGTCGTTGCCGCTTCGTTGAATTTTATATCGGCAGCAGGTATGGCTGCATTGTAAAACCAGATTTCAAGATCTTTCAATTCAGATGATCCCGCCGGTAATTTGACTTCCAGAACATCTTTCATCAATAGGATCTCAGGCTGAGCTGCCATTTTTTGAAGGTTATTTCTTCCATCAATCACCTGCTGGAATTCAATCTCCCGCTGATAATAATCTTTGGAAACGAGATTGACATCCTGCTGATAGCTGCCGAAAACCAGCGCTCCAATTAATAATATGAAGGCGCCGTACATGGCCAGTATTTTATATCCCCAACTCATATTCATTTTATTTAACAGGTCCCAGGAAATTAGTTTTAACACGATCTATCAGTTTGCCTTCAGAGTACACACTCATTTTGAGTTTGGTCTTTCTGGACTTCAGTTTCTCCGCCGGAATGGTCAGGAAGAAAGTAGCCTGTATCTGGCCTTCACCGGGAACTTCAATAGAATCCCGTCCAATCCATTCTATAGTACCCAATCCATCCTCATTGACCAACTCAATGGATAG
The DNA here is from genome assembly GCA_022841345.1 of Saprospiraceae bacterium. Classification (GTDB taxonomy): domain Bacteria; phylum Bacteroidota; class Bacteroidia; order Chitinophagales; family Saprospiraceae; genus SLDF01. The sequence continues at coordinate 17,726 of JALHRR010000057.1, forward strand.
ATTTTCAAAAGTCTTGTTGAGCAGTTTTATGTTGTAAAGATTGCTGATCTGCCCGTCTTCTTTTTCCTGGAACAATTGACCCGGAACACGAATAATGGTCACATCCACATTTGTTCTGGACATCAGCAATGAAGTCAGAACTACCAGTAATCCTACCAAAACTACACTGTATGCTTTGATTCTCAGATTCCATGAAAATGGTTTTTTCTCAGCAATCTGTGACTCTGAGGCGTATCTGATCAATCCTCTTGGTTTGCTTATTTTGTCCATTATACTATCGCATGCATCAATACATGCGGTGCAATTGGTACATTCAAGCTGAGTACCGTTTCTGATATCTATTCCTGTGGGACAAACTTTCACACAGAGATCACAATCAATGCAATCTCCAAATACCGTTTCTGCTGCTTTTGCCTTGCCTCGGGGCTCTCCTCTTACATAATCGTAAGCTACTACGATGGAGTTTTTGTCCAGAAGAACTCCCTGTAAGCGGCCATATGGGCATACTACCGTGCAAGCCTGTTCTCTGAACCATGCGAAGACAAAAAAGAAAACGCCTGAAAAAAGCAGCATGGCAAATAGTCCACCGGCATGTTGTGATGGAGGTTCAGTGATGATGGCAAATAATTCATCTATACCAATAATGTAAGAGAGAAAGGCATTGCTGATCAGAAATGAAATGGCAAAAAAGACAATCCATTTGCTCAATTTCTTTCTCAATTTCTCAAAATTCCAGGAAGCTTTTTCCAGCAATTTCTGCTGAGAAGCGGTCCCTTCAATCCAGTATTCTATCTTGCGGAAGACGAGTTCCATGAAAATCGTCTGAGGACAAACCCATCCACAGAAAAGTCTTCCAAATACAACCGTAAATACAATGATGAAAACAAATCCGGTGATCATGGCAAATCCGAAAAGGAAGAAATCCTGAGGCCAGAATATTTTGCCGAATAGAATGAATTTGCGCTCCAGAATATTAAACAGGAAAAAAGGATGCCCATTTACTTTGACAAAAGGCATGGCAAAGAAAAATGCAAGGAAAGCGAAGCTCAGCCATGTACGGGCATTGTAATATCTGCCGGAAGGTTTGAAGGCGTAAACCCAGTTTCTTTTTCCGCTTTCATCGATAGATGTTACTCTATCTCTGAATGAATCAACATTTTCGTCCTTTTTTGCCATTTTATTGTTCCTCTTTTACCTTTCCTGAAGAATCTCCAGGTCACATCTCATTTGGAATTGCTGCTCCGGTAGTATCACTTTTAACATCAGTTTTTGCACTTTCTTCCATCAGAACTCCCTGGGGTTCTTTTCCACCTACTACATCAGTACCTTCAAGAGTTTTTATGTAATTCGCTACCTGTGCGATCTGCGTGGGTGATAGCATCTCTTGCCAGGATTGCATTCCTTTTTCAATGACACCATATTTGATGACTTTGAAAATAGAAGCAATATCATTCCCATGTAGCCAATATCTGTCGGTCATATTTGGGCCTACCGAACCTGCTCCACTTTCGAGGTGACAAGCAGCACAATTCGCAATAAATACTGCGCGGCCCTTTTCAAGAAATTCTGCCTCATTATTAAGTGCCACGGTGGTTTCATCCACCAGATTGGCAGATTGCGCCCGGTATGCTTTCATTTGCTCTTCCGCCTCTACCATTTCTATTTCTAATTCCTGAAGTTGTAATGGGGCAGTTTGAGAGACATGATATCTCCAAAGATATATTACTGCGAAAACAATAGTAAGCACAAATCCCCATTTCCACCAGGGTGGCAGATCATTATCCAGTTCCCGGATACCATCATATTCATGATTAGACATGATTTCCTTTTCCTTTTCAATCGCTACTGATTTATTCATCATTGCCCAGATCTTCGCAAAGAGAGGTTTCAGGTTCAGATCCAAATGATAACCGGCTGAACTTTCCCTGGCTTCGCTGACAGGTTCCATTGTCTTCAGCATCTTTGCAATCCCGTTATAGATAAACAGGATGACCATTAATTCAGCGGCAATGACCACTACAAAAAGCATCCATGCTTCCATTGTAATATTGGCAGGAATATATGTGGAAGAAGCTGCATTGCTTTCGCCCGGTATGATCAGCAAAGCTAGCGCGAGGAAACCTGCACCTTTTCCAGCATTACCCGGCCAGCTAATAGTAGCATTGTTCATCAGCTTGTTATAAATCCTTACCATCAAGGCGATGACGAGTAATAATAATACCGCTACACCAATCAAAGTGTATTCAATCAGTGAGGAGGTCCAGCTAATCCCATCCGCTGCGGGTTCAGTGCTTTGTGCAGAGGCCATTAATGTTAGACTTACAGCAGCTGCGGTCATTAAAGATGTATAAATCCTGTTCATATAATTAATCGGATTTTGACTTTTTGTTTTTTTAAATATTACCGTTCAATTCTCAATCAGATTAAGGGCTCATTAAACTTGGAGGAAGGCAAATTGTCTTCCAGTGGAATCTGGCTGATTCTGGCAACGGTGCTTTTATCCATAGTAAATACATATATCAGCATTCCGGTAAAAAATACCGTGAAAATGACCAATGCAATCATTGGGAAAATGCTGATTCCGGTGATAGACTGCAGATAGTTTATGAATTTCATATCTTTTACAAGCTTCTTTTATGAATTGAATTCTTAATAATTATTCTTTGCTCTCTTTTGCAGGAAGCGCATCAGGAGCCTGGTTTTTGATATCCGTTCCCATTCTTTGCAGATAGGCGATGAGTGCCACGATTTCACTCGTAGGAACAGTTTGCAACTTATCTTTTGCAAGATTATCCGTTATTGCATTGCCCTGAACCATCAGGTCCTCGTTGGCTTTCAGATCATAACCTTCTTCATAAGGTACTCCTAATGCACGCATGGCTCTAATCATTTTCGGAGTCAGCGTCGTGTCTATTGTATTGTCCAGCAACCAAGGATAATTCGGCATGATACTGCCCGGCGAGATGGATTGCGATTCCAGCATGTGATTGTAATGCCAGGAGTCCGGATATTTTCCGCCGATTCTCGCAAGATCCGGCCCGGTGCGCTTAGAACCCCACTGGAATGGGTGATCATAGACAAATTCACCGGCTTTGGAATATTCTCCATATCGGGCAATCTCATCTCTGAAAGGCCGTATCATCTGAGAATGACAAGTATAACATCCTTCCTTGAGATAGATATCTCTTCCATGCAATTCAAGAGGAGTATATGGCTTGACTGCTGCAATAGTAGGGACATTGCTCTGAATCAAAAATGTAGGAACCAGTTCGATAATACCTCCTATGGCAACTACAACCAATGACGCTACCAACATCTGAACAGGGCGTTTTTCAATCCACCTGTGCCAATGTTCCCGATTGGCTGATTTTTCAGCAGGCAGGGCAACTGGCACCTGTGCAGCTTCATTAGCTACTAAAACGCCTGTTTTTACCGTCTTGAAAATATTGTACACCATGATCAGTGCGCCGGATAAGTACATCAATCCACCCAATGCTCTCAAAGCATACATAGGGACGATGTTGGTCACAGTCTCCAAAAACCGATATTGAATAATTCCGTCATCAGTGAATGATTTCCACATCAAACTCTGCGTAAATCCAGCCCAGTACAATGGTATTGCATAAAATAAAATACCCAGGGTTCCTATCCAAAAATGCGCATTCATCAATTTCTTACTGTACATCTTTGTCCCAAAAATTCTTGGAATCAACCAGTACAAAATACCGAATGTCAAAAACCCATTCCATCCCAATCCGCCGACGTGAACGTGCGCTACGATCCAGTCAGTAAAGTGAGCTATGGCATTGACATTTTTCAATGATAACAATGGACCTTCAAGTGTAGCCATCCCATAAGCTGTCACTGCAACGACCATAAATTTTAAGACAGGATCTTCTTTTACTTTATCCCAGGCTCCTCTCAGTGTGAAAAGACCATTGATCATACCACCCCAGGAAGGAGCAATCAGCATGATAGAAAATACCACACCCAGAGACTGAGCCCAGTCTGGTAAGGATGTATATAGTAAATGGTGAGGTCCGGCCCAGATATAAAGGAATATCAGTGCCCAGAAGTGTATGATAGAAAGTCTATAAGAATATATCGGACGATTAGCGGCTTTGGGCAGGAAGTAGTACATCAATCCCAGATAAGGTGTAGTCAGGAAGAACGCCACTGCATTGTGACCGTACCACCACTGAACCAGGGCATCCTGCACTCCTGCATAATAAGAGTAAGATTTAAATAGTGCAATCGGATATTCAAATGAATTCACAATGTGTAACATCGCCACAGTAATCCATGTAGCGATATAAAACCAGATAGCCACATAGATAACATGCTCTTTTCTTTTGACGATTGTCATCATCATATTCAAACCAAATACGACCCAAATCAGCGTGATAGCGATGTCAATCGGCCATTCCAGCTCTGCGTATTCTTTTCCGGTGGTGTATCCGGCCAGAAGGGTTACGGCTGCTGCAACGATGATGGCTTGCCAACCCCAGAAATGTATTTTACTGGCCATATCACTCCACATTCTGGCTTTGCAAAGCCTTTGAAGTGAGTAATAGACCCCCATAAATATTCCATTACCCACAAATGCAAAAATTACTGCATTCGTATGCAATGGTCGAAGCCGGCCAAATGTAGTCGGAGCAAAATCAAAACTCAGCTGCGGCCACACCATCTGAAGCGCAGCATAAAGCCCGACCAGCATTCCTACTACCCCCCAAAGGGCAGTTGCAAAAGCAAAGTTTCTGACAATCTTATTATCGTAGTAAATAGTTTGGGTCTCCATAAAAGTTATTTTCCTGGTATTATTTGTTTTTATCTTTTTTGCTTTGATCGAAGAGTATGCGGTGAGCTGGAGAAACATCGTCCTCAAATTGGCCGGTTCTGCTGGCCCAAATAAAAGCCAGCAAAAAACCCCCGGCCAGAATGATGCTGCATAACATCAAGATTATAATCACACTCATGTTCGATTTATTTTCGCTGGATCAAAAGTAGCAGGCCAGCAGGATGACTTTGCTGACCCCGCTCATTGAGAAAGATGATAGATGTCATTCCACTGTTTTTTCGGGGAACCTGAATATCCCGTAACTCTGCCACCTTACCAGTAACCAGCTCAACAGAATGATACTAAGTGAGCTTGCCGGCATTATGATAGCTGCGGTCAGTGGCGTCAGGACTCCGCTAACTGCCAAACTGATACCTATAATATTATACAAAAGAGAATAAGTAAAACAAGCTTTGATAATGGTCCTGCTACGCTCAGCCAGACGTATATATTGATCCAGATTGGAAAGTTGATCTGCTCTTAAAATACCATCACTTGAAGGGGTAAACTGTTGCATCGACTGGGCAAGAGCAATACCCAGATCACTTTTTTTCAAGGCACCTGCATCATTCAGACCATCACCAATCATAATGACTTTGTTTCCCTCTGATTGAAGTGAGCTGATGATTTCCAGTTTTTGTTCGGGGAGTTGGTTGAAATACATTTCTGTATGCCCTTCAGTGATGGAAGTCAGGTCACTTGCCCCTCTTTCATTATCACCGCTGATGACCATGGTACGGAATTTTTTTTGAAGCCTTTGAAATAATTGACGAATGCCACTCCTATAGCTTTGGGTGACATGGTATGCACCTATATATTCTCCGTCGATTTGAATATGGATGACACTGCCCTGGGATTTTGCAGTAAGTTTTGTTTTGGTAAAAGAATCACTTCCAATCAGGATTTTGAGTCCGTTTACTGTTCCTTTGATTCCTCTTCCCGCGTATTCTTCAAAAGTCTCAGGGGTTAATTCCGGATTGTGATCTGCCAGAAGGTGTTTAGCTAATATTTTACTCAGTGGATGAGAGGATCTGATAGCAAGTGCCGCGACTGCAGATTTCATAAAGTCGGGCATGGCATTGCCGTCATAAGTGATGAGATGTTCATCGGGATTGGTCAGCGTGCCTGTTTTGTCCAGTACAATAATATTCGGTTTGGCCAGAATCTCCAGATAAGCAGCACTGCGCAGGTAGAAGCCATTAGATGCAAACCTGTTCAGAACAAATCCGTTGGTAAATGTGGCAGTCAGCAATAGCGTGCAAGGACAGGCTATGATGAGAATCGAAGTCACTGTTTTCCAGATCATTTCCGGATCGATAAAAGCCCAATAAGTGGCAGTGAGGGCGGCAATTAGGAATACAACCCAGGTAAAATAAAGACTTACCTTATCCAGCCATTGATCCCGTTTCTTCTTTTCAGTAGAAAAAATATCCTTATTCCAGAGACTGGTAAGATAGCTGTGTTGAACCGATTGAAGCAATTGTACTTCGATGAAATCTCCTGCATTTTTAGCGCCGGCAAAAACAAGACCTCCTGGCTGTTTATCAACAATATCAGATTCACCCGTTACAAAACTATAATCCAGATATGCATTTCCTTTTATCAGCTGTCCATCTGCTGGCAGCAGTTCACCGGGACCTATTCTAATCAAGTCATTTTTTTGAAGATCTTTCAGCGCTTTCGGGGCATACCCCAGGGAGGTAAAAACATTTACTGCAATCGGAAAATAGGATTTATAATCCCGTTCATATTTTAGTTCTTTATAGGTCTTATCCTGCACAAATCTTCCTAAAAGCATAAAGAAAACTATCCCTGACATGGAGTCAAAATACCCTCCTGAATCCAATACTACTACCTCATAAATACTTCTCAAAAAAGTCACCGAAATAGCAAGCGCAATCGGCGCATCAATATTCACGCTGCCCTGTCGCAATGAGGCCCAGGCGGAATCAAAAAATGGCCTTGCCGAATAGAAAACGACAGGAAAAGAAAGTGCCATGGCAAAATAACGGAACCAAATATCCAGTGTATAAGCCTGCTCAGGAGTAGCGCCTAGATATTCAGGAAAACTCAGAAGCATGATATTACCAAATGCAAAAGCAGCGATTCCAAGGCGTACGGCCGAGGTTCTGCCGGGAGTATTTATCCGGGTTTTAGCGTCAGCCATATCCTGATGACTGAGATAGGGTTCGTAGCCTATTTTTGACAGCCATTCCACCACTTTTCTGAGGCTGATTTTAGCGTGATCATAAACAACTGTGAGTTCTTTTCTCGGAAAATTCAGCTCTGTTCGCAAAAATCCGGGATGGACTTTGTACATATTTTCCAATAAATAAATACAGGAGCTACAATGGATATTAGGGATATGAAATAAAACCCGCGTCTGGGAATCATCCTGATATCTGATGAGCTTTTGCTGAATCTCAGGTATATCAAGGTATGCATATTTTTCCTTTTCAAATTTGACTTTTGGCGCATGCAAATTTTCATCCAGCTGATAGTAATCACAAAGATCATTCGCTGAAAGAATGGAATACACCGCAGAGCAACCATGACAACAGAACATATGCTGATCCAACATTACAGGATTAGCCGGCAAGGAGTCACCGCAATGAAAACATTCTGATGCCGGAGAGATGCTCTTATGCTCTAATTCCTGTAAAATGTTGTATTGCTTTGTTGGCATGCTGATGTTTGATAAGGAATTTGATGTGAGGCTTGTGTGGTTACAGATTTTGGCTTGGATCTTCTTTTTTTGAGTTCATTGCATTCCGAATTGAAATTCTCAGTTGTTCGACTTCAGGAATACTGTTTTGAGCCAGAGGAATATTGTGCAGAAACAAAGCGGGAACTGAGAGGGCGCCTGAAGAAACAATTTCATCCACATCATGAATTCTCTCGACTCTATATGTGGAGTAAATTTTTTCCATAGCTTCTTCCAGCCTCAGCAGAAGCTTATAGTATTTATCATTTTGTATGCCGTATATTTTAAACTCCAACATGCCGGATTTTGCAATTAAAAAACTATGATGGAAGTCAAATTGAATCATTAGGACACCTGTCATATGAATGCCAATTATTCCTTTGGGTCATTTATGTTATTTTAATAAATGACTTTTTGGATAATGCCATAGTATGATCGTGAAATGAAATCCAAAAAACGCTGACCAGAAATATGATTGAAATAATAAATATCATTGCTTCAAATAGTTAATCGTGGTTAAAATCTTACTCAAATGAAGTTGCAAGATGAGGGTATACTCAAGTTTAAAAAATGACTATTATCATTTACAAGGATGAAATTTGTCATGTCCGGGTCGGTTTACTAATTATTAAATTTGATTATTAAATAGTGTTTAGTCTCATTCTAAGGTGAAAAAGGATATTTTAGCAGATCATTAATGGATAGTAACATTTATGGATAAGCGGATTTTTGAACAAGGGCAGACTCTTTGGTCTGTGCTTGATACAGCAATAGATGGGATTATCATTATCAATGAAAGAGGAATTATTCAGATAGTGAATCAGGCAGTTGAAAAAATGTTTGATTATTCTGCCCAGGAAATTATTTCAAAAAATGTTTCCATGCTGATGCCTTCGCCTGACCATGAAAGGCATGACAGTTATCTATCCAATCACATCAGAACAGGTGAAGCGAAAATTATAGGAACCGGCAGAGAAGTGACAGCACTTGCAAAATCCGGGAAAAAATTTCCAATTCGTCTGGCAGTAAGTGAAGTTTTCATCAATGAAACCAGATATTTTACAGGAATTCTGCATGATTTAAGTGCTCAAAAACATGCTGAAGAACAGTTACTAAATCTGACCCGTGACCTTGAATCAAAAGTGCAGCTTCGGACGGAGGAACTGGGTGAAGTTGTAAATAAATTGCTCAGTGTTAATCAGCAATTACAATCAGAAATTGCAGAGAGAATAGAGATAGAGCGCGAATTGAAAATTAATGAAGAGAAAATGCGTATTCTCCTGGACCGAGAAAAGGAACTCAATCAAATGAAATCCCGGTTTGTATCCATGGCTTCGCATGAATTCCGAACACCATTGAGTACAATTCTTTCATCAGCAGCTTTGATTGATAAATATATTTTAGAAGATCACCAGGAAAAACGCAGTAAGCATGTTTACAAAATCAAGAATGCTGTCACGAATCTGACTAATATCCTGAATGATTTTCTGTCTCTGGAGAAACTGGAAGAAGGCTTGGTAGGAACAAAAATGGAGGTGATTCCTGTCAATGCATTTAGCCAGGAATTGGCAGAAGAAATGAATTCAATTATTAAACCAGGACAAAAAATAAATTTAAAAAGTCTGGATAATGAAATGGAAATTGTATCAGACACCAGATGTTTGTACAATAGCCTGATTAATTTGCTTTCTAATGCCATTAAATATTCAGATGAAAATAAATTGATTGAATTTGAAATTGAGATCAGAGAAGACAACATTCTTTTCAAGGTAAAGGATGAGGGAATAGGTATTCCGGCCGACGAGCATTCACTTTTGTTTACCCGATTTTACAGAGCCAGAAATGCGACTAATATTCAGGGTACCGGACTTGGATTGCACATTGTGAGCCGATACATGGATTTGATTGGAGGGAAGGTAAAGTTTGAAAGTGAAGAGGGAGTGGGGAGTGAGTTTACATTGGAAATACCTTTATAGTTGCTGGTTGAGCAGCCGCTTCTGGCTTCTGGCCTCTAGCTTCTAGCTGAACAGCCGGAAGAAGCTATTAGCTTTTGGCTTTTGGCAAACAGCCGGGAAGAAGCTGCAAGCCTCAAGCTACAAGCTGCAAGGAAACTGCCGCTTCTGGCTGAACAGCCGGGTAGAATCTAAAGGCTATTAGCTTTTGGCAAACAGCCGGGAAGAAGGGGTAAGGCATAAGGGGTAAGTCGTAAGTGAACAGCCGGGAACAGCCAATTACGACTTATGATTGACGAATTACGATTAAAGCCATTGAATTGCCCTGAAGAAGCTGCAAGAAAACAGCCGAAATAGCCGGCTTTTAGCCTTTGGCCTTTGGCAAGTAGAGGAGATGAAGTTACGAGATGATGAAAAAAGACCTGCCTGCCTCGAGTATGCGCTAGCTGTCACCTCCGAAATAAATTGATTGCGAAGCATTCGATTTATTTCGGGGATGTCACCTTTTGCCGAAGGCAAAGGATGTCACCCCGGCAAGGCGCAGCCGTGCCGGGGCGTCACCGTGATACGACGTAAGCTTCGTCTGTTGAAAATATAAGTTGATAACTAGAAAAGATTTAGGTAATGAAAAAGATTTTAGTCATTGAAGACCACACAGATGTCCGGGAAAACATAGCCGAGATTCTCGATCTGGCCGGTTATGAAACATTCCAGGCACCTCATGGTAAAGAAGGCGTGCGAATCGCCGTTCAGGAAATACCCGATCTGATCATTTGCGATATCATGATGCCTGAACTGGATGGCTATGGAGTGCTGCATATTCTCAACAAACGGACTGATACTTCACATATCCCATTCATTTTTCTAAGTGCCAAAGCAGAGAAAGAGGATTTTCGGAAAGGAATGAATATGGGCGCCGATGACTATCTCACAAAACCTTTTGATGATAAAGAATTATTGCAAACCATAGAATTGCGACTGTCTAAAAGAGTTGCTCCTAATGCAAAACCGGAGAATGATTTGGAAGCCCACC
>JALHRR010000058.1 GCA_022841345.1 Saprospiraceae bacterium
AGGGGGTCAACATACGCCAGAATGTCAGCTAAAAGTAGCGCCGAAATTCGTAAATTTAGATTCTGGAAAGGGGGTCAATATAGACCGGAATATGCAACTCTTTTTGTTGCAATGAATACATTTAGAAATTCAGATGTGAAAACATCAGACAAGGAAAAGACAAGCAAATCTCAAGATAAAATAGAAGCGTCAACTGAGTCCTTAAATGAAAGACGAGTTCCAGCATTTAATATTTTTACAATGTTAAGAACTAAAGGAGATGCAAGTGAATATAAAAGCTTTGAAAAATATATTGTTGAATTAAGTCTAAATGAAAGTGCATTACAGTGGATATATGAAAGTGAATTTCAAAATTATTTAAGCGCTTCCTCATTCAAGGATCAGATAATGGTTTATGCTAAGAATTATAGCTACCTCATTGACAATCGAGAATATATATCCAGGCGAGGCGATACAATACTTCTCAAATTTAGCAAGAAATATGGCCCATGGGTTTTACTTTCCAAAGTATTCGAAGATGATCCTGTAGGATTAGGACTAGCAAAGGGTTTATTAGATGATCTTTGCACTCATCAAGCTGATTCGTTGGAACTTGGCTTTGATGTTTCTAAAAAACAGATGGAGTTTCGAATTTTTAACACATACAAAAAAAATGAATATCTAGGTGATGAACATATTATCAGTATATGGTCATTGTCAGATGAATTTAAAGGGCAATACTTTGTAAGAGCTAGAAGTTCTGGCGGATGCAACAATGCAAATGCATATTGGGGTCATTATTTTATATTAGAGCCCTCAGGTCAGAATTTCTATAAAGTTGGGAAGAGATATAATCAGAATTTATTCAATTGCGAAAATGGCGGTAATATAGTGTTGGATACAGTGATGGGAAATAGAATATATGGATTCGTTCGCTGTTATGCTGAAGGAGATCTGAATTGTTGCCCCACGATTGAATATGATACCACATTGGTAATATTAAAAGATACTATATTGCCAATAGGGCGAATTGAATAAATCATATGCTTTTCAATTCTAGCTAATAGTGTTTAAATTGTAAGTGGCAATAATTGAAAATAGTACCTACAATAAGTATTAGAGATGACAGTAATAGATGAGGATTTTAAAAGTGACAGATATTTGGCAGGCTTCATAGATTTGATTGTTGCTCAAGTATTTGGGATGTTTTTACTGATGATTTATACTCAGAACTACAGTGAAAAAGCAATGCTTGCCATTCCTGCAATTATGGCCGGGTTCTCTATGTTGCAAGGTTTAGGGGGTCATTTAATCGCATTTTATGGTACGGGATTTAATTTAGAGTCTAACGAGGACTACATCACGTTATGGCTAATAGTTTGTTACATATTGTATTATTTTTTGTCTGAAACAATTTTTGGTACAACAATAGGTAAGAGAAAGCAAAATTTGAAAATTTCAAAATTGGAAGTCGAACAAAATCCCAATATATTTCAAATTTCCCTTAGATCGCTTTTTAGAATGTTCCCATTCGATGGACTGATTTTTATGTTGTTTGGCTATTGCATTCATGATTCCTGGTCCAAAACTCGTATTATAAGAGTCAAAAAAAGTTCTGAGGATAATGAGAAAAGTTCAAAATAGGAATATTAAAATATTAAAAAATTAATCAACTTCATTATAGTTGAATGATATAACCATATGAATGAAGAAAAATCGTTGAAAACAGATTTCACTAGTTTCAGCAAAGAACAAATCAGGGATTTTTGGTGCGGCTTTGCGGCAATAACGGATTTTAGAAATCCAATTTTTGCATATGGATACCACAAAGCTATAAGGGATAATCTAGGTGCTATGACCGCATTTAGACAAACTATAAATATAGAAGAAAAAAAATTTACTAGAGCGAGGATACATAATTCACCTAGAACATTATTTCCAAATATTTCTGACTTATGGTATCCTTCTGCTGAGTTTACTAAAGTAGGAAGATGTAATTTTCCAAATGAACCTGTTTTTTATTGCTCAAACGATCCCGGAACATCGGTTTTTGAATTGCGACCAAACAATGGAGACTGGTTAACATCGGTTGAAATAAAAATTGAAAAGGACATATTAGAATTACTAGTTTTTGGAGAAGGTTCATCTATTCCAGCTTTTTCATCCTTATCAGAGTTTGATAAAGGAATTAATATGTTTTTATCTGACATATTCAGAGAAAGCATTAAGACAGGAGAGGAATACAACTATTTTAAAACCGCATTCTTTGTTGAAGCCTTTATTAAGAACAAAGACGGGCTTATTTATCCTAGTGTTGGATCCAACTGTAAAGGCTATAATGTAGTTTTTACTAAGGAATTTATTGATGAATTTGCTGGATTTGAAAAAGCTGTTGTTCATGAAGTCATCAAAAAAGAATCTGAGTATGACATTACAATTAAGTGTATATATCAAGCAACCAATTTTAATCAATATGGAGATTTAATTTGGGAAACGGTTACTGATTGTGATAGTCATAAAATAACTGAAAGTATCTATGATCAATTGTAATTAATAAATATGACTTTAAAATGAACTGGTCAATAATTAAAACAGAAGCAGAATATCAGAAGGCGATAAACCGAATGGAGCGTATTTTTAATCAAACTAAAAACTCGAAACTCAGTGATGAATTCGACCTTCTTTCGCTCCTGATTACAAAGTATGAAGAAGATAATTTTGCTATTGATGTAGCAGATCCGATCCAAATAATTAAAATGAAAATGAATTAAATGGATCTAAAACAAAAAGACTTGTTTTCCTTATTTGGCTCAAAATCAACAACCAGTAAAATTCTTTCTTACTAAGCTCTATTAACCTTAAAGCATATTTGGGCATTGAGCGATCATTTGAAATTGCCGGTGGAGCTGCTGGCAAAACCATACTTAACAAAGCAACTTCAATTTTCTTAAATGTGCATCTTAAATCCTATATCTCCTCAAACTCTCCACAAAACACCCGCACTCACACACTCAATCTCTCATCAATCTTCTCAAACACCACACAAAACACCCACACTCATAACCTCAATCTTATCAATCTTTCAACACATTCCACTTTTTCCAAATATATTCCAACTGACTTTCTCCTGAATTTTGAACATTTCCTATGATAATGAATCGTTTACATAATTGCAATTACAGCATTTAATTATCATTAACTCCGATACAAAGCCGAAAACAAACTAGCGAAACAATACTTTCGTACCTTTGTGTCTAAATTACACGTCCTTAGGTTTCGGCGTCATTCAGACCTGAAGCCAGATATCAAAAAATCTTTATGTTATTTAATGAATTAGATCTTATAGAGCCGATCTTAAATGCTCTTAAAAACGAAGGTTATACAACTCCCACTCCCATACAGCAAAAATCCATTCCAATCATATTGAGAGGTCAGGATTTATTAGGTTGTGCTCAGACAGGTACCGGCAAAACTGCCGCATTCGCCATTCCGATTATTCAATTATTGCATAATCTGAAAGCAAATCTGCCTGAGAGAGGTCCAAGAAAAATCAGAGCATTGATAGTGACTCCTACAAGAGAGCTAGCCATTCAGATTGGTGAAAGTTTTAATAGCTACGGCAAAGGAACCGGCCTTCGCAACACTGTCGTATTCGGCGGTGTATCTCAGCATTCACAAGTGACTGCCCTGAGATCCGGTGTGGATATTCTTATTGCTACTCCCGGCAGATTGCTGGATCTGTGTGCACAGGGATATATCAGTATGAGTGATCTTAGCATTTTTGTGCTGGATGAAGCAGACAGAATGCTTGACATGGGTTTTGTAGTAGATGTGAAAAAAATCATCCGCTTAATTCCTACAAAAAGACAATCTCTTTTCTTCTCAGCTACTATGCCTGATTCCATCATGGGATTAGCTGCAAGTATCCTGACTAATCCTGAGAAAGTTGAAGTAACTCCTGTTTCATCAACTGCAGATACTGTGCAGCAAGCACTTTATTATGTGGATTATATGAAAAAGAAAGATTTGTTACTCCATATTCTGGCTGACAGATCGATCAAGACCGCTTTGGTATTCACACGTACCAAGCACGGCGCTGATAAAGTGGTGAAAATGCTTGAAAGAGAAGGCATCAGAGCTGAAGCCATCCACGGAAATAAATCTCAGAATGCACGTCAGAATGCTTTGAAGAATTTCAAAAATCACTCCACACGTGTTCTCGTTGCTACTGATATCGCATCCCGCGGTATAGATATCGACGAACTGGCATTTGTAATCAATTATGAAATTCCGAATGTTCCGGAGACTTACGTTCACAGAATCGGCAGAACGGGAAGAGCAGGTGCCAACGGTATGGCTATCTCCTTCTGCGATGCGGAAGAAATGGCATACATCAAGGATATTCAAAAACTGATCTCCAGACAAATTCCGGTGGTCGAGAACCATCCTTTCCCGATGGAGCACGGTGGCAATTTTTATGCTAAGCCTGCTGCAAAGCCTGCTCAGAAAGGACGTACGCATCAGCCTGCTGCCAGAAGATTTCAGGATAGCAGATCTCCATCCAATGTGAATTCTTATGGATCATCTCCAAGAAAGCGTTCATACGTTTAGATCGAACATAGTATAAGTCAGCTAGTCTGATTTGTATAAATATACTTAAAGCCTGGGTGCACGAAATGTGCTCAGGCTTTTTACATTTTCAGGAAATGGATGTAGCTGCAATGGAGGAGATATACGCGTCAATAGGTGATGTTTTAAGCTTTTTCTGCTGCGACTCAAAAGGATAAAGGTGATATGCTAGTCCCCGGGATAGCGAGCTCAGCCTCGCTACGGAGCTTGGGATTGAGTGCTGAGGTTTGTGTTTGAGTCAGTTAGAGTTGTGAGTTATTCCTACACACCACTCCCTTACTGGCTGTTGAGCCAGAGGCCAGAAGCTAGCAGCCAGAAGCGGCTGTTCAAACCAGTAACCAGCAATCAGTAAAATCTACTCCTACACCCCCACTCACAACTCACACCGGCTGTTCGCCAAAAGCCAAAGGCCAAAAGCTAACAGCTGGCTGTTCAACCAGCAACGAAATTCTTCCCCTACTTTTTTCAGGAATCTATGGAATGTGTATCTTTACGAAAACCTAATCGTATGAGTAAATTTCTCAAAGGACTTAAGAGCCTTTTTATCATAGAAGAAGCTACAACTGCTTCAGAGGAGGAAACAACTGCAGAGCCTACTGCAAAGGCACCTCAAGCTCAGAGTGACGCGCCGGATGCCAGAAAACAACAGGAAGGTGGTAAGGTAAATGAGCGATTTTCTGAGATTCTACTCAAAGCATTAGAGGATAATAATCAAAATGGACTCGATTATCTGGAGTTCAAACAATCCCTTCAGTCTCTTGAAAAAATGCCAATGGAGGAACAGGTGAAATTCCATTCCGCCTTTGCCATGGCTCAGAGCATGGGTGCAACAGCTCCAAAACTTATTGAGTCCGCACAGTATTATGTAAGTGTTCTTCAGAAAGAAGAAAACAAATTTGAAACCGCCCTCAATACCCAATATAATGACCAAATTCAGGGAAGACAGGAGGCAATTGAGAAAGAATTGGCTTCTATTCAGTCAAAATCTGAGCAGATCACCAAACTAACAGAGGAAATAAAGGTTCATCAGCAACAACATGAAACATTGAAGACGCAATTGGAAGAATCTCAGGGTAAAATTGAGACAACAAAAAATGATTTTATTGCCAGTTATAATAATTTAGTCGCTCAAATACAGGATGATATCGAGAAGATAAAACAATTCCTGAAATAATATTTTACATTTGACAATCAGAAAACAGATATAAAACATGGAAGTACAAGAATTCAAGCCAAAATCATTCTGGCAAAGACCTGAAGGGGTCACTGGAACACTAGTAATAGCAGGTATAGTGATTGGAGGAGGTTTCTTATTGTATCAGGCATTGCCATACCTGATCACCCTGGCCTCTAATTTACTCTATTTGAGTGGCATGCTCATTGTCCTCGGTGCACTGATCTACATGATACTCGATCCAAAGATGCGTAATCTGGTATGGTATAGCTACAAAAGTGTCATGAGATGGATTACCGGACTATTTGTTCAAATCGATCCGATAGGTATATTGAAGACATATGTGGAGGATTTACGAAGTAATTTGAGCAAAATGAATCAGCAGATCAGTAAGCTGAGAGGTCAAATGCACAGATTGAAAGAAATCATCATCAATAATCAGCGTGAGATTCAAACCAATCTCAATCTGGCAAGCCGCGCAAAGGAAACAAACAAGCAGGCAATGATGATACTTAAATCCCGTAAGGCAGGACGTCTGCAGGACTCCAATATCCGCCTGGAGGATCTCTACAAGAAAATGGAAATCCTTTACAGAGTTTTAACGAAAATGTATGAAAATTCGGAGATTCTTTTGGAGGATATCCAGGATCAGGTGGTAGTAAAAGAGCAGGAGCGCAAAGCAATTCGTGCAAGTCATGGTGCTATGAAATCCGCCATGAACATCATATCCGGTAATAAAGATCAGCGTTACATGTTTGACATGGCTTTGGAGGCTATTGCAGATGATGTAAGCCAGAAAGTAGGAGAGATGGAGCGTTTCATGGAAATGTCATCCAACTTCATGAACTCTGTGGATTTGCAGAACGGCGTATTCGAAGAAGAAGGACTGCGCATGCTGGAGAAATGGGAAAATGAAGGAGTATCACTGCTTCTGGGAGAACAAAAGCAATCTTTGTTGCTGGCAGCAAACAATGATAGTGACGTACTTGACCTGAATACTCCGATCAAAAAAGCGGAGAGAGTGCAGGGGCACAAAAATCAATATGATTCTTTTTTTGAATAAAACGATAGTACAACAAAACAACTATGAAAAGCCGATTAACCCCGTTCGCAAAGTTTGTAATAACTGTCTTAATTCTTGGCGCAATAGCCGGAATTGGATACATGGTTTTGAATAAAACTGAGTTTGGTCAAAATTTAAAGTCTCAGGCTGCTGAGGAAAGTAGTTCTACGAATAATACTACTTCCGACAACAAGGATGCTTTGAAAGTACAGGTATTTACATGGGGAGGATATGCTCCTGGTCAGTACTTCAATGAAGGATTTGCTGCATCAGCAAATTCAAGATACAAAAAGGAATACAATTTGGATGTAGATTTTATGTTGATTGATGATTTTGATGCTTCCCGTCAGGCATGGAAGGCCGGCGAGGTTCATTTACTTGGAACAACTGCAGATGCACTCCCAACTGAAATGGAAGGACTTCAGGAATTCGAACCTGTTGTGGTATTTCAAGTGGACTGGTCAAGAGGGGGAGACGCTATAGTAGCAAGGAGAGGAGTGAATAGCTTCAATGATTTAAAAGGCAAACAAGTTGCTGTGACGCCATCTACTCCATCCATGACCTTTTTGATTTACATGCTGGAAGCGGCTAACCTAACACTGGCAGATATTAAAATGGTTGAAGTACCTACTGCTATTGATGCAGCTACAGCTTTCAAGAGTGGCAAAGTGGATGCCGCTGTGGTTTGGAGTCCTGATGATGAAATCATCATCAGAGAAGTAGCAGGTTCAAAGATCCTTCAGAGCACAAGAGATGCCTCACATATTATCGCTGATGTTTTCATTGCAAAGAAATCATTTGTAGAAGCCAATAAAGATAAAATCAATGCATTTTATGAAGGATGGATGAAAGGGGCAGCTGAAATCAATGCTTCTTCTGCAAATCTGGAAAAAGCTGCAAAAATTATGGCTGCCGGAACTGGAATTACACCGGAGGATGCTAAAGCTGCCATCGGTAATGTGAGACTATGTACGCACGGAGACAACATGAATTTCTTCGGCCGTAATGTCAATTATAAAGGTATCACCGGCGAAGCTCTGTATACCAAAATGGGTAATGAATATGAAAAATTAGGCTATGCTCCTGCCTCAAGGTCTGCCTGGAGAGTGATTGCCTATCCGGGAGCTATCAGTGCTGCAAATTTAAGCGGAGCAGAGCATGATGGCGAAGGTCAAAAATCTTTTGAACCAGCGAAAGAAGAAGCCAAAACAGCACCTGCTATCGCCAGTAAACCAATCAGCATTAGTTTTCCTACTGCCAAGTTCCAATTGGATGAAAATGCAAAAACGATCATCGACCTGCAATTTTCTGAAATTGCCAAAGCATTTGCCAATTCCAGAATTCGTATCGAAGGAAACACAGATAATGTTGGTTCCAGAGCAAGTAACATAACACTTTCTCAGAAGAGAGCAGAGTCAGTTGCCCGTTATCTGGAAACGCAATATAATATGAATAGAAACAGATTCGTAATCGTCGGTAATGGTCCTGATAAGCCTGTACCGGGCTGCGAGACCAATGCCAACAATGATTGCAAAGCGAAGAATAGACGTACTGAGTTTCAGTTGATAGCTGAGTAACGAATATTCCATTCAGTCAAAACCATATGGTCTATTCTACGGAGTAGACCATTTTTTTTAGAGAATATTTAATGTAAATAGAAATGGGGAATTTATTCAGATTGAGACATATCCTCCCTGTACGACAGAGATTATTGTTGCAGGCAGGGGGCATAGCTTTACTGATTCTTGCCTGGTTTGGATTGACAAGTGGTTCTGAACCTATCATGCCTTCCTCCATCTTTCCGCACCCATTGAAAGTGCTGGCGGCATTCCCTAAAATGGTCGCCGAAAATAATCTGCTGATTAATACCTGCAGATCTATAGCCCTTAACCTTGCAGGATATATTGAAGCAGTTGCCATTGCAGTGCCTGCCGGATTTCTGATAGGATTGTTCCCATTGTTCCGGGGTAGTTTTCAGAGACCGGTGGATGCATTCAGATATGTTCCTCTTACAGCCGTCACAGGTTTATTTATTTTGTGGTTCGGATTGGGTGTAGATATGAAAGTTCATTTTCTGGCTTTGGGTATTTTGATTTATTTACTTCCGGTGGTAGTGGCAAGAATCGATGAAGTGGATGATATCTTTGTCAAGACGGTATATACATTGGGTGCTACAAACTGGCAGACAATCAGAACAGTTTTTATGCCGGCCGTTCTTGCCAAATTGTCTGATGATATCAGGGTACTTACTGCCATTTCATGGACCTATATTATCATCGCAGAGAGTTTGGGTAATGAAGGTGGATTAGGAGCTTTGATATGGAGATTAGGTCAAAGGCAAGGTAAAGTAGATGCGCTTTTTGCACTTCTGTTTTTGATTGTGGTAATTGGATTTTTGCAGGATAAAGTGTTTACCTATCTGGACAAAGAGTTATTTCCTCATAAATATCAACATGCCAAACAAGAACAAGCAAAAGCGAGTACCTGGAAAAACACCCTGAATAAAATTATAAGCATTATTTTATTTTGGGTGCTTTGGATTGCTTTGGGTATTTATCTGATCCTTCTACTGGATGATTGGTTTGAAATATTGGGAGGATTCCATATCTGGAGTCAATTATTTGGAGATGCATTGTGGTCGATCAACACAGTATTTTTCCTGGTTCTGGCTTACAAGTTAAAGAAAACCTTTTTTCCAAAACATACGATAATTCAAGCTTAACATGGATTTTATTAAACAATTGGAAGAAGAGCTGGAGCCCGGGATTAAAAAAATCCTGGACCATCCCTTTATCGGCAGAATTTCAGATGCCTGGCTGAATGAAAAACAACTTCAATATTTTGTAAAACAATACAATATATATTGTAATTATTTTGTACGTTTTCTTTCAGCATGTGCCGCCAATATTCCCGATGATCACACCAGAATGCCCATCATTGAAAATTTATGGGAAGAGCATGGTGAAGGAGATGTGAATAAATCTCACAGGGAATTACTGGAAAAATTTGCAGTTTCTCTTGGATTAACTCACGAGGAGTTGTACAATGTTCAACCATTATATTCTACGAGTATTTGTGTGGAGAATCTTTTTGCCATGTCAAAGGATAGCCACTTTTTAATGTCAATGGGTGCATTGGGGCCTGGTACAGAGTATTTTACATCCAATGAATATGCCAGAATTGCTTCGGGGCTGAAAAAATATGGAAGATTCAGTGAAGCGGATCTTGAGTTTTGGACAGTGCATATTTCCCTGGATGATCATCATTATTCAGAAATGTGCGATGCTATCCGGCCATGGCTGACTACGGATGAAGCTCGTGGATGGGTTCGCCATGGTGCGAAGCGGGCTATAGATTTGGAGATATTATTTTGGGATGGATTGGAAGAGCATCTTCCGGGTAAATAACAGAAAATGCAAATGGAAGCAGAAAGTAAAGGAAATATCATAGAGTTAAGAGGAATTACACAGACTTATGATGAGGGTAAGACTGTGATCATCAAGGATATGGACTTAATCGTGCAGGATAAGCCGGCTCAGGGACAGTTTGTTGTGTTGCTGGGGATGTCAGGCTGTGGAAAATCGACCGTCCTCAGATATATAGCCGGTCTTCAAAAACCCAGCAGTGGCACAGTCTTGCTGAATGGTAAACCTGTGGGAAAAGACAATAGAGTCAGTATGGTCTTTCAGCAATATTCATCCATGCCCTGGCTCACAGTACTGGATAATGTTGCTTTGGCTTTGGAGTACAAGGGTGTTAGCAGGAAAGACCGGGAGGAAAAAGCTATGGAAATGATCAAGCTGGTCGGTCTGGATGGACATCAGAACAAGTATGCTCAGTATCCTACCTTGTCAGGAGGTCAGTTGCAAAGAGTTGCTATTGCCAGGAGTTTGCTGGCGAATGCTCAGGTGTTGTTGATGGATGAGCCATTTGGAGCACTTGATGTCAAAACCAGGCTTCAGATGCAGGACATGCTGTCTGAATTGTGGATGAAATTTCATTTAACAATTGTTTTTGTTACACACGATTTAGCCGAAGCGGTATATCTGGGAGATGATATTTATATTATGAAATCACCTCCATCAAAAATTGTAGAACATATGCAGGTAGATTTGCCTTTCTACAGGACAAGAGAGATTAAAAAAGACGCGAAATTTGTTCAGCTTGTTCAGGAATTAGAAGACAGAATGGTGAAAGTCTCTAACATGACTTAATGGTTATGGATCAAACAAATGATATTTTTTTACATAAGTCGTTATATTTGTGGATAGTAGTAGTATGCATGTTATGGATGCTTCTTACATTTGTGGCGCAGTAATTTATAGCTATTTAGCAAATATGTATTTTCTGGTAGGACAGAGTGCATAAGGGACATTTTAAAACGGGAGGCATTGTGACGGAATCGAAGGCAAAAAAGCTATTGATTGTGGACGATCATTCTATTGTGATCGTAGGAGTTAAGTTGATTTTAAAGCAAAAATTTCCCGAAATCGAGGTTGAAGGGTTAAGTGATGCAAATGAGGTGCTGAAGGTTATTTCCGAAAAGCATTTTGATGTAATCATTCTCGATATCAACATGGCTGGCGTGGATACAATTTCTCTGACTTCCACAATATTACGTCAGAGACCAGATACTAATATTTTAATTTACTCCACTCATAGTGAGGATCACTATGCTAAACGATTTTTAAAATTAGGAGTAGCGGGATATCTTTCGAAAGAAGCTCCTAATGAAGAACTGATTCGGGCAGTAGAGCAGTTACTACAGGGGAATAAATATGTAAGTAATCAGGTTGAGCAAAAAATATTACGCGATATAGGTATCAAAAGTTCTGATAATGTCTTTGAGCTCCTGAGTGATCGCGAGGTAGAGGTGACCAGATTACTTCTCAGGGGTTATTCATCCAAGCAAATGAGCCAGATACTGAATTTGCATACATCCACAATCGGAACTTACAAAACCAGAATCATGGAGAAACTGGATATTACGAATATCATCGATTTAAAGAATCTTGCCACCTTATATCATTTTGATATTTAAAAAGCAAATTTCAAAAATAACTTAATCTGTCGGTAGGAATATCGAGACCTTCGTTCCTTTGCCGGGTTTACTGCTGATTTCTATTTTGCCGTTTAATCGCTCGAGAATTTTCAGGATGACCTGATATCCCATTTTAAAACTACTTGAGAAGTCAGCTTCAGTGTCTTTTTGTTCCAGCAAAGTTTGAATCTCAGGTTCAGTCATGCCCTGACCATTATCTTCACAAGTAATGCATACCTGATTTTCAATCTGGGTGGCAGAAAGTGAAATGAGGCCTTTTTCTGTGTATTTGCAGGCATTTTCCACAATATTTCTCACAATTATTTCCACTAATTGGGGATTACTTTTAAGTGAGATATTTCCAGGCATATCCAGTGTAATTCTATTTTCTTTGTTGGCACCTGTCATCTCCAGAAATTCCGTCACACTTGTGAATACGTGCTTTATATATACCGGGTTTCTTCCGGCAAATATGTTTACACCTTGTTGAAGTGTCATCCAGGTTAGAAACTCCTGCATGAATATGCTCAGCTTCAATGTGCTCTTGCTGAGCTCAGAGATATACATTCTTTTTTCTTCTTCATTGATATCATCCCAATAGAAATCCAGATTTTTTATAAGTTCATGTGTGAATGAAAGTGGGGCTTTCACGTCATGGACCAGAATTCCAAGCAGCATTTCGTTTTGCTGTGTGATCTTTTTCAGCTCATCTACTGTGTGAGCGAGGTTTTCGGTTCTTTCAATGATATTTTTTTCAAGATTGTCTTTCTGTGATTGATGTCGTTTGATCATCCTATTCCAAATGATCACTAACAATGCAACAAGCAGTCCGGCAATAACAATATAAAATATTGCTGTATTATAAAGATATGGTTGGACGATTATTTCCTGATTGAGGTAAGTATAATTGTTGACCCCAAAGCCATTTTGTTTGCGTAATTGCAATGTATAACTTCCATGGCGCAGATTATTAAATTTGATGATTTTGTCCCCATCTATTCGCCGCCAGGTTGTATCCTGCCCCATCAATCTGAATTCAATTGAAAGATTGAGTGGGTTTCCGAAAAAGGGAGTACTTACATTAAATACTACTCTCAGAAAATCCGGAGCTAAGACTATCGTTTCAGGTATGGAATCGTACACAATACTATCAACCGAAAAGGAGGTAATATAAATCGGCTTATCCGGTAACATAGGTTGTACTTTTTCGGGATAAAACCATACCAACCCATTCAACGAAACCAGGCTGATCATACCATCCTGAGTAGTAAGGCCTGGATTAGTTCCTCCTCCATTGAATTCATTGGTAGTGAAACCATATGTTTTGTCATAGTTTTGAAAATAGATCTGTGTGTTTTTATTTTGAACAAATGCCAGCAAATCTGATTCAAGCACCTGAAATAAACCGTTATTAGTTGAAATCCACAAAAAACCTTTTGAGTCCGGCTCAAAGTGATGTGCAAATAGCAAAGATTGATTTCTATCAACTGGCATTTTATGGAATTGATTCTTATAATGCAGATAATACCCATCTCCATAAGTTCCAATCCAAATATTTTGATCATTAGTTCTGATAATAGTCCTGACATATTTTCCTTCCAATTCAGGAATACTCTCAAGTTTGTAACTTTTTTTATCAAAGGTGAATACCCCTCTGTCCGTGGCCACCCAATAATGAGATGCTGAAAAATCAAAGACCTTATAAATATCCATTTTACCAAACTGGCTGATTGAATTTAAAAGTTTAATGGAATCATGTTTGTCCAGAAGATAAAGGTCTGTACTCTCAGCTAATAAGTAAGCGCCATCGGGTAGCTCTTTAATGTCAAAAACGTAATATGGAAACTTCATGGTCCAGGTAATTTCACCATGAGGGTTTTGGCGAACCAGAGTATATTTATGATTAATACTATACCAAAGGTTGTTTTTTGAATCCTTGAAAAGGTGATAAGGAAATAATTCCGCTAAGCCGGACCGTGTATATCCTTCTTTTTTATACACTATCCCATTGGATGCAAGTATGCTGCTGTCAGCATGCAATAATTGTGACATTATATTATTGGAAATGCTTGTGTTTGAACCCGGACTTAAGATTGCGTTCTCAGCTATAATACTTTTAAATGGGCTGGGCTGGATGACGGCCATACCATTTGTATAACTACCAAGAATCAACATTTCATTAGCAATTGAATAAACCGCTGAATTTATTCCCAGCAATTCAGGTAAGCCTGAGAATATGGTTTTAAATTGTAATTTTTCATTTTTGTAATGTAGAAGAAAAAGCGTGTTCCTTAAAATGGCATAAGTGTTTCCTTCAGATTGGAAGTAAAAGGCATGCAACAATTCATGCATTTTAAGGTCAGGAGGAAGATCGCCGGAAACTGAATTGGTTGAATTAAGAATCTCCCCTTTTTTTATAAAATAAAATTGAAGGCTGTCGATGGCCATTACCATGTCATCTAAAAGTGTCACTTTTTTTGTTCCTGCCGGTAATTCAATTTTTTTTGATTGTTCTTCAACAAAGTTCAAATCATAATTATCTCCAAGCTGATAGATTTCGCCAATGGATGAGATGAGGATATATTGAAAATGCTTGTCAGCTCTGTACACTTTGTTCAAAACTTCGAGCTTACTATTTTCAGAACTGATATGCCAAAAATAAGCGTAAGGGTCATTGCCTTCAATGTCAATTTTTGAAAGAGATAAACTCTTGCCATTTATCCTGTATATATTACCTGCTCCATCCAGAATAAATAGTTTTCGATCTTTAGTAGCCCTGACATAAGCAATTCGTTTAAAAGTCTCCATTTCAAAATCTTTCTTGATCTCCTGGCCATTATAACTTGCTATTCCTCCTTCCGTGCCGATCCAGAGATTTCCATGTTCATCAAAGGCCAGGCCTTTTACACTATTTTGGGGCAGACCATTATCATTTGTAAAATATTGAACTCTGTAAGATTGAGTACTGGAATTAATGGGATGAATTTGAGATATCACCCGAAATGGAATACAAAAGATTGCCGACAATACCAGAGTCAATAAAAAGACAAATCGGAAAAACTGGCTGGCAATCATGGGTTTCTAATTCAATACAAATTAATGAAAAACATAACAAATATATTGTAGTTACAATACCACACCAATATAAGCTATATACTACAGTCCGAGTGATCTGATTTAAACACCTTTGTATGTAATTTTATTTTATATGAAGTTGGTTGATATTGACTGGAATAAATAAGGCAAAAAAAACATAAGTATAATATTTAAGTACTACTGTCCTTGCAATTAGGTTTTTGTCTTTTTTAGATTAAATGACTGATGGTCAATATAATACTTGCGTCTTATAAAATTTTCATAAATTTTATTTCCCATTTTATTCAGCAAGACTATGTTGCTCAACTCAAAAGGACAAACTACAGCGCTTACTCTCATTCTGCGCTCCAGGCAATTATTTGCTTTTTTACTCCTGACATTTTTCTCATTTATTGCTACTGAGCTGCACGCGCAGAATTGTACAGTAAATGCCGGGATACCCAGAACTTTTTGTGCCAATGAAACTGTTCAGTTGTTCGGCGCTGTACAAGGCCTGCCTCAAACCGGTACATTGCAATGGACCCAGGTAGGAGGGCCATCAGTTCTCATAAGTAACCCGGCAATTTTAAATCCAACTATCACTGGTGTGGTTGGTGGAAGCGTCTACACTTTTAGGATTTCATCCAGATGTACTGACGGAAGTTTGGTGTTTAATGATGTAGTGTATACAATTTCTGAAACTCCAGTTGCTACGGCTTCAGGTGGAGGCCCGTCTGCTTGTGCCGGAAATACATATAATATATTCGGAAATACGCCGAATGCGGGAGAAATTGGTATGTGGTCACTTACGCCTGCTTCAGTAGGAGTGAGTATAGATGATGCTTCTTCACCAAATACATTTGTGACTTTGAGTGCGGGGACAGGAGGAATAGCGACCCTTCAATGGACGGTGACCAATACAACTACTAATTGTACAGCTATTTCAAATCCAATCATGATTACAAATTGTGGTGGGATAGGCCCGGTATTTGCAGGGCCTGATCAAAATTTAAACTTTTGTTATCTTTTAACAACTTCTGCTACACTGACAGGTACTTCTCCCGGATTCAGCGGCTGCGGACAGTCCGGACTATGGACAATTGTAAGTGGTCCTAATATTCCAAATATCTCCAGTCCAAGTTCCAGTAGTACTGGCGTATCTAATCTCATACAAGGTACATATACTTTCAGGTGGACAGTAAGCGGAGCATGTGTAAATGGAACTGACCTGGTGGTTATTACTGTCCCTCCTCCTGCCGGGACAGTAACAGGATCAGGAATTTCAAGCCCTGCAGGAACGACCTTCTGTGACATGAGAAATTCTGTCACATTATATGGTTCTTCACCTGATTTGATCAATGAAACTGTTTTATGGGAACAGACCGCAGGAGCTCCGGTGACTATAGTTTCACCCACCTCTCCGGTAACTTCAATTAATGGTTTCACCTCACCCGGATCTTATACATTCCGATATACAATTACCAATCCGGTAATTGGATGCTCGTCTTCATCAACGGTGACTTTATCTTTTGGAATAGCACCAACTGTAAGTATCACGCCGGATCTTATCAATTTGCCATGTGGGCAGACAACTGCACAGATACCCTATACTCAGACAGGTGTAGGAGCTACATCCTGGAGATTTTTAAGTGGACCGGGAATTAGCTCTCCCACAGGATATCAGGCAGTGACAACTGCCTCACCTTACCAAATCAGTGGTCTTCAATCAGGGACTTATGTGGTAGAATTCAGAAGACAGGCAGCCACCGGAAACGAATGCCCAATCAGCACAGATGTAGTAACAATCGTAACTTCCGGACTGGGAGCTTTGGCTAATGCGGGTACAGATCAGCTACTGGCTTGTAATGTGTATGAAACTATGTTAGCAGGAAATGATCCTTTATTGGGAGGGGGAGTAGGAATAGGAACCTGGTATCAGATTAGTGGTCCTAATACTGCAGTAATCGATGATCCAAATGCTTTTGATACCGATATTAGTGGATTAGTAAATGGACAATATGTATTCAGATGGGTGATTTCAGATGGAGTGTTTTGTAATCCCAATCAGGATGATGTAATTGTAAGAGTGGCAAATGTTGACCCGGAAGTAGTAAGTGCAGGTATGAATGAAACTTATTGTTACGGAACACCCGTCATGCTATTTGGAAATACGCCGGCATTGAATGAAATTGGCACATGGACGGTGAGCCCTTCCGCAGGTGTCGTAATTGCGGATATTAATGCACCTACTACAATGGTGAATGGCTTAATCCCAAATACTGCTTATACTTTCACATGGACCATTGTAAATAGCTGTGCACAGGGCTCCGATGATGTTGTTATCACAACCAATGCTACACAAGGTCCCATTCAGGCAAATGCTGGTGCGGATCAATGCCTGCCATTGGGAACAACTTCCACTTCCATGAATGCGAATGCGACAATGGGAGGAAATGGTTTTTGGACAAGGATTAGTGGACCCAATACACCTACTATTACAAATCCTAATTCGCCAAATACTACCATCACAGGGATGATTAACGGGAATTATTCATTTGAATGGAGAATAGAAAGAGGTGTTGGTTGTGATCCGACCAGAGACACCGTGTTTATTACCATTTCCAGTGACGTTACTCCGGCCAATGCTGGCGATGACCAATCCATATGTGGCAGCAGTACCAGTTTAAACGGGAATACAGCTACAACAGGCACAGGAATGTGGACGCAGGTTTTTGGACCTGGAGGAGCAGTTATAGTTTCTCCAAATGCTCCCAATACTTCCATTACCGGAATGCTTCCGAATACAGCTTACACCTTCAGGTGGACCATATCAAATGATGGATGTGCACCTAGCTTTGACGATGTGATTGTAGCTACTTCCTCTCCTGCAGATACGCCGGATGCTGGTATGGATATGAGCGTATGTGGAGGCACTTCAGTTGTTTTAGCAGCTATGCCAGTAACTTTTGGGTACTGGACAGTGGTTTCAGGTCCTAATTCTCCTACCTTTTCAAATATTGGATCTCCAACATCTACAGTCAGTAATTTGATAATGGGTACTTATGTGCTCAGATGGAATAGTGTGGGAGGGCCTTTTTGCCCGACTTTGTTTGATGAAATGACAATATTTGTAGTTCCAATTGCTAATGCAGGAATGGATCAGTTTTTCTGTGAGGTGGTATCAACGATTAATTTGACAGGTAATGCAGCCAGTACGGGTGTATGGTCACAAGTAAGCGGACCTTCTGCCACTTTAACTACTACTGGCTCGAATACTGCAGTAGCTACAGGTCTTTCTCCTGGTACCTACGTGTTTGAATATACCATTAATACTCCAGTGGATATGAATCCATGTACATCTTCAGATCAAATGACAGTTGTACTATTGGATCCTCCGACAACTTCCATGGCGGGTCCTGATCAGGAACTTTGTGATCAAACTGTTTTTACACTAGCTGCAAATACACCGGCTTTTGGAACAGGAACGTGGTCTGTTGCTGTAACCTCTCCATCGGGACTTTCAGGAACTTTTACAAATGTTAATGATCCAAATACAACTTTCACGGGAGCCGAACCGGGAGTGTACATTTTTGAATGGACAATTTCAAATTCACAATGTACGAATGCGGACAGAATACGTATCGATAATTGGCGCGCGCCCAGTTTGTCTGATGCAGGTATGGATTTCACCCAATGTGGTTCAATTGCAACACTTAATGGAAATGATCCTTCATCAGGTATTGGAAACTGGACTTTTGTCAGTAATGATAACGCAGCGCCTGTGCCTGAAATCTTAAATCCTATACTTTTCAACACTCAGGTGACAGGTTTGCAACAGGGAAATTATATCTTCAGATGGACTATTACCAGTGGTGGAGCAGTCTGCTCACCTGAGATTTCAGAAGTTACTGTGACAGTTATTGATAATCCTACTCAAGCAGATGCTGGTACTGATCAGTCCATCTGTCCGATGACTTTACCAACTTCTGCCTCACTTGCAGCAAATACAGTCACAGTAGGAACAGGTTTGTGGACAATTCAAAGTGGGCCTGTAGGAGCTTCATTTGTAGATGCGACTGATCCCGGAACCTCCGTCAATGGTTTGCAAATAGGTACATATGTATTGAGATGGACCACAACTAATGGAATATGTGTAACTTTTGATGAAGTTACAATTACAGTATCTCTGGAACCTTCAGATCCGGATGTGTCAGCAACTTTAACTCAGATTTGTCAATTTGATCAGTTAGTACTAAATGGCAATATCCCTGCGAACGGGACTGTAACCTGGTCGTGGACAAGCAAACCACCAGGAGCTCCCAATCCATTTATAATCAATCCTAATTCGCCCACTACCCAGGTCATAGCTTTCATTACCGGAGCATATACCTTCAGATACACAATCTCATCTCCGGGATGTCCTGATAAATTTTTGGATGTAATGGTAACTGTCAATCTCAACCCGAATCAGGCGCAGATATTGATGGGTGGTAATCAGGCGATATGTGAAAATACCCTTCCGCTTAATTTAAATGCAAGCGAACCTGCTCCCGGAGTCACAGGTCAATGGTCAATTCTTCCTGCACTCAGCGACGGAACTGCAGTTATTTTGAACTCTAACAGCCACAATACAGCTTCGATAACATCATTTTCTGTTATCGGATCTCCATCTACGTATGCTCTGGAATGGAGATTGAGTACCGGAGGTGGAACATGTACATCAGCGGATACTATTTATATCAATGTATGGCAAACACCGACTACAGCGGATGCAGGAATGGATCAGGATGTATGTAATCTTTCTACGATCAATTTAAATGCCAATGTAGCTGCAGTAGGTTCAGGACTTTGGACCAGAATTAGCGGACCCAATACTCCGACTATTACTAATCCTACTTCCCCGACTACTACTTTGACTGGAACAGTACCTGGTACGTATGTTTACAGATGGACAATTTCTAATGGTCCGGCATGTTTTCCTACTTTTGATCAGGTGACAATTATAAACCGAAGCGCTCTGACTACTACAGGTCCTGCGGATATTACAGTTTGTAATGGAGCAGAACCTACCTTGACAGTTACTCCTGCAGGTGGATCAGGCACATATTCTTATCAGTGGGAGGAAAGTATTACAGGATGCGCAGGAACATGGACTCCAATTGGAGGAGCCACCTTACAAAGTTATCAAACTCCTGTGCTGAGTACCGGAACCTATAACTATAGAGTAATAGTTACGGATGTGAATGGAATATGCCCGCCTGCCACTTCCATATGCGTACAGGTCACTGTTGTTCCTGATCCAAATATCACCACCCAACCACTTGTGTCTGCTGATATTTGCAGAGGTGGAAGCCAGGTATTTTCTGTGGTCGCTGCCGGTGGTACACCTACACTCACCTATCAATGGCAATATTTTAATGGCTTGACATGGAATAATGTCGTGAATGCGACACCCACCGGCCTGACTTATACAAATGCTACTACTGCTTCTTTGAATATTGCAACAAATAACACAACAGCAGCAATTGGCGCACATCAATACAGAGTAGTCATAAGCTCAAGCGGATTGAATTGCGACCAGGTGATTTCAAATTCATCAACTTTAAATATTTACGAAGATCCTACGATAACTATTCAGCCCATGAGTACATCGATTTGTACTGGGACATCCACTACACTTTCTGTGACTGCAACTGGGAATGTACCTCCCAATACTCTTGCTTATCAATGGCAGATGAGTACTAGTTTTGGAGGCACATACGGTAATATTTCAGGAGCTAACAGCTCAACTTATACTACGCCAACACTCACTGCTAACAGATTTTACCGTGTAATTATTACCCAAACCCAATCGAATTGCAGTACTACTTCATCTATTGCTACAGTTACTGTAAATCCCAGACCTGTGGTAAATAGTGCTAGTTCCAGAACAATTTGTAATGGGGATAACGTAAACTACACCATTACTTCCACAGTTCCATCTTCTACATTTACCTGGACTGCCACGCTTCAGAGTGGTACAGCAACAGGATTTTCTGATGGATCAGGAAATATGATTTCTCAGGTATTGACTAATGCCACAAACACTACAGCAGTAGTTAGATATACAATTACTCCAACTGGTCCCACACCTACATTTTGTGTTGGCACAGCATTTAATTTTGATGTTACCATATATCCAACACCTGATGTAATTGCTACTCCATCTGCACAGACGATATGTAATGGCTCGGCTACAAGTATTAATCTTAGCACAGGTGTAGTTGGTCCAACTGTTACATACTCATGGACTGCTTCACTTCAAAGTGGGACTGCTACCGGTTTTTCTAACGGAAGTGGAAATAATATAGCGCAAACCCTCACCAATAATACTGCTGGTCCGGCAGTCGTGAGATATACCATTACTCCTGCAATAGGAACTTGTAACGGAACACCAATTCAGGTTGATATCATTGTCAATCCAACAGCGCAGGTAAATGATCCTTCAGATCAGGTAGTTTGTAATACTGAGAATACGAATGAGGTTATTTTTTCTACAAACAGGACCGGAGGAACAACAACATATTCGTGGACAAATAACAACACTTCAATAGGTTTGGCTGCTGCCGGAATGGGAGATATTGCTGCATTTGCAGCTATAAATAATGGATCCGCACCTGTAGTGGCGACAATTACTGTGGTTCCGACTTTTACAAACGCAGGACAAAGTTGCGTAGGACCATCACAGCAATTTACTATCACTGTGAATCCAACAGGACAAGTGAATCAGCCATTAAATCAGGAAGTGTGCAGTTCTGATTTGACTACCGTAAATTTCTCAACTATTAATACTGGAGGAACAGCTACTTATGCATGGACAAATGATACTCCCGGAATAGGTATAGCTGCAGCAGGAAATGGAAATATTTCATTTAATGCGATTAATTTAGGTAATACACCGATAGTAGCAAATTTTGAAGTGACCCCTACATTCACCAATGCAGGTCGGGATTGCATTGGACCTTCCGTGACATTTACAATCACTGTAAAACCTTCAGGTCAGGTGAATCCAATAACTGACCAGGAGCTTTGTAATGGAGAAAATACTAATGCGATTTTATTTACAACTAATAGAATCGGAGGGGTTACCACTTATAGCTGGACAAATGATACTCCTTCAATAGGGCTTGCGGCTAACGGGAATGGAGATATTACTTCATTTATTGCAATCAATAATGCATCTGCACCAATTACTGCAACTATAGTTGTAACGCCGGTTTTTGAAGGTTGTATGGGGCCTGCAGAGCAATTTTTAATCACGGTAAATCCAACTCCCATCATAACTAGTTCATCATCTATGTCTATATGCAGTGGTGATCCTGTAAATTATAACCCTACTTCTAATGTTTTGGGAACTACATTTAATTGGGTAGCTACGAATACAGTTGGTACAGTTGTCGGATTTAGTCCTGCAGGATCAGGTCCAATCAGCGATGTATTAAGCAATCTTGGGCCAGCTAATGGCCAGGTTACTTACATTATAACTCCCGTAGGCCCAGGGCCTACTAATTGTGCTGGTCTGCCATTCAGTCTTGTAGTTGAAGTAATTAATTGTGACATACAAATTGGAGTAGCCAAGCAGTTGAGTTCTCTTAACAACAATTTTGACGGAACAGCAAATGCGACTTTTAGTATTTTAATTCAGAATTATGGTAATGTTCCATTAAGTAATGTCACACTTACAGAAGATTTAGATGCAACATTTGGAAGTGGAAATTACACACTCCTCGGAGTTTCGAGCAACTCCTTTATATTGAACAACAATTTTAATGGCAATACTGATATAAATGTTTTATCAAGCACAGGGAATAATTTAGGTGTTGGAGCTATTGGTGTGGTTCAGATTTCAGTTCGAGTATTAAGTCCGGGTTCATATACCAATCAGGTCAGAGCAAGAGGAGAGTTTAATTCACTTGTAACTGAAGATGATTCAGATAATGGACCTAATCCTGATCCTGATGGAATGGGACCTGAAATGAATAATGATCCTACTCCTTTGAATTTCAATTTGAATCCAATTATTGGTATTGCAAAAAATCTGGTAGATGTTATCAATAACGGAGATGGTAGCTACAATGTGAGTTATGAGTTTGTTGTTCGCAACTATGGCGATGTTCAGGTTGATTCGATCACGGTGACTGATGATCTGTCAGTTACTTTCCCTTCACCATGTGATCTCGAAATAGTAACATTAACAGCTTCAGGTTTATCGATAAACCCGAGTTTTAATGGAATGACAGATACAGATTTGCTTTTACATAATAGCCCGGCACCTGCAACCAATTCTTTGAGTGTCGGAGAAGAGCAATCTATTCAATTAACTATCAGAGTATTTGATTGCGACGGAACCGGTCCGTTTGAAAACAATGCAACAATTGAAGGAAGAACTTCTTATGATTTGGTACTAACAGACGAATCTGTTAATGGTACCGATCCGGATTTAACTCCGGATGGCAATCCTAATAATGACATGTCGCCTACGCCTGTGAATTTTGATTGCTTGCTGGTCGCTCAGACTGAAGTAGGTTCAGTTATTTGTTTTGGCGCCAATAATGGAACTGCCATTGTGAATGCAACAGGAGGTTCAGGAACTTATACTTACCTCTGGAACAACTTAGCCACAACACAATTTATTTCAGGTTTAGCACCTGGCGCATATTCAGTTACAGTAACAGATCAAAACGGATGTACCGCTGTTGCAAATGCTACAATTACACAACCAACTCAGGTTATAACTTCCATCTCAAACAGTAATAATGTTGTTTGTTTTGGTCAAAGTACTGGTTCTACAACGGCTATTGCCAGCGGCGGAACAGGGTTTTTATCTTTCCTTTGGAGTAATGGGTCTACAGATCAAACTAATTCAAATCTTTCAGCAGGAACCTATACGCTTACAGTGTCGGATGCTTTCGGTTGCACAGCAACGACAAGTGTGACGATCACCCAGCCAGCATCAGCCTTGACATCATCCATCACCTCGAGCACGAATCCGAGTTGCGAAGGTAACACAAGCGGAAGCGCAACAGTAACAGCGGCAGGTGGAACGGGAGCATATACTTACTTGTGGAGTAATGGTCAAACGACCCAAACGGCAACAGGACTGACAGCAGGAACTTATCTTTTGACAGTGACTGATGCCAACGGATGTACATCAGTATCGACAGTGCTATTGACAGACCCAACTGGAATCACAGCGACGATTACATCGAGTACAAATAATGCATGTTTTGCAGATGAACTGGGCACAGCGACTGTAACAGGAAGTGGAGGAACAGGAACATACACTTACCTATGGTCAGCGAGTGCGGCCGGCCAAACGACTGCCACAGCAACAGCATTACCTGCAGGTCAGCACAGTGTGACAGTGACAGATGGCAATGGATGTAGTGCGGTAGCAATAGTGAATATCACAGAACCGACTTTATTGATTGCGCAAATCATTAATTCAACAAATATCACCTGTAATGGATTGACCAATGGAACAGCCACAGTCAATGCGACAGGAGGAACGACAAATTATACCTATCTATGGCCGGTGAGTGCAGGTAGTCAGACGACTGCAACTGCAACGAATCTTGCAACTGGAACTTATGTTGTGACAGTGACGGATGCAAATGGCTGTACATCGACAGCGAGTGTGACGATCACGCAACCTTCGGATGTTACTGCAATTGCAACAGTTATTAATCAGGTAAACTGCTTTGGCGGGGCGACAGGAACTGCGACAGTAACACCTGGAGGAGGAGTAGGACCATATACCTATTTGTGGAGCAATGGATCGACAAATCAGACAGTAACAGGTCTTGTTGCCGGGAGCTATACAGTGACAGTATTTGATGCAAATGGTTGCACTGAAACAAGTGGAGTTACAATCACTCAGCCTGCATCAGCATTATCAACATCTATTACATCGAGTACTAGTCCAAGTTGTGAAGGAAACACAAGTGGATCAGCAACAGTTACAGCAGCAGGAGGAACGAGCCCATATACCTACTTATGGAGCAATGGTCAAACAACTCAAACAGCAACAAGCCTGACAGCGGGAACTTATCTGGTGACAGTGACCGATGCCAACGGATGTACATCAGTATCGACAGTGCTATTGACAGATCCAACGGGAATCGCAGCGACGATTACATCGAGTACAAATAATATTTGTTTTGGCAACACTTTGGGCAACGCGACAGTGACCGGAACAGGCGGCACAGGAACATACACTTACTTGTGGTCGGTAAGTGCTTCTTCACAAGCAACAGCTACAGCAACTAATTTACCTGCCGGTCAGCACAGTGTGACGGTGACAGATGGAAATTCATGTAGCGCAGTGGCGATTGTAAATATTACAGAGCCGACTCAGCTCATATCTAATATAAGTTCAGTAATTGACGCTTCTTGTGACGGAGCCACTACAGGGTCTGCTACGGTTAGTGCTACGGGAGGAACCACGCCATACACCTACCAGTGGCCAGCTTCTGCTGGAAGTCAAACGACAGCAACAGCAACTAACCTGGCTGCAGGAACATATGTCGTTACGGTTTCAGATAACAACCTTTGTACTTCAACAAGCTCTGTAACAATTAGCTCATCAGGCAATTTGACAATTAATTCTCTGCCAAATGTTGGCCCGCTTTGTCTAAGTGAAAATGTAAATAATATAATTTTAGGTTCTACTCCTAATAATCCAAACATCACATACTCATGGACAGGAGGAGCTGCAGCAGGTTTAGCAGATGGAAGTGCAACCGGGTTAAACCCTTTTATACCCTCTTTCACAGCTGCGAATGTTTTTGGAACAACAACAGTCACCGTTGAAGCAAGCCTTGATGGATGTACCAGTTCTACAACATTTGACATTATAATCAGCGACACAGAAGATCCAACATTTGTCAACTGCCCTACAAGTGGATTCACAATAGGAACAGATGCTAACTGTGGAACAGGAGTAATTTGGAGTGTTCCAATTGCTCAAGATAATTGTGGAGTGATCTCAGTTGTTGAGACTTCAGTAGGCGGGCCATTCTATGGAACACAGTTAACACCTGGAGTGTACAATATCCAATACACGGCAACGGATGCAGCGGGTAATACAGCTATTTGCAACTTTACAGTAACGATCATTGATGACAGCAGTCCATTATTGGTTTGTCCTCCGAGCTTTACGATCGGAACAAATACCGGAACATGTGACTGGAGCAGTCCTGCCAATAGTTTATCACCATTATTGAATGTGGATAACTGTCCTGGATTTACATTGAGTCATACCATCAATGGAGGAACATCTGCAAATGGAGTTGTCCCTGCGGGAACCATTCTTCCATTGGGTATCAATACAATTGCCTACACGTTGACAGACGGAGTGAATACCGTTAATTGCAGCTTTACGGTGACTGTGATAGATGATGAATCGCCAATCATCCCGGGAGCATTCTGCAATACAACCTATAACTATACAACTGATACAGATGAATGTATCAGTGAAAGAACATTTGATCTGAGCGGATCGACAGACAATTGCCCACAGGCATTGAGTTATGAGGCAGTTGTCACGAATCCAAACGGAACATTCAGCCTGTATAGCACAGCATCCTTCACACATGATTATGCAGTAGGAATCAGTACAGTTGTAGTGACAGTAACAGATGCAGCAGGAAACAGCAGCAGCTGTAGCTTCAATGTGGTGATTGCAGATACGCAAGCACCGGCAATAATCTGTCCGACTGGACCATTTGCGAGAAACAACACGGCTGGAATCTGTGGTTACACCGCGATCGGAACGGAATTTAATCCAACAGGATCAGACAATTGCGGACCTGTAACATTTACCCATAACTTTGGAGCATGGGGCAATGCAAATAGTTTAGCTGGAGCAACTTTCCCGATTGGAACGACAAATGTGATTTGGACTGCGACGGATGCGAATGGAAATACCATCACTTGTTCGATCGACATCACCGTGACCGATACCCAGAACCCAACATTCGTCAACTGCCCTACAAGTGGATTCACAATAGGAACAGATGCTAACTGTGGAACAGGAGTAATTTGGAGTGTTCCAATTGCCCAAGATAATTGTGGAGTGATCTCAGTTGTTGAGACTTCAGTAGGCGGGCCATTCTATGGAACACAGTTAACTCCTGGAGTCTACAATATCCAATACACTGCAACGGATGCAGCGGGTAATACAGCTATTTGCAACTTTACAGTAACGATCATTGATGACAGCAGTCCATTATTGGTTTGTCCTCCGAGCTTTACGATCGGAACAAATACCGGAACATG
>JALHRR010000059.1 GCA_022841345.1 Saprospiraceae bacterium
AGCGATACCTTATTGGGTGTGGGGGCAGGAGTAGCTGCGCGTGAGGAAGGAGAGAGTGTGTGAAGCAACACAAGGGCACTGCGCAGGTCGAGTACCCACCGGAACGCAAGGCCTGCAGCAAGTGACCGGTATATGCAAGGGCGACCGCAGGGAGTGCATTTCACCCTTGCATATATGTGTAGGCTCCCCTACTCTATTGCAAGTATAACAGAGAAAAAGCCAGATCGGAGAAATACGTATTCGCCAAAAAGTAGGGAGCCGGTGCGCAACAAAACGGAACGACTGACGAACACCGCTTTACCTGCGCGGGAGGAGGTGGGGGAATGATTAAATAGCACTTCTTAATAACATCATGTATCTGTGGCAATCATTTCTTTTTAGCGAATCACATATTTGGCCAATCTATTTACAAGGTTCAACTAAGTTATATGTTAGAATTCCGGCTTCCAATTTTTGCTCATATATTTTTGCTTGAGGATATTTTTTAGAAACCAGATTAATAATTTCAATGCGATGTGGAACCGACATATTGTAGCCAAGGTAAACACTAACAAGGCATTCTTCAGTGAAAACAAATTCTCGAGATTGATCAAATAAAGTTTTTGTTAATCTATATTCATTTTCGTGTTGAAGTGTATTTGGTAAACTATAAATGTTTAACAATCCTTGATATTTTCTTTCATCATTGTTCTGGCATAATGCCTTGAGCATTGGTGGATTTCGAGGATCAAAATAGTGAACAGGCGAAGCTGTTCCCAGAATTATTCCTTCTGGAAACATGAAATCCATTTTGAGGCCTACAACAAATCCAGAATATTGATCAGCAAACTGCTCCCAAAGTGATTCTACATCCCATTTTGTGCTCATAGATAAAACTCCTCTTTTTTCATCTAATGTTCTCTTGTATTTCTCTTCACTTTTAGTTCTAAATTCTTCCTCATAAAAAGTAGTCTCTTGCATTTTTAAACGAATTCGACTTTCATATTGATTCAAGTCCTCATGCAAACCACGAGGATGGACTTCTTTAGTGAATCTATAAATATCCTCCTCTGTCACTGAATCGTAATCAGTCTGCAAATTGTGCTCATGATGTTCATTAAAGCTGGAATATGGAGCAAAATATACACAGTTTTTTTCAAGAATATTTCTGTGCAAGGGGTTTTTAGCGGACCTATATTTATACAATATGGCTGGCAGGTCCGCATCTCTTAAATCAATTTCTTCAAATATATACTTTGTCATTTTGAAAATAAATTTCATTAAACAATATCAACTTTCACTAACCTAATAAATTGTGATTGTCATCAATTTTAGCATAGCTTCATTTTGAACTTATTCTCATAATATAAGATACAATAATCAGACCTGAACTTTTGAATATCCTCTGCAATTCAGGCTCCATTTTAAATATTTGATTTCAACAAAGCAGCAAGAATTGTAATTCTCTAATTGTTTATCAAGCTCATTAAGCTTATATTTGCCTATTCACCGTTTTAATGCTGTACAGAGCATTGAACGACTTTAACAAGCAGTGTAGCCCTTCATTCCAAAGTGTATGAAGGGTTATTTTTTATAATAATTGAAATTAAAGTCCTGACAAATAGATACATCGCAAAATGTTACTTTTATGTTTTCATGAATAAATCTATAAATGACATTACTAATAAGATTGATCTCTCCGCAGACAACTATTCATTTTAGCGATGGTAGAATAACTGTAAACAGCGTAGTTTCATCAGATAATGCTACGAAGACATTTGAAAAAGATGGTCTTATCTTAAGCTTTGCTGGGGTAACTGATGATGATCAAGAAGACAAAACATTCAATATTTTAAGAGCAGTTGAGTTGGGAAAAGTTGATACTAAACAACACCCGGTATTAGTTAGAGAAGCAGTTTTCGAACTACTGAATGAAGAATATGACAAGAACGGAAAAAGAAAGTTAAAAGAGTTGACTGTATTCCTTACACTGGAACATGAAGGGCGCTTAATTAATGAAACCCTATTTATTTCACACCTCAAGTGTAATAGTATTTTGAATTTTCAACCTGCAATGATTTATGGCTCCTGGTATCCCAAATTTTATGAGAAAGAACCATTTGCACAGAATTACTCACCGGAATTTGTTGAAGCTATGATGACATATGACATTAAATCTGAAATCAAGATAGATTTCAACCATCGCTATTTTAAAAAAATGCCATACACGCTGCAAGAAAATATAGGTGCAATACTTTTTTCAGCTTTCTTTGAAGTTGTGGGAGAATTGCCAAACGAGAAAAATATGGCTGAGTTGGATGCTGCTACAATGGAGATAATAGGAATATTGTTTTTCGAAAAATTTACTGCTATAAACACTGAAGATCGAACTATTGGTCAATATCAAAAATCAGTAATATTAAGATTATAAGAGCTGGGGTAAGTGATAGCATTTTCCTACAAATTGTAATTATAGCTGATTGATTTGAAATTTGGATTATGTTATTGACTAGTAATTCGTGGTACCAAGTGTACTAATCTTTCGGATATAAACTGGCATATATAGCTATATTTGCGATAAATGGATAGAATCTGATGAGAATTGTACACAGCCTGGATGCAGTTTTATTTCGCCTGTTTGATCTGGAGGAAGGAAATGGAACAGAAAGACTTTTAGAAAGAATCGGAGCATATTATTCGGTAGGCGGATATAGTCCAAGAGTAGAAATCGTAGGCAATACTGTGGTCGTTGATATTGATACTGACGCTGTAAATGATGAATTAAATCTGCAAATGGTGGTCGGGTATGCTGAAACTGGCAACTATGTAAAGGCAAAAGCACTGCTGGATGAACTACTGGCTAAAGAGCGCAAACATTCTGAATATTACCGGATATATGGGCAGATGCTATCTGATGAAGGCGAACAGGAAAAAGCAATCAACTATTTGATCGATGCGCTGAAGTGGAACCCTAAAAACACTAATGCTTTGATTATGATGGGAAATATTTATATCAGGAATTTTAAAGATACTGATACCGGACTGCTCTATTACAATAAAGCGATCGAAATAGAACCTGACAACTATGTGGCCATAACCAATATCAGCCTTCAACTGATTCAAAACGGAGCCCTGGAGGAGGCTGAAATGAAGCTGAAGCAATCAAGGCAAATACGCGAAAGTTGGCCAAATACCCATTTTGCACTAGGGGTACTTTATTTGAAGAGAGGAAATATACAGGAGGCTTTTGCGGCTGCATTGAAAGCCTTGATTAATCATCCTAAACAGGATATGTTCCAACAACAAACCTGGGGACTAATCCACCAAATAGCTGAAACTTGCTCTGACAATGGTGAAGGCATGGCTAGTGTGAACCAATACATTTCAAAACTAGAGCGAATTTCCGGCAAATCCATTCAGATCCAGGCTGATGACACAATAGGTACTATCGCAAAGCTCGAAATCGCTGAAAACCATGATAGAGGGTACCATTTGATCAAACACAAATCCAATACCCCCGGACTGGAAGCAAGTATCATGCATGAGTTAGTGCATCTTGACTTCATCCTTGAAGCAAGGGCTGCAGGGAATAATAAACTTTTCACATCATCACAGAATCAGCTGAATCTGTTTAAACAAAAACAGACTTCACTAACAAAACAACTACTCCGGGAAGGTTTACCAGAAGCGTCGGCAAATAAGGCAGTAGAGAGTTTATTTGATGGATTGAACTTGCAGATCTACAATACGCCGATTGATCTTTTTATCGAGGACAAGCTATATAAGGAATATCACGGTATACGACCGATCCACTTCCTGGCATACCACCAGGTGATTAAAACCGGCATACAAGCAACTACCGATCCACAAATTGTGAAGTTATTTCCGAAAGAGGTGATTTCCAAATCCAAAGTATTGAATATGACGCTTGCGATGCTCTTTCACGAATTGTTTGGTTTGGATCTTCTACCGGCTTTTAAAAGTGATAAGCAGGAGATGCAGACTGCAAAAAGGCTGTATGAGGAATTCTGTGAATACCGTTCAGATCGAAATGCAGGTGAAGAATACGAGATAATCCAGCACTGGGGTGAGGACCTAGAATTGGATTCATATTTTACACTGATGGAAGATCAAGTTGTAGGAGATGACATTGATGATATGCTGGATAAAATTTCCAACGACCCGCTCGATCTGAAAGGTGATGAAGAGGAAAAAGACCAGGAAAGGGAAAAATTCATCAAGGAGCAGGAAGAGCTGGGGCTGAATATGGCTGTGGTTATGTATATGATAGATGCCATGCATTATTTTGAAATAAAGAATATCGAACAAATTAGAACTATCGCCTTTGATATTGCTATGCTGGGAAGGCAAGGGTTTAATCCAAATCAAAGTGGGTATAGAGTACCTGATATCGAAAAGGATTTCAGTGGATATCATATTTTGGCGTA
The DNA here is from genome assembly GCA_022841345.1 of Saprospiraceae bacterium. Classification (GTDB taxonomy): domain Bacteria; phylum Bacteroidota; class Bacteroidia; order Chitinophagales; family Saprospiraceae; genus SLDF01. Next base: position 4,428 of record JALHRR010000059.1, read on the forward strand.
TTATTACGTGAGCTGGGCTATAGCTATACCTGAAATGCTGGATAAATTGGATATGCCTTTTGAAGCAGAATATGCCCTGGCTCAAAAAATGTACAAATCCTAGCTTTATGAGTGAGATCAAAACCATTACAGATGCCTTAATTCAATTTCGGGATGACAGAGACTGGGCACAATTTCACAACCCAAAGGATCTCGCACTGGCCATCAATATAGAAGCTGGAGAATTACTAGAAGCTTTCTTATGGAAAAATGCGGAGGAAGCTAAACCGGAGAAAATAAAGGAAGAACTAGCTGATGTATTGGCTTATGCCTTTTTGCTTGCCCACCGGATGCAACTGGATGTATCATCCATTGTTCTGGAAAAAATTGCCTTAAACAACAGCAAATACCCAGTTGACAAATCAAAAGGCAGTGCGAAAAAATACAATGAACTATGACGGAGGATCTTGAAATAGAGATTGACCTATCTGCTTATCCCTTCGAACGGCAGGCTATTGACAAGATCGCTGAGAATCCCTGGGTAAAAAATCAATGGCCTCTGGTATATTTCATAGAAAATCCGGAAGAGAATATTGCCTATGTCGGGGAATCAACCAATGCTTTTTCTAGAATAAATAACCACCTTGGGAATAACAAGCGGAGTATATTAAAAAAAATTACACTTATTGGTTGTGACCGCTTTAACAAGTCTGCAACATTGGATATCGAATCCATGCTGATCCAGTATATCACATCAGATGGCAAGTACAAACTTCAAAATGGGAACCTTGGCCTCCAGCACCATAATTACTACCAAAAAGACATTTATAAGGATCTTTTTAAAGTTATATGGAGCAAACTGACAGATGCGAAAATTGTACAAAAAACGATTCCGGAAATCGAGAATTCCAATCTTTTCAAGTATTCGCCGTACAAGTCGTTGAATACGGATCAGCATGATTCGATTTTGTCCATCATAGATATCCTTTTAAATGAATACGCAATAAGCATTTTTGTGAGGGGAAGCGCCGGAACAGGTAAAACTATACTAGCAACCTATCTGATGAAACTACTCACTTCTGAAGGGGTTGAAAGTGATGAGATCGATGAGCTTGAAGGTTTGTATCTGAAAGAAGTAGAATTAGTGAGAGCGTTCCGTCAAAAGTTTGGACAGCCAAAAATCGCGCTGGTGGTGCCCATGACTTCTCTACGTAAGACTTTAAGAGAGGTGTTTAAGGCAACAGATGGCCTGAAACCTTCTATGGTCATCGGTCCATCGGATGTGTTTAAAGAACAATACGATATTTTACTGGTGGATGAAGCCCACCGGTTGCGCCAAAGGAAAAATATCACAAATTACCGGTCACATGATGATAATAACGGGAAGCTGGGTCTCGGCGATGATGGTACAGAACTTGACTGGATCATGCGGAGGAGCCGATATCAGATTTTCTTTTATGATCCTGCCCAATCTATCAAGCCTTCAGATGTAGATAAATCAGCATTTGAGAAACTGATACCGTACAGTAAAACCATTGCTCTTAAGTCGCAAATGCGTGTGCAGGGTGGTAGTGATTACATCGGATTTGTAGACAAGCTATTGCATTGTCGGTTGTATGCATCCGATGGTCCATTTAAGCCAGAAAAATATGAACTCAAATTATTTCATTCATTCAGAGACCTCTGGGCTGCATTGCAGATCAAGGAGAAGGAATATGGTCTTTGCAGACTCATTGCCGGATATTCCTGGGAGTGGAGATCAAGGTCCAATCCACAAATACATGATATAGAATTGGAAGGCCTACGATTTTTCTGGAACAGAGCCGAAAAAGACTGGATTAATTCAGAAGGGTCTTTTAATGAAATTGGATGTATACACACTACACAGGGTTATGATCTTAATTATACCGGTATCATATTTGGGCATGAGATCACCTATAATCCAGAGCTGGGCAGGATAGAAATTATCCCGGAAAACTATTTCGATATAAAAGGGAAAATGGGTATCCAGGATTATGAGGTGTTGAAAGACTACATCATCAATATTTACAAAACGATGATGTACCGGGGCATAAGAGGCACATATGTATATGCCTGTGACCCAAATCTAAGAGCATATCTTGCAAAGCATCTGCAGAATGATTTTGCTCAGAATAACCAAATTGATCATAAAGCCCAATCTGGAATCAAACAACTTCAAGACCATGAAGCTCAACCCTATGTGAATTGTGTGCCACTATATGACATCAAAGCAGCTGCAGGCAGATTCAGCGAAGACCAGATACAAGAACACACTGACTGGGTACAACTACCGCCACCATACCAGCACAATACTGATTACTTTGTATGCCAGGTTACTGGTGACTCTATGAACAGAAAGATTCCAAATGGCGCATATTGTCTATTTAGGAAAGATACCGGTGGTAGCCGTGAAGGGAAGATAGTCCTGGTGCAGCATGCAGACATTCCAGATCTGGAGTATAGCGCTGAATACGCTGTGAAGCAATACGAAAGCCAAAAATATATAGATGAGAGTGGGTGGAGACATACTCGTATACGCCTGAAACCAATGTCGTATGACCCCGGTTACCAAGACATCATACTTTCTCCTGAATTCGAGGATGAAGTCCGTGTGATTGGCGTGTTTGTGGATGTGTTAGTGTAGGATATTGTTTTCTGAAATTGAACAATATTATCTAATTGGTTAATTATGGCCATAAAATAACTCCTACCGAATTGCAATTGAAATTAATACTTAATTGGTATGTCCTTATTAAGATTTTTATCTAATTGATAAAAGATTCTATCAGCCATCTCAAACGGAATATTATGCTGATGGCAAATAGATCGTAACTTCTTTAAATATACAAAGTAAAAATCTACTTTTTTATCCTTGTTGTATGGAATTCTCTTGTCGTTTCCGTCTTCATTGATAAACCGTAATACTCTTTGATCAATGATTTGGAAGTAACTTGGTGATGCAAATCTAAGCAAGGTTGATGCCATAGGTAGATCAAAACCTCGCAAATCTAATAAATCACGCAGGAGTGACTTTGCTTGTTCTTCATTAAAACTTCCTCTTAAATCATTTAAGCGATCTAAGATATTTTGATTCATTTCCGGATACCGATTCACCTTCCATAAAACAACCTCGTATATATCCATTAATGTAAAATTACCGGTTTTTTGATCGAGCTTATCAGTGAGTCCAGGCTGGTAGTTGTAGGCTTCTTGGGCTTCCTTTACTCTTGATGTCCAATCAAAATTTGATAAGTGAATATTATGTATCATCTGATTCATTGTTAATAAATCTATCTATTAATAACTACTTTTCATCATTCAATATGCTGCAGTTTTACAAGTTGAATTGCATCCTTAAATGTTCACCCAATTCGTTTAAACCTCCAACATTAAAACTTCTTGGATTTCCCAAATTAACTGAAACAGCAATAATTCTATAATTTCCATACTGGGTATGCCAATAATCACAGTTTCCTTTCCCCTCCTTCGCTTGCCATTTTACACCTTTTGCTTTGTGTATATTAAAATATTTTGAGATGTAGTTGAAATTTGATACACCAAAAATCAAAATTAATTTGGGATTAAAATAGTTGAGAAGTTCGTCAACAAGATTTTTAGCCCATAATTCAGATAATATATCTCTCTTAGTTATTGATTGTATTTTATTAAAATCAGAGATTGTAGCAAATGGGAAAATATCAATGTGGCATGCTCTAAACTCTGATTCGATTTCAAAATATGAAGCGGATAATCCTCTTAATAAGCCTTCAACAAAGTACGAGTCGATTTTGTCAGAACCAAACCATTTATAAGGATATTTCTTAAAATAATTATCATAGCTATCAACTATTTCATTCCTTAAGCTTTTACTCAAAAGAATGTCACTATAAGTTTGAGTTGAAGAAAGATGTAAAAATCTTTGCTTTGATAGATACTTGGTTTCATAGCATGCTTTGTGATATGGCACTGAACAAGTTTTTATTTGGCTTTGGTCTAAAAATTCCCAACGAGAAGGATTTGCTCCAATGGTCAAAACTTTGTCTTTTGGAGATTTTGAATTTCCAAACCACAATACCGGAGGAGATTTAGATAAAAGTTCATTATTCCAATCGGCTATTTCATTTAAATGGATTAATTTTCTGGTTGCTTTAATTAAAATATTATCTACTGTCATGGTAAATCATTCAGAATTGGTAAAGGATTGGCATGTGTTCCGAGAACAAAACCTTGTTTGAGAACAGTGTCTGCAATTTGATTCCAAATATCTTCGCAATACTCTCCACTAGAAAGTCTTTTTGATTTAGATCCAGTTCTGGCTCCGGGCTTTCGCAACCCCAATTTTTCAGCATCAATTACAGGTCTGCCAAAGCTATAGTTCTCCGCCAATTTTGCAGGAAAAAAGCTAAAAGGACTATTATCCGAAGAAAATTTCTTGCCCATATGTATAGGTAGGTCTCCTCTACTGCATGCTGTTACACCAATCCGTTTCAAGGTACTTTCCTGGTAGGTAATATCATATATTGAATTGTCAAGCTCACAGGGCTGCTCTCTGTCAACCACAAATAGTGTATCCAAATAAAATTTGACATTTTGGGCTGGACCAAATTCCGAACCAAATAGTATTAAGTCTCCTGGACTAATATTCTTCAACTTATTCTTTTTACATACTGCGTAGTAGAAATTATCACCAAAAACGTATGGGTCTGTATTCTGGCCTTTCATTCTTTGATAACAAAAAAAAGGTTTATGCAGCTCATAAGGATTATCACAATCTGAGACATTGACTATCCGATTTAATAGCTCAAATTCTGAGTGACCCTCATATTCACCCCAAAATCTTAACAAACCACTTTTCTCAGTTCCTTTTGAAATGGAATCTACATATTTTCCCTCATGTTCTATAAATTTTCTATAATGTTGATTTGGCTTCGGGTCTGTAGCTCCTCGATTCCAAAGTCTTACACCTTTATTTTTGGAGCCCGGAAAGAAATAATAGTCGTCCGTACGGCTGGCTCGTGATCGGTAATTAATTTCTATTTCCGTCCCAGGATGGTTAACTTGGTGAATCGATGCCATAAAAGCGTGTAATAATTTGAACAATCATGTAATAAAATTTACTAAGAAGATTCATCTTTCTCTGTATGGTTCCGCGAATTGAGTGAGTTATGCTTGAAGGAAATTGCGAAGTTTATTCGAACTCAATACTTCCGAATCCCAGGGTTCTTCCATTCTCCTTCAAAGTCCTTTCGGTATCCAGACTGAAACCATCATTGTTGTTAGCTTCAATATGAATAGTAATTTTCACTTTGGTACCTGCTGCTAAATTGAGGTGTTTCAATATCTCTTTTTCTATGTCGTCTGTAGAGCGGAAAAAGCGGGTTGCATCAGTTTCTACATGACAAACAAGCCTTGTACGCTTTGTTGGTTTAAATTCAGTTTCATTTTCTTGAATATTTTCCCTACCACTACCGATTGATGGGTATTGCTGGGGTGAGCTCGCAGAATCAGTGATTTTCATAGCTTCTGCATTTTCTTTTGAAAGTTGGGCTTCTGCAATATCAGGCTTCACTAGCAATCCATATCCATCCAAGGAGATCATCACTGGAGTGGCTACTCGTAATCCCCGGTACCTTGCATTTTCTTCATCAAAGGATTCTGCATAAGCGTATGAGTCCTTTTGCCATGACACCAAGCTTAAACCTGATTCAATGGCCTGCTGGAGCAAGTGGGCGGATGATAGCTTTGGTAAATACAGATACTTGGCAAAGTCTTCACGAAGCTGGCGAACTGATACATTATCACCACGCCAAAGAGGGATTCGGTCTAAGTTGATTCGAAGCTCGGACGAAGCAAAATCATTGTACAGCTGGCTTTGAGAAGTGAGTTTCTTTAACACTCGACTCAGGTATGCTTCTTGATTGGAACCATTCATTTTGGATTCATCCCATAGCACATCTGAACTGCCTACTTCCTGGTATGGAGTAAGAATCCAGACAAAAGTTTCCGGCAAGCGAAGCTTAATGGTGTCTAATCCTGATTTGCGTTTCCCTTCAGCCTGATTGGATTGGTAGGCATCTAAGTTCAACGCCACTTTATCATCCACAATGGATTTCCACGCTAAAAAGGCTTTCACCGCTTGCTTCAATTCTTCCAATCGGGTTTTATCCGGTGTAAGGAAAATGAGTGTATTGCGGTAAAGTCTTTGCGAAGCACCTTTGGTGCTGAGTATTTCTTTTGATTTTTGAAATGCAGGGCTGTTTCCGTCTCTTGGTATATGCGGATGCTTAATACCCAGTACAACCAATTTCATGTCCAAATCATCAGGCACATCATTGGAGCTTTGCGGCATGAAATGAATCCGTTTTAACTGGCTGCCTGAAGGATGGATTTGTTGGGTGAGCAAGGAAAGGATTTCTTCTTCAACTTTATCTTCCTGAATGTGTGAAGCTCTTTCTTCAGCAGTCCTATTTACGTTGTTTTGTGTACTATACCAAAAAGTCTTGTTTGCTGAATACACATAAGTTCCTTTGTCAACTAAATGGCGAAGAGCGTCTGAAAATGTTGGTATGGTTTCACCAGGTAGGATACTGCCCAACTTTATTCGCTGTTCGTCAATCCCTTTGTTTGCAGCATCAAATGTAGGAGCAGTTCCAAAAAACAAAGTTCTTGCTACTCTTCTTGAACCGCTGAATCGTCCAATATTGGGTAATTCACTGTCTAATTGGCGAGGCAAAGAGTGGGCACCATCTACATCCTTTCCAATTACAGCACTCCAAGGTGGAGCAAGGTAACGCATTAATTCTGATTGAATTTCCGAACTATCTAATGGTATACTGGCCGGAAGAATCAGCGGCCCCTGGTCGTTGTTCTCCCACAAGAAATGGATAATCTTTGCCATCAATCTAAGAATACCACGAGTCTTTTGGAACTGCGGAATACTTGCCCATCTTTCGGCTAAGGCATCAAACAGTTCCGGATGAATGGGATAGAAATCACGAATGCGTTTTTCGTAACTGCTGTCCTGTGTTTCATTTGGAAAGTCTGATTTGTTATTGCGGTAAAATTCACCAAAAGCCCTTGCAGATGCATCTCTTTCAGCAAATTGTTCCTTTGTTGCAATGGGTGAAAATAATCTGCGAGTAACAATCTCAAATGATTCCTCAGTTGTGGCAGCTGACCAAGGGGACTCGATTCGGCCAATGATATTGCCTAATTCGGCAGCAGACTGACGGCCTTTCTCTCCACCCATCTCAATATCGGAGGCAGGTAAACTGACAACTACCAAAGCATTGTTTACTGTTTTAGCAGCTTCGCATAATGCCTGTGCAAATGACATCTGTGTACCATAGGTTCCACCACTGTCGTTGCCATCTTCTTTGAGCTGACGGGTGTAGGCTACCCACTCATCAATAAGAACCACGCATGGTGCAAATTTCTTTAACAAGGGCACTAGCTGGTCGCCTGGATTTGCTGCTTTTTCATCTGCTTCCTGAAGCATGGCATATCCTGCTTTGCCTCCCAACTGCCAAGCCAATTCACCCCAAAGGGTGTGAACCTTGATTCCGTCCGGTTTGGTGTGGGTTACACCCGGAGCAATTCTGTTTCCTACCAATACCGCCTTGGTTACCCTGGCTGGTGGCTGTAGGTCGCCCATTTCACGGAAGAAGCTTTCCAAGTCTCTTACAGAGCTGAAGTTTGCACCGGAACATAAATGATAAATGGCCAGCAACGAGTGCGTTTTACCACCCCCGAAATTGGTTTGGAGATTAATTACTGGGTCGCCACCATCACCATTCAATCGCTTTAAGGTATTGATTAGGAGCTTTCTGATACCTTGCGTGAGATAGGTTCTGTTGAAAAAGTCAACTGGCTTGCCGTATTCTCCTGCAACTTCTCCATCCTGATACACACGCCAAAGATCCGCAGCAAATTCAGCTTGCTGAAATTTACCTGAAGCCACATCCGGGTGAGGGGTGATTACCTGACGCCATGGTTTTAGGCCAACTGCTGTTGTACCCACCAATGATTTTGCTTCAATGGCTCTAGTTTTTTTACGGGTGTTTTCTTCATAGCGTACCCGAAGCAATTCGTTTTTTTGGTTGTCGGCTTCTTCTGCCTCAGGTGCTGCAATGGCACTGAGGATTCGCTCAACATTGTCCAAAGCTCGGAATGCATCATCTGTATCAAATACGTTGTTTTTGTTTTGGTGGGCTGCCCGTTTGCGGATTTCCATCAGCTCACTTACCCACGACCTTTCGGAATGACCAAGAACTTTACCAAACACCTTGTTCCATTGCTTGAACATGATGGCAAGCAAGGCTGCCACATCCCATTCTTCGGAGCTGAGGTTGCGGGAATGATGTCCATCCGGGAAACATTCAGAAGCTTCCATCTCCCAATATTTTTGGTACTCGGCTTTCATTTCCTTTTCTACATAAGGAAGTAAGCCTTTGCGTAGCAGGTCAAGCCCTTTGTTTACTCTATCTAAATTACTTAGTGCCATAATTAAAATTCAAGTTTTCCTTGTATGCCAATTGAGTCTTTGATGTTGAAAGATTCTGAAACAATCTGATTCCACGATAGAACCAAACTGTTGTATGCTTGGGCTTCCTGTGCCCAGCCTTTTTTCTCGCAGATTGTAAATAAGCGATACGCAAGTTCCCTTGCCACATCCGCTTTTGAGCCTAAACTCTTGTACAACTTTGCTGCGCCTAATTCACCTTTTTCTTGCAGGTTCTTAATTAGTTGCTGAGCAATTTCCCATACTACCATTTTTCGGTCGGTGGTGGGGTCCCAAGAAGAAGGAAGTTCTTCCCTTGCAAACAGCTTTACAAAACCACCACCTGCTGAAATGATACCTGAATCGGCCAGAGCATTTACTGCTGTGCCTTTGGCACGGCATAATGATTCGGCATCACCGTAAGGTTGTTTTGCTGTTCCGTATTGCTCAAACCAAGCTAATGCCCATCTGGTCTCAGCATCAAAATCTCCTTCTTGTTGGGTTAGGATTTCATCCAAAGCCTTATTGATTAAGGTCAATGCAGTACGCACCCGCATTTTTGAGCCATCCTGCTCCAAAATTTCAGTGTACTTAGAGTAAATGCCCATGCCGGGACCTAATGCTGCCTGTGCTAAATCCACCGGCGCGAGGTTAGATCGTTGCAATACTTCAAGTGCATTGGGTAGTTCTCTTTTCAATTCTTGTATATACTGTCTGCGGGTGATGGATGGTGCTTTGTCGTCTCTCTTACGGCAAACCATTACAATGTATGATGCAAGTGCATTGGAACCCATTGCCCGTAAACGCCATTGCTGCGAAGCACGCAGAGGCCAAGTAGCAGTAATTTGAAATCCACTTTGCACCACGGCTTCCAAAATGGTTTCCCATCCTGTGGTTAGCGTAATATCATTGGGATTGCTTTCTTCATCCTCATCACTTGCATCTTCTACTTCTTCCTGTTTGAAGGCGTAGTAAATGGACATTGGGAAGCGGTCGTCCATTGCTTCTTTGAGTACTGTGAAAGCTCGTTTGAATCCGCTTTCAAAATGCTCTTTTGCTTTTTCTTTATCTCCATTAAAGCGAAACTCATTGGCCACCAATTCTTCTGCCTTTGGTGTAAGTAGGGTTTTTGTTATGTGCGGAAAATAGGGTTCTAAATTCCTTTTCATCCACACATAGAAAAAGTCCATTAGGTCAGCATATGGTATGTTATTGTAATATGGGGGGTCGGTGCTTACCAATAGGTTCTTCAAAAGTGGATCGGACACTTCAGCATTTTTTTGTATTACATGACCGGGACTACAGAATTTATTCAACGTAACCTGAATTGCTTCAGCAGTATATTTTACTGAGTTCTTCCAACAAATAGCTTTGTCTAATAAAATATTTCCTTCGGGATAATCCCATGACATTGAAATTCTGTTAGCTGTAAATAAGTGTTTTTGCTGTTCACTTGTATTAAGCCAAGTAGTCACGTTACAGTTATAATCGACCAATCTATCTACAGCAAAGAATAGGTATAGCGTAAGCAGGTTTAGATAATCTTGCTCAATTTTTCCAACATTCTCCTTGTGCCATTGATGAATCAGGTCGGAAATAGTTGTTAAAGAGAAAAGTTGTCTATTCGTAAAAAGGTCTTTGAAATGAGTTAAGCCATAACGTGGAGGTGCCATGTACTGCGGATGGTCTGACATAATAAAGTCAGGTGACCATTCCGTAGGTGTTTGCAAAGCAATTTTTTCTTGCTCAGGTGTTGGTGCTACATAGCTTTTACCTCGTCCTAAATCTACCACAAGCGCACATAACCTATTTCCCATTCTTCCGGCCTGACCTTCTTTCTTAATGTAGTCTAAGGTTACAGGTTCATCACATGCTGCACAGGCGGCTTTATTTCTCTTAATAGTGCCTTGTCCGGGATTTACATCCGTTATCTCAAACCCTACCAATTTATTGCCATTCAGTCTCTCAATTACCGGCTTGAAATAGGACTTTGGAGCTTTCTTTGAACGCAATGCAAAAGACTTGACCAATGGCATTTCGCAACCACATGCAGGGTTAGGACATTTAACTGTTCTTGCCCAGATGTATGTAATGACATTTGCTTCCCTGCCACCTTGTATTTCTATTTTTGGAAAATATTTGGATAGTTTTTTTTCTGCTCTCTTTTGAATTACTTCACCGAAATATTTCAAATCTGCAACAACGCCAGCAGCATTTTCCCACTGCATGCCTTTTACATTGTTTTGAATTTCGGGGTTAACTGGTATTTGATTGGTGAATCTTGGAAGCAGTTCAACCGTTGCGGTATTCAAGAAAATAGATACCGGATTCAAGTCGGCAGCAATTGATTTCATACCAAAGCGCATGCCTTCTAAAGGAATGGCGCCACCTCCGGAAAATGGGTCATGAACAGTTGGTAGGATATCGTTACAATGCTTTTTTATCTCCTTAATTGCGGCTTCAATTGTTTTTGGTTTTAAGTGAATCTTAGGCTCACAAAAATCTTTGATGATTGCAAAAAGTCTTTCTCGTTCTTTTTCCTGGGCTTCTTCTGTTTGGAATTTATCAAGATGAGCAGAAGGATCATCTACCAAGGACGCAAATAAAATTGCTCTTGCCGCAGGCAATGGTAATCTTGCAGGATAGTAATGTATCCCTTTCGGGTGCGCTCCAATACCTGGCATTTTATCGTATGCTGAGGCATCATTGATGATGTCGAGTGGTAAGGCTACTTCTATTAGTTTTTTTCCCATATTGTTTAATCAAGTGTAATGGTTCTGCGGTGAACCGTTTTGGTCAATAAGTCTTTCACATTAAAATTGATTGATGTTACTCCAAAATCAGGTTCAAAGCGAAAGGCATTTTGTACATAATGCACTTCTACTCGCTTGCCATCTACAAAAGCCAGGGCCAGTATAAACTGCTCCGGCAAATTGAGCCCGTAAATGATTTCATTTTTAGTTATGGTTACGGTAGTGGCATCTTTTCTTCTGCCTTTTACTTCTATAAAGCGGAGATTGCCCGATTTGCTGCATAGACTCTCAATGTCATATCCAATCTTCTCCATGCTGCGGTCTTTGGCTGCATTGCTCAATTCCTTTTCCACGGCAAACACAGCTTGCATTCCTGCTTTTTCCACTGCTGCCTTTTCTTCTTGTGAAGCAAAGCCCTGGCTTTTGTAATCTTCTTTTACCTGTTCATTAAGCATGGATGCAGGTATCACCAGTACACCACCAATCACCACGGGTGGCTTGGAAGAAATTTTGCTTTCTTCATCTAATTCTTGCATTCGCTTCTGCATGCGGGTTTGCAGGTCATCAGCACGCTTGCGAGCTTCATTGGAATTAAGTTTTGCATTGGGCCTGCCGGATTCTTCCTGCATACGGAGGTCACGGGCACGGTGGTCCCAGTAGCGTATTTCGTTGGTCAACCTTTCATGCACTGCCGTCTTGGTTTTCTCCACCAAATACTGACGGTTCTTTTTCACTCTTTCAAGATGGTCTTTGGCAATGGTTGTGATGGCGAATGATTTGATTTTGTCTTCCATGTTTTGCTTCAACCAAGGCATTGTATCTTCTTTTCTAAGAATTTCATTGATTTCTTCTTCAGATGCTTGGTGGTAATCCAAATATGGTGCATAACCGGCTTGCAAAATTTGTCCTTGCTCATTCAGTTCTACAAAATGTACCTCTCTGCTGATGGTTCTGCGTCCACCGGTCTCCAACTGGCGGGCGTCCTGTACACTGTTTTCTAAGTAGAAAAGAACTCTTGGTTCACTGTATGGATTGAGTTCATCAATCAGAATGGATCCTTGTTTTAGAAGTCCCATTTGAGATTCAAGTAGCAAATCAATTGTGGCATCTAATAATGGGTGGCCAGGGCAAACGAATGCAGCCAATGGCTTGCTTTGCACAGAAATCAATTCTTTATGGAATGTGATTCGCTCATAACTTTTGAGAATAGGTTCTCTTGTGCCAATAATGCGGTCTCGGTTTCTAATACCCGCGGGTACATGAAGCACCTGATACCTCCCTTTTTCTTTTTCGGTGACAGAACCACCAAGGGCTTTGAAGGCTGTCAAAAAGAAATCAGCGATGAAGTGGGGTTGGAGTTTTCTGGCCGCGGCCCTATCCATTTCTTCTCTGATCTCTTGAACTCCCGATTTTGTCATAGTAATGGCATGAAGCGATCTTTCTTGTAAAAGTTTTTCGAGTTTGGCATGGTCTAATGCTTCATCCAATACTCTGTCTAAAAATGCTTTTCGTTCCGGATCGCTGCCATAACGAATAGCTTCTATCAATAATTCTCTCAAACTTTTATTTTCAAAAGTCATTTCACCTAGCACATCAAAGACTTGTCCACCTAATGCTTCTCGTTCTATTTCCAGCTTGTCAAACAATCGCTGCCAGACTTCACCTTCACGTGTTTGGTGCGCAATGATGTTCCATAAACGGCAAACCTCCGTTTGACCGATCCGGTGAATACGACCAAACCTTTGTTCTAAACGGTTGGGGTTCCAAGGCAGATCATAGTTTACCATCAAGTGCGCCCGCTGGAGATTTATACCTTCACCCGCCGCATCAGTAGCTATCAATACTGTAACATTCACGTCTTGGGTAAATAGTTCTTGTGCCTTTTTCCGCTCTTCTCGTTTCATACCACCTTGGATAGTAACAACTGTATCCTGAATTCCCAAAAGTGTTCTAATTTTAAGTGCGAGATAATTTAAGGTATCTCGATGTTCGGTGAAGATGACCAACTTTCTTCTCTTGTGGCCATCATCAAACATCCATTCATTTTCGGTGAGTATGTTGGAAAGTTGCTCCCACTTTTTATCGGTTCCTGACCGCTTTACGGTCAAGGCAAGATCTTCTAATTGTTTTAATGTAATTATTTCAGCATCAAGTTCCTGAATAGTTCGTGCCGTGGTAGCGCGATCTACAAATTCATTCTCAACTTGTTCTTGTTCAGCTGATTCTTGGTCATCAAAATATTCTTCAATGTCTTCGTCTTCATCAAAATCGGGCAGCTGCTCTGAAAAAAGTTCAACCCGGTGAAACAACCTTTCTTCTTCCAGACGTGCTTGGAGACGTTCTTTTCTTCTTCGTAAAGATTGGTAAATCGCTTCAGGAGAGGATGCCAGTCTTCGTTGCAATATGGTTAAAGCAAAACCTACTGAACCTCGTCTGCCAGATTCTAAATTGTCAGCCCTGTTGAATTGCTCCCGCACATAGTTTGTCACTTCAACATATAACCTTTCTTCATCCGGTGAAAGCTGATAAGGTACAGTAATAGCAATCCTTTCGGGGAAAAGGGGTTTACCATCAAATTTCACCAACTGCTCTTTCAACAACCTGCGCATTATGTCAGATACATCTACAGTATGAACTCCATCACGGAATCTACCTTCAAATCGGTCTCCATCAATCAATGCCAGGAATAATTGAAAATCTTCTTCCTTGCCATTGTGCGGAGTTGCCGTCATCAACAGAAAATGCCTTGTCTGTCTTGAAAGGAGCTGCCCTAAGCGATAACGTTTAGTGAATTTGACCTCACCGCCAAAAAATGAAGCGGACATTTTGTGAGCTTCATCTACAATGACCAAATCCCAATCCGTAACCTTGAGTTTTTCCTGCAAATCTTCATCTCGGCTCAATTTGTCAAGTCGGGCAATGATAAAATTTTCTTCATTAAACCAATTACCTGTTTTAGAAGAATTAGTTTTATCGTTGGTCAGGATTTCAAAAGGAAGCTGAAATTTTTGAAAGAGTTCATCCTGCCACTGTTCAGCCAGCACTCCCGGACATACAATAAGGCATCTTTTTACATCTCCACGAATAGCCAGTTCTTTAATTAGCAAACCTGCCATGATGGTTTTACCAGCACCCGGGTCGTCTGCTAATACATAGCGAAGTGGTTGGCGTGGCAACATGCTATCGTAAACGGCCGTGATCTGATGAGGCAATGGTTCAATCATGGATGTATGAATTGCCATCATTGGGTCAAAAATATAGGCCAAACGTATGCGGTATGCCTCCGATACTAGTTTAAACTTTTCGGAAGAAGCATTAAAGCTCCAAGGAGATGATGCTGTTACAATTTCAAGATTGGATTCGCTGTCTCTATAAAGAATTTCATTATTCGGATTGCCAAAGCTATCCTTAAAAGTAATTTCAATCACATCAGTACCATGCCACACAGCATCAATCACTTCAACCATTTGGTTGGGAATAACGCCATGGAGGTATGTGCCTTTGGTGATATTTTCGAGTTTTGTCATTAATTCTTTTAAGTTATTATCTATTCTTCTCCATGCTGCACTTGTCAATTAATGGGCAATATAGTAAAAGGTTTTCAGGTGGGGAGGGGAATGGCCTTTTGGGTTTTGCAAAGAGTCAAATTGTGACTCGGCTCAATCCAGAAGTTTTATTATTCCAACTGGTTAAATTAGATTTTAAATATGCAATGGTTTGGCTTTTTCTTCTTTGTCCGTATCATATCCCAAATGTAAAATCTCTCCGTTTAGTCGATATGGTCTGTATGCCGAGTTCATTGTTAGTCATTATCTTGCTCTCTTTTTAACACTGGTAAAATCTAGCTGTTTGCAAAAATGCAATGGGCGTGATTGTTAGCACAATTGTTTGTTCGGAGCACAAAACTTTCGGCTACTACAATACTGTTTGTGAAGTATGAAACCCAGCCTATTCCAATGTACTTCTGATCTGAAGATTTTCTTCTCATTTCCAGGTCTATTTTAATTATTGTAGTTCATGATTAAATATTTTCTCCAAGCCCCTTTCCCTCTACCAACTGAAAAAATTCTCCTTTCAGCTTCAAATCCGGGGCAATTTAATATTATAGCCAGATTGTCAATGTGATTGCAGAATATTTCATAAGCGTCTGCACTATTGTTGTCATTTACCCAATTGTTTCCACTTATATTAACCACGTTTTGCCCAGTCAACAAATTGATTGATTTACCCACCCACTGGTCCATTATGTAGCCATTTAGATTGGGAGATAAAAAGCAGATAAGCTTTGTGAAGTAACCTATACCTAGTCCAGGTAATAAACCATTTGCTCTATAGTCTTGAAATGTTGAAAATGCTTTCTTTCGGGTCTGATAACTTCCAGTCCGTAGATCGTTAACCAAATTCAGAACAAATTCTAAGTTGTTGAAAAGTAATCTCCCGTGGTCTCTTCTCATTCCGCCCCATGATAAAATAGCCGCTAAAACATTCAAATTATCATTGTTTATGTTCTGACAATATTCAAATAACTCGTATCGGTTAAATTGTCGATTAAGATAATTATCAAAGTTAGAGTCAGGCAACACATGATTAGTCCATCTCAAGGAGTTGTTGCCAACATATCCTTGGTCGTTTTCACCAATTTGAATTAAATAGTTTAAGTGTAGTTCGTTCATGTATTTGAGTTGATAAAAGTGGTCAATAAATTTTGGTTCAATTTGTTTATTGTTGGCAATGTCGGTCGTCAACTTACTGTAAACAGCTGTAGGTTTTGTGAAGACCTTTAAGTATTAGCAAGACTCGGAAATGCGCCGATCCTATGAATAAGCAACCGATTTTGACAATTACTACACTTGACCCTATATTCTGCGCAGTTCATCATTTCTTTTTCTCGTCTTCCTTGGCACTAAAATAGTTTGAGATTATGTCTGATTTAGATTGAATTTTCAAACTGTAGTTAACACGCGCGCTCTGCTCTTTAAAAAACATTTTTTTTATGTCAGCTTCATTTTTTTCAAAAACCAAAGTGTTATTAATTGAAAGAGAAGAAGCAATTTTCTCTACATCGTGGTCTGTACCGATGTAAGTAAAAGTCCATCGGTTTTGCTTTAGATCTTCAATAAGTTTTTTGATGTCCTTTCCCGAAAACTCTTTGGAAGCATTTTCTTCACCATCTGTTAAAATAGTTACAAGAACACTATAATCAGATTGTCCTTGCAACGATTGATTCAGTTTATTTATGCTAAACCCTAATGCATCAAATAATGGAGTTAAAGCTTCAGGTGTATAACTTTTATCGTCAATATGACTGAGCTTTCGTACCGGGTCTATGAAATGTAATAATTTTGTTCCTAAACCATTAAAGGATATAAATGAGATAAAGTGTTCCTGTTCCGGAAATTGTTTTTCAATCCCTTGAATGGTTTGAACCAACTCATTAAATCCCTGGATGATTACTTCCTTAATAGATCCCATGGAACCACTTTCGTCTAAAATAATAAGGTTATGTACGTGATGTTTCTTTTTCATGATTATCGATGTTTTATGTTTAAAATTGATTATGTCAAGTTGAATCTTTTAAAATAGCTGTAATTTTTAAAAGCTACGGGTAGTTGACGCCTGGTACACTCAAATGTCTATAGCTGAATTATATAAGTGTACAGTATTCTCCTTATCAGGTAAACCTGTACAAAATATTTATGTTAATAACCATCTTCAATTATTTTTTTCACAACCAATGCATGTAAGCATGTCTCGTAAAATAAAATAACCAGAAACTGAATGTATTCACCCTTATTATTCCAAATTGTATTCCATTGAGCTCCATCGGCTTCCACTATTTCTTTATTGACATCTATTGAATACTTGGATCGAATAACATCTAATATTGCCATTAAGAAATCACTTGTCCTAATCTTGGTGTCAATCAAGCTCGAGTCATAGACTTCACCTGAATACTTGATAAAATTTACGTTCTCTTTAAAATTTGACTTATGAATGTTTAATGCATTAATGAATACCATCATTGCACTTCCTTCATTTGTATCCTTGTTAAACAGCCATTGATTTTTTAATTTAATACTATTCTCTCTATAGAAAATGAACTGATGATATCGATGAACTGATTGTACAATCGGATACTGCGGAGATTCATTACCACCATACAGGTGATTTAAGATTAGACTAAAAAGATGATTTGACTTAAACGCTTTTGGATTAAGTACAAAAAGCAATGGTGTAAAAAAAAGAGCTTGAAATAACGAGGACAAATATGAATTTATTCTTGAAAGCAGATAGTCCGTACCTTTTATATCCATTTGCATCATCAACATTCTGTAAGCAAATCCAGCTTCATATGCATGAGTGTAACTACAATTATTTTCTTGTAAATGAAGTCCAGTTTTAGTAAAAAGCTCATCATTTAAATTTTGGATGGCATTTAGACTACAGGAATCATTATTAAATAAATCTAAGAATTCATTATTTGGATATGACTTACTAATTACTACATTGTTGCCAATAGGAAGCGCACGTAAATTTTCATCAATCGGACTTTCATCACCAATGATTTTTGAAATGGCTAAATTTGCGTTATATATCCAACCCTTAAATACTCCTTCGTTTAAATCTCCATAGTCAGAAAAAACGCCGGTACTTTTAGAATACAATGATTGTGCCTGCAAATACTGCATGAATTTAGGACTATTAGGATCCATATCATTCATTTTGCCAGGTAAAAATGCCCCTAAGTAAAATAAAATACCCAGCTTTTCTTCCTCTTTAAATTCGCAAATTTTCAAATAAGAATCAAACGCGTTTCTGAATGCTATAGATGGTTCAGGTAAATTTTTTGGATCAAAAAATTGGACTTTCATGTTTTATATTTTTGTTTGTATTGTTAAATAGGTGCTATTAAGCATTTCACCTGATAGAAAATTATTTGTTTCTACATTTTAATTGAAAGTTTGAAATCATCAAAATATCGATGATACATTTCGCTTAACTAGATCGTTTGCTGACTGAACAGAATGAACATAATGTTCTGGTTGAATGAATAATTCGCTCCTTTCTATTGCATTTTTGGTTTTTGCTCTCAATAATAACTCTCTAGCTTTTTCCAGGTCCTCATCAATTGAGTTTTTGGTACCAATTTTGATGAGTACCACGAGAAATTCTAAACCAAAGAAAAATAGAGTGAAAAGAATGTAGACAACAAGCATGATAGAATCATTTGCAATTAAATCAAACATTGCTCTGATTCTAATTAAAAGCGCATTCCCATTAAACACTGACCCAGCTTGTATTTTTGCGTTTGTTTTTGCTATGTCAAGATTATTCACCATCAATTCAAGTTTCTTACTTTCAACATCATAAGCAGCTTCCATTTTAGCAGCTACATCCAATTTTAGAAGTGCAATTCTTCCAACTTGCTTTTGTCTGCTACCACTGGTGCCATCTGCTTCCCCTATTGCATCAGCTAGCGCCTGATTCCATTCATTCCTTTTAATTATGACATTAGTTTCCTGATTAGCAATTTGTGTGGAAAAGTCTTTTTGAGCTCTACTGGCTGCATTGTCTATTTCTGCTTGTCTATATATTTCTACTTGATTGTCGATATCGTGTTTGAAAATCACCTCATCCATACTTATTGAACCCAATGAAGCAATAATAAATCCAAATACTATTCTGAACCAAAAAATTGACTTACTTCCATTAGACATTAGTATTGCCCTCTCGATTAGAAAGATAATTAATCCGGCAATAAATGCAGCGAGTATTGCAGTAAGTAAGCTACCTTCCAAAACATGCCTAACTAACAGATAAGTATTAATAAACCAAAGAATTACAGGAACTAATAAACACGTTGCGTATAAAACAATTTTCCGTTTGCTCGCCGGTTGGAATGTTTTTGTGTATTCAGGATTTTCTCCAATAAGGATGCTGTAAAATTTATTCATGGTAATAGAAATTAAATGTTTCTAATTGAGTTAAGTAAGTTTTCTCCGGCTAGATAATCATTTAGACCTTGCACAAATCCCAGATGATAATTATGAATTGCTTTCATAACCCATCCTTCGTTTACAGCGGAGAGTTCCTTTTGTTTTTGCAGTAAAGAAATTGAGGTGTTTAATTCTTCAATAGTCAGATCAAGATTTCTTCTTGTTTCCTCTGATATTTTTTCAACTTTTACAACCATCATTCTTAACTGAAGTCGTTGCTCTGATTTTTCCTGAACCATTTGGTCAATGATCAACTGAAATTCAGACCGGATTTTTTTCTTTCCTGTTTCAAGTGTTTCATTTGAATGATATTCATAGCCGTCATTGATACCAAATGAATGATAATTGCGGTCAAGGTAGATAGATATCCCACTTTTTAAACTCAGGTTCCTCTTTGATTGCTCATTCAAAGGAATTTCGCTGTCCACAAATAAATCAAAAGGTGGGCTATCTGCGGAATTTGATTCGATAATAGATGCATCAAGTTCTGAAGTTTTGCTTTCTGCATTTTTTGTTTTGGCTCTGCTGCCAAATAGCATTTCTAGAATTTTCATTGTTTTAATATTTAAGCGTTACGAAATTGTAAATGTTGGAATCTTGAACTTTGCATGCCCTGCTTTATGGCACTTTTCACAAAGGGTAATCAGGTATTTTTGATGATATTTCCAGGGAAGTTGAAAATTTCCTGTTCGCTTGCTCACATGGTATTGTCTGTGATGCACATTCAGGCTGTTTGTTCCAGAGCAACAACGGCATTTGTTGTTGTCTCTAGCCAAAATGATTTTCCTTTTCTCAAACCATTGTGGGCTTTTCAATAGAGTATTGTATCCTGCTGTCATTTTTATTTTGCTTTAATTGTTATTTTGGAAATTCGCCTGTTGGTTCTGCTTCGGTCGGGTCAGGAATGAAACACACATCAATGCGTTTGATTTTTCTATTCTGAATTTTTATAAGCACTGAAGCTTGTCTGATTCCTTCTGGTGAAATTTGAGTCAGCACAACACATGGTCTATTTTGCATAGAAGGATGTATAGCAATTTCAGCAGTTACAGTCATTATCTGCGACTGCATAGCTTTTTTGATAGCAGTAAATTTTGACTTAAGGTAAGTGAGGAAATTATTCTTTCCTTCAATGGGTGTTAGCACCCATTGTGATTCATAAATAATATCTTCTGCCAATTCTCGTGCAATAAAACTGGTCTCAAGGTTGTTCCAGCTTCTAGCTAACTGTCTTAAAATTTTTGTTTCATGGTGTATCATAATCACGATTCATTTTTGTTCTATCAATCCAATTGTCCGGATGATGAAACAAAAATAGAATTGATACCATGGCTTATGGGTAATCTGCAACCTTGCAGTGTGTTTGGCTTTTCGGGAAGGCTAATTTTTAAATTGTTATCAAGTTCCCCTGCGATGTGATAAAACTTAGCCAAATGCTATCCCAGGAGGTCGGTTATTATTTTAATTTCTCTGTGAAATGTTCTGATTCACATTCAGAGAGGTTAATTATTATATTCTTATCAATATCGAATGTCAATTAGATGTGGAGGTAAACCGATCTTTTTCGGTTCCCCGTTTAATCCGGTAATATAGTAATGCTCTGCAATATGCTCGTCCATCAACTTTCTAAAAGAAGCTCTAATTCTGGAGCATTGCATATTAAGATTTGGCTTTAAAACATCAACCAAGTCTGAAATAGCTTTTTCGATTTCCTTTTTCTCATCTTTCTTCGTAATCTGGTTGTAGATTTCAAGTAATTCTGACTTGTATTCATAGAGTTCTTTGAATCTGATCCCATCGGTATATCGAAGAAATAAAATATAGAGTGTTTTAGGCAAAGCATGCATCTTTACTTCAATATCGCCAAATTCCGGAAGAATAATTTTATAACTCTTATCGATTACGACCGGACTTAAAATTACCTTTGACTCAAGTAATCTCTTTTTTTCTAAAAGAGGCCTAACTTTATTCATAATCTCAGGCTTCTCCTCTTTGATTGTTGCTAGCATATACATTACTGCTTCGAACATAACTCCATATTTCCCTTCTTTTTTCAGATCATCAATTATTTGCTTTAGGTCATCGGTTTCCTTTTTTGATTCCCATTCAAAATTAGAATCTGCATCATACTCGTAGGAGTTCCTTGAAAATCGTGGTCTTTGAACCAGTAAGTGTGAGTCGTCTATCCTTTCAAAGTCAGGGTATTCAACAATGGGCAATTTAACTTGCTCAATATAGAAACTAAATAAAGCGTCTAGATCTTCACTTGTGTGGTATTTTATATGGCAATATGAAAATTTGTATTTATTTTCCCCCAACATCCGTGACATAATTCTTAATAGACCCGGTCCATTCAAATAAGGCAGATCTAAGTCGTCTAGAATAATCTTGTAGAATTCTTCTGGTGAAATTTTAAGAAGTAATGTTTCAATAGCTTCAGTCAATTCATTATCAGTCAAAGAATACAGAACTGGAACACGGTATCTGATGTACTGTAGTGTTTGTGAAGTTAACAAAGTACTATTTTCTTTAATAGCAGAAAAATAAACCAGTCTCAAACCTTTTTTTTCAAGGCGAATGTTTATTGATGTGATATTCTTTAACAAATAACTGTTCAAGATAGGGTCATTCTTATCCTCAATAAAAAGGATTAAATCCTCGCTAAAGAAGGAATTAGTTTTTTCTTGCAAAAAAAATTCTATCTTTTGATTCATGTTTACGTTGGGTTCATGATTTTTTTGAAACATTTCTTCTCATTTACTCTTTTGTCACTTTTCTATTTGCAATAGAAAGTTTAACGGCCTTGATGTTAA
>JALHRR010000060.1 GCA_022841345.1 Saprospiraceae bacterium
CAGCTGATGTGATTCTGAAAGAGAGAAGAAAATTAATTGTAGTACCTCGTGAGACTCCACTGAGTCTGATACATATTGAAAATATGCTCAAAGTAACTCAAGCCGGAGGAATTATATGTCCGGCAGTACCTTCCTTTTACAATGAGCCCAAAACAGTTGCCGACATCGCTGCAACCGTGAGCAACAGAGTATTGGATTTAGCAGGATTCAATACTGGATCATTCAGATGGAAAGAATAATTGCTGATGAAGGAATTTGATAATTCGAGATAATTTTAAGTGAACATGGAGAATGAAATGAATTTTCATACCCGAAAATGGGTAAAACCGGAAGATCTGAATCCCAATCAAAGTTTATTCGGAGGAAGACTTTTACAGTGGATTGATGAAGAAGCTGCGCTTTACACGGTCATACAATTGGAAAACAAACATGTTGTCACCAAATTCATGTCAGAAATTGATTTTATTTCTGCTCCCAGGCAGGGAGATATCATTGAGATAGGAATCCATGCCACACATTTTGGGAATACTTCAGTTACCTTACGCTGTGAGGTTCGGAATAAAATCACAAGACAACCTATTCTTCGTATTGAAAAGATCGTGTTTGTGAATTTGGATGAGGAAGGCAATCCTGTTCCTCATGGGAAATCTAAGATTAAATATGTGCAGGATTGGCTGGCGGCTGAGTAGGATTTCAGATTTCTGTCCCCGCAACTGGTGAGTGTCGCCATGCAAAGCGAAATAACACTGCGGGGCCTGAAAATTAGAATTTAGAAGGTAGAATTTAGAATTTTTTAAATCATTGAATATCAATGTTCTGCAAAAGTGTTATATAGGAGGTTTCAGTCCCCAAAGCTTTGGGGATCAGGTTTCAGATTTGAAACAGCCAAATCAACAGCCGATTTTTTGAATAATTGTGTGCAAATCATTTGATTTTTGCTTGTTTATTAGGCATTGAATATCAGTGTTCTACAAAAATTATCCAGGAGATTTCAGAAGTCAGATGTCAGATGTCAGATTTCAGATTTTCAAACCTGCCGCAAAGCGGTAGAGTACATACATGAATGTATGCTGTAACAGGCCGAAATAGAGTTACATTAAGCCTTGTATAAAAATCTTCTGAATTAAAATTCCCAAGCATACCCATCCTGATATTTTCATCATATTGCAATTATTGACTGCTATTGCTTTAATTTTTCATCATAATGAAAATAAAAGGTGATCTACCCGAATTATTTCACTATCAACAAATTAAGTAGCAGATCAAGCTAAATAGGAATGCAGCATCCACAACACTTTTTCCTGCTGTGTAATATAGTCACTCAGTAAAGTGACAGTACCCTCATCACCAGCTTCGGATGCTTTCTTTAAGATTGCACGTTCTTTTTTAAGCAATAATGCAATATTCTCCGCAGTGATCTTTACGCCTTCCTGACCGTCGTTTACATTTTTGGATTCCTTTATCTTTGACTCAGCAATGTAGTCGCTTAATGTGTGAGATGGAGTAGCACCAAGTGTAAGGATACGCTCAGCTATCTCGTCAATTTTGAGACGGGCATCGTTATAATATTCCTCAAACTTTAAATGTAATTCGAAGAAGGAAGCACCCTGAATATTCCAGTGAAAGCCTCTGAGATTCTGATAGAAAATCTGATAATTTGCCAGAAGATCATTCAAATCCGTGGCTAGTTCATTGGCCAATTTTTCATCGAGACCAATAAAATTCTTTCCTTTCGCCATAATAAAATGTAATTGATTTATAGGTCTAACAAGAAACCGTGGCCAAGGTTTTAATGATATTTGTCATGATACCAATTCTGAAAACAACTCAGAAAACAGTCATTCACTTTATTCAGGTAAGTTTTATTCAATCCTGATTAGTTCCTGATAATTTTCTTAAACCATGTACCGGATTCATTTTCAAGTCTCAGCATATATAAACCTGAAGGTCCATTGATCTTCATTTCAATATTGCCGGTTCCTTTAAAGGTTTGCTGAGAAATCAATGTTCCTTTCGTATCGAAAATGCTAAAAACATTTGCACCTGAAAGTTCAGATGATACTGTTAAAAAATCATTTACAGGATTCGGATAGACCTGCACTTCTGCCGGCCAGAAATATTCCGAAGTACTGCTGGCAATGACATCCAAAGAATTTGAACTCAGGTTACATCCTTTTGGATGAAATATGTCCGCTCTGTAATTGCCGGACACATTTGGAAACAATGTTCCGGAATCTTCACCTTCAATTTCTGCATTTTCCAAAAACCAAACGATCCTTACACTGTCAGTGCTAAGACCGGAAGCCAGCGTTAATTCTATATTATTATCCACATAATCAATAGTTGGAAGAATTGTTGAACAAAATTCTGTGACTCTATAAATAGCAGCCTGCCCCCTCGCAGCCATAAATAATTCATTATGAACATTCTCGCCAAAAGATGTAATTTGCCCGCCGCCAAATTCAAGAATTCTCTCTCCTGCCCAATCATCTCCATCAGGTCTGACTGTAAACATCTGACCTGACACAAAATCTCCAAAAACATACGTCCCCTGCAATAAAGGATAATCTTCTCCTCTGTAAACATATCCACCGGTGACGGAGCGATCACCCTGATTCTGACTATACACATAAACAGGAAATGTGTATTCATCATTCGGATTACATTGTGACATATTGTAAGGTTCATCACCTTCATAACATCTCCAGCCATAATTGATTCCGGCAGCACCTGCTTCAACAAAATTGATTTCTTCAAACTCATTTTGACCTACGTCACCCATCCACATATCTCCTGTAGCTGCATCAAAGCTGAATCTCCATGGATTCCGCACTCCAAAAGCCCAAATCTCCGGCAGCGTATCCAGGCTCTCTGCCCAAGGGTTGTCTGCCGGAATGTCGTAAGGATCACCATTGTCCACGTCAATTCTCAACATTTTGCCCAATAAAACTGTGGCAGTCTGGCTTTGGTTCATTGGGTCTCCTCCCGATCCGCCATCTCCCATTCCAATATACAGATAGCCATCCGGTCCGAATTTGATATCACCACCATTGTGATTAGAAAATGGCTGATCAATTACCATTATTATTTTTTCAGATAGGGAATCTGCCTTGTTGGGATTATCCTCCGAAACTGAAAACCTGGAAACAACAGTGGCACCATCACCTGATTTTGTATAATTCACAAAGAAATATCCATTTTCCGCATAATCAGGGTGAAAAGCCATGCCTAATAAGCCTCTCTCCCCACCTGTGGAAATTTTGTTTCTGATATTTAGAAATGGGTTCGGATTGACAGTACCCGCTTCATCGATGACCATTATGCGACCATTTTGGCGAACCGCAAAAAGTCTTTCATCACCGGCATGAGTAATCCCCAGTATTTCACTCAAATCACCACTATAGGCTAATTCCAGTTCAATTACCGGTTGACTAAATCCGTTCTGGCTTACGAATAGAAGAAATAAAATGAAAGGTAAAAGTAAAGTTGTACGCATGTTCAAAGATTAAGTTGAATGGATGAAAAATTGCAATGAATAAGTACTTGTTCTGTGTTCTAAATACGAATTTATCTAAAAGGTTGATAAGTCAATACAGGGTAAAGAATAAATGTGGCCAAATCTGATTTACCGAATGCTATAATTCCTTATAAGCTTTAATTAAGTCCAGGCTGACTTTTTCGGGATCAAAATAGGTATGCACCCAGGTGAACCCATCTGTTGCGATCTGTTTGCTCCGAACAGGATCTGAAATGCACAAATCCAGTGCTTGTAAAAATGTTTCTGCATCCTCAAATTTGAGAAAATGTTCTTTGTCTGATATGGGAATCCCCTCTGCACCCACACCAGTACTGAAAACCAAATGACCGAGAGACAAAGCTTCAATTATCTTGGCCCGCATTCCTGAACCCGATAAAAGTGGTACAATCGTAAATAAGGACCTGCTTAAAAAATCAGCTGCATTTTCAACTTCTCCAACGAAATTAACACCCTGAATTTTTAATTTCCTTATCCACTCAGGAGCATTTTTCCCTGCGATATCAAAGCTTGCAGTTGGATATTTAGTTAAAACATGAGGCCAGATAGTTTTTAAAAACCATTTTAATCCTTCCTGATTGGGAAGCCAGTCAAGGGTCCCAATAAAAGTGAAATGAGGAACACTTTGAACCGGATGAAATTTCATCTGTGAAGAGATGCTGTTTCGGGCAGGTACAATCGGACTGGTATGTGTAGGACCTTTATATCCCATTGACTTGAAAAACCGATTATCATCCTCACTAATAGGAATAAGCATATCAATGTCATTCAATGTCTGCAATTCAAATTTTTTCAGCTTTGAGGCAGCCAATCGCAAATATGCTTTTTTGAAAGGATTGGTCTCGCTTTCGCTTAGGCGCTGCCAGATGAGATATTCAACATTGTGAGATCGCAAAACAATTTTTGCTTTAGAAAATTTCCTGATTACGGGAATATAAATGGCCAGGACAAGTGACTCCAGCTGAATAATGTCATACTTCTTTGCATTTAACATTTTTATTAAAGCAGCTTCAAATTCAGGAGCCTGGAATCTTGTGATATGGTAGGAGGATTTTTCAAAGAGGTTAAGCAGTAATCCTGACCAACTCAGGCGATTATCGACAGGGACAATTGAGATATGATTATAATGAGGCAGAACATTTTCCATTCCTTCCGGTTTGACAAAATGTTTGGTAGTATTCATGCTGATAAGATCCATCTGAACTCCCTGAGCCACCAGTGATTGACTGAGATGTGTAATAGCGATTGCTTCACCATCTTTAAGAGGCCATGGAATTTTTTTGCAGACTTGAAGGACTTGAATATTTGAATTTGTCAAAATAAACCGCTTTGAAAGACTAGAAGGAGCACAAATTTAATCATTTTTGCCCTCGAAATGATGTAAAGAGCATTCAATCCAAAATATGATTCAGGTAGACAATGTAACAAAATCTTATGGAGCCCTCCAGGTGCTGAAAGGGGTGAGCTTGCAGATAGAGGCCGGTGAAATTGTAGCTATTGTAGGCAAATCAGGTGCCGGGAAAAGCACTCTTTTACATATCGTTGGAACTTTGGACCAGCCTGATAGTGGCAGTTTGAGTATCAAAGGAAAGATTATCAAGGATTTAAAAGGAAATGAACTGGCGGCATTCAGGAATGCAACCATAGGGTTTGTATTTCAATTTCACCATCTGTTACCTGAATTTACTGCACTGGAAAATGTCATGCTGCCCGGACTGATAGCTCACGGGAAAAAGTCAAAAGCGCTGTCTGATGCAAAGGAATTACTTCTTTATATGGGCCTTGCCGGCAGACTGGATCATAAGCCTACAGAACTATCAGGTGGTGAGCAACAAAGAGTGGCTATAGCCAGAGCCCTTGTAAACAAACCGGACATCATCCTTGCAGATGAACCTACCGGAAACCTGGACACGAGTACCAGTAAGGAATTGCATGAACTTTTCCTGCAGTTAAGAAAAGATTTTGGACAGACATTTTTGATAGTGACACATAACCCTGAACTTTCCGGACTTGCGGACAGATGTCTGATTATGGGTGACGGGCACATTATAGGTTAAAGCCTGACACAATATAGAATCAGAGAATGAAGATATTCGATCCGATCAAACACCGCAAAAATATACTTACAATCTATTTGCTTATCCTGGGATTGAGCATCTATTTTTGTTCAACGCTCCAGGTTCATTACCTCTTTGAGAATTTTTTTCCCAAGGGAGATCCGGTCTATACAAATTATATACAATTCAGGAAATCATTTGATATTGATGACAGAGTTATTTCAGCGGCAGTCCAGGCAGAAAAAGGCATATTTAATGCTGATTTTATTGATCAAAGCTTAGCAATAGAAGATGAGATCAAAGAAATCAAAGGAATAGAGAAAACCAGTAGTCTGGGCAGTCTAAGGATCCCGGTCAAAACGCCCCTTGGATGGATAAGTAACCCTGTCATCAGCAGAAATCCTGAAAAAATAGCGGCTGACAGCATGAGACTGCTGTCAAATGATGCTGTGGCCGGACAGTTTATTTCAACAGATGGAAGCCATTACGCTATACATGTATATATTCAGGACTCACTTTCAGATAAAGAGAATCGTCAATTGATAGAGGAAATAGAAGCGATTCTTGATAAATCAGGATTAAAATATAAAATGGCGGGCTTTATCAATACTCAGGTAAACTATATCCGGCTATTAGAGGCAGAAGTTCCTATCACTTCATTGCTGGCGACATTAGGACTTGGACTTGTACTTTTTTTATTATACCGCTCACCAAAGAATGCGCTGCTAATTACCGGAGTTGTATTTGTAGGGTTACTGATATTTTTTGGATATCTGGGAATGATTGGAAGGGCTTTAAATGTCACATCAACACTGTTTACTACTATTATGGTATTTGTAGGGGTTTCTGATGTCATCCATTTACAAGCCTATTTTCAGAAATATCTGTTGAAAGGACTTCCGCCTGCTCAGGCGGCTTATGAAGCACTGAATGAGACCTGGCAAAATTTATTTTTGACATCTGCCACTACAGCCATTGGATTCCTGACTTTCATGAGTTCATCTATTCCTCATATTCAGACATTCGGCCTGGACGCTGCAGCTGGCGTACTTATTGCGTTTTTGGTTGTCATTACGCTGGCTCCGATTCTTATGTTTACATTTCCACCAAAAGGGATTGTTCTCGAACGGCTGCAAAAGGAAAAAAAATGGGATAAATTTTTATTCAATCTTTATAAAGTTGGAAAAGCAAATCATAGGTTGATCATTGTCATTACGGCGATAATTGTCGGAATTTCGCTGCTTTCAATAAAGGAAATTGAGGTCAATCAAAAACTAAGTGAAAACTTCTCCGATGATGTAAAAGTGAAAAATGATTTTGATTATTTTGAGGAGAATTTTGGTGGAGTCAGGGCTTTTGAAGCTACAATTGTGCCTAAAAAAGGAAAGAAAATACTGGATTTAGAAGTTCTGAGAGGAATAGAGAAATTCGAACAATGGTTGGGTAAAAAAGAGTCTCTTAGTTCTGTCATTTCACCTGCATTCTGGGTAAAATCTTTACATTTTTCAGTCTCAGGTGGAAGGGAAGACAGCTTTCAACTCCCGGAAGATCAGGATGGTCTTGA
The DNA here is from genome assembly GCA_022841345.1 of Saprospiraceae bacterium. Lineage (GTDB taxonomy): Bacteria > Bacteroidota > Bacteroidia > Chitinophagales > Saprospiraceae > SLDF01. Next base: position 7,157 of record JALHRR010000060.1, read on the forward strand.
ATATGCATTGTTTAATGACAGGAGCCAGAATAAATTGTCTTTTGTCAATGAAGATGAAAATATAGGCAGATTTGCCGCCCGCATGAAGGACATAGGAAGAATTCAGGCTGAGAATTTGAATCAGGAGGTGAGAGATTGGTTAAGAGACAGTCTCCCAAATGATGTTTTTGATCTGAATATTACCGGGAGTGCCGTACTCATTGATAAAAACAACAGCAATATTACCGGTGAGATGTTTTATAGCCTGGGATTGGCTTTCATCATTATAAGCATTTTGATGGCGTTGTTGTTCCGTAGCCTCAGAATGGTCATTATCTCCATATTGCCTAATCTTATTCCATTAATTGCAGTTGGCGGATTCATGGGACTGGCAGGAATTCCGATAAATGCAGCGACATCTTTGATATTTACAATTGGATTTGTGATTGCAATAGACGACACTATTCATTTCTTAACCCGGTACCGTAAGGAATATCAGAATAGCATGAATGTAGAAATGAGCCTAAAAAATACTATGATGTATACCGGTAGGGCGGTAGTTCAAACCTCTCTAATTTTGTTTGTGGGCTATGGGGTGATGATGTTTTCTGATTTCATTGAAATAGCATATCATGCTATATTAGTCGCAGTAACATTAGCACTGGCGCTTTTAGCTGATATTTTTTTATTGCCGGCAATATTGAGAGTGGCCGCCAAAAAATAATTGAATCCTATTAGCAAAAATGGGATTTGAGTGCTGAATCAATACAGTATTCAGTCTCATATAGTTTAACTCCATCGCTATGGATTAAGTGATACAAATTGCTCCTTCAAACTTCATTATTTTGCTTACACTGTTCAATTAATTATATTAAAAAATAATTTAATATGTAGAAAATAGTACATTAATTACGTATGTAAGCTTGAGTATTCCTTATCTTGGAGTTTTATTGCCTCAATCCGGCATTAAAGCAGTAACCTCAGACACATAAACAATGCATAAAATGTACAAACTTTTACTTCCAATTATCGTCCTGATAATTACGGTTAATTCTGCAATTGCGCAGAATTATACGATTACAACCACAGCAACTTCCATTACCATCACTGATATCAGTGGCAATGGTGATGAATTGGTAATTACAGCAGATGCTACAAATATGAGCATTGTTGCCAACCCATTTAGAACGTATTCGTTGAATGGGGGAGGCGTAATGGGTTTTCCGGTTTCTATCCCTTTATCCGGAATAACGGATATCACCTTCAATGGTCAGGCTGGTACGGATGTCTTTAATTTTGGCGTCTTCAGTAGTTTAATGCCTAATCTAACCGTAAATGGAGGAACAGGAAATGATTTAGTTCTGTTCAACCAGGACATCACATTTCAAACCAATGCAAGTCTTGATTTAGATTTACAAAATGATGATCCTATACCCGGCACTGACAGGATTGATTTACGCCCTGGTGTAAATCTGATTTTATCAGGAACAGGTAATGCAACACTAAGAGCCAGCCGTGATATTCAATTGAATATTGGCAGTAGCATTGAAGTTGTTAATGGTAATATTATCATGGAAGCAAATCAACAGGCTGTCCCAACTGCAGTTGATTTTGTAGGAATAGATGTAGAGGGTGCAACTATCATTTCTACTGGTTCAGGCTCTATCACGGTAAGTGGAAAGGGGGGAAATACCAGTACTTACAGGCATGGTGTCCATATCAGATCAGGAGGTGACATAATTGGAGGAAACACAGGAACAGTCTCCATAAACGGAACAGGTGGACCCACCAACTTCAGTGTAGGAATTGCCATATCAGGAGCAGGTTCTACGATTAATTCTACCGGAGCGAATGTTAGTTTAACTGGGTTAGGTGGTAATGGTACTCAAAATAACCACGGAATAACTGTAGATAATGGAGGGTTTATTACAGCCGGAGGAACAGGAACTGTAAATGTAACGGGCACAGGTGGACCAAGTACCGGTTTTTTTAGTACAGGTATTTTCATCTCAGGAGCAAGTTCTCAAATAAGCTCTTCAGGCGGAACTGTGACTGTGGATGGAACAGGAGGAGGTTCAGGAGCTTCAACCAGCAATTTGGGGATTTATGTGCTAGATTCTGATCTGTCTGCAGGAGGCTTAGGAAATCTAAATATAGAAGGAAATGGAGGTAACACCGGAGGTGGTGCAATAGGATTTTATATTTCAGGCCCAAATGCTTCTGTCACCACCGCAGGTGGCAATATTATGATTGTCGGTACAGGAGGTGGTTCAGGAGCGACGCCGGATAATTATGGAACATTTATTGAAAATGGAGCATCAGTCCTTTCCGGAGGTTCAGGAAATGTGAGTATTACAGGAAATGCAGGCCTGACCAGTGGTAATGGGAATTATGGTGTATTAATTGAGGATGCAAATACTTTGGTTACTTCCTCAGGAGGGAGTGTTAGTATCACAGGCCAGGGTGGCGGAAGCGCTGCCTCAAACAGTAATTATGGAGTTGCCATCAGACTTGCAGCAGTTGTTTCTGCGGGAGTAAATGGAAATGTTCTTGTTACAGGGAACGGAGGTTTGCTTTCAACAGGAGGCAGTAACACTGGTGTTTATGTAAATGGCGTCAACACACTAATTTCATCCGCAGGGGGCAACATTACTGTTAACGGACAGGGAGGAGGTACCGGTGCATCCGGTCAAAACCATGGTGTTGCGGTAACCGATGGAGCCAGAATTGCTTCCGGGGGAACCGGAACAGTCAATGTAAATGGAACAGGAGGCCCGACTTCCGGTGTGTTTAATGTCGGTGTAAATGTGAATGGATTGAATGCAACCATTACATCTGCCGGAGGAAATGTGAATGTGAATGGTACGGGAGGAGGAGCAGGAGCTTCTGCATTTAATCTGGGTGTGCTTATTCAATCCGGATTCATTACAGTTGGTGGCAGTGGTTCATTAAGTGTTATCGGTGCGGGTGGTGCAGGCACCGGCCTCAATCATGCCGGTGTGGCGGTTTTTACTTCAGGTACAATTGCTTCATTAGTAAATGGTAACATCAATATAATGGGCACAGGAGGCGGATCAGGTACTTCAGGATCAAATTTCGGAGTATGGGTGTCTGTAAATTCAACAATAAATGCAGCCGGTACAGGTACGGTGGTGGTAAACGGAACCGCAGGATCGGGAAGCGGGGGGTTGAATCATGGTGTTAATGTGGATGGAGCCGGTAGCTTTATAAGCTCGGCAGGAGGTTCTGTTGCAGTAACAGGAACAGGTGGGAATGGAGTCACCGGCCCAAATAATCATGGAGTGGTAGTTCAGAATGCAGGATATATTTCATCCGGAGGAACGGGCTTATTAACTGTGAATGGTACTGGTGGATCTTCTACCGGATTCTTCAATTATGGAATATTGGTCAGCGGTGCCAGTTCAAGGATTGCATCAGCCGGCGGCAATGTATCAGTCACAGGAAATGGAGGAGGAACAGGTATTTCTGCAAATAATCATGGGGTATATTTAATAAATGCCGGCATGATTTCAGCAGGACTAACAGGTGCCGTTACTGTACTAGGACAGGGTGGAGTAAATTCCGGAGACTCTAATTATGGAGTTTTTATTGAAGCCAATAGCGCCAATATTAATTCTTCCGGTGGTAATGTATCTGTTACAGGAAATGGAGGAGGAACAACTGCTTCATCTTTCAATTATGGAGTATATATATATGCTACCGGATTTATCTCAGCAGGAGGTACCGGAACTGTTACAGTAGCAGGAACAGGTGGAAACACTACAGGAAACTTTAATCTGGGTGTATATGTCTCATTAACTGATTCCCGAATTACTTCCACTAATGGAAATGTCAGTGTGACTGGAACTGCAAACGGAACAGGAGCTTCAGCGAATAACAGAGGTATCTGGGTTCAAACTTCTGCTTCTATTTCTGCAGGAGGAAATGGTAATCTAATGATCAATGGAACTGGTGCTTTAAATTCAAACGGAAATAATAATCATGGTGTGTATGTGCACGATGCATTTGCAACCATTGGCTCAAATAATGGAAATATTACAATTACAGGAATTGCCGGAGGAACCGGAGTATCCGGGAATAATACGGGAATATTTGCAGAGAGTTCAGGAAGAATCTTTGCAGGTGGTACAGGTGATATCACGATCAATGGAACAGGAGGATCAGGAAGTGGAAACACTAACCGTGGAGTGAATATTTTCAATGCTAATTCATTTGTTCAAACAGCAAATGGAGATATTAATGTCACGGGAACGGGAGGCGGAACAGGTACTTCTGCTGATAATGCAGGCGTAAATGTTTCAGGATCAGCGAATATAATTGCAGGAGGTACTGGAACAGTTCTTGTTCAGGGGTTTGGAGGTACATGTAGCACAGGTAATTCAAATATAGGAGTGCTTGTGAGTGATGCTATGTCCATCATCAGCTCTGCCGGAGGTGATGTGGATGTAACTGGGACAGGTGGTGGATCTGGTGCGTCAACTACCAATGCCGGTGTATTCGTTTTGGGACTAGCTACAGTATCAGCAGGAGGAAGCGGCGAATTGAATATTCAGGGAACCGGCGGAGGATCAGGTGGAACAGGGAATATTGGTGTTCTCGTGGTGGGTGGACCGGTCAATATTACAACCGGCGGTGGAAATATTAGTATTACGGGTATTGAAGGAAGTGGCACAGATCCACTCGGAATTTATACAACTAATGGTATTATTAGCACATCCACAAATGGAGGAGATATTTTGTTGATTGGAAATAGTATAGAACTATTTACTTTGACTCAGGTAAATACCGATGCTGCCAGCAGTGTTACTATTCACCCTTATACAAACAATGTTGCGATAAATTTGGGCTCAATTTTAAATCCTACCGGTGGACCATTGGGATTGTCAGATGTTGAACTAGATCGTATCATCACCGGGAATCTTATTATTGGAGATGTAAATACCGGCGTTATAACAGTGAGCACAGATATTACAAGAGCAGGATTAACAAATATAGAATTATACAGTGCTGATGATATTAATCTCAGCGGTGGAGGAATAAACACTGCTGGTGGAACCTTATTACTGGATGCAGGAGATTCTCCGGCAACAATCAATCCTACCTTTATTGGTACGGATGCAAGTATTAGTACATTGACATTAGCAGGGGATTTATCTATTGTTATTAATGGCACTACACCGGATACAGACTATACTCAACTTACTGTTGCAGGTTCTGTAAATCTTAATGGGGTCAATCTGGTCATCAGTGGTACGCATGTTCCTACTTTTGGTGAATCATTTATTATTGTTGACAATGATGGAGTTGATCCGATTATAGGAACTTTTGCAGGATTACCTGAAGGGGCTGTGATAAGTAATTTCATGGGTACATTGTGGAGTGCGATGATTTCATATGTTGGAGGAGATGGAAATGATGTTGAACTCAATGTCTTTGCTCCATGTCCTGGAGGAAACCATTACTTTGTTGATGTTGACGCGACAGGTTCTAATGATGGAACTTCCTGGGCAAATGCTTTCACTGATCTTCAGGATGCTTTATTCCTGGTAGAAGGATGTCCGCTTGTAACAGAAATATGGGTAGCTGAAGGCACATATTACCCAACACCCGATACAGATCGCACAATTTCATTTAGCATGAGAAACAACCTTGCGATTTACGGTGGATTTGATGGCACTGAGACAATGCTTTCAGAGAGAGATTGGGACACGAATGTTACCATTCTGAGTGGAGATATTGGAATTAGCAATGACAGCACTGATAACTCATTTCACGTAATTTCCAATCTTAATCTTGACAGTACAGCAATTCTGGATGGTTTTACAATAACTGCCGGAAATGCGGATGGAAGTGCACCTAATGAAAGAGGAGCCGGAATGTATAATGTCTCTTCTGATATTACCATATCCCACAATATTTTTGAAGCAAATGCTGCATTCAATGGTGCTGGAATATTCAATCAAGAATCAAATATCACAGTAGATAGCAGCTCATTTATTACAAACACTACTTTCCCGAATGGATTTGGTGGTGGAATGTATAATTCTTCAAGTAATCTGACTATAAGTAATAGCAATTTCGATAACAATTCAGCAGGATGGGGAGGTGCTATCAATATTCATGCGGACGCTGGATTTACTGCTAACCATAATGTAAGCAATTCTACATTCTCAAATAACCTTGGTACCGGAGGTGGAGGGGCTATTAATAACGGGTTTACTTTTTCTACAGGATCTGCATTATTTAATTGCATTAAATGTCAATTTATTGACAATATCTCCTATGATGGATCTACAATCGGTGGTGGTGGAGCCTACTTTAGTGAACAAACTGGATTCGACGCATATTTTGAAAATAGCCTTTTTGATGGAAACCAGGGTTTAGGAACGGCAGATTGGGGCGGTGGAGCTTTTCTTATCTATCGTGGAATTGCAACGATTGTAAATTCTACCTTAGTTAATAATATTTCTGCCACCGATGGAGGTGCGATCAGCATTTATTCTCCAACAGGTTCAGTAATAGTGCGCAACAGTATCTTATGGGATAATGTTGCCGCCAATCAACCATCAATCTACAATGGCCAAGGCGGAAGTGCATTAATTGAATACAGCTTAATCCAGGATGCAGCGTGTCCTCCGGCAGTCACCTGTGGTGCCGGAATGATTTATAATACTGACCCACTTTTTGTAAATGAAATTGGTGGAGATTACCGTCTTCAGGCTTGCTCGCCTGCTGTGGATGCAGGAACTACTACCGGAGCTCCGACAGATGATTTGGATGGGAATCCAAGACCTGTGAATGCAGGTATAGATATGGGTGCTTATGAATATCAGGGCGCAATTACCCCAACTGTTACTAATTGCCAAAATCTGAGTGTTTACCTCGATAGCTTAGGCTCAGTTACAGTGTTGGCTGAAGATGTGGATAACGGAAGTTCAGGATGTGCGCCATTGACATTTGAAATTGATGGAGAACCTTCAATTGATTTTGATTGTGATGAGACCGGAGATAATGTTATTACCATGACTGTGACCAACAGTTTAGGACAGCAAAATTCCTGCACAGCTACAATTACTGTGATAGACTCTATATCGCCTATTATAACACCAGCAATGGACATGACAGTTGAGTGTAATGAAGATACTAACGGATCAAGTCTTCAAACATGGTTGGATAATCATGGCGGCGCTACAGCTACAGATAATTGTGATTCTATCACATGGACAAATGTCTTGGTTGAAGAAGTGCCCGGTTGTGGAAATACTACCTGCTACACTTATAATTTTATTGCTACCGATGCATCTGACAACAGTTCATCAAGTACAGCGATATTCTGCGTTGTAGATACAACAGCTCCGATTGCCATTTGCAGAACGGATACAGTAACAATTGAATCAAATGGAACATATTTCTTCACTGCTGAGGATGTATTGAATACTGACTTGTCCAGTGATAATTGCGGAACAGTGACTGTGACTGATATATCTCCTGCAAGCGTAGACTGCGAGGATATGAATCAGTATGTTTTAGTAACGGTAACTGTAAGTGATGAATGTGGAAATACTTCTCAATGTACTGCTAATATGTATGTTGAAGTCGGAGATGGACTTCCAACCGGGTGGCAAACAAGTCATGTCGGTCCCGGTACCGGAAGCAGTGAATTTGATCCTTGTGATTCGGATGGAGTATATACGATTAGTAGTACCGGATTTGCATTTGGTACATCAGATGCTCAGCAATTTACACACAGGACGCTTTGTGGAAATGGAAGTATAGTTGCAAAAGTAACCTCTCTAACAGGAGGTGGTTGGGCAGGAGTGCAAATCAGAGAAACACTGGCAGCGGGATCCAAGAAAGCGGACCTCAAAACCCAGCTTACCAATCATGTTCGGAGAGAAATCAGAGCAACTACAAATGGCATGGTTCAATCCCAAACTTTAAATGCATTGGGCAGAACCTGGTTAAGATTGGATAGAGTTGGTAATACCTTTACAGGATATCATTCTACGAATGGAGTGAACTGGCAATTTGCATTTACTGCAACCGTTGCGATGAACTCATGTGTGGAGATAGGCCTGATTGTTGAAGCCATAAATGGTTCGACTCAAACCACAGGAACATTCGAATCTGTGGAAGTAACGGGTAATAATCCGGGCAGACCTGTAGTGGCTAGTGGTATTGAAATAGAAGAAACTTCAGATGTTCTTTTATTCCCTAATCCAACAAATGGCCAGTTAAATATTGACCTGCGTACTAATGCGGGCAAATTTGGAAGATTACATATTGTAAATGCTTTGGGACAAACGGTAGATTCTAAAGAATTGAGTTCAGACAGATTTTACTATTTTGATCTGAATCTGGTTCCGGGAATGTACACTGTAATATTCGAGGAAAACGGTACACTAAAGAGCAATCATCGCCTGATAGTGCATTGATTCTTTGGGTGAGATAGAAATTAAGTTTAAAAGACCGGTGGCGAAAGCTGCCGGTTTTTTTTTGAACTTAATTCGCAGAAACTCCTCTTCGCAGTTTTTAAATGTGTTTCAGATTTGGGCGCAGTAGTCGAACTCAGGTTTAAATAATAATTTCGTTCAGTCCTATAGTTTCGTTTCGCTTTCGTATTCAGTTTATTCAGAAAGAATGGATTGGACTGAACTTCTTTTTAATAGCCCATAAATGAATCAAGCTTCCTACTGTAAAGGGAATGTATTTGATACTAAGAATATTCAACCTGTCCACCGGAGCTGTTTATTGACATTCCCCCTTCCATGATGAATTCTGCATTTCGAGCGATTGCTTCCCGCACAAAACCGGGAGCAGGGTTTAGGGTTCTATATACCAAAAGATGATTGAAAAATGTCACAAAGCTGAGTAAATAGAAATAGATTAATGCTCATTGAAATGCAAAAAGGGAGTATCCTGTTTATTTTTGATTGATAAAACTTTAAGTATAGCGGGTATCCTAATGATGCTAAAATTCCTATTATAGTTATCAGAAAAAAAGCTGTATAGCTGAAAAAACGAATATCAGCAAGTAACCAGATTAGCCAGTATGATACGCAGAGCCCTAAGCATAATTCGAGAAGTCTAAGTGTTGCGAAAGAATGAATTCGTTTGATAGAGTTTATGCTGGGACAGGAATTATGGGTAATTAATAGGAAAATTAATAGAAGGAGGTTATTATATTTTGTTCTAATTACCATATTATTATATATTTGCCCAAAATCAATGCCATGATACCCAAGGAATTTTCTGAATATTTTACATCCAGAGATGCAGATCAGCAACAGCAAATTATTGATGAACTGCTACAAATGGTGATGCAAAATGAAATTCTGCCTGAAGCAGAAGATGCTGTAGTTATCAAGTGTCCACACTGCAGGAGTAATGCTATCAGAGGAAATGGAAAGCTAAAGGCAATGCAACGGTATATCTGTATTGAATGCAATAAACATTTCAGCCAGTCTACAGGAAAATTTTGGTATGCATTAAAGAAGCGTGAGCTGCTGAATAAATATATGCATTGCCTTGTCGCCGGTTATAGTATCCGAAAGAGTGCAGAAAATACCAGTATTTCAATTCAAACTTCCTTTGATTGGCGACATAAAATACTTACTAGTTTCACAACTATATTTCCTTTAAGCTTTCAAGGAATAGTAGAGATCAACGACTTTGTTTTTCAATATTCAGAGAAAGGGAAGCGAAAGCATGAAAATCCGGAAGAAAAAAACATTACCGAAAGAGCAACAGCTAATGAAAGTAACAAACAAGTAGCAGTATTTGCCACATGCGACAGGAGCGGCAGGGAGGATTTACAGGTAATAACTACTGGCAGCCTCAGCATTGAGGATGTAACAAATGTTTTGAAAGGAAGGCTTCAAAATGCAGAATTGCTTATAAGTCAGTGCAATGAAAAATATCATTCCCTGGGAGAAATGTTAAACATTGACCATAGAAAATTCGAAGCAGAATTAAGGCAAAAGAAAGCTGAAAAGATATATCACATTCAAAATATTAATAATATGTATAACAGGCTTATAAATTTTATGAGTCCTTTCCATGGAGTAGCCACAAAGTATCTTCAAAACTATATGAATTGGTTTTTGATGCTCGAGAAAATCAAGGACTCCACGAAGAAAATAAGCACCATTGCAAGGATTGCACTCTCTACTGATCGAGCCTGGTTTAACTATCAAAGTAAAAATATAAATATCTTTTTTAGAACATAATTATATTTTATCTATAAAACCACCACTTCCTCCCTGTAATTCATCCCCTCTCCACTTCACATTTCACACTCCATGCTCGAAAATTCTGATTCACACTTGGCTTCAACATCACAAGTTCAAGTTGCTTGCAATGTGACTATATGCTGCTCATCATAAGATTTTAAATTTTAATAGCATTCAAGGCTTATCAAACAAAGTCATGCACTCTAAGCTCCTACCCGTCAACACTTCTCAACGCTTTGGCGCCTTAAGCTCTAAACAATACACACATCATACCCTAAACTCTAACGCATACCCCGCCTCATCACTTGCGTTTTAACTCCTTTTACCACACAGCACACCCTTCTCTCACACTCCCACTGCCTCAGGGATCGCAGCGGGCACGAGCATAGAGGCATAAAAATGCGTCTATGTGAAGTAAAGCGGAGAGCCCGACCCCGGGTGATCTGACATTGCATACAAAATGCAATGTCAGATCATCTCGGGGGGAGGCCCAAATAAAAGCAGGCCACGACTTGATGCCGGACCTGCCTTAAATAGAAACCCCATTAAAATAGAAACTATAATCAATCGATGATAATCATCTTTTTAGCTGCTTTGAAATCACCCGCTTCCAGCTGATAATAAATCACTCCTGTTGCAGGTATATCTGATTTCAGTAAATTGATTTCATTCATTCCTGACTTGTATGATCCTTCAATCTGGTGAATCACTTTCCCACTGATATCATAGAACTGAAGTTTCGCATCCATATTCTCCGGCAGACTGAAACGGATGGTAGTCTGCTGATTGAATGGATTCGGCTCGTTTTGATACAGGGCATAAGACTCTTCCACAAATCCATTTGATTTTTCAAATGCAAGCGTCAAAGGAATTGTTTGCAAATCTTGTGTGACTGCCTCCGCTCTGATGCGATCCGAATTAATTTCCAGGACCTCTGACAATCTCAAGTTCTTTCTGGCACGGAACTTCAATTTGAATAATCCCTTATCTCCATCTGCAAGAACCGGCTCCACTGAGTGCCAGCTGGATGTAATACTACCTGATTCAACCCGGGCCATACCGAAGTTCTCGTGTGATAGCTGCAACTGAACGGATTGAACATCTTTGAATTCGATTTTTTCAGGATCGAAGTTCAAGGTAAACTGGAAGCCGCGGATATCAATCATCGAAGGTCCTCTGAATACGATCTCATATTCTTTGCCTTTGCGCAAATGAAGGTCTTCTGTAAGCAATTCAAACACTCTTCCTGACCTGTTGTCAAAATTACTTAGCGATTCACTGTTGGAAAGTGCATCTCCATTGACATCACCGACTTTGATAGCCACAAAATTTTCATCGGTCACAGGAATGAGTAATGGACTTACTTTACTGGTTTCCGGGAAATTCTCTGCCTGAGCTTTTTCTGGCTGAATGAAATGATATCCTGATTCTACAAATCTCCAGGAGGTATTGTTTTTGAAATTGTCTGTCTTGTCCAGAATCACTTTCCTGATTTCGACCAGGTCAATTGCATTGATGCTTCCTGAATGATCTGCATCTGCAGCGATTAATTTGTATGGATTGCCAAGTGCCTCTACACCCATGATGTGACGATGAATCATAAGAATATCTGTTGTTGATACACCATTTTTCGGATTGTCATTTCTGAATGGTATGAGGGTGTAAGTATTGTATGCAGGTAAACTAAGAGAGAACTGACCGCTCAATCCCGTGACAGAATTGAAGGTATGATTCCCTGTCGTCTTCGCTGTGACAGATACAAATTCAACATTCTCAGTATTATAGGCGTTTTGGATTTTACCGGCTACTTCAATATCCTGAACCGGTGTACATGGAGCGCCCATATTATTCTGTATATAAATAAACGTCTCGCAGAAGTCCCAATTGTTGTTTTCATCTCCAACCCATAATCTGACATCTACTCTACCAAGATCATCACAATCAAATACGATGATGCTGTCCCGCGGAGCAGGGAGTGTGGACCCATTTCCGTCAGAGAGTCTTTCAACCCTGAACACAAGATCAGGTCTGATTGTGCAATTATCGAAAGATCCGGCATCCCAGAACTCAGCTCTCAGAGTAACCTGAGCTGTGGACGGCATCAGATCCGTGGATAATCCTGAATGACAAACCGGTGTAGGTTTCTTACAATCATTGATTCTGAAAGTAGTGAAATGCACCGTTTTGTTGCCACATCCATCTTCTGCAGTGAATTTGATTACATGTGATTCATCATCATGTCTGGTAACAGGGAAAACTTCAGCAACAATAATAGAATCACCTCTTAATTGAGGACCTACATATCTGATAATCTGGTCTATATCATTATATGGATAAACTTCCCAATCCCATCTGATCTGTTCTCCTGTAGAACACAGGTCTTGTGCATATGCAACGAGCGGGAATACCTGAGAAATAGTTTCACACTCACCCAGGAAACAGAATTCGTAAGGACCCGCTTGTACTTCAGGACCGGCGGTGTTGATTACGTTGATAACCTGATCCCAAATCCACGGATTCAGAACAGACTCTTGCTGACACCAATCAATGATTTTCCATCTTCTGATGATGGTATTGCAACCTGCATCGAAGTCGAAGTCCCACTGATCATATGTCATTCCGATATTGGAGCAATGATCCTGACGCACTATGTATGGCCTGGAACCTATGATATATTTTGGATTAGCAGCCAATTCATCCGGGGAAGTGCCTTCTTCACATACGTCGATTTCAAGATCAGCAGGCCAGATAATATCAAATCTGGAATCATATTCCGGTAATGAAGGTCTGATACGTCCTCTTATTTTGCCTTCGATTCCTGCAGCATTTGAAGCATCTCCCAGTTGTGTACTCATCTCAAAGTGACCTAAAGGATAATCAGGGTAAGAATTACTCAGTTCGCCATTCGGAAGCCTAACCTGACGATGCACTCTGTAAAATCCGGCATCAGGTCCATTCCCCACTTTGACAATACCCGGTCCATTGTATTCATTGAATGGTGCCTGATTGATCAGTGTGATTGTCTGGGTGCACGCTGCTGAATTTCCGGAAGCATCTGTAACTACAAATGTTCTGAAAACAAATCCTACCCCACATTCTACTTGCTGGTTGAATCTTGAGGTAAGATCCAAACTGCAAGTTGCTTGAGAAGTACCTCCTGCAGGATAACAATTGTCAAAAGCTTCCCCGTCCAGATAAACCGCCGGAGCACCAGGGACATTGCCCGGATAATTCATATTGCGGTTACACAAATTAGCTTGTGTTGCATCTATAAACTGACTTGAAGTGCCTATTTCTCTTCTATTCTGATTGCCTGTGGCCACTGTACCAAATAAAGTTGACAGTGTGGTACTGTCCAGATCAAATGTCAGACGGCAATCAACAGTGATGTCCGGGGGAGCTACCAATGTCGGCAGCAATTTATCCTGAACTTCGACTCTCACCATGCAAGTATTCGAATTTCCTGCCTCGTCAGTAATACGGAATAAGACTCTTCTCTGATCTTCTCCTGCAAGTATATCCTCACAACAGAAAGTAACTGAATCTCTGAATACTAATGCAGATCCCGCAGGCGAATAACAATTTGATGGTAACATCCTGGCAACTTCCATTCTGGCAATACCACAATTGTCATAAGAACCATCGTCAAATGATTCCGCTGCAATTTTTGCAGTACAATCTGTTCCCAGAGATACAACTCTTACCGTTTCACAGACCGGAATAGGGTAAATATCGTCTCTGACAATGAGATTCATTGTACAGGTACTTTTATTTCCGCAGCTATCTGTAGCTATGAATTTGATAGTATGAGTGCCTACTTCATAGCGGTCGAAAGCTCTTGGTTTAATCACCTGAATTCTGAAGATTCCGCTGCATTCGTCCAAAATTGGCGGAATATTATTTTCTGCTACCCAGGTAGCCTTGCATGTAAATGGATCTGTACTCACTGTAATATCAGAAGGACAATTCCACACAGGAGCAGTTTTATCCAGCACTTTTATAATCTGGACAAATGTAACAGGGTTAACACCATCTTCTACCGGTAAACACATGCTGCGTACTCTCCAGGTTCTCAGGATTTCATAAGAATTTCCACATATCTCAAAAATGAGATCGGAGTAATTCAAGCTTGATTCACAATAATGAATTCCGGTCACAGAAAGACCATTGATATCAGGTCTTCCCGTATTATCAGGATGTGTCAGTAAAGGATTGGCTGCAACATCAGCGCAAGTAAAGGCAGGATTATCCACATTATCAAAATGGGATGGGAAGTTCACATCTGCGAGATCGAAAGATTTCACAAAAATCTGTTGAACACAGCTTGAGCTATTACCCAAGCGATCAATCACTGTCCATGTCCTTGCAATAATAGCTCTGTTTACTTCACATTCTGCGAATTCCTGCAACTCATCTTCATGGATAATATGTGCATCCAAAACGCAGGATTGCATAATGACAGAACCAGTAAATAAAGGATCTGTATCCTGATTGCATGCAATTGTTACATCATCCGGACAGGTAATCTCAGGAACCAGTTTGTATTCGACATTGATCAGAGATGTACATGAAGTTCCTGTAACAGGATCAAAAAATGTTGCGGAGATTGTCTGCCCAATATTGCTTTCATCCACAAAAGGACTATTCGGTAAAATAACTCCGTTCTCATCCCTTAACACGACTTGCATGTTATCGAAGCAAGCATATGAATTACCGGTCAATCCTAATGCCGGAGTTATCTCAGCGATGCAATCCGGAGGTAAACTGAAATTAAGTATTCCGGCGCAAGCCAGAGATTGCGGGTTTTGAATTTCCTGCACAGTGACATTGAAAGTACATGTGCTGGTATTTCCTGAAGCATCGGTTGCAGTAACAATTACCGTGGTTGTACCAATTTCAAATAAAGATCCATTTTCGGGTACACTGCTGAAAGTAGTTCCACCGCAATTATCATTCAATCCCGCGAGGAAGCTGACATTGGTCCTGCACTCACCGGAGCCTAGCTGCACTAACATATCTGCAGGGCAAGTTATAAATGGTGCAGCGATATCAGTAACAACTACAGTAAAGCCACAAGTCGTAATATTGCCTGCTGCATCTGAAATTGTGTATTCTACAAAAGTTGTTCCTACCCAGAAATTCGCATTCGCCTGAGTGCCCGGTGATACCAGTCCGCTTACAGGTAAAGGAATGTTATCGATTGAAGTGTATTCTACTGTCACGGTACCTCCTGCAGAGCAATTATCCAATATTTCCGGATGGGTCCAGGTGAATGGAGCGTAACACTGATTGGCTATATTAATCAGTGATACATCTGATTGCTGATAAGGAATTCGTTCACTTAGATTTAATGTCCATCCAGTGAGCTGACCGCTGCCAGCGGACCCCTGATTGATAATTTCAAGTATCCAGATTCCATTCGACAATTCACCATTGAATGCATGAAGTGGCGACTGAGGTAAGAATGTAGTTCCGTTTGTCATCCATATACATGGAGCATTGCCAATTGTATGCAAAGATCTGTCATCCAGTATTAGGTCAAAAGATGTTACATTGGGACAAACACCACCGAATAAAATCACCTGAGTTCCGGAAGGACTTGTCAGCCTGAGAGTAAGATCAGCCAGATTTGTATAATTTCCCTGCAAGCTGATACTAACTTTACCAATTTCAAATACTTCAATGATATTGAGTAAATTAGTATTAACTACTCCTGTCTGGATTTCCATCGGAAGCGATCCATTTGCTGCATACAAATTAGACTCTAAAGTTCCACAAGAAGGCGCATCAGTATCTATGACTTGAACTGTTGTGGAGCAAGTGGCAACATTAGGTGTTTGATGCTGAAGTGAAGTGAGGGTGCCATTAGATACTGCATCAGGGAATTGGGCATTATAGCTTCCTATTGAAGCCGGGTATGCCACATTTGAAATATCCCAGTCTGCAGCACTGTTGGTGTCCCAGACTCGATTTCTCTGAACACTGCCCTGATTAGAAAGTACCGGAATAGTACCGGACCAATCCGCATTGTTAACCACTGCAAGCGTACCTTGTCCTTCGGGATCAAATCCATTGAGCGCTACTACATCTATGACCCTTCCTTTGAGACTAATCACATATGCTGAAGGTTCGTTTGGATTGAGATCAATGGCATTTGGTAAATTGAAATAGTGATTTACCGGATCATCAGTTCCGGGTCCGAAGTGAAGAACTAATACCTGACCTGCCTGCAAAATTGTACCTGCAGGAATCATGAATGTTTCGTCAGAAGGGATTCCCAGGTTGCTGATCCTTTCTATGGAAAGACAGCTGATATCAAATGCAGCAGGCCCAAAATTGGTAATTTCCAGATAATCATCACCACTTGCAGATTGAATAAATGCCGGCACTGGATTCGTACCACCATTAATTGAATTCAGGGCGTGCGTTACTTCTGTAATCAGTAATAAAGGCTGATCCTGCACCTGATAATGCAATACTGAGATGCCTCCATTGAACAGCGTTCCACTGGCTGATCCCAAACCAGATTCAATAATATTCCCTGATTCAGCAGGGTATTCGATTGCGTAAGTTACTGATACATTGCCAAAACAAAGATCAGATACCACGGGATCGAGATTGAATACTACTGCACCACATTCACCACTTCCATTATCGGCCACAACATTGGCAGGACAAATGATAGAAGGCGGATTATCATCATTTACATAAATATGAATTTCACAAATGGTAATATTGCCCATGCAGTCTTCCGCTTCCCAGATAAGAGTCGTCTTTCCGATCGGGAAGAAGTCGCCACTGGTCAAACCTGTCTGATCTGTCTTGGTAATAGTTGGAAGTAAATCGCAATTATCAACAGCAATCGGAAGTGAAAAATTGACAAAATTGCCACACATTCCGGTTGCACTTTTGACCACGATATCAGGTCTTGGGCAATTCAGGAATACCGGTGGAGTTATATCCTGATTTCCGAATCTGTGTGTTACAGATGAGCTGTTTCCACATTCATCCGTTGCAGTGAAAACTACGTCAATATATCTAATGTTATTGCATCCTTCAACCCAATTGTCAGAATGGAAATCATTACTCCAGAATATCAATCCTCCGCATCCATCGCTGGCTGCAGATCCTCCTCTATTGTTCAACCAGGACAAGAAATCATTGTCGTTTCCGGCACCACCCAGCACACATTCTACCACTTGATCCTCTCCCCCTGAGATTATTGGTCCTGTTGTATCTAAAATGTGAACAGTTGCAAAGCAAACCGAAGTATTTCCTGAGATGTCTGTTGCAGTAAATTGATATAGTCTGCTCACTGAAGCACCGCATTGATTATTGGTACTGAAAACAGAAGCTGTGACTGATACTATTGAACCGCAATTATCTGATGGGATAGCTGAGTCAATCCATGCCTGAATGAGCATATCATTGGATGCATCATTGCATTCTATTGTTATATCTGAAGGGCAAATTATTGAAGGTGCCTGAGTATCAGTGATTGTTACAGTAAATGAACAAGTCCAGCTTTGGCCACTCAAGGGTTCAGTAATGGTATAAGTCACTTCGGATGTTCCTGCTTCAAATGTGTAACCGCTAACATCCAAAGTGCCATTGCTTACGGTTGCATCAGGATTGAGTACGGACCATGTAACATCGAATGGGCAATTAGATACAGCTAATAAAGGAGTAAGAGATCCTATTGGACTCGTCCAGGTACATTGGCCATTATCAGTGTTGTTGATGAAAATATTTCCAGGACATACGATAACAGGGTCCTGTGTATCAACTACCTCAATATAAAATTCACACGTAATGGAGTTCAATGAAGGATCACCCGCTGTATATTCAATTCTGTAGATACCAGGTGCCAGTAATGTTCCCGGGGCAGGTCCGGCAGTCTGCGTTACAGAAATTGGTAAGCAGTTGTCAGAAGCAATTGGAATACTCCAAATAGTAGAACCTACACATGCTCCCGGCATCAAACTGATGGTCAGAGTATCACCGGCAAGGCAATTTACAAAGGCAGGAATTTGGTCATCATCTATAGTAATTTCATAAGAACATGAAGATGTATTTCCTGATTGGTCAGTTGCAGTCCAAATTACTGCAGTAGTGCCAGCTCCGAATGTTGCTCCTTCCAGTGAATTTGGAATGCCCCAGGCTCCATAATTGTGAGTCAAGCTAACAATATTACAGTTGTCAGTTGCTGTTGCATCCAGACTATTATCCGGCACTTCATATCCACATTCTCCCGGTGTATTCACAAACACAAATGGTGATCCATTAGGACATGAAATAACAGGCAACTGATTATCATTTACAACAAATACCGCTGAGCAACTTGATGTGTTACCACTTTCATCGGTAACTGTTAGTGTTGCAATATTGACTCCCAATTGGAAAATATGGGTAATGACTCTTGTATTATAAGTTGTCAATGTTCCATTCTGAGCAAGTATGGCCAATTGGTATCCCATATTCAATGGAGAAGTACAATTATCTGATACAACCGCTCCCAGATTTCGTGTTTGTGTATTTGAACAAACTCCAGGCTGGGTATTCAAAGTAGTAGTGACTCCACAGAATAAACTATTGATTGCAGGCGACTCATCATCCACCACTGTCACCGTAAAGCTGCAATTCACTGTATTCACTCCGTCTGTCAACGTGTAGGCAATTGTATTGATGCCCAATGGAAGAATGGTTCCCGCAAGGACAACTCCATTTGCAGATGTGCCCCCATTGATGGTATGACTC
>JALHRR010000061.1 GCA_022841345.1 Saprospiraceae bacterium
TAGAAGTAGAGAATTCCAATAAATTCAACTTAGAAGACAAAAGTCTATTATTTTGAACTAAGATACAATAGTCATAACACAACCAGAATAAACAATTTAGCTAAATTAGAGTGGGTTATGATAAAAGAAATCAGGATTTAAATATATTGTTCAAAATTCCTGACTGTATTTCAATGTCAAACAGAACCCTCATTTTAATTCTCTTCATTGCTGGCAAATTTATCCTTCAATACATATTGATCAGTCCGGAATACGAATTGCACAGAGATGAGTATTTACATCTTGATCAGGCCAATCATTTAGCCTGGGGATATCTGTCAGTTCCGCCATTTACATCCTGGACTTCATACATCATTCAGTTGTTGGGTAATTCCATCTTTTGGATTAAATTCTTTCCTGCATTGTACGGAGCTTTGACAATGTTGGTTGTCTGGAAAGCCATTGAAGCTTTAAATGGCAATCTCTTTGCGCTGATGTTAGGAGCAACCTGTGTTTTATTTTCTGTGCTGTTAAGACTTAATACTTTATATCAACCCAATTCTTTTGATGTCTTATCCTGGACATTGATGTATTTTATTCTGCTGAAATACATTAAGACTGAGGATACTAAATGGCTCTTCTTTGGAGCAGTGGTGTTTGCCATTGGATTTTTGAATAAATACAACATAGTATTTCTGATGCTTGGATTGATTCCTGCGTTATTGCTGACAGAACAAAGAAAAATATTTGCAAAACCCCGGCTTTATCTGGCTATTTTACTGGGACTGCTGATCATTGCTCCGAATCTTATATGGCAATACAGCAATGGATTTCCGGTATTTGATCATCTAAAAGAATTGGAGCGAACGCAATTGGTAAATGTAGACCGATGGGGGTTTTTAAAGAATCAGATTCTATTTTTTACGGGATCATTGTTGGTTATCATTGCTGCCTTGTATACGTTGTTGTTTTACACACCTTACAAACAATTCAGCGTTTTCTTTTTCTCTTTCATTTTTACTTTGCTGATTTTCCTGTACTTCAGGGCAAAAGACTATTATGCCATTGGCCTCTACCCTATTTACATTGCATTTGGTTCGGTATTTCTTGCAGATTGGTTGAAGGCCGGGTGGAAAAAATACTTGCAACCTATAGCCATTGCCATTCCGATTTTAGTATTCATTCCATTATACCATGTTGCCTTTCCAAACAAAAGCCCGGAATACATTATCAGGAATCCGGAAACTTACAAGAAACTTGGCTTACTGCGTTGGGAGGATGGTAAAGACCATTTATTACCCCAGGACTTTGCAGATATGCTTGGCTGGAAAGAGCTGGCGAATAAAGTAGATAGTGCTTATTTAACAATGCCAAATAAAGAGAAGACCCTCTTTCTTTGCGATAATTATGGACAAGCCGGAGCTATCAATTTTTATTCAAATCAAAATTTAAAGGCAGTCACGTTCAATGCAGACTATATCAATTGGTTTGACCTGACAATTAACTATGAAAATCTGATCAGGGTAAAAGAAAGCAGAGAAAAGCATACTGAAATGGAAGAAACCACCCCATTTTTTCAGCAATCCATGTTGGCTGATTCTATTAGAAACCCTTACGCAAGAGAGTTTGGTACAGGAATTTGTGTATTTATAGGTGCGAAAATTGACATCAGGGAGAGAATTGCGGATGAGATAAGGGAAAAGCAGAATTTTCATTGAAACCATTGAATCAACTGGGGAACTAAGCAGAAGTGAGGTAGAGCTGTTACACCCAACTTCTGCGCAACAGCCAGTTTCACGCGATGAACTCCAACCATCATTTCAATATAAATCAACTGATTTCAATGCTTCAGGAGATGCCAGCCCGTGGTGAGTGTGTGTTGTTCGGGTGAGTATTTAATCCGGTTATGAGACCCGGACCATCAACGAAATAATTTGCAAATTTTTCTTGATTGGTTGCAAGACATGTATATTTTACTAAAAGTCTGTATCAAAATTTGATACGCAAACTGGCAAATTTATAGTCCAAATACGAAAATATCCTCCACACCCGCTCGTTCGTCAAGAGCTGCTGTTTTTCACACCTCATAAATCGAGATTCGCCTTGTAGCTAACCTCACCCCCGACCCCTCTCCTGAAATGAGAGGGGAGATTTGCAACTTGATGAAGAGCTGTTTTCTTCAGACCCGACACCTTAAGCCCACACACCGGCTGTTCGGCAAGTCCCCAAAGCTTTGGGGAAGAGGCCAGAAGCAGAGACACTCATACTTCGGTCTCTATCTGCGACCAGAAGCGGCTGTTTGGTTGTTTCCTTACTTGAGCCTTGCAGCTTCTTCTGTCTGTTCAACCAGCAACTAGCAACCAGCTTTCCGCATTCCCACCCTCTACTTGTCGCATATACACAGTATTGACTCCGTATTTACAGGAGAACTTTGTATCAACATAAAATCAATGTCATGAGAAAAATAACTGTCCTCTCAATGATCACACTGGATGGTGTCATGCAAGCTCCGGGAGGGCCTGAAGAAGATACATCAAATGTCTTTGAATATGGTGGCTGGGTTCCACCTTATTCCGATGAGGAGTATAATGAGGTGGTCAAAAAAGAGCTAGCACCCGCAGAATATCTTCTGGGCAGACTCACCTTTGAGATTTGGGAGGATTATTGGCCGAAACATGCTGAAAACTGGCCCGGCATTAATAATAACAATAAATACATCCTCTCAAAAACCCGGAATCAATCAGATTGGAAAAATTCCGTATTTATCAAAAGCCTTGCAGATATAGAAAAACTCAAAGAATCCGAAGGGCCTGATATCCAGGTCTGGGGCAGTTCTCAACTTATCCATCTGCTATTGCAGCATGATTTAGTGGACGAGTTTCGGCTTAAAATTCACCCATTGCTTCTGGGCAAAGGCAAGACACTATTTGACAATAAAGCGATACCGGCTTCCTTTTCGCTAAATGACAGTATTGTTACTTCTAAGGGAGTTATCATAACGCATTATGTCAAAACCGGAGAGGTAAAGACTGGAATTTTTATCGAATAAGTTAATCTGAGATCTTTGATACTTACCTGAAATAATGAATTAGTGGAAAATGCCACAGAGTGGCAATATCTTTGTAACCCGGGGTGCGGCCCCGGGAATAAGCATAAATACCAAACGTTTTGGCGTGAATTTTGCGCTGTTAGCAAAATTCATGACAAAACAGCCATTGTAAGTTACAGCCTTTTGTAACACTCACCAATAACTAATACGCCCATGCCAAAAAACAAACTCTTCGAAATGCACAACGTCGGCATCGTTGTAGAATCCCTCGATAATGCCACCTCATTTTTCTCAGAGATTGGCCTTCAACTTGAAGGACGTTATAATATTGAAGGTCCATGGTCAGGCAGAGTTACCGGCCTCCATGATCAGCAAGTTGAGGTAGCTATGATGGTCACACCGGATGGCCACAGCCGCATCGAACTTTCCCGATTTATCAGACCTGAAATCATATCTGACCACAGGACAGCTCCGGTAAACTCCCTAGGTTATCTCCGTCTCATGTTCAGAGTGGAAGATATTGACGAAATGGTATCCAGACTGACAAGTCAGGGTGCTGAGCTCGTGGGGGAAATTCTTCAGTATGAAAACGTGTATAGGCTCTGCTATATTCGGGGAGTGGAAGGGCTTCTGATTGGGATGGCAGAGGAGATTAAACACAGTTGAGTTGATAATAGATTAGCATAAAATCAAGCAAAACTATCCTGATTTTACAAAAAATGGTAATACTTAGAAATGTTGATACCCCGAATGGGGTAAAATATAAATAACCCGCGGTAAAACCCCGGGTAGAAAAACAAAAAAATCAGTTTTGGCGTGTATTTTTGCCCCAGAGCAAAAATCACCGTGTCCCCAAAGCATTGGTGGATTACAAAACGCGCCATCAAAGCCGTAAGTCTCACTTAAGTCTTAATCTTTCTTAATGGATTTCACCTTATACCTGCGCCTGCGAAATAAAGACAGGTAGTTTATACCACTGAAGCCAGGTAGTATTACCTGAAATAAAAAATACTTGAAATTTCAAGGCGAAAAAAGATTAAAACGCATATACATTTGTCGAAAATATCGGACAATTTTTCTTTCCAATAAGCAAGTCAATCACTGACAAAACCACATCTCCGATATTCTGCAAAATACTACCCAATTGTAGCTAGCCTGATTTGCAGGCAAAATTTATACGGGAACTAGTCCGACAGGGCTGCTTTCAAAGTCTGAGCTATTCTGTAGCTCCAGACCAAAGAAAGCCATAAACTCTTGCTACTGCAATCAGAGGGTATTCTGAGCTCCAACATTACATATCAAAATAAAAAACAGGGTCGCCGAAAACTGTATAGAGTAGGCATTAATTCTAATTTACCTTAAGATGGCAAAAGAAAAGTTTGAAGAACTGAAAGCAATTCAGGAAGCGATTGCAAGTTCAAATGCCGGTTGGGAAGCTGGCATCACAAGCGTATCAGAATTAACTTATGCGGAGAAAAAGATTCTGCTTGGATATACTCCCGGACCGGGAGATCCAAGTCTGGAAGAACAGGAGCAGGCAGGTGCAGCAGCACTTGCGGAGTACTTATCAGATTCATCCGCAAGGTCTGCAGATTCCTTCGGAGCACCCGCAGCACTGGATTGGAGAAACAATGGAGGAAATTTCGTGACTTCCGTAAAAAATCAGGGTAGTTGTGGTTCTTGTGTAGCATTCGGTACGATTGCTTCGGTGGAAAGTCAAATCAAAATATTGCGCGGTGCGACTTACGCGATTGACCTTTCAGAAGCACACCTTTTTTATTGTCACGCGAGATCAGAAGGTCGTAATTGCGGCAATGGATGGTGGCCGGACAAAGCCATGAGTGTATTTCAGTCACAGGGAGTAACAGAAGAAGCTTACTATCCATACACTGCTGGTGATCAGAATTGCACTGGAAGGCTTACTGGTTGGGATAGTCGTCTTACCAGGATTACAGGCTATTCCAAAATTAATGGTATTAATGCCATCAAAGAATATGTGGCAACTAAGGGGCCGGTTGAAGCCTGTTTTAGTGTTTATAATGATTTCTACAGTTACAGAACAGGAATCTACAGACATGTTTCCGGAGCATTTTTAGGCGGACATTGTGTATGCATCGTAGGTTATGATACTGCAGGTGCTTACTGGATCTGTAAAAACAGCTGGGGCGCAGGTTTCGGAGAGTCAGGCTATTTCAAAATCGCTCTCGGACAATGCGGTATTGAAGGACAAGTCTACGGTGCTACCGGTATCGTCAACAACTACAACATCACTGGTGTGAAAGTTCAGGGTTTATGGGCAACTAATGAAACCAGAAATGCCTGGGTGTACCTCAGTAATGGACATGGATGGAAGAAAATCGGTCATCTGAATGATACCGCCTTTATCAACATGGCTACGCAATTGGCTTCGGCAAAAACCACCAATTCAAATGTTAACGTTGAAATCAAAGACAGTCTCATTCAACAAGTGTATGTTTTTTAATCATTAAATAATTTTAAAAATAAAAATATCATGGCAAAATCTCCGGATAAAACACCCCCGGCAGCTCAGGTTGAAGCAGGGGAAGCAAGTGCTCCATCATTAGCAGTGGAAAGCACAGAAAATTCATTTTCATTTAGTGAAAGTGAAGCTGTACCGACCTTAGACCCACCTTCCGCAATAAGTGAATCCTCTGATGACGGATTTTCTGCGGGAGTCTGGCACAATAACAAAAAGGTAAATGCGCTCTTCTCAACCAATCAAACCCGCAACTCCTGGATGAGCGTGGTGGGCACAGGTTGGGTGAAATTAGCCAACACCATTGACTCAGCTAACGAAGCCCTTACCGTATTTGCTACTGCTGCAAAAGTCAAAAACTCGCCCGTCAACTATCTGCTTGACGGAGGGCATGCGACTCAAATCTACGTTTGGTAAACTTGTATCTTTGAACCATCTGAAAAGTTGCTCCGTTATTTTCGAATTATGGAGTGCTTTTCAGGTGTTTCTCTTTAAAATAACCTACAATTTTTAATCAATGATTTCAATAGATAAATCATCTCAGGGAAAGACCATCAAAGCTCAAAAAGGTGATGTAATTCAAGTGCAATTATCAGAAAATCCCACTACGGGATATCTCTGGAAAATCAAATCAATTGACACCCAACACCTGAAATATAAAGAAGAGAAGTTTGAAATCTCCGGTGATGCTATCGGCGCAAGCGGAATGAAAACCATCTTTATAGAAGTTATCCATGAAGGAACAAGCGAATTGAACATTGGACTCGGTAATCCATGGGAGGAGGATACGGTGGAGCGTTTTGGTGTGAGGATAGAGAGTGAATGAAAAGGCAGTATTTATAGATTTGAATGATTGATACCGACATTAATTCATCTATTGCCACCGGGTTAAGGTTAAAAATGTTTGACAATGCAGCAATGCTGGGCGGAATTAATTGTTAGAAAAGTACTGTTAAGACAAAAGGGGAAATAATTGATCATTATAGACGTGCCGGGGATGTGAAGATGGGTAGCTTTGTGGATTGAATTTTATCAGAGGGCATGGTGACTGAAAAATTTACCTAATTTTTAGGGAGTTTATTTACTTTACCATTTTTGGAGAACTGAAAGACTACCAAAAAAATATTGAAAAATAATATCTTGCATCCACACAAGTTATATATTCCATGCACCCATCCCCTTTGGACACCCCCACAATTTGCAAAAACTGCAACACCAACCACTCCCAAAAATATTGCCCCAATTGCGGTCATCCAGTTCAGCTAAAAAGAATTGATGCGCATTATCTGGTGCATGAAATTGAACATTTATTGCATCTTGAAAGGGGAATATTATTTACTATCAGGGCGCTCATTATCAACCCGGGAAAAGAAATCCGGGACTACATTTCCGACACCAGAAGTAAACTGGTAAAACCGGTTATTTTTATCATCGTTACATCACTGATCTTTTCTATTATTAGTCACTTCTTTCATCTTGCAGAAATGCCTGTGAATAATGAGGAAATAAAGCAAAATGCCACTCTGTCCATCGTAAAATGGATAGAGGGTCACTATGGATATGCAAATATTATCATGGGTGTTTTCATAGCGCTGTGGATAAAATTGATATTCAGAAATTATGGTTATAATCTATTTGAAATTCTTGTTCTGCTATGCTACACTATGGGAATGGGAATGTTAATCTTTGCTTTATTCACGCTCGTCCAGGGATTGATTAAGATTGAGCTGATACAGGTTGGCAGCATAATAGCTTACATCTATTGTGCCCGGATGATAGCGGAATTCTTCGGAAAGAAAGATGCAATTAATTACTTAAAAGCATTGCTCGCCTACATTTTGGGAATGATAACTTTTTATGTTTTGGTGTTTGCGCTTGGGTATTTAATCGATATGATTTAAAACGTGCTTGAGAGTTATGAATTATGGATTATGGGTTGAAAAGCTAAAACAACCGGATTTGAGTTGGCTATCGCAATTCTGAAAACTGAAAACTGAAAACTGAAATCTGAAATCTGAAATCAGTCACCGCCGAGAAATCTATCCTGGCATAGCTGCCTTGCATTTGCGGTGACTGAATTCCAAAATATTCAATATATTCGGACAAAATATTTGGCCAAATACTCCCTTCACAAATCCATGAAAATTCTCAGCATAACCCTATTATTCTTCTCAGTACTGTTTCTTTCGAGCTCCTCTATAAAAGCACAGACCATTGATGAATTAAATATCATCAGCAAAGAGAAGATTAAACTGGTATTTACAACCCAGTATGATTCTGATAAACTTCTGGATGTGAAAAAAGAACTATTAGAATTTGACATTCACCTTGAATACACTTCATTAGAATTCAATGAAGCAGGACGCTTAAAGCAAATTTCTGCCAAAATTGAATACCCGGATGAAAAGTCAGGTTGGTTTGAATCAGGTGAATTAACATCGGCTACAACTGGGCCTGGCTTCAAATGGAAAGCGAAAAAAAGGAAATCATAAGTAATGGACGCTTCCCTACCCCATTCTCCGCTTAAATTCTATGGGCTTGACCATTTAAGAGCCCTGGCAATTTTACTGGTTTTTTTCTTTCATTATCAACTGGGGTATTTTGGATTCCCGACCTGGGCGAAGGAATTTAATCAATTTGGATGGACAGGGGTTGACTTGTTTTTTGTTTTGAGCGGTTTTTTGATTTCTTCCCAGCTATTTGCTCAAATGAAACGGGGTAAGAATATTTCCCTGAAGGAGTTTTTTGTGAAACGATTTTTCAGAATTCTCCCCATTTATTTTGTGGTGGTGGCGATCTATTTTTGTTTCCCCTTTTTTCGCGAACAGGAGCAATTACCACCGCTTTGGAAGTTTCTGACTTTTACTCAAAACTTTGGACTGGATAGAGTAAACTATGGGACCTTTTCACATGCATGGTCACTTTGTGTGGAGGAACATTTTTATCTGCTCCTGCCTTTGATTTTGATCCTTCTTACCATGTCGAATCGCTTTCACAAAGCATACTGGATCCTTCTCATTTTATTTCTGGCAGGCTTTGTCCTCAGATTATTCAGCTGGCATTATTTATTCCTTCCAGCCATCAGTGAAGGCAGTGGTCAGGGATTTTGGCCGAAATTCATTTACTATCCCACCTACAATCGCCTGGATGGTCTCCTGGTAGGAGTATCGATTGCAGCCATGTATCAGTACCTGCCCAAGACCTGGGAAAAGGTATCCAAATTTGGAAATCTTCTGTTGATAGTGGGGCTTGCTTTGTTAACAGTTGCCTATATTTATTGCTCCGATCTTGGTTCTTATGCCACCTCGGTTTATGGTTTCCCATTCATCTCTGTCGGATATGGATTTTTAGTACTGGGAGCAATATGTCCTTCCAGCATTTTGTACAAGTGGAATTCAAGGGTAACAACCCTTATAGCTACACTGTCGTATGGAATTTATCTGTCGCATAAAGGCGTCGTAAAGGTAGCTCAGGACCTGCTCACTCCGCTGGGAATGGATGAAAACAGCAATTTGATGTTGATTGCCTGTACAGCGGCATGTGTCCTGATTGCCTGGATACTACATCAGATAATCGAAAAACCATTTATGAAAATGCGGAATAGAATTCTTAAAAGAAAAAAAACTGTTTCAATGAAATCCTTCCAGGGAGCCATAGAATGATAATAATCGGGCTAATTGAAGAAGACATCAGAATAAAATGATCTTTTGTTGATAGAAGCAACAAATTAAGACATAATGGTTGAACTTAAATCTATTGAATCACAGAACGAATACGGAGAGCCACAAAGGATTCTGAAGTACATACTCATTTATTGTATTAGAGGCAATGCCGAAATACTGATTGATGAAAACATATTTCAACTTAATGAAAATGAGGTAATCACCATCACTTCAGGTCAGTATCATCAACTGCGGCCCATTAATGGAAAGGTATTTAAACTAGCTTTTACGCTTGATTTTTTTTTGTAAAAATGATAATGATATTGAGCTCATTTTTCATAATGGGTTATTTTGCCATTTCGGCATGAATGAAGTTATAGCCATTAAAAATTCCTCAATATTTCAGGAACTCCTTCTGAATATCCATAATGAAATCATTCACAAACCATATCAGTATTTAATTTCACTCCATTCCCATATAGAGCTTTTGTTAGTTCAAATTAACAGATCAAAAGTGGCCCGCGGAGATGAAATCTGGAAACCGGATGCTCTTTTCCTAAAATTCATAAATACGGTGAGAGACAATTTCCCGGGCAATATTTCACTATCCAAAATCGCAGATAAGCTCTCTACCACTGAGGCCAAATTAAATGAATTGTCCAAACTCCACACAAACAAAACAGCTCAGAATGTCATGTACAGTCTGATTATTTCTGAGGCAAAACGCCTTTTGATTTATCAAAATTTGACCATAAAGGAGATTGCTTACCAGCTCGGTTTTGCTGATCCATTTTATTTTTCAAATTTCTTCAAGAAGCACAGCGGCAAATCACCTAAGGATTACAGGAAGCTGTTTGCAGTTTGAATTTTATATGTTTTTCCCGAAATTGTCTATTCCCTCCATTCATCTTATTGCTGAACTTTGTCTCAGGAAAAATCCATTCTGGAAATGGAAAATGCAGGTTAAGGTGCTCTGCAATATAAGCTCTTTAACTAGGTCCTTTTATACAACCTGACGTGTAGGGGAAAAGCCATTTTAATTAAATTTCATATAATGATCAAAAATAATATGATCTAAATGATCATGAGTAAAACTGATGGCAATAAATCAGAATCGATGCGCAGAATGAATTAATAATTAACAATTAAACAAAAAAAAATGAGCAAAAGCATTCAGGACTATATCGTAAAAAGTCAGCAAAAGGAATGGATTCCATTGACAGAGAAAGGTATTGACTATAAAGGAGTATTTATTAAATCCCTGAAGTATGACAATGACAATCAGCGATCCACTACAATTCTATTGAAATTCCAGGCAGGTGAACAATACCCCTATCACAATCATCCCGCTGGAGAGGAAGTATTTGTTCTGGAAGGTTCATGTATTATTGAAGGGGCGACATTAAATACCGGTGATTATCTTTACACGCCACCAAACTTCAGGCACTCAGTAAAAAGTGAAACTGGTTGCATTTTACTGTTTGTAGTACCGGAGGAAGTGGAAATTTTATGATCAAATTACTTATTTAATTATGAGCATTCAATACCGTTTTGACAAAATTCCGGACGCTGAGCAAATTATAGAACTTTATGACAATTCCGGTTTGCCAAGACCCACTCATGACAAAGAAAGAATTCAAAAAATGTATGAAAATTCAAATCTTATTGTAACAGCCTGGGACGAGGATTTGCTGGTAGGTGTATCCCGTTCTATTACAGATTGGGTCTGGAGTTGTTATTTAGCAGACCTCGCTGTCAGAGATGAATACAAGAAGGCAGGAATTGGACGACAGCTGATCAATCTGACTAAAGAGAAAGTTGGAGATCAGTCTATGGTGCTCCTTTTATCTGTTCCGACAGCCATGGAATATTACCCCAAAGTAGGATTTGTGAAACAAGAGAGTAGTTTTATCATGAACAGAGCCGCATGGAAATGATAATCATTGTAATTTGCAAAATGAATCGAACGTGTGCGGCATATGCATCACAGAAAAGAAATTTGAAAAAAATATGGCCATATTATAACTGGTATCCATCCTGGATTTACTTTAAAATATTCGATAAAGAATACTTCAGGGACATTACAATCAAACAAGAATAAATTCAATATTACATTTACTCAGGTGTAATTTCCGGTGTAAAACTTAAAAAAGGAATAACATGGAAAATGAAGCTTTTGACAACCTGGATATGAAACCCGAAGATTTTAGAAAACTGGGATACCGGGTTATTGATATGATTACAGAATATTACACTTCTATTCAGGAAATACCTGTTTTTCCTCCCGTTACCACATCAGAAGTTGAAGAAGTTTTTAAAGAAGATTTTCCTGAAGCCGGGCAAGATCCATTTAACATTGTGAAGGAATGGAAAACTAAAATCCTGCCTTATGCCACGCATCTGGGTTCACCACGATATTTTGGTTTTGTCAATGGATCAGGCACTATGATAGGCACTCTTGCAGAAGCAATGGCGGCAGCTGTAAATATGAATTCAGGAGGATGGAAAGCAGCGCCTTCCGCCACTGAAATAGAGCGAAGGACAATAGCCTGGATTGCAGAACTGGTTGGTTTTCCTTTGGATTGTGGCGGACTCTTTACCTCCGGAGGGACCATGGCAAATTTTACAGCACTTGAAACAGCACTGCGGAATATTGCTCCTTATGACATCACTAATAAAGGTTTACAAGACAAACAAATTCCCGGGAAATTCAGAGTTTATATGTCCGACCACGAAGGACATATTTCCATAACCCGGGTGGTTGATTTATTAAATATGGGAAGGGAGTCGGTTCATCTTGTGAAAAGCAGGGATGACTTTTCAATGGATACTGCAGATTTACTTAAATGCATAGATCAGGATATTTCAAATGGAGATTATCCACTTTGTGTTGTTGGACAAGTAGGTTCTATCAATGTTGGCGTCATAGACCCGCTCGAAGAAATCGCCGCGATCTGTAAAGAGAGAAATATATGGTTTCATGCAGATGGCGCTTGTGGTGCAGTGGGTATGCTGATACCCGAAAAACGTGAACAGTACCAAGGTCTGGAATTAGCTGATTCTATCACGCTGGATCCACATAAGTGGTTGTATATTCCATATGATTGTGGTTGCGTCCTGGTCCGCGATGCTGAAAAAATGAGGAGGGCATTTTCACTTCAGGCCCCTTACTTAAGAGGAACCTTGCCCACAGAATATTCGGGGCTTTATTATCTTGATTATGGACCGGAAATGTCCAGAAGTTTTAGGGCATTAAAAGTATGGATGTCCATTAAGCATTATGGCAGGGAAGGTTACCGAAAATTGCTTTCGCAAAATGTGAACTGTGTTGAATATCTGGACACTCTGGTGCGAAAGGATGAAGATTTTCAAGCCCTTCATAAACCAAATCTGTTGATGTATTGCATGCAGTACGCTCCCTTAATACTAAAGGAAAAGTATAAATTAAATCCGGAACAACTGGATAGCCGTCTGGATTTATTGAACCAACAAATAGTAGATAAAATCCAGATCAGCGGCACAGCCTTTATCATGTCAAGCAAAATAAGGGGAAGAATTGTGATCAGACTATCCGTTTGTTCTCACCGAACCACAAAAGAAGATATATTGCTTGTATTCCTGAAGCTTAAAGAAATCGGAGAAGGATTGAGCTCCAGAAATATAATGGAGGAATATTAGGTCTGATAATCAAATCAACAGTAAGTCTATGTTTAATAATTTATTTGGCAAAAGTTCTAAATCAACTAAAAGAATCTACCTCGCTGGCTGGGAAGTACAGTTCAACGGTGACCAGCAATGCCACAATTTTATTGCAACACAAATAACTAATAAGGCAACAGTTTTGAAAGTCGATCATGGAATTGAGCTCGTCTTTGAAAATGACAAACTCAAAAAAGCTTTTGATCACGAAGAAGGAGATATTGATGAAAGAGAATTATCCGGGGATGAGATTGGATTTCAATATGTGGAATACCCCGAAAATAGACTTTACTCTTTGGCGATGGATCAAAAAGGTTTACATCAATTGGGAGGAGAGCTTCCTGAAGATTTCAATTTTCCAGAAAATGATTGTGCTGTTCCTTTTCAATATTTAGGCTTTATCAACGATGAAGATAGATTGTTTAATTGGATCCCTTTTAGGTTACATTTGACTTGCCCTATCTATTTGAACATCCATAATGTATTCCTGGACTATTCCGACCCAAAAAACCCGACTTTACTCAATAGAGAAGAAGTAGAAAATGTAAATACAGCTTTTGAAGAGCTGAAAAAAGACTCAGAAATTGTCTTTAATTCCATGAATTTTTCTTGTGTAGAATATGAAGAATTTTCTGAAATAGGCAACACAGGAATTCCACTATGGATACAGTACCCTGCCATTCCCATGTGTCCAAAATCCGGAAAACGTATGAAATTTGTTTGTCAGTTGAATGGAGGTGTTAGTGCATTACGAACCAATTTGATTCCATCTACAGAAAATTATCGGCATTACTTTGAAGAATTGAACTTTTGGGGTGACGGAAATCTATTTGTATTTTTTGAACCGACTTCCAAAGTGGCTTGCTATTTCATTCAAAACACATAACTTTAAGGAGATAATTGCAGTAAAGTATGGCGTTTCAGTACATGATTTGATCCCGTTTAGTGCTTTTTTATAAATGTTGCTTTCAAAATACCGAAGAAATGAAAAGAATAATCCCCTGCTTATTAGTTCTCTTAATTTCAGCCGGTACATTCAGTTGTAAAAACGAAAATTCTGAAAGAGCTGCGCAACTAGAAAACATAGGTCTGATCCGGGGAGAAATCAAATTATGTGGAGGTATGGAATTTGGCGTTGTAAAATTTTCAGCATTTTGCAATAGTGATTCAAGAGAGCCATTCAACTTAGGAATTTCTCTTTTGCATTCATTTGAATATGAAGAAGCTGAGAAATCATTTGCAAAGGCAATTGATGCCGATCCGGATTGTGTCATGGCTTACTGGGGTGTGGCAATGAGTAACTTTCATGCACTCTGGAACCAGCAAGGCACTAAACATCTTGAGAAAGGATCCAAAATATTAGAAATAGCACAGTCACTCCCCAAGACTGACAGGGAACAGGATTATTTGAATGCGATACACGCATTTTATAAAGATTGGGAGACACTCGATCTCAGCACCAGAAAATCCCTTTTTGAAACCAAGATGGAGGAACTTTATCAGAAATATCCTGATGATACAGAAGCAGCTATATTTTATGCATTAGCGCTAAATACTATTGCAAACCCTGCAGACAAAACCTATAAAAATCAAAAGAAAGCCGGCAATATTCTGGAATCCCTTATGCCGGACCAGCCAAATCATCCCGGAATTTTACATTATATCATTCACACTTATGATTATCCTGAACTGGCAAGTTTAGCCTTACCAAGCGCCAGAAGATATGCTTCCATCGCTCCTTCCTCAGCTCATGCACAACATATGCCTTCGCACATTTTCACCCGACTCGGATTATGGGATGAATCCATACAATCCAATATCAATTCTACAGCCTCCGCTCTGTGTTATAGTCAAAGCATAGACTCCACTGCACATTGGGATGAAGAGCTGCACGGTATGGACTATCTCGTGTATGCATATCTCCAGGTGGGTGATAATGATAAAGCGATTGAACAAATGAAATATCTTTTGTCATTTAAAAAAATATTTCCGGTGAACTTCAAAGTTGCCTATTCCATCGCAGCTATACCGGCCAGGATTGCCCTGGAAAATAAAAATTGGAAAGAGGCTGCAAACTTGCCATTTCCAGCAATAGTTAGCAATTGGGATGATTTTCCCTGGGAGAAATCAATCTTAAATTTCGCAAGAGCATTGGGTTCAATTCGTTCAGGAGATTTGGTATCCGCAAATAATGAATTAAATATTCTTAAGACATCCCATGAAAAGCTTTTGGACGCTAAAGATGCCTATAAAGCAAATCAGGTTTTGATTCAAATTAAGTCCATTGAGGCCTGGATTTCCTATAAAAATGGAGCATCCGAAAAAGCGCTGACTCTTATGCAGGAGGCTGCTGAAATGGAATATAAAACCGGAAAACATCCTGTCACTCCTTCGGAAGTCATACCAGCGGGTGAACTTTTGGGTGATTTATTAATGGAAATGGGGGATCCTTTAAAAGCCCTGAAAGCCTATGAATTCGATTTAAAACAACATCCAAACAGATTTAACGGGCTTTATGGCGCTGCCAAAGCGGCGCATGCTCTGAACAACAAAGAGAAAGCAAACAAGTATTTCCAATTATTGATTAATCAGTCAAAAAAAGCAAGTGATCGAATTGAATTAAGAGAGGCAATTGATTATGTTAATTCCAGCTCAGCCGGAGCGTTAGCTATATAAAACAAATCAGGTACTTCCAATATTCATACTCTTTGAAAGTCTATCTTCCGGGCAAGTTGCTCAGATCATTTTAGACTTCGACAATCAGTCAGGAAAAGAATGCTAAATAAAGAATATGACTGGAATCCTTTTTCCGCATCAATTATTTGAAGATAATATCCTTATCTCAAAATGTAATACAATTTACTTGATTGAAGAATTCCTGTTCTTTAAGCAATACAAATTCCACAAAAGGAAAATTGCTTTCCATAGAGCCAGCATGAAATTCTATGAAAACTATCTTCAATCCAGGCAAATAGAAGTTGTATATATTGAATCGCAAAATGAGCTCTCGGACATCAGAAAGCTGCCTCTCTATTTGAAGTCAATCGGCGTACATTCATTAGAGTATATTGACCCGACGGATGATTGGCTGGAAAAGCGGATCATACATACCTGCAAAACGAATCAAATTGAATTGCACAGACACCAGAATCCTTCCTTTTTAAATTCCGGTGATGAGAATGAAGCATTTTTTCGAAAGAGAAAAAGAATGTTCCAAACTGATTTCTATAAATATCAGAGACAGAAAAATAATATTTTGGTAGATCATCATCAAAATCCGATAGCTGGAAAATGGAGTTTTGATGATGAAAATCGATTGAAATATCCGAAAGGAAAAATCCCGCCTGCGATTGAAAAAGTAAGCCCAAATCATTATTGGGATGAGGCAATAATTTACACTCAAAAGTACTTTGCTGAAAATTATGGTTTGCTTAGTTCTGATCAGATTTATCCTGTCACTTTCGAGGAAAGCAAAGATTGGATGAATGCTTTTTTCAAAACCAGATTTTCAGAATTTGGAGACTACGAAGATGCCATACTTACAGATGAAAACTTTCTGCATCACAGTGTGCTGACTCCAATGTTGAATGCCGGATTATTGACTCCAAAGTATATTGTGGATGAAACATTGCAATTTGCTTTAAAAAATAATATCCCGCTGAATTCTTTGGAAGGATTTATCAGACAAATAATTGGCTGGAGAGAATTTATAAGAGCAGTGTATGAGTTGAAAGGCACTGAAGAAAGAACAAAAAATTACTGGGGCTTTACCCGAAAAATCCCGGAATCATTTTGGAGAGGAACCACCGGAATAATGCCCGTTGACCAGACAATCAGAAAAGTCCTGGAAACCGGTTATTGCCATCATATTGAGAGACTTATGGTATTGGGAAACTTTATGTTGCTTTGTGAATTTAACCCGGATGATGTCTATCGCTGGTTCATGGAAATGTTTATTGATTCCTATGATTGGGTGATGGTCCCCAATGTGTACGGCATGAGTCAGTTTGCTGATGGCGGCTTGATGTCCACCAAGCCTTACATAAGCGGTAGTAATTATCTTATGAAAATGAGCGATTACAAAAAGGGAGACTGGCAACAGATCTGGGACGGGTTATTCTGGAGATTTATGCATGTTCACAGAGATTTCTTTATGCAAAATCCGAGATTGAGTATGCTGATCAGAAGTTTTGTTAAGATGGATATTTCAAAGCAAAAGATGCACCTTAAAAATGCAGAAAAATTTATCAGCTCATTATAGTATACATACCTAAATATTCTATAGTTATAGATGACAACTACTATATTTCTTCTACACCAAGTAATGAACCATGATAGCGGGCTTCCTTCCAACCTTCAGAAGTTTTTTTCCAAATGATAGTACTTGTTGCTTTGAAGCATTGTTTAACTTCTCCAACTTGTAAATATTGGTTAAAAAAGACAACACTATAGCCCATATCTGCTCCCTCCATTGCGTCATATTCTGTGATTTCACTCCAGGTTTCTGCGCCCATGGTTTTTAATTTATCAAAAAGTGTTGTAAACCAGGATTCCCATTCCTTGCGATTTCTTGCCACCATTGTTCCACCAGTTTCATTGATGTCAATAATACCAAAGTCATCGTCACATAATTGACTTAAATCCTGAAAATTGTGATCTCTCACACAATTGAGAAGTGTCTCGGTAAGTCGGTAAAAGGGTTTATTTTTCATTTATTGAATTTAACGAAAAAGGGTCGGAAGGCCAACCCTTTTCCTGCTTGTTAATTGTGGGTATCAGTTGTTTGCTTAACTTATTTCTTAGCGTCTGAAATTGCAATGCCATAGACAACCAAACCAAAACCTATTTTATTGATAGCATCTGCTAAGTTGTAAAAAAGGTTTATATCGTTTGGCTGTAACAGACCACTCAACCAACCACCCGGCATAGCCATGTAGCCAATGGGATATATTGCCCATCCGACCAAAACAAACCATGCTAAAGCCTGAATACCTTTTTTTACTGCCGGATTATTGCTGCGATCTGCCAATTGCTTGGCCTCTCCTACCCATGCAGAATACAAAATATAGGCATAACCTACGGTGGATATAACTCCCCAAATAACTGAGTGGCTGGTACTGCCATCAGTAAAAGCCTCTCCAATGTACCCTGCCACCAACATCAGAACAGAAGCTGCAATTAATTTCCACATAAATGAAATCTTCGCACCTGCCGGCTTTAAGAGCAGATAAAATTCAAGACACATCAATGGAACTGTAAGTGTCCAATCAATGTACCTCAATGCTGTCGGCGTTTCATTCGTAGCCGCATAGTAATCTCTCATGTAATAGTAATGAACAGCAGCAATACCAGTGATCAAACCAGAAACAAGCAAAGACGTCTTCCATTTGCCATCCACCTGACCTCTCTCGAAAAAGAAAAATACAGATGCGGCCAGCATGGCCATGTATCCGGTAAAGAATGTAAATGCAACAGGATCATCTACCGGAATTTTTACGATCTCCAACAAAGGCATATTCATAATTAATAAATTTGAAGGTGAAGCATTAAGACAATTTTAACATTATTTTGTTTAATCTTTTTTGCTTTTTTTAACCAAAACGTTAAACAAAACACTTGCGTAAATATGGTTTTCATGTCTTATATTTATAAATTATTAAGTCAATAAACCCTTGTACAACATGGCAAACACTACTGTCGTCACTGTGAAAAGTATTTTTAATTGCTCACTGGAAAGCGCATTTAAGACTCCTATGTTATGTGATGTATCAAAAATCCATACCGGTTATGGTATCATGCCCCGGGTAACTCATTGTACAGATGATGCCGGCTGGGGCAAACCAGGTTCATCTAAGAAGGTATTCGTGGCTGCATCACTGACGCAAAAGGGAGGCTTCGGATCTGTGGATAATGTCGTTGAAAGAATAGAAAACAGATATTGGAAAATTGAGATAAATGAATTTCAATCCTGGATGCTGGGATTCACAAAGTTTGTGGGTGAATGGAAAACCATAGAAATTGAAGCCAACAAAATTTTGGTTGAATACACTTATACATTGCACGCAGAAAACCCTCTACTCTATCCACTCAACTGGCTGTTCACAAAGACATTCTGGAAGTCATATATGAAGCAGGCTATTGAAAATATTAGGCAACTGGCTTATAATAATGAGCCGTATCTGTATGAATAGTTGAGCCAGCCTTTAAAAAATAAGTTTTTGGTACGACCATTTGTGTTAGGTGTGGAAAGGTGAAAGAGAACATTATAAGTGCAAGTCGGAGACATGCAAACACTTCGTTTCGGGTCAGAGACCCCGAAAGGAGCTAAGAAATTAATAAAATCGGCTGTTTAATAGGCTGTTAAAATGGCTGATAAATTGGCTGATAAATTGGCTGTTCCCAAATCTGACATCTGATCCCCAAAGCTTTGGGGACTGAAATCTGAAAGCTGAAATCATCGGCTTTCACATTCTACTCCCACAAACTCAAACGCCGCCCCATCAAACAATCCCAAATCACTCATTTTCAACGCAGGAATTACCAATAATCCCATGAATGAAAGAGACATATACGGCGCACTTAATTTCGATCCCAATTCCTTCGCAGTTTGATCCAGTCTTTGATAAGCTTCTGCAACATCTTCTGCATTGAGATGCGACATAATTCCGGCAATAGGTAATGGTAAGATGTCGGCAATCCTATTTTCATCCACAACGCTAACTCCTCCCTGATTCTGCTGAATCACTTCAATAGCTGCACAAATTGCTTTATCCGTAGCTCCAACTGCAATGATATTATGACAATCATGAGCGACTGAAGAAGCTATTGCCCCATAATTTAAACCGAATCCATAAATAAATCCAACAGCAGGAGGAGCTTGATTGTAGCGGTTCACCACTACAATTTTGAGAATATCCTGATCCGTATCCTGAGTCCAATATCCATCCTGAACTTTTCCCTTCATGATTTTGGATCCGGTAATTAGTTCTCCATTGATTGCTTCAATCACGCGAAGAAATTCCTTGGTCTGAGGAACTTGAATGTCGCTCTCTTTGATTTCATTCTTGACAAAGATATTCGGAGTTGATGTAGGCTGATATTCAATACTTGTCTTTCCGGATTGCACGATATGAGACCCTTTAATCCAAACATCACTGACGCTAAAATCAGTTAGATTGTCCACAGCAATAAAATCAGCAAAATCGCCTGCTCTCAGAAGCCCGATAGGCAGCCGATAATGTTCCACAGGATTTTTACAGGCAATGTTGAGCACATCCATTAATTCATATCCATCCTTCAATGCTCTCTTTACCAGCTGATTAATGTGACCCAAAATCAGATCATCCGGATGTTTGTCATCTGAGCAAAACATCACTTTGTCCGGATATTTTCCTATCAACTCATGCAAGGCAGGATAATTTTTGGCAGCACTCCCCTCTCTGATGATGATTTTCATACCGGCTGCAATTTTGTCCAGCGCCTCTTCGATTGTAAAACACTCATGATCTGTAGAAATACCTGCAGCTGCATATTGTGCCGCCTTCTCCCCTTTCAAGCCGGGTGCATGTCCATCTATTGGAAGATTTCTCTTTTGAGCTTCCTTCAGTTTAGCCATTACCATAGAATCCTTGAACAAAACCCCGGGATAATTCATGACTTCAGACAAATAAGTCAATCCCAATTCATCAAACATGTATGCGATCTCATCTGCCAAAATCTCCGCCCCTGCAGTCTCAAATGAAGTCGCAGGTACGCAGGAAGGTGCTCCAAAACAGAAATGTAGCGGCGACTTAGCTGCATCTTCCAGCATGAACCGTACTCCATCTACACCCAGGACATTAGCAATTTCGTGCGGATCAGATACAGTGGCTACTGTTCCATGTGTCAATGCAATTCTGGCAAATTCTGCTGGAGGAAGCATCGAGCTCTCAATATGAATATGTGCATCTACAAATCCGGGTAACACATATGGCAAAGCTTCTATCGTATTGTAAGGCTCTATGGATTCAATTCTATCTCCCATCACTTTAATTTTTGCAGGATAGATGCTGCGATTGTGGATATCTACAATTTTGGCTTTCAATTCAAATTCTTCTGTGTGCATATTCAAAGTTGTTTATATAAATTATCTTTAGTTTTCAGATTCAAGGGGACTTAGAGCTAAAACTAATAAGGGATTTCAGCATTTATATGAGCAGGTAAAATACACAAAATGGAAACAATGACAAGTGCGTCTTCTCACATTTCGAACAAGGAATTGATAGAGAAACAAAGAAAATTCGTCCAAAGAGGGGGGCTGAGAACCGTAGAAGAAAGAAAGCGTGTTTTGAAGATGCTGCGCGATGCCATTCAATCAAGAGAAGAAGCCATCATCAAAGCTGTGGAAATGGATATGGGCAGGCCTTCGCTGGAAGCTTATGCATCAGAGATTTTGTACATGTACAATGAAATAGATCATGCTATCCGAAATCTGAGCAAATGGGCCGGCAGAAAGCGGGTTTCTCTTCCATGGCTTTTGATACCCGGAAAAGCGCATTTGATTCCTCAGCCCTATGGTTCTGTGCTGGTGATTTCTCCCTGGAATTATCCGGTTCAGCTGTCTTTGAGTCCTATAGTGGGTGCATTGGCAGCCGGAAATGCTGTCATATTAAAACCCTCTGAAATTGGCGGACATGCAGAAGCTATCCTGGCAGAGCTGGTCAACAATACTTTTGCGCCTGAATTGTTTCATGTTGTGACCGGAGAAAAGGAAGTGACGATGGATCTGATCCACTCAAGACCTGATTATATCTGTTTCACCGGTAGTCCGGCAGTGGGTAAAATCATCATGCAGGAAGCTGCAAAGAATCTGATTCCTGTGACCCTCGAACTGGGAGGTAAAAGTCCCTGTATTGTTCATGATGACGTGAACATGGATGCCATTATGAACAGAATCCTTTGGGGCAAATGCTTCAATGCCGGTCAAACTTGTATCGGAATCGACTATGTTCTGGTCCAGAAAAAGGTTAAAAATACATTCGTACAGAAATTCATAGAATTCAAAAACAAGGCGTACGGAGAAGACACGATCCAAAGCCTTGATTTTGGAAGAATCATAAATGAGAAAAACTTTGACAGAATTGCCGGAATGATCAGCGGTGATATACTATCCGGAGGCAAGACAGATCGTTCTCAAAAATTCATCGACATCACTCTTATCGATGCGGATGAAAATCATCCGGCCATGCAGGAAGAGATTTTCGGCCCTCTCCTTCCCATCATCACATATGACAAAATCGAAGATGCCATTGAATTCATCCTGGCCAGGGAAAAACCACTTGCTCTCTATTTGTACAGCAACGATAAGACTGTTCAGAAAAAGGTGGAGGAAAACACTTATAGCGGATCATTGGCCATCAATAATACTTTACTTCAGGTAGCAACTACAAATCTGCCTTTCGGTGGAGTAGGCAATAGTGGAATGGGAAGTTATCACGGGAAGTTTGGGTTCGAAACCTTTTCTCACATGAAGCCTGTGTTGAATAAGAGTCTTAAACTGGACACGGATCTTCTTTATGCTCCTTATAAAAATACGATGAGGAAGTTAGAGAAATGGGTGTTGTGGTTGTCGCGGTAGATATGAGAGATGAGAGATAAGAGATGAGATGGAACAGCCAGGTGAAAGTTGAAAGTTGAAAGTTGAACAGCCAGTTATGAGTTATGGGTTATGAATGATGAGTGAACAGCCAATTAACAGCCGAATATTTCACACAGAATCCAGTTCAAAGTGGTGAACCTTACGCCCATTGTTGTTATATCATGTGTTGCTCCAATTATATTCAATTCAATATATTGAGATAAAAAAAATCAGGGGCGATACTTTGATTTAAAGTATCCCCTAGACACCAAAACAGTATCCCCAGCTTCTGAAACCAATTTCACACTAAAATTGCATTCAATTACTTTTTTATCTTTTTGTAAAGCAAGTAACTCCAAGGTGCTATTGCAGCAAGGATCAATATTGTATCTAATATTATTAAAAGATAATCTCGTATACTCGAGGATATTTTCGCCAATTTGCAAGCCCCCATTATTTGAATTTACATAAATGTGAAAGCTGCTTGTATCATCTACTGTATTTGATGCCACAATTTCAAGTGAAGAGGAATTTTCATAATACTGGCAGTCTATTTCGTTACATCCGAACAACGGTCCTTCTACACATTTTGCCTCCCAGGGAACCCCATTTATCTCACATTTGAAAACATCTCTATGAATAGTATTCGATTCATCTTTTCTGCAGGATAGAAGCATGAAGATAAATATAGATATGAGGATAAAATATTTCATAGTAGATTTCAATATCGATGAATTTATTGTACTTACTCAGGGTCGATATTTCAGTTTAAAATAACCATTCGTCACATATACAGGCTCGCTCAAGCAATTTGTATCGCGACCAACAAATGAAAATTTAGCTTCTATGATTTTATTCTCCTTATCGATGTTAATAATTTCGACATCCTGAGGATCATTCTCGTCTATATGATGTCGTTGTCTTCCACATGGCTCATCTTTGACTATAATTGCACACATTCTTTTGTTGGGTATCCGATAATTTCCTGTATCATATACTTCCCATAATCTCATTCCTACACTAGTATCTCCTTCAATATTGCCTGCCCCTAATTCTAGCCCTCCCGTATTTGTATAATATTGCAAATCTGCAATATGACAACCAAAAGGTGGGGATTCCTTACACCCTGCTTTCCAGGGTTTTCCATTGATGGTGGCGGTGACGATATCACTGTGGCGGCTATCATCTTCTTTTTT
The DNA here is from genome assembly GCA_022841345.1 of Saprospiraceae bacterium. Classification (GTDB taxonomy): domain Bacteria; phylum Bacteroidota; class Bacteroidia; order Chitinophagales; family Saprospiraceae; genus SLDF01. The sequence continues at coordinate 23,699 of JALHRR010000061.1, forward strand.
ACATGATACTGCAATTAAAAGCGCGAAAAGGAAATACTTATAATGTTTAGTTGTAGCGTTCATGTCAATGTATTTTACAAAGATATATATCTCTAAAACCTTATCTCTACATCACATGTGTCATGCGGAGGACAATTAACCTGGTGAATTTTACTAATAGGGCCAACAATTTGAGGTTGATCCAAATAGAATAAATTCCAAACTAGAGTATTATAATCAGTCAATGGATATATTGATGGGTCTCCTGCAATGACAATAGTTGTATCTAACGGATACTGAAGGATTGAATCTAACGGAACATAAATAGAATGTCTTAATCTTATCCCATCATATTGTAAAACACCCGGGTTTTCATCAATGATACGTACTCTTAGATATGTCTTCGGAAAGATGGCGACTGTAATACTATCCCTGCCTGGTCCAAATGCTCCTATGTCATCTAATTTTAAACTAAAATATCCCTCTTTTATGGGTTTTGCGCTTAGCCGATGGGGGTTGCTGGGTTTGTATTCCGCTTCTATATGATAATTTATCACAAACTTCCCTAAACTATCGGAAACAAAAGTAGTTGAATCCAGAACAGTCCAGCAATCTTCAAGAAAATCAAAGGGGCATATATCCCTATACCTGAAAAGTATTCTTGCTCCCTGCACCGGCTCCTTTGTTACCTGGTCAATCACAGTACCTCTGATTGTACCTTCGATTACTTCTGGTTGTTTTTTGCAGGAAGTTGTAACAACATACATTACTATGTAAATGAAGAATATAAGTTTCCAGTTTTGATTAGTATTTCTCATGATTAAAAATTAATTGATCAGACCAAAACCAATTAAAAAAAAGAATCTTAATTCATTTGTAAAGGTCAACAACATACAGAGATGAAAAATCGCATATATTGCAATTATTACATTCATATTTCTCTAATATAGAGAAGAAAAGTTCCTGGCTGTTAAATCTGAAACCTGAAAACTGATGTCTGAAATCTTCAGACTCTATTTGTGACACAAAAAAGAGATAAATGAAATAAATTCCTCCCTCATTCCACCTCCACATCAATAACCTCAGCACCCGCCAGACTGAGCGGAACAACCTTGTATCCTCTATGCTTCATAAGCCTCAGCAATCCAAATTTACCCGGCAAATGTGCTGCCCCTACCGCTGCAAAAACTGAATTCACAGAAGCCATTTGATCTAATCTTTCTGCCATAATGGGATTGCGGTGATTGACCATCCATTTGCGGGCAGCGCCGAGGCTCATGCGGCTTTGATGATATAATCCCATCAGATCTTCATCCATGTAGCGGTCCACCAGATTGTGGATTTGGTTTTTGAGGCGGGAGTAATTTCTGCTCATGGTTTTCAGGTCCTGTGTGCGTTCTGTGGTGCTCATGACTCCCAAGAGATCCATTTGTTCCTGTACTGTCTCAAGGCCGCTCATCTGTTTGCCATGCTGTTGTGCGTGATTCCAGAGAAACTGGTCCAGACTCTGAGCATGTTCTTTGCCCATGATGGACAATGTTATCAATTGAATGATGAATATGGATGGCATATTCCGGTAAGAGTCGATATTGATGGAAAAATGCTTCTTTGTGGCTTTCACTATTCGCTCCCATTGATGATCTGAATAACGTTCGGCTACTTCTTCATCTTCTTGATCATTTGAGTTGGGGATGAATTGAGCGGCTTCTTCCAGGTGCATTTCAGCTGCATAGATTTCACAGGATTCAATCAAAGGAAGTATTCCTTCAATCTTTGTATAAATCCTGGCATCCTGCACATGCATAGTACCGAATAGGTAGGATTGAATACCTGATGGGTGTTCCAGGGACCAGGTCAGGGTTTTGTGGGTCAACATTGGAAAGTGATAATTATAGTCTTCTTAAAATGACTGATATCAATGTACATTTTGAATTTTATAAAACTTGGTGATTGTTCAATTTTCAAACAATGCAAGTTTTTGTTTAATAATTCAAATTATTGGAATTTATTACTTCTAATTCGCCTCGAGCCGGCTGGGCTTTTACTTTTTGAGATGGCAAAAAGTAAACAAAAACCATTCCCGCTGTAGAGCCTAATCCTAAAAATGCGTTTTCCTTTCGCTATGCCTGG
>JALHRR010000062.1 GCA_022841345.1 Saprospiraceae bacterium
GAATGACATTTGTCCCGTACATCCATAAAGCCGAAGACTTCCCAAAGCAATCCCTCCCGATTTGTGTCGCTCACCAAACATTCATTGGCGCCGACTTCGGTGACATCACAACGAAAGAGGGAGTTGATCCAGCTAGCGTTGTGGGAGCAGAGGTCATCATCTCTGGGCATATTCACAAACGACAAAGACTGGACGCCAGAGGAACAGAAGTTATTTATATCGGCTCTCCGTTTTCTCAGAGTGCTTCGGACATTAACCAAGTTAAAGGCGTTTCAATAATTGAGACGGATACTTTCGCAGAAGAATTTATTGTTTGTCCTCTTCCTACGTGGAAGGGATTAAAGTTCGAACTATCTCCGACATTTACTGCAGAAGAAATGCATGAAGAAATCGTCGAAACTCTGAATGATAAAGATCATTGGGTAATTGAAATTACTGGTCCTAAATCTGAAGTTCTTGGTTATCTAGGGTCTAAAAAAGGCAAAGGAATTACCGTCGGTCGAGATGTCAAAATTAAGACAATCTTTACCGACAAAGAGAAGCGACAGGTTCGCATCGAGGCTTTATCGCTACAGCACATTGTATCAGAGTATATAGATAAGGTATATAGCGGAAGTATAGATAAAGAGTTATTAAAGTCAACAGCTAGTGATGTACTCAAGTCACTTGACAACGGTCAACCCCTGGTATAATGAAGTCAGGTGGAGAACACCTAGGAGCTAATATGAGCGACAAAAAAGAAATGAATCTGGAGGAATACGTAGATCAGCGTAGATGGCTATTAAATAATGGCCTCATCACTGACGACGTAAAAAACCAGCTATTCTTCTGTGGCTCTATAGTTCATAAGGACGTACAGGCCGTTGAAGTAGAAATTATTCCTGAGACTAAATTAGTCCAGTATAAAATTTACATTGACCAAGATCTTATTAAAAAGATTGACCAGTATTTTGTTCTCTCCAAGTCCACAAGCTTATTTGGCATGTGGCGCTTCAAACGCTTCCTTAAGAAGGAAGGAGCTTTGGACTTCCAACAAATTTTAGGTAAATTTGTTAAGGACTTCTGCGGTACTAAATGGAGCGTCTCGGTCGAAATCGTGGACTTCAACAGCTATGTGGAAGGCCTTGGAGAACAAAGTGGGACCGACGGATCAAGTCAGCAATCTAATCAATTGCCTGACTAACGATGAAGATTTACGACAGGATTTATGGGTTTGCTACCTTAGTGGCACGCCCCTTGAGTCGTTTGAGTCACGTCTAGAGCGTATTAAGGTCGAATATTCCGACGATATAGAGCTGCGTAAATCCATTTGGCAGCTAATTAAGAACCCTCCATCTCAAGCTCTATCTGAGACTTTAGAGAAAAACTTCACCGACTATGAGCGCAGTATTATCTGTTGTCTCATGTTGGGGCTCGAAGTAAGTAAGATTTCTAATATAAAAGGTATTAGTGAGGTGCGCATCAGGCAGTCCATAGCAACTATCAGGTATAATAGCTGCTGGGAAGTAATGTATGGCACTGAAGAAAAATCTAACAGAAGAAGAAAAGTACGGCCTTAGCGAGGAAGAGCAAAAGCTCGCCACTAAGTATCTCCGTAAGAATAAGACCGCTGGGGCCCTCCAAGATCTAGAGGCCGCTAAGCTATATGAGATGTATCTCCTTGGAGACAGCATCGCCAAAATCGCACAACAATTTCCTAACTTTCCGGTGGGCCAGATTGCCCTGACCGCAGCTCTTAGGGGCTGGGCCAAAGACCGCGACAAGATGCAGCACACCCTACAAGACAGGGTCCGTGCCAAAGTAGTCAAATCGGTCCTAGACCAGGTTGACTTCCTTACTACCATGATGGCCGTTACTAATGCCGAACATCTAGAGGCAATGGTACGTTACGTCCAGGATCCGATTAACAACCCCAAACCACAGATGCGTGTCACCAACATCAAAGAATATAAAGATGTCGCTGAGACCCTATATAAGATCGTAGCAGGCGCTACGGGCGGTGGCGTTGGTAAAGATAAGCAGAAATCTCCTATGTTTGATGCCCTAACAGCATCACCTAATAAGCAAATTGAAGAGCCAGATGAAGATGGAGATATCGACATTACGGCTATGGCTGATGCCATGCCCGCGCCTACTGGTAAGGAATAATGGCTAAGAAAAAGGCACCTACCATTACTATTGAGCAAGAGCGAAAGCTGTTGCTTAAACCCTGCAAAACAAGGGATGAACTGAAAGCTTGGATTAAGTACTTTCTTAACCTAGAGCTTCCAGACGTTACTGTATCTCGCTATTCAGATACTAATCCTTTGGATGTTATCTGGGAAGTGTACGACATCTGTGTAAACGCTAACAATCCAGAAAATATCAAAGAGCTTCTGTTCGTTGCCGGTCGAGGATCTGGAAAGACCCTTGGAATGGCTATTGCCGAGCTTATGGTGTTATTACATGATAAGCGTGAAGTAGTTCACGTTGGTGCGATTCAGAACCAGGCTGAACGTTGCTATGCGTATCAAAAGAACTTTCTCTATAATAGGAAATTGAAAAGACTTGTTACCCCTCCAGATATCCCTGAAGATCAGCGGATTCTTGAGAAAGCTAATATGTCTAAATCTCTGTTCAATGTGGGCGGAGAGAAGTTAACATTAGAAGTTATTCCATGTACTCTTAAAGCTTGTAACGGTCCTCACGTTCCACTAGTTGTAGTCGATGAGATTGATACCGTATCTGGTGAAGGTGTGAAAGCCTTCAAAGAGATCTCAGGTATGCTTGACTCCAGAAATGGAAAGAAAGCTCTTCGTGTAGGTATCTCTACTCGTAAGTCTCGTTACGGTCTAATGAACAAGCAGATTGAAAATGCTGCTGAAGAAGGTCGTACTGTTCGTCGTTGGACAGCATTCGAGTTTATGGAACGTTGCCCTGACGAGCGTTCTGGAACAGCTAAGATTCCTCTTTGGGTTAACCAAGATAAGATGGAAGTTCTTACTGAGTCTGATTTCAATAAGAAAGAAAAAGTTAAGCAAAAAGAATACACAATGTACGAAGGCTTTGAGGGCTGTGCAAAGTGTCCTATATTCTCTATCTGCTTAACAGACGCTAAGAAACAAACATCAACCTCTCCTATGTTGAAGAGTTTAGATGTCGATTTGATTCAAAAAGTTAAAGCAGAAGGTGCTGACTGGGCTCTTGCTCAGTTGATGAACCTTAAGCCCTCTGTTGAAGGAATTATCTATCGAGAGTTCGAAGAGAAGATTCACGTTAAGAACTGGAACGAGATGTGGTTCTCACTTACAGGTAAAGAATTCCCTGGTGAGTGTGGTCATGATACGTTCGTTAAAAAGTGCCATGAATTAGGTCTTCCATGCTATGCCGGGATTGACTGGGGATACTCATCTCCATCTACTGTTGTATTCTTCTTCATTGATAAAAGAGATAATGTCTACATCGTTAAGACTGATGGTATGACTATGATCTCCAATCCAACTTGGATTAATCATATTAAGACTAAGTATCACCTTCAGTATCGTGTTCAGTTGTATGCACCGGATCAAGCAGATCAAGGTTCTATCATTGAGATGCAAAAGGCTGGGTTACCTGTATCTAATATTGCTGAGAAACCTCAGATCATGTCAGGTATTCAAGTAATTAAGAAACTACTTAAGGTTCCTGGAAGTACTGAGACTAAAATGTTTATCAACGAGGAATGCCAACATATCATTAAGGAGTTTGGTTTATATCACTATAAGCTAGATGCCGCTGGTATGGTTACAGACATTCCTGATACAAGTCACGATCACTGGCTGGATGCCTTGCGATATCCGCTTTCCCTATTACTTGGAAAGACTAATATCATCCTGGGCGGGGGCCTCGATTTTGACAATGTTGAGGGTTTAAAAAATAAAGATGGTGCTTATAGCCGAACGCCCACTGCTGCAGAGTATGCAACTGTTAACGGAATACCGTTCAACCAGAATGAGCAAGACTCTTCAAAGTTGGGCAAGATAGGTACAAAGACACAATTAGACGATGACGGTGGGGACGACTCTGGCAGCCAGGGCGGCTTCTTATGGAGTTTTTAAATGGCAAAAGGTAGTCACTCAAAAGAGTACAGAAGAGAGTATTATCTTAGAACTTTAGAAAAGTCTAGGGAATCTAGGTTAGCCTATCGTCATAAGAATTTAGAAAAATTAAGAGAATATGGTAAGCAGTACGATAAAAACAATCAAGCTGCAAAAGCGGCAAGAGAGGCTTTTAGAAGAGCTCAAAAGTTAAATGCTACACCTAAATGGCTGACAAAGCAACACTTAGATGACATAAAAGTACTCTATATGAAGCGGAGTGTTTTGAAGCTCTTAACTGGTATAATGTATCATGTCGACCATATAGTGCCTCTTATACATGAGGATATGTGCGGGCTTCACGTACCATGGAATCTTCAATTGCTTCCTTGGAACGAAAATTTAAGTAAAGGTAATAGGGTGTAATCTTGGCTATCTGGGATGACTGGTTAAAAAAGCAAATTAAAGGCGAGATCGATGACCTTTTGAAGGCCGATGGGGTTTCGTCACCTAATGCTGCCGATGCAGGACCTAATAAGATTAAAGTTCCTGGTGGCGATGTTGGTGCACACTTGGCTGACCTCCTTCCGGATGTAGCTGAACAGATCGATGCTTCTAAGCAAATCGGTCGTAAAGCTATTATCGATGATCCATACTTTGAAAACATGTCTACACAGCTCAATTATAAGAGCAAGATGTCTAGACTTAGCAATAGATCTCTTAAAGAGGTTTCTGTTCGTGACTGGCTGGTCTCAGCTATCATGCAAGCTCGTGTCGATACCCTTTTGCGCTTCTCACGTCCTGAACATAGACGCTTTGAGATGGGCTTCCGTTTCGTAAAGAAAGATCACAACGCTGAGTATTCTAAAGAAGAGATGCAAGAGATTGCTTCACTTGAAGACTTTATCTATAATTGTGGTCGTAAAGAAGGAACACCTAACGAAGACCGAATGAACTTCGGTGAGTTTCTTAAGTTAACTACTCGTGACGCTATGACCTTTGGTCACGTTGCAATTGAAAAAGTTAAAACACGTAAGGGTGGATTACATCGCTTCCGTCCATTGCCTTCTGAGAACATGTATCTTATCAATAAGCGCATGTCTAAGAATCAGATCAAGCAACAAGATAAGGCAGCTAAGCAAACTTATGGTCAACCATTAAGCGATAATGATCCTAAGAAGGATCAACAAGTTAATGAGGTTGAGAACGACTTTTACAAGTACGTTCAGATGTCTTATAACATGCAGCCGTTAAACTATTTCGGCGATGAAGACTTAATCTTTAAGAATTTCAATCCACAAAATTTTGCGGATTCCAATGGATATTGCTACTCTCCTCTTGAGTTAGCAATCATCAATATTACTAATCACTTGAATGTAGAGAACTACAATAGTAACTTCTTTACTCATGGTTATGCTGCTCGAGGCGTTCTTCACTTAAAAGGAACTGTAACTCAGTCCCAATTGATGAACTTCCGTCGTCAATTCTATAACACTATCTCTGGACAACAACATGCTTGGAGAACTCCAATCGTTGCTGGTCTTGATGAAGTTCAATGGGTACCAATGTCTGGTTCTGCGAAGGAGATGGAATACATCAACTTCAACAACCACTTAATGCGTATCGTTTGTGCTCAGTTCCAGATTGACCCGGTCGAATTAGGTCTTGATTATCTCGTTTCTGCTAACGGTAAATCACCTGCGCAGCAATCTAATAACGAATATAAGATCGCCTACTCACGTGAGCGTGGTTTATATCCTATCCTTATGTTCATGGAAGACTTGGTTAACTCTGAGATCCTCCCTGGAATCGATAAGGATCTAAGTAACAAATATAAGTTTATCTTCACTGGCTATACAGATGAAACTCCGCAAACTGAGATTGCTCAGATGCAAGCTGAGATGACTGTATGGAAGTCAATGAATGACCTCTTAATCCAATCTCAAAAAGAAAAGCTTAAGACAGAAGCAGGCGACCTTCCATTAAACCAAGCTTTCTGGGCTCTGGTTGAGAAGAACTATACTCGTGGCGAAATCCGTGAGATCTTCTTCAAAGATAAGGGTGCAGCTTCTCGTAGAGAACTTCAATACATTCCTGGTGACCCAGCTTTCATGTCTTGGCAGCAAACTATTCTTGCGATCGATGCAGCTAAAGAACAAAAAGCAGCTATGGCAGCTCAAGCGGCTCCAGAGCAACAAGCTCACGAGATGGAAATGAAGCTTAATGAGCAGAAGCATGGACATGCTGAAGCTAGTCATAAGCGTGAAGAAGAAAAGCATAAGATGGAGATGGAGCAACTTAAAGCTCAAGCTGCAGCTGATGCCGTTCATCACGGTCAAGGAAATCCATTATCAGACGCTGCTAAACAATTCGGCGCTTCTAAAGCATCTAATGTTGGTGGACAGCCCGTAGCTAATCCAATCAACAAGTTAGATGAGTAACTCAATCTATATAGTCAGAGGTAAGGTAGTAGACGAAAAATACTATCTTACTTACGTAAAATTGCTCAAGGTACTATTTCGTCTAGAGGTTATAGACGAAACACCGTACTCGACATTATCATGGAGTTCCGGCCGTTCTTAGTATAATCTCTCTTGAATGAGGAGATTAAATGGCATTAGTATTACTTGAAGGGTTAGATCGAACCGGTAAGTCTACTGTTGCCTCATATTTCGAGACACTAGGCTTTGAACGTATCCACATGTCTGCCCCACCAAAAGGTACAACATCAGACGATTATCTCCAACAGATGGTAGATCTTTTGTCTTCTGCTGCGCATAAAGATATCGTATTAGATCGAACTCATTATGGTGAGTTGGTCTGGCCGCAAGTTTATTCTAATCCTCAAAAGCCACGTAAAGCTCTCTTAGATGAAGAGCAAATAGATATTCTTCGCGAGATCGAGGATTCTGTTGGTGTTCAACGTATCTGGATGACAGATAACGCCATAGATGCTCATTGGAAGCGTTGCGTTGAGAATAACGAGCCTTTGGACAAATCTCAATTCACACGTGCTAGAGCGCTGTTCTCGTCAATGGCACATAAATACGGTTTTGAACCAATTACACTTCCTCAGTTCCTAGCTAAGTTTCCAGATGCTAAAGAATTTGCAGATCAAAAAACTGCTGAGACTTTAGAACAAAAGACTTTACAAGTAACTAGTTCTGGTGATAAAACTGTAGTAACAGAGGTTGATACTAGTAAGCCAATTAGTTCAACTGCTGCTAAATATCCAGGTAAATCACCTGAGCAACATAAGTTAGAAGTTGCTAACGTAATCAACGACATCTTATCTAAACCAATTCTTAAAGGTAAGAGTCCGGTTTATTCAGATGTCGAGAATGAGATTCGTGCATTCCTAAATACTAAGTTAGGAAAACTTTTAGGTGGAGGTTCATCTGAGACTTCACTTAACCCAGAAGAAGTAAGGTTCTATAAAGAAATGTATAAAAGAGCTATTGATAAAGGAGCTAAATAATGAAGGGTTTTCGCGTACCGCCTCAGGCATCTAAAAAAGAACAGGTTCGTAACCTCGAGACTGAGCTTAAGAATTTATCTATGGCATCTCGTGTGTCACAGATGATGGTTCAACAACTTATGCAAAGCGTTAAGACAATGTCTGACGACTTGGGAAGTGCTTTGAATCAACTTTATGAATTGCAATATAAATATACTGCACTTCAAAAGCATCTTAATCTTGATGCTAAGGCTCTTGATGCAGTTGCTAACGAACAGCGCTTGGTTGATTTCAACAAGGGTTCTGAAGCAGCAGATAAGAAAGACAACTTGGTTGTTGCAGCTACAGTTGCTAGCGATAGTACTGTAACGTTGACTTCTACAGCAACAGATGAAGCTGGAACTGATCGCGGAATCTTCCGTTCACGTCTGAAACTTTCAGAGTGTGGCGTTCCTGACTTGATTAGTGCTCTTGCTGGAAAAGAAGTTGGTACGAAAGTTCAAGTTAAACTTAATGGCATTGACCATGAAGTTGAGTTGCTCGCTATTCGTAATCCTGCTGAAGTTGCAGTAGAGGTTGCCCAAGAGGCGACTCACTAAATGTCAAAAGCGCCAACATCTAAAATGGACGATAGATGTCCACGAAGGCTCGAAGAGATGCCGGACAGTTGGTGCCCGTTAGCCGTGTTGCGTTTAAAAGCTATAAGAAATGCTGGACGAGAGCTTACCGAAGAAGAGGAAGCTCTCTTACCAGGTTGCCCCTGGGCAATCGACCACCAACTAGCTCACTATTGTTTCTTTCAATACCTTACAACCTATACAACTGAGAAATCAGTATCCGACATAGAATTAGCTGCACTCCTTAATGTTTCTGTTGAAACCATTAAAAAGATAGAGAAGACCGCCTTAACTAAGATGCGGGAACATAAGTCATTCTCAGAATTAAAACAGGGCGGAGAAGCCGTTGTTGGTGAATCTGAGCCCCAAGACTATAAGATCTATCGCTAGGCACAACTCAGAACCGTAGTATAATCTATGGTGTGGCTAAGAAACCTTTAGAAATTGACATGATTGCTGGATCCCAACTTAGGGACACCCAAGGAGAGATGCTCTCTGTAGAAGGCGCTGATATTTCAGACCTTGAAGCAGGTAAGGGCCGCCTAAATGATAACCACGGTAAAGGGTTCTTTAACTCTATTGGTCGCATCACTGGGGCCAAGAAGATCTTCAAAAAAGATGACTGTGAAAACGAGCGCCAGGAATATTACTGGGATAAAGTAAAAGCTCCGTACATCTACGTTAAGGGATACCTGTACGATGATGAAGACCATCCGAATGCAAGAGCTGCCGCAGCCATTCTAAGAAATATCCATAAGTCTGATGTCCCCTTACAATTGAAAGCTTCAGTTGAAGGTGGTGTTCTTGCTCGTGGAATCTCTGATAGTTCACTTCTTGCTAGAACAAAGATTCATTCTGTTGCTCTAACATTTACTCCTGCCAATAATGCTACACTTATCGAGCCAATCAGCTTGAACAAGTCTGAGATCGACGAAGCTGCAGATATGCTTCTCATCAAATCCGTATTACACTTGGCTGAGACAAACGTTCCTTCATTCCGTCATATCGTGAGAGATGCATCGGCTACGAAGGTTCAAAACAATCTATATAAATTAGTCGATCTAATGAAAGAATTAGGAATCGAAGGCGATATCACTATCCCGTCGAAAGCTAAGATCTTGGAAAAAGCATTAGAACAAAAGATCCAAGCTAACGTTGCGAAGATTCGTGAGCTAACGACACTGCTTCGCGAAGAGCAAGAACCTATGGATAAGGGAATTAAGAACACCCTTGCTGCCGCAGGTATGGGAGCTGCAATGGCTATGAGCCCTGCAAAGATAGCTCCAGAACCTCCTGCCCCAGCTCAAGTTGAACAAGCAAAACCTGCTAAACGTTCTGCTGACCAAGTCTATGCTGATGTATCCAAGCAATATCCTTTATTAGGTGCTATCGGAATGAAAGAGTCATCTGGTGGTAAGAATGTAAATCATGCTACGCTAGAAGATGGTCCTCATAAAGGTCATACAGCTGGTGGCATGTTTGGAATGATGCCTAATTCGGCACAGTTTATCCTTTCTAAAGATCCAGAACTTGCTAAAAAATATCCAAAGATGGTTGAAGCCTCTAAGGACATGAATAACAATCATAAGCAATTTACTGAACTATTTAATAATGACCCTGAGGCCGCTGCCGATTTTGCTATCTCTTACTTCAAAAGAACTAAGGGTAAGACAAAGTCTGAAAAGCAGTTAGCTTATAGTTGGCTCAATGGTTTAAAAGGTTCTTGGAATAAGTTAAAAGAAGGTGGTCATTCTGCCTTCGACGAACATCCTTATGTACAGGATGTTATGGAAGAATATCAAAAGCTAAAACCTAAAAAAGCTGAGCAAAAGAAGGCACTTAAGAAGGCCATGACAGCTGGATATGGTGGGGCAGGGTCGCCTACAGACCTAACTGGTGGAGGAGTTATTCAAAGCGAGTCCTTAGAATCGGGAAGGCCCGGCTTTAAGTACATCACTTGTAATAATTGTGGCAAAGAACAAGTTCATGCCAAGTACCAGGTAAAATGTAGGGAGTGTGGTTCAGGTATGAGTTTTGAAAAGCTATACGATGCCATGCGTGGTAACAAGTAAGTAACAGCTACGTGTTTAAGTAAGAGCACGTGGTATATTAAATCATAATTGAGTTCGTACTCATAATGTAAAAGGAGAAATTACTCATGGCAAATTCAAAGCAAATCTTGCAAAAGATGGCTCGTAACGCTAAAATGCTTGGTCTGACTGTCAATTCAGAAAGTCAAACTGCAGTCGTTATCGAAAACGGTTCAAACGACATTACAATCAGTTACGTTGATGCATCTTTCAGCCCTGCTGTTGTCGGTGGTGTTGATTCTAGCGTATCTCCATATCTTGGAATTGGCGTTGGTAATCCTGGTAAAGTTGCAATCACTTGTGCCGATGCAGCTCTTTCTGCAACTGGTATGAAAGTTTTGGCAATGTGTGCTGCACTAGCTAATGATCTTAAAGTTTCATTAAATGGTGTTGATACAGAAATTCGTGGACATAGCGACATTATCGGCCTTGGTCAGTAATCTAAACGGTAACTGATAAGGAGAGAATAATGGATAACAAATTAACAAAAAGTCTCACAGACCTGATCGACGAAACTCTTCTAGAATTAGATGAGTTGCGCAAGTCACGTTTTGCGGCTTCTGAAATCAAAATCGAAGGTCCTGGCGATGGTATCGCTGGTAAGCCATCTGATGGTAAGTTGGATGCTGCTAAAGCTGAAGATAAAAAAGAAGACGAAGACGAAGATAAAAAGAAAAAAGATGAAATGGAAAAAGGCGTTTTAGACGAAGCTGAAAAAGCTGAGAAAAAAGACGACGATTCCAAAGATAAAAAGGAAGACAAAAAGGCTGACAAAGAGCCTCATAAAGATGATCCTGAGCATGAAGAAAAAGAAAAGAAGATTGCTGAAAAGCTTCTTGACATGCACAAAGGTGAATTGAAAAAGTCTGCCGAAGAAGCTGAATCGCTTATGAAGAGCTACGTTGAAGAACGTGTAAAGCCTCTTGAAGACAAACTGTCTACAATCCTTGATTTAGTCAATAAGATTGCAGATCAGCCTGTTGCACCTAAAGGTGTAACCGCTAGAGCTCCTGCTGCTGCCCTTATGAAGAGTGCAGACGAAGGACAAGCTGAGCCGTTGTCAAAAGGTGAAGTAGCTAGTAAGCTATTTGAATTAAAGAAGTCTGGTACCAAAGTTGATAGTTTAGATATTACTAAAGCTGAAATGGGCCAAGACTTACAAACAATTGTTAAAAAATACGAGATTTCGTAATCAAAGGAGAAAACGAAAATGATGACAGACGCTGTTAATCAAATTCTATCAGGGCTAGATCAAGGTATTGTGTCACAAGCTGACATCGAGAACCTTAACAAAGCCATCACAGCCGGTTACGGCGGAGCTGGTAAACCCACAGACCTCACTTATGGTGGTGTCCTTCAGGCGGAATCATTAGAAGCTACACTTAAGAGTGTTACCTTCGACATGAAAAACTTGAAAATGTGGCCTGCAATCTCCGTTGATAAGGCATACAACTTGTTCGAGCAGTACAATCGCTTGATCTCTTACGGTTCTGACTCTGCACCATACATTGGTGAAGGTGGAGCGCCGATTGAAGAAGATTCAACGTATGTACGTGACGGTCAAAAGATCGTGTTCTTCGGTACTCGCCGTAAGGTAAGTCACCAAATGACATTGGTTCGTACGACTGTTGGCGACATTGTTGCACAACAAGCAAAAGAAGGTACTATGCACCTTCTGAAAAACGTTGAGCGTGAAATGTATTGGGGACATGCCCACTTCATTAACCGCCTTGACGGTTCAAACACTGGTTCGCCAGCTGATCTTCCACAGAACAGCATCGCGATGTCAGGTTTGTTACAACAACTTAAAAAGGGTGATTCTGACGTATTAATGCGTTCAGGTGACTTCGAAGGTTATGGAGATGCTCAAAGTATCGCTCAAGACCTTGGTGGTAATGTTATCGCTCAAGATGATATCGAGCGTTTGGCTGTTATCGCGTTGGAAAACTTCGGTTCTCCAAGTGAATTACACATCGAACCAGCTGCGTTATCAGCTTTCGTAAAACAGTTCTATCCTCAATTCCGATCACAACCTGGTCTTTCTGGTCAAACAGTTGGATACGATGTAAACGGAATGACAACTACTGCTGGTAAAGTAGACTTCAAGCCTAACTTGTTCTTGCGCCCTCGCGCTGGTGCTCGTGCGCTTTCTGTCTCTGCTCAAGCTCCTCAACCAGGATCTTTCGCGGTTGCTTCTGCTGGTACTGGTTCAGGATCCGCTCTTGCGGCTGGTGTTTATCAAATCAAGGCTACCTTGGTTAATGACGCTGGTGAATCTATCCCGGTTCAAGGTGCTGCTGCTACTATCACTGCAGGACAAAACATCACTCTGACAGTAACTGGTATGCCTGCTGGTGTTAAATACATCAAAGCTTACTTGTCTGCTCCAGGCGGTGCTGTTGGTACTGAGAAGTTCGCTGGAAACTTTGCTAACGCAGGTAACACTACCTACGTACTTGCTGGCCGTAAACAAGCTGGTTTGGGTGAAGCGTTCTTGTTGGACATGAGTGCTGAGTGCATGAAGTTCAAGCAATTGGCTCCATTAAGCAAAATCAACTTTGCTATCGTTACGACTGCTCTTGAGTTCGCGATTGTTATGTACGGCGCATTGTTCGTATATACTCCACGATTCAACTGCTTGTTCGAAAACGTAGGTAAATAAGTTTTATATCCAAATATTAGCCTTTAATGGTTAAGTGAAAAAGGTCGCCTCGAGCGGCCTTTTTTATTTCTATTTGCTCATCTGGTAGAATAAGACTATGACAATGCAGCAAATTGAAGAATTGATGAAGACAGTAAATCGCTCAGCGATAAAGGCTATGCTTCGCAATGCTGCTATCCTTGGTGATGAAAAAGCTACAGATGAGATGAAGGCACAAGCCCTAGAAAACGTCAAAGCTATCGCAGGAAATAAGCAACCTAAGAAATCTAAAAAAGTTAAAGCTCCAGAAGCAGCTGCCCCAATGATGGCTGCGGTACAGCAACCAGCAGCTCCCGCTGCGCCAGAACAACCACAGATTCAATATCCTGAAGGATTACACTTATCTCCACTAAATACTGGTGGACATGATGAGACCGCAATGCGTGGAATCTTTGACTCACTTCCTCATGAAGAGAAGCAACATGTTATTGACTGGCACGCTAAAAATCAAGTTAAAAAATCTGTAGAGACTCTACGTGGTCTCTTCAAAGAACTCAAGAAGCATCTCTAAACGCTTGTTTTCGTGGCGTGTATGTATAATACCGATATGAAAAGAGCACAATACATTTGTCTAGAGGGCACCGAGGGCGTCGGTAAAACAACCCAAACAAAGATTCTCGTTGATACGCTCCGCGCGCGAGGATTCCGCGTATTACAAACAAAAGAGCCAGGCATTGATCTAGTACCTTTAACAATGGTATTGCGAGGGATCATGCTGGATAACAAATACGATGCAGAGATGACGCGTCCCGCGCGTGAATTTATCTCACAGGCAATTCGTTCTATTCATTTAGAGCGGCTTATTGTTCCTAATCTATATGAGTATGATTACATCATACAAGACCGTGGAATCCTGAGTGGATATGCCTACGGTGAAGCATGTGGTAACTCATTCGCTAATTTACAATTAATGGCTACACAGAACGTCGATTCAGCTGACGAAGGCAAAGACGTATTACCTCTACGTGCAGAGCTGATTTACGATAAAGTAATATATTTGAGAGGTGACTCAATCAAAGGTTTGTTGAAGGCGAAAGCTGCAAAACAAGAATTTGAAACTGGTGATGCTATGGAATCTAGAGGCAATTCTTTTATGGAAAAGGTCTCTAAAAACATGGATGAAATGTCGTCTAGATTTAAAACTGTTAGAATAGATGTAGACAGTAAGTCGATCGAAGAAGTTCACAACGAGATCCTTACATCTCTCGAATTGGAGTAATGATGGCTAAGCGCAAGAAGAAGAACAAACCTAAATTAGCGGGACCTAAGGTTCTTCTGTTTGATATCGAGACTGCCCCAATTATAGCTCACGTTTGGAGTCTATGGGAAAACAATGTCTCTCTTAATCAAGTCGTGTCTGATTGGCATATCTTGAGTTGGAGTGCTAAATGGCTTGGTGATCCGCCATCTAAGGTCATGTATGATGACCAGCGCAATGAAAAAGATATTACTGATGATAAACGCCTACTTCAAGGCATCTGGAAGCTCTTAGATGAGGCAGATGTTCTTATTACACAGAACGGTAAATCGTTCGATACAAAGAAATTAAATGCTCGGTTCGTCATGAACAAGATGCAACCTCCTAGCTTTGTAAAGCATATCGATACAAAAATTATTGCAGGAAAGGTTTTCGGTTTTACGAGTAATAAACTCGAATATATGACCGATAAGCTCTGCACAAAATACAAGAAAATAAAGCACAATAAATTCCCAGGACATGAGATGTGGACCCAGTGTTTAGCTGGCAATCTAGAAGCTTGGAAAGAAATGGAAACATACAACAAGTATGATGTTCTTGCTCTTGAAGAACTTTATAACATCCTTATTCCTTGGGATAACAGTTTAAACTTCAACCTTTATCATGATGCTGAAGATCATGTTTGTAAGTGTGGAAGTACATCTTTTATTAAGAATGGTTTTTACTACACTAGCTCTGGAAAATTCCAGAAGCATAAGTGTAAATCATGTGGCGCCGAACATCGCGATAAGCAGAATTTATTTAGTAAGGAAAAAAGAGCATCTCTTAAAATGGGACTAACTAAATAATGAAAACTTGCACGACTTGTCAAGAAAATAAAGAGTTAACTGCTTTCAAAAAGAGAAAGTCTGGTAAACTTTACACTCGATGTAGGGCGTGCTGTTATGCGGATGATCTAGTTTGGCGTAGTAAAAATAAAGGAAGATATAAGTCTGGTCAATTGCAAGCAAAATATGGCATCTCTTTAGAGCAATATAATGAAATGTTAGTGACTCAAGGTGGCTGCTGTGCATCTTGTAAACAGGATCAGTCTTCATTTAAAATTATGTTAGCAGTAGATCATGACCATAAAACTGATAGGGTTCGTGGACTTTTATGCGACGCTTGCAATAAGGCAGTTGGTTATCTAAGAGATAACCCTACGTTCGCAGATGGTATCGCAGCTTACCTTAGGAGCCAATAATGCACTTCAAAGAGCTTGAAACAAAATACTATGCCGATAATATCGGCATGGATGACTTCGTCAAGCTCGTCCAGCCATTGAATCCGACTTGGATGATGGTAAGCAGCTATGACGACTATTTCACGAATGATAAGGACGAGTTTATTAGGTACCGATACCATGACCACATGGGTGAGCTTACTATTAAGCGTAAGACTACAGATGCCAATAATAACAACAGAGTTGAAGTAAATGTGCCCACAGATGGCAAATCTGGAGCAAGTATTCAGGCTTTTGTAGACCTTTTGGGCTATAAAAAGAACTTTTCTATCTTTAAGACATGTAAGATTGCGTTCCTTGAAAAGGCCGTTCTGGTCTATTACGTAGTCTATGATGAGAACCTAAATGAGAAGAAACGATTTATTGAAGTCGAAGCTAAAGAGTCATATAACTGGGGCTCTGAGGAAGAGGCCTGGGCCACCGTAGTTGAGTATGAGAACATGCTGGCTCCACTCGGTATTTCAGCTAAGAATCGACTTAAGAAGTCTTTGTTCGAATTGTTCAAAAAGAAACCTGAAACCGGAACTTCAGGTAGTTAAGTTAATCCTAAGGTATAATGGTCTCTGTAACAGGAGACTATAATGAAGACAAGTAACCTCGCTAATGAATCAATGAGAACCGCCGAAGTAGGTATGGTTTGGGAAGAGAAGCTATCTGGTGCAGCTGGAACGCTTACCCTTATGCCTTATCAATCCTTTCGTGTTAGAGCTGCTGCCGGTGGCACAGTAACTATCGATGGTGTTTTGGCAGCCACAATGATATCTGGTGAAATCCTAATCTTTAACGCTGGCCCTGGATTGCCAGTAAAGACCGACCCAACTACAACTGGTGTTGTTCTTAAACAAGCCGTAACTGTAACTGTCGCTATCACTGGTGCTCAATTCGTTCAGGTCGCTAGAGACGCTGGCCGCAGAATTTAATTAAGGAGTGAACATGGAGTGCACATCATGCGCTACATCGATACTTCTTACAAATCGACCAAGAAAAAGTACATTGTGTCGGGTTTGCTATCAAAAGCAGTATCGCAAAGAAAATAAAGACAAGATTGTTAATTTAAACAAATCTTGGTATGAAGCAAATCGAGAAAAAGATATTGCTGATCGCACTATTTACCATTCAAAGTTAATGAATGAGAATAAAGTTTATAAATTAAAGTCGATACTTAGATCTCGTTTAAATAATGCTATTAAAAATAACTATAAATCTGGTTCTTTTGTTGCAGATTTAGGTTGTTCAGTTGATTTTTTAAAAACATATCTAGAGTCTCAGTTTCAACCTGGAATGACATGGAACAATCATACTATAAAAGGTTGGCACATAGATCATATCATCCCATTAAGTTCATTTGATTTAACTAATAGGGAAGAACTAAAGAAGGCTTGTCATTACACTAATCTCCAACCATTGTG
Organism: Saprospiraceae bacterium; assembly: GCA_022841345.1. GTDB lineage: Bacteria > Bacteroidota > Bacteroidia > Chitinophagales > Saprospiraceae > SLDF01. The sequence goes on from JALHRR010000062.1 coordinate 16,810, forward strand.
GTCGAAAGATAACTGGAAAAAAGGAGATGGTTGTGGAACTTAAATCCTTTAGAGAACTACTTCTTAAAAAAGCGGATGGTAACCCTACACTACAGACTATTATTGATGTCATGAAAGATGACTTGATTGCCAATAAGGTAATCGAATCTCTTGAGAAGATGGCTCGTCCTCAGGCTTCAATGGGGCGAAGTGCTAATGCTGCTGTTACGGCATTTGGCAATCAAATGAAGAATAAAGACGTTGAGATGATGCGTGATGCTCTTTCTCATCACGTTTCTCACTATAAATCTGCATTAAAGAATGGTCAACGAGAAATCGCTGACAAACACTTAAATCAAATTATTCCTCTAATGCACTAAGCTGGTAAAGCTTCAGCGCATTCTAACGGACAATTGGGATTAGATTACATTCCATTAGAGCCTTGGGAAACAAACTATACAACACCTGAACGTATTAAAGAAGGTGCTGAACGTGGAGTCGCTGGTAAACTTAAAGAAGGTACCAAGGGCTTACGTCGTCGTTTGAATTCAACTCCTCGCGAGAAGAACCCTCGCTCTGTTCCAGACTATCGTTATCTTGAAATGCAGCCACATGAAGAACATGCTGACGTGAAGCGTTCACCTCATAAAGGTGGATACCCATGGGAAGAAGTTCAAATCGGTAATCCAGCAAAGATCGATGCTAAAGAGGCTTATTTACATATCAATGACCCTGGTAAACAGGATGATTATGTTCCACATCCATTTGACGAACATCCAATCCATGAGATTGCTGACGTTCCACAAGGATCTTTGAAACCAGAAGATCTTGAACAGATTGCATCTAAGATGCAAGATTGGCATGGATCTGAGCATAATGCTAAATGGATGGAAGGTGTGAAGAGACTTCATGCTTCTGATCCAGAAGGTTTTAAATCTCGTGGCAAAGTTAAAGCTCCTCATTTTCATGAAGGTATGAAGTTGCTTCGTCAACCACATGCACTTCCTGAAGAACTTGAAGCAAAATACGGTAAAGCAAATACTATGGCTCCAGCAGCTCCAGCGGCACCTGCCCCTGCAACTCCAGCGCCAGAAGTACCAGCTGCACCGAAGCCTGCAGGAAACGATCCTGATTTGCAAAGCAAATTGGCATCTATCGCTGCGAAATTTGGGGGTAAGAAATAATGTCTTACAAAACCAAAACAGTTTCTTCTTTAGCTGAGTCTATTGAAGGTAAACTGCGTAAAGCAAAAGAAGAATTAGAAAAAGCTCGCCAAAAGTTATCTGACGAATATGATCCCAATGATATGGGTGATGACGGCAGTGACGAAGATTTGGGCGAAGGCTTTCGTGAATTTGACCCAGACGACGAAGAGTCGGCTGGTAGCGACTGGCTCAAGGAAAATGATCCAGAGAATAAGGGAGACCAATATGATGAATACGGCGATGATGAAGATGAAGATGCTCATCAACAAGCTATTAACGAAGATCTCGGCGATGATGAAGCCGAAGGTGAAGCAGTGTCTGAACTGCAAGTGCCAGGCTCAGCTGCCGCAAGCAGCTCAAAAGCCGGCGCACAAGCCGCAGGCGCTGGGGCACCGCAAGCCCAAGCACAAGGGGAAAAAGTAAAGCGTAGTAGATTTGAACAACCAAGCCGTGAAGACCTCATGGCTTTGCGTTCATATACACGTCCTTGGGAGCAACGTGCTCGTGAAGCACAAGCTCTAAAGGCCGATCCATCTAAGAATCCAGAACTAGCTCGTCATGGTAATATCATTGAAGCTAGAAATGCGGCTCATGGTGATAGGAATTCTGCATATCGTCAGTTCACAAGCTCAGACGAATATAAGAATGCAGATCCAATTGCACAGATGGAAATGGATGATAAATTTGAGAGCGATTGGAAAACTAAGAATCCAGAGCATTTAAAGAATGCTTTGAGTGCTCACCATGAAGCTCATGAAAAAGGCAAAGGGAATAGAGATATTCATGCTGCCAATAAAGATGCTGCAATCAGAAACGTAATTTCTGGTGGTGGTCACGGCGGCGAAGGATATTCTCTTGAAGAGGGTATGCAACACGCTGGTGGCGTTAAAGGTGAAGAGGGAACTCAAGCGACTATCAAGCAGGATCCTGCTTCTAGCTTTGCTATGGGTAACCAAGACTTCATTAAGCAGTATGGACAAGATTATAATAAGAAAGCCAAGAAAGTTGGCAACATCGATGACATGATGACTCATGATGAAGGATCTAAGCGAGATATTGCTCGTATCCTTGGCGATGGTCCTAATAAAGACCCTAAGTTTGAGAAATTTTTCTCTCACTATCACCCTTTGATCGGTATGAATGCGCACAAAACATTGGCACATTTAGGACTAGATCATAAGAGTCCAGACATTGATATGAGTATGTTACATGAAGCTGGGATGCATGGTCTTATCCAAGCTATGAATGATTATGACCACGACAACCCAAGTAAGGCTAGTTTTGCCACTCATGCTGCGAATAAGATTCGTGGATTACAGATGACTGCCATGAGAAACCAAGACCAGATACCTACTGAAGTGCGTCAAGCTCAAAAGCAATTTGCTTCTAAAGCTCAAGCACCACAGGCACCTAAGGTTGATTTACATAGTATGATTGGTTCAACAGGTCATGCTGCGGCTCCTGATATTCAGGATCGTTTGAAACGTGTTGGTGCACAAAGACAAGCACAAGCAGTTAAAATCCGTAAGGCTCCAAAGCCTGAGGGTGGAGGAATTTAATGAGTATTACTAAGACACCAACGATTTCGCCTTTTCCGGCGTTTGAAATTGAGATGGAGAGCACGCCAACGCGCTTTCACGCTTTACCTACGCCTGCAACATTGCGAGCTGGAGTTCTATTTGGAATTCCTCTTCGTTCATTTTTGACTGGTGAAGAAGTAACTGATGAAGCACTTCAACGCTTTATCGATGAAGCTATCTCAGAGATCGAGCATACGCTTGACCTCTATATTACTCCTGTAACTTTCAGAGAACGTCATGACTTCAATAAAGAACTTCAGTTCTGGAGTTGGGGTTACATGAAAGTTGCTCATGGACCTATCTTAGATTTATCTAAGTTTCAACTTACTTTTAACAATGGTAGTGGAGCCCCTGGCTCTTTCCCACTGATTGATATTCCTCTTGAATATATTCACATCCAGTCGCAAGAGCAAACTGTACAGCTTGTTCCAGCGAATGGAGTTACTGTTTCAGGTTTCGTTGCAAGTATTTACTCTGGTATGGCTTATCACGCATTAGCTTCTGGAGGAATTCAAACTTGGCCTGGAGCAATCTTAGTAGAATATAGAGCAGGATTTCCAGAGGGTCAAGTTCCGGCGTTGCTCGTAGGTCTTATTGAGAATATGGCAGCCATAAAGATGTTATCTGTAATGGGACCAATCTTGTTCCCACATAACGGAGTGAGCATCAGTATTGACGGAACTTCACAAAGTACTTCAACCCTTGGACCAGCTTTCTTGCAGAATCGTCTTAAAGATCTTCAGGGTCTTGCGGCTCAGCAAATGGAGGCTGCAAAGGGCTATTACCAAAAAAGGTTCTTAATAGATTTTATATAATGAAAAACTGTAAATACTGTAATAACCAATTTGAAGATAGAAGTCCAGCTAAAACGGCTATGTTTTGCAATAAAGTTTGCAAAGATTCTCATTGGTATATAAATAACAAAGAGCATGCTAATAAAGTTGCAAGAGCTTATGAAGCTTCTAATAAAGAAGCAGTTAAAGAGCGAAAACGTAACTATGTTAATAAACGCAGATCTGAAGATATTGACTTTAGATTAGCTAGTAATTTGAGAGCCAGACTTTCAAGGGCTGTTACTAAAGGTTTTAAACATAGTTCTTTATCAGTGTATTTAGGTTGTACAATAGAAGAGCTAAAGACTCATTTAGAGTCTAAATTTGATAGCGGAATGAGTTGGGATAACTATGGTGATTGGGAAATCGATCACATATATCCTTTAGCTAAGTCTGACTTATCTAATAATCAAGTTATTGCAGAGGTGTGCCATTATACTAACCTGCAACCACTTTGGTCTAAAGATAATAAGATCAAAAAGGATTCAGTATGAGTGAAAAAAATGAAATGCTAGAAGTAGCACCAGATGGAAAACAGGAAATCGTAGAGGGCAATGAGCCTTTGAAGAAGGATCCTAAGAAAAAGAAGCTTAAAGATAAGTGGAAAGACCTTAAGAAAGGTCTTAACAACCTTGAAGCATTCATGGACCTTGCTGCAGCTTCACAACCAGATCCTCAGCCTCAACCTGAAGAAGGCGAAGGCGATGAAGAACAGATGGACCCTGAGATGATGGCTCAAATGGCTGCAGCTCAAGAAGGTCAACCTGAAGACGATGGATCCGACGAGGGTGCAGAAAATCCCCTTCCAGAAGATGATGAAAATTCTCAACCAGAAATGGAAGAGGGTGAAGATGACGATATGAATCCACCTCCGCCAATTTCTGAAGATGATGATGCGGACATGGATATGGAAGCCGTTGGCGGAGCTGACGAAGAAGGTGCTGGCGGAGACGAAGAGTCAGAAGCTAAGATTATCGAAGCGTTGAAAAACGAAGGATACTCTGAGCCTGAAATTGCTTATATCGTTCACGGTCATCACTCTCCTGCTTATGATGAGTCTAAGGAAGCGAAAGCTCATGCGACTTATCAAATGGCTGATGTTGAAGCTGAAAATGCTAAAAAACAACATGAGATGGAACTTGAACATACTAAGCGCTCTGCTGATACAGAGAACGAAGCTAAACTTAAGCAAGCTGAACTAGATCATCAACATGCCATGCGCATGAAGGACCTAGAGTTTCAACACGCACAGATGCAAGCTCCAGATCCTGAGACTGAAAAGAATCATAAGAAGCGTATGCTTGATCTAGAATATGAAAACGCTAAGGCCGCATCTCCAGATGGCTCTGATAAAGAACATCAAAAGAGAATGATGGACCTAGAGTTTCAGAATGCGCAATCGCAAGCAGTTGATCCAGAAGTATCTAAAAAGATGGCTGAAATGGATCTAAAAGAGCGTGAGATTGCACTTAAGCTTAAAGAAGAGCAAATGAAACTTGAACTCGAGTTCAAAAAGAAAGAACACGAGCTTAAGATGAAGATGATGGAACAGAACATGAAGCAACAAGCTTCACAGAAGAACCAGATCGCCTCTGAGAAACATAAGCATAAGCTTGCTGAAGCTAAAAAGCCAGCACCAAAGCTTAAAAAGTCTTTTGATCTAGAGGGTGGAATAGAGGAGTCTGACGATGAGTAAGATTGAATTTGAACAAATTAGCGATGATGTTATCGAAGTGGTAATACCACCAGAAACTCCTATGGCTATGGTTGAACAACTTAGAAAAAGTTTTATTAGTCGCGGTCTCGTTGAAGATCTTGGCAATAGCACTCTTTCTATTCGTTATTTCTATCGTCCAGAAGATAAGGCAAACAATCTGGCTGACAAATTGATTAAATCATTACAAGGCCTTACCAAGAGCGACGAGCTTCCCTATTGGCATCCTAAAGCACAGATGGCCAATCAGAAACGCGTACGTGAGATGGAAATCGCAGAACGTCGTGCAAAAATAGGCATGTCACCTCAGGCACCTGTTTCTGCTGCACCTGCTATTACGCCTCCAGTTCCAGCTGCACCAGCACAACCGGTTCCAACTGCACCTAATACTTTAACTCCAGCTAATTACACTAAACCATTCCCAAAGATGGTCGACTCCGATCTAGCTAATCAAAATACTGCTGGCGGATCTGGTAAGAGATATGCCTACATCAACGATCCAGTTGATAAGGGTGACGATGAAGATGAAGATGATGTTGAAAAGTCTGGCTATGGTCCTAAGGGCGGTGGTCAATATTCTGCAGTAGATAATGCTCGTAGAAAGTCTAACAACCTAGATCCTGTTGGTGTTGGACCTAATGTTAATGCGAAAGCATATAGCACTAAACCTGGTCAACTGAGCGGTAAGGCATCTGCTGCACTAACAGCCCGTCTTCAAAATAAAGCTAATAAGAAACAGCCTGTAAAACAATTTACTCCAGAAGAGATCGCAGCTGAGAATAAGAAACGTGGTCTTGCAAAGGCTTGGGGCCAACACCTTCCATTCCCTTCTGCTGAAGAGGAAATCATGAAGTTGGCTGGTGTTGAGCATCAAACTGGTGAACAAAAGGCAGCCCAACAGATGGCTAACTTATTGGCCGGTAAGAAGATGCTTGGTGATATTCCTGTAGGGATGCGTCACATGTTTGCTGATCCTAAGCCACAGCCCACTGACCAAGAAATGTTTGGTCATTTAGCTGTAAGTGAAGAAATGGCTAAGGCCGCTGAGCGTGAATGGTCAGGCACCCTTAATAACTTCTTTGCAGAGGCTACTAAGCCACTAAGTCAACGCTTTAGAACTGAAGAAGAAGAGCTGGCATACTGGAATAGCATTAAGGTATCTGATAAGGATGACGGTAAGTCAGGCTACTAATCTGGTACAATAAAATTGTATTAAAGTCCTCGAAGGGTCGAGGATGTTTGGATAGGTAGGGTTATGTTTGAGAAGCGTTGGGCAGCGGTTCCCCCGCAGCTATTTACATCTAATGGTACGCCAGGTGGTGTCATCACGGTAATAGACTCAAGTCTATTTAAAGTAAAACAGTTAGTTAACATAACAGCTAATACTCTCCCTAACTTAAATATCGAAGTTAAATCAGTTCCAAATGATGTTACTATTGTAGTTGGTCCTATTGGGGCCAACATATCCACGTACTTAGATATATCGGCATATACTACTGCACTTTCTAGTGCAATTAGCGCAAATGAACAAAAACGGTCATCTGTCCCTGTTGAAGAGATAAATAGGGCCGTTTATGAAGAAGAGCCAACAGTAGCCCTAAGAAACGTACTTGTAGATAAGTATGGCAGAAAGATTGACTCTAGTAATCCACTGCCAACAACTGCAACTATCTCGGGAGATGTAACTATTGGAACTGATGGTTTTGATGCTACAGCTCCAGATAGTATGTTAGCTACCGGTTCTGAAGATGGAACTAAAACGGGCATTAAGCATGCAGTTAGAGTTGATTCTGAGCTTGATCTTAGAGTTGGTATAAGTGATGGTACTAATAAGGCATCAGTTGATGCAGCTGGTCAACTCTCTGTTAAAGATATTGATACTCAAACCGCATTAAGTTCAATATTGGCACAACTTTCTGCTGGCGGCATTATTATAGGTACAGAAGATGGAACACCAGGCGGTGTTCAAAAAGTATTTGTTAATAATAGATACTTACAAATTTTAGCGGCCAAAGATAGAGACCAAGATATAGTTTATGCAGATTTCGGTACGAAAGATCAAAGAATCACTCAAATAGATTATGTTGCTCCTAGTATTGGAACTGGAATTGGCTTTGTTGCTAGAAAGACATTTACTTATGTCTTAGACGGTAACAGATATAAAAGAACAAAAATAACTAGGTTATTAATATAAAAGGAAAAATATGAAAGTAATAAAAGCGGATCTATTGACTGATGTAGTAAGTAGCTACGATCAAACTAAAACTACCATACAAGGTAGAGTTAATTCTAAAGTTGTAAACTCTAACACAGTTCTTGGTCCACCATTAAATAGATTTGTTGATACATTTACAGATACAGCTTCTACTTCACAAGTCACACCTGTTTTATCTTTCTTATCTCCAAATGGAAGATTATTTTCAGTTGGAGCTGAAGCCGGTGGTATTATTCCTGTTAGTTTACATACAGTAAATTTAACAACTGGTATTACAGCTTTTGTTGGAACCATACGAGTATCGGCAGCTGATGTGGCTGCAACAACTCATACATTTAGATCATTAAAAGTAATAGACACAGGAACAACTGGATGGCGCGTTTTTATAGCAACGACAGCATCTGTTACTATAAATGGCGGATTGTATTGTGTAAATAATGTTGATTTATCTGATTTTTTAGCAGTAGGTCCAGGCACTTTATTTCCATTTGCAACAGGATCAAATCAAAAATCTACATATTTTTTACAAGATCCATCTAATATAGGGGTAGGTCAGCTTAATATAGCATCAGCAGGATCAGCAGTAGATTTTACTAATAACAGAATATATGTTCATAATGGCGTTGCTGCAACTCATCAATATTACGTTTATAGTACTAATGCTACTTTAAATTGTCCATTAACTGCTGGACTAGCAGTCAGCGATGTAACGGATAGATTTACATTTACAGCGCACGGTTATGCAGATAACACACCAATTTGGATTACAAATTTATCTGGTGGAGCTGGATTAACTAATAACACGGTTTATTTTGTAAGAAATAGTACAGCAAATGATTTTCAAGTATCAACAACTACAGGTGGAGTAGCAGTCAATGTTACGACTGCCGGAACTGCTGATATATGTAGAGCATTTGGTACAACTGGAGACGCTTGGGTTCATAAAACTGGTAATTTACCGGCGTTAACTGGTACACTTATTTTACTAGATTCACAAGATTATGCGGTTCCAGGGCATACAGCAAATGCTACCTTTCCTTGTATATTTTTATGCACAACAACTAATCTTTATTTAGGACGAATATCAGAATTAACATCTGGAGCTGTTACTTGGCCTTCATTAGTTACATCTAATATTTTAGGAACAGTAAATCAAATTACAGCACCTACTGTGGCACAAGCTGCTTGGAGTAATGCTTTAGATAAAGCTGTTTATTTAACTAATACAAATATATTAATAATGAAACAAATAGTTAATAATAGTATAGATAAAATATTTGGTAGAGCAAGTAATATATACAGAGAAGCTATGGCATCATCTGATACTCAAGGTTTGGGAGGATTAACATTTACA
>JALHRR010000063.1 GCA_022841345.1 Saprospiraceae bacterium
AAGTCCATTGGAACCCATACCGCCGTTATAGCCCTGTTCATAAGTTGTCTGACCATAAGAGGCCAATCCTACGATCACATCACTAGGCTGAATATTATTGATAATCAAATCCTTTCTCTTCATCCTGGCAAATGCCGTGTAACCCACGTCCAGCGTGCGCATGATATCACCCACATCGGCAGTCTCTCCACCTGCATGATGAATATAAATCCCATACTCCTTCATTTCCTCAATAAATTCATTGCAGGATTGAATCAAAGTAGTTATGACCTCTGCATCAATCAAATGTTTATTTCTTGCGATGGTGGAAGAAATAATAATATTGTCGGTACAACCTACACAAGCCATATCATCCAGGTTCATAACAAGTGCATCCTGAACGATCCCTTTCCAGACAGACAGATCTCGGGTCGTCTTCCAGTACATGTATGCCAGACTGGGTTTAGTACCAGCAGTGTCAGCATGCATTATATTGCAATAGCCTTCATCATTACCGGCTATATCCGGCAATATTTTACAAAAAGCATTGGGATACAAGCCCTTATCCATACCTGCAATAGCATTATGAACCTCATTCTTGTCTGCTGAGACTCCTCTTTGATTATATTTATAGGCGTCGGACATGAATGCTTAGGCTGATAAAGTTCAGAAAATCACCTTTAATGGGAAATCAAAGGCTACAAGATGAAATGAAATTTAGCTGTTGAGTTTTCTGTGATCAGAAAGAAACTGCTCCAATCCGATATCAGTGAGTGGATGTTTCAATAATCCAAGAATAGAGTTCAATGGACAAGTTACTACATCGGCTCCGGCTTCAGCACAATCTACTATATGTAAAGGTGTGCGGATAGAAGCTGCCAAAATCATAGTATCAAATCCCTGAATAGCATAAATATTGGCAATCTGACGAATCAGTTCGACACCATTCCATGAGATATCATCTATTCTGCCGATGAACGGAGACACATATGTTGCACCTGCCTTTGCAGCTAAAATAGCCTGACCTGCTGAGAATACCAATGTACAGTTAGTAGAAATCTCCTGATTGGAGAACCATCTCAAAGCTTTTATACCATCTCTGATCATAGGGACCTTCACGACGATATTTTCATCAATTTCGGATAATATTTTTCCTTCGCGAATGATACCTTCATAGTCCGTACTGATAACTTCAGCACTTACTGGACCTTCAGCGATTTCGCAAATATTTTTGTAGTGCTCATAGACTTTCTGCTCTCCTACGATGCCCTCTTTGGCCATTAATGAAGGATTAGTAGTAACTCCGTCCAAAATACCAAGAGATTTGGCCTCTCTGATTTGATCAAGATTGGCTGTGTCCAGAAAGAATAGCATGATGTGGGGGATTTTAATGATTTTCGAATGGTAATTGCCCAAGAACTCACATCACATTTTGTGAATTATTTAGACAAATTAAAAAAGTGAGAGAACATATCACACCGCTCAACCACCTACTCTTGCTTCCTTTCAGACCTGGGAGGGTTCAGCAGGAGCTGGTCGTATGCCTCTCACCGGGTGCAAAAGTAACACTTTTTTTATCAATTGAAACCGGCAACAATTAATATTTCGTTAATCATAAATTATAAACAATTTAATATATTGATAATGATCTAATTATCGATTTTAACTTTGAATCAATATGATTATTCTATTTCAAAATCAAAAAACAACTATGCTGATTGCAATCAATAAAGTTAAAATGTCTTTTTCAACTCTTGAATTGCGCTATTTTTGCACCATATATTAACACGATGAAGAAACAAACATCACTAAATGATTTACAAGATTTGAGATCTTTGTTTGGACTTGGTCCGGCCGAACCTCAAAAGGAATCTGAAGAATCAGATATAAAAGCTACAGCTGAAAATAAAGATATTGTCAGAATTCACCTGCAAAGATTAAAAGGCAATCGGGAAGCCACAGTCATTAAAGGTTTGTCTCTTAAGGAAAGTGCGCTGGTGGATATGGCAAATACGCTCAAAAAATCCTGTGGCGTCGGCGGTTCTGCCAAGGATCACGAAATCATACTTCAGGGTAATCACCGCGATAAAGTGATGAAATGGCTGATCGCACAGGGATATAAGAATACGAAGCTGGCAGGCGGGTGAGCTTATCGGTAATCGGCTAAAGGGTTAAGTGTGGTGTGAGTTATGGGTGTGGGTTGTTAGTGTGGTTCGTTAAAGCGTTGAAGCGTTGAAGCGGAAACAACCGGGGAATGGTTATTCGGTTAAAGGTTAATCGGGGTGTGGGTGTGAGTTAGGAGTGTTGAAGAAAATGAGTAAGTTAAACAGCCACTTTTAGCTGCTAGCCCCTGGGCTCTGGCTCAACAGGCAGAAGAAGTTTTTCAAGCTATAAGCTGCAAGAAACAGCCGCTTTTGACCTCTGGCTTTTGGCAAGCACCACAAACAGCCGTATAAAATAAAAGTTATCAGTGAATTGCCTGGAAGAAGCTGCCTGATTGTTTTTTGCGCAGCCATCACCTTGCAACTTATGAAGCGAAGCTGAAAAAAGTTGCAAGACATCACCTTTTCGTGGCTTGTCCCACGAAAAGACATCACTTTTCAAAGCGGAGCTGCAGAAAAACATCACAGCCGGTGAGGACTAGCTGACAAGTGCAATTGTGTAAATCCTGTTATAGCTTCTCAACATGCAACATTCGGGGTTTACCAGACAAATCATTCAAAATCTTAGAACTCATCCCCTTTGAAGAGAATAGTTCCTGTATTTTATCTGCATGAAACTCATTCATTTCCAAATAAACAGACCCTTTGTCTTCAAGATGATTGACAGCATATTCAGATATTGCTTTATAAAATGTCAGCCCTTCAATGTCTGTAGTAAATAATGCCATATGAGGTTCATAGGCAATCACATTCAATCCCATTTTTGATTTTTCCTGTAAAGGGATGTACGGAGGATTACTGATGATGATATCCCATTTTTGAGACAAAATCCTTCTCCTCTCCTGCTCATCCAGAAAATTGCAAGGTAAAAACCGCATCTCCACTTTGTGCATTGCTGCATTATTCTTTGCGGTTTCCAGAGCTTCTCTGCTTACATCACAAGCTACCATATGTGCTTCCGGCCATTTACGCTTAATCACGATTGGAATACATCCGCTTCCGGTGCCGATATCCAGGATGCTAACAGTCTTTCCCCGTAAAGGAGAAGTCAACACCAGTTCAACCAATTCTTCAGTCTCGGGGCGGGGAATCAGCACGGTAGGGTTCACATGAAGGAATATATCGTAGAAAAAAGCTTTGCCAGTGATATATTGCACAGGTTCATTCAACAATAAGCGCCCAATTGCATTGTCCAGCTGCTTTACTTCAACATCACTGAGATCTGGCCCTTTGATATTAAAATCTTCTTTTAAAATCCTGAGCAAGCCTTTGCTTTCGGCCTCCTGAAATTTTTCATTTAAAGTGATTCTGTTTTTTTGTTCCCAATCCTGCCATGTATACATCATCAGGATAATCTGTCTCTGTAATCTTCATAGGAAAATTCCCTGATGACTTTGCATTCCTTATCTTTTGTATACATCGCAATGGCAGGATGTCCTACTCCATTGAACATCGTTGTTTTAACCATAGTATAATGGATCATGTCTTTAAGAACAAGTCTGTCTCCGGGACTCAATTCCTTTTCAAAACTATAATCGCCCATGAAGTCACCGGAAAGACAACTCATTCCCCCCATTCTGTAAGTAGGTTTTCCGGAGGCAGGGTCTGTGGCTCCTTCTATAATGGGTTTATAAGGCATTTCAAGTGTATCGGGCATATGAGCTGTAAAGGAAACATCCAGCATAGCGGTTGAGGTACCTTCATTGTCCACTATATCCAAAACAGTAGATAAAAGGTCACCTGTTTGCCATGCAACGGCACTTCCGGGCTCCAGAATGATTTCAACCTGATATTTTTTCCTGAAATTTTGAAGCAATTGAATCAGATGTTCTATGTCGTAACCTTCCCGGGTCATCAAGTGTCCTCCGCCCATATTCACCCATTTCAATTGATGCAGGTATTTTCCAAATCTCTCTTCCAGGGAGGATAAAACCCGCTCAAGTGAATAGGAATCATTTTCACAAAGCGCATGAAAATGCAGTCCTTCCAGTCCTGCCGGCCAGGAATTGCCAAAATGGTTTGCAGGTGTACCCAATCTGCTTCCGGGAGTACATGGATTGTAAAGGTCCGTTCCAACATCTGAGTAACCGGGATTCACTCTGATCCCAAAAGACACTTCAGGATATTGAGGAATATAGTGCTTATATCGCTCATATTCTGTGATGGAATTAAATGTTACATGGCTGGAAAGTGCCATAAAAGACTCAAATTCAGAGGGTATGAAAGCAGCACAGTATGTATGAGCTTTGGTTTCCTGCATGAAATCATTGATAAGTCTGGCCTCATTCAATGAACTGGCAGTTGCTCCGTCCAGATATTTACGGACTAATGGAAATACACTCCACATGGCAAAACCTTTGAGGGCAAGAATGATATGCACCCCTGCCCTATTTCTGACATCCTGAATCAGCTCCAGATTTCGAATCAATAAAGATTCATCCAGAATGTAAGCCGGTGAAGGAAATTTATCGTAAGGAATCATAAGGTATTCAGAATCAATTGTAATAATACTTATATTTCAAGATCTACATCAAATGCTTCATGCCATGGAAGACCTTGTTCGTTGAGTTCCTTCATAAATGGATCCGGATCTAGTTGCTCCACATTAAATACTCCGGTTCCTTTCCAGGTGCCATTGAGAATCAGTTTAGCTCCAATCATCGCCGGAACTCCTGTTGTGTAGGAAACACCTTGCGCACCGGTTTCATCAAATGCATCCTGATGTTTGCAATTATTCCAAACATAATAAGTCTTTTCCTTGCCATCCTTGATTCCTCTGATACGGCAACCAATAGATGTTTGCCCTGTATAATTTTCACCCAGACTTCCCGGATCAGGTAGTACATATTTCAAAAATTCAAGAGGAATAACTTCTACTCCTTTATACATGACAGGATCGATTCTGGACATGCCGATATTTTGAATAACTCTGAGGTGAGTAAGATATTCATCTCCAAAAGTCATCCAAAACCTTGCTCTTTTAAGAGTGGGGAAATTCTTTACGAGAGATTCCAGTTCTTCATGGAAAATCAGGTATGAATTCTTGGGTCCGATATCAGGATAATTGAGGGGCTTCATGACAGAATGTGGTTCTACCTCAATCCACTCACCATTTTCGTAGTATTTGCCCTTTTGGGTAATCTCGCGAATATTGATTTCCGGATTGAAATTTGTGGCAAAAGCTTTGCCGTGATCACCTGCATTGCAATCGACAATATCAAGATAATGAATTTCATCAAAATGATGCTTTGCCGCATATGCAGTAAAAACAGATGTTACCCCGGGATCAAAGCCACATCCCAGCAATGCCATTAATCCGGCATCTTTGAACCGGTCCTGATATGCCCATTGCCAGGAGTACTCAAATTTAGCTTCATCCTTGGGCTCGTAGTTGGCGGTATCCATGTAGTGTACTCCGGTAGCCAAACAGGCATCCATTATGGTCAAGTCCTGATAAGGGAGCGCCACATTTAGTACGAGTTGAGGTTTGTATTCATTGATTAAATTAACCAATGCCGGGACATCATCCGCGTCAATGGCGGCAGTTTCTATGGGAGCGCCACCAATTTGTTTCAAAACATCGGCTGCAATCTGATCACATTTGGACTTCGTGCGGCTGGCAAGCATAATATCATTAAATACATGACGATTCATCGCACATTTATAGACTACTACACGGCCTACCCCACCTGCTCCAATTATTAATAATCTTGACATATTTTATTTATTTTTTTAATCCGCCCAAAGGTAAATAAAAGAGGTCAATCTCCCTCATTCTTTTCAATCCAGCAATTCTTATCAATCCCATCACTCTCCTCAAACTCTCAACAAATGACACACACTCATCACTTCAATCTACATCCATCTTCTTCTCACATACTAAACCAAAACACCCACTCACAACCTCAATCTTATCAAACTTCCCGCACCCTAACTCACTACACCTACTCTAACCTCAATCCTATCAATCTTCCAACACACAAACTCAAAACATTCCACTCTCACCTCAATCCCATCAATCTTATCCCTGAACAATTTCTGTTTTTATAACATTATACCTTATTTACACAGTATTTGTACACAATCAAACTCAGTCGTATGTTTAAACCATTTGTAATTTTAGTGTTAATTTTTGCTAATTTTTATTCACAAGCACAATCCTCTGTTTCCTGTTGTCAGGCAACTGCAACAGCCAGTTTTGCAGCACTGGGCGGTGATCAGGAATTTCGCAATGCTCATATGTCGCCCCGGATGGATACATTACTCGAGCCTAAAGGGAAGCTGATCGGCATTGCTACTGCAGATGAAAAGCAAGCCTACGGATACTTTATAACTGCCACAGAACCAACAGATAAAATCTTGCTGGTATTTCATGAGTGGTGGGGTTTAAATGATAATATAAAAAGAGAAAGTGATAAATTATTTGAAGCATTAGGTGGAAAAGCTCACGTGCTGGCAGTGGATTTATTTGATTATAAAAAAGCAACTGATGCCGATGCAGCTGCCAAACTTACATCCAATGCATCTGATGAGCGACTTAGAACTATTATTAATGGCGCATTCACACTCGGAGGTGAAGAAGCCAAATTCGCTACATTGGGCTGGTGTTTTGGTGGTTCATGGTCTCTTCAGGCAAGTATCATGGCCGGAGAAAGATCCAAAGCATGTGTAATTTATTATGGTATGCCGGAAAAAGATGAAACTAAATTAGATTCTCTGAAAGCGCCTGTTTTAGGGATTTTTGCAAATAAAGATAAATGGATTACACCTGCCATAGTAACAGAATTTAAAACTACTTTAAAGGCAAAAGGAAAAGAAGTGGAGGTACATCAGTACGATGCTGATCATGCATTTGCAAATCCAAGTAATCCAAAGCATGATGTCACTATCACTGAAGATGCATTTAACAAAACTATTACTTTTCTTCAGAAAGAATTTTTAGAAGAATAAATGCTGTTTCTGCAGTCCATTTTTGCATTTTCGCCAATAAAATGAAATTATTATGGACAGCAAACAGGAAAAAATAGATCAATTCGACCCAAATGGAGTCGGAGTTAGAAACGGAAATTTTATAGGCCTTCCTTTTACTGAAGAGGAGGCCGATGTTATTTTGCAGCCAATGCCGTGGGATGTAACTGTGTCCTATTCCGACGGTACGGCACGAGGTCCGGAAAATATTCTCGACGCTTCTTATCAATTAGATTTGCTGGATCCTGTTTATCCTGATGCATGGAAATGCGGATTTTATTTTGAGGCTCCTAATGAGAAATGGCAATCATTGAGCAGGCAACTGAGAAAGAAGGTTAGAAAATATATTCATTTTTTAGAAAATAAACCAGCGACAAAAATCCCAAAAAAACTCCAAAAAGTACTGTCTGAGGTCAATGAAGCCTGTGGCTACATGAATGAATTTGTGTACCAAAGGACTACAGAACGACTGGAAAATAATAAAATAGTAGGCCATGTCGGGGGTGACCACAGCACGCCGCTTGGATATTATCAGGCGCTTGCAAATTATTACGGGGAGTTTGGATTGCTCGTTCTGGATGCCCATATGGACTTAAGAGAATCATATGAAGGCTTTACATATTCGCATGCCTCCATTTTTTATAATGCATTGGCTATTACAAATCTTACGAAGCTTGTTCAAGTGGGCATCAGAGATTATTGCCAGGCAGAGAAAGAACTGGCAGATAGTCTTTTTCCGCGTGTTGAAGTGTATTATGACAAAAACCTTCGCACCAGAATGTATAAGGAACTCAGTTTTGATGTACTTTGTGAAGAAATTGTAGACAAACTCCCGCAACAAGTAGCTATCAGTGTTGATATTGACGGCTTAGATCCGAGATTCTGTCCTAATACGGGAACCCCGGTTCCCGGTGGATTAGATTTTAATGAAGCCTGTTATCTTTTAGAAAAAATCGTAGAAAAGGGCAAAACCATTATTGGGTTCGATCTTTGCGAGGTAGGTGGTATTCCGCATGAATGGGATGGAAATGTAGGTGCAAGGATTTTATACAAGCTAAGTAATTTGTGTCTGAAGTCAAGGGAGAAATGATATTTCTGATGTTTCAGGAATCACTCAACATCAATTTTATCAAATCAGTAGTTGTAATAATCCCCACCAGTTCCCAGTCATTTTCATCGGATACAACGGGTAAGGCATGAAATTCTTCATGAGCCAGAATTTCTGCGACACTTTGAATGGTTTGGGAAGCTTTCACTACTCTGGGATGATGTGTCATTACCTGTGAAATACTAAGCATTTCCAAAATGGCCTCATCAGCGGATTCCTGTCCCGGAATTAAAGCTCCAAAAGTAAGCCTGTTGATATCTGTCCTGCTGATCATACCAACCAGATGATCACCCTTCATGACAGGAATATGCCTGATATGGTGTGACTGAATGATTGCAAGTGCATCATCCAATGTCTCATCTATTTGAATGGATAAAACATTTGGCGTCATAATTGTGCGGATAGGTTGCTGAAGTTTCATAAGAGCTACATTGTATATTTCAAATATACGTTTTAAAGTGAAGAAAAGCAATAAGCTTTCAATTAGATGTACAAATGTTCTCCTATTGTCAAGTGTACTATACTACTCCAGCATTTTCAAGACATCTTCATAAATGCGGTCCACCCAAAGCTTGTACATCTTACCTGAAGGGTGTAATTTATCAGGAGCCAGTAAAGTCAAATCATTTCCGGCCAATCTTGAAATATCCGTGATGTAGTGATAAGCAATGTTATATTCCTGAGCAATATTTTCCTTGATCGTGTTGTATGTATCAATTTCTGCAGAAATCTGTGGTCCTTTTCCTGAATTAATGCCAAATGGCGTCACGCCATAATCAGGAATTGAAATCACAAAGACTCTTTCCGGTTTTCCTCCGGCAAGTGCAATTGCCCATTCAAGCAATTCCCTGAATTCTGTTTCAAATCGACTTATAGGTTGCCCTCTGTATTGATTGTTAACGCCAATCAATATGGAGACAAGCTGCCAGTTGCTATCTATTTTTTCCTGTGCAATACCATTTTTAAGATCAGCAGTGGTCCATCCTGTCCTGGCAATAATTTTATGTGTAATAGAGGGAAATCCGGATTGCTTAATTCTCTCACTCAGCTGAAAGGGATATCGCTGTGTTTCTGTCACATCTTCTCCTATGGTATATGAATCACCCAGAGCGAGATATCTCAATGGCTGAATAGAATCCTCAGTGACCACTGGCACAGGGTCCGTCTTCTCCATTTCTGCTTTACTGCAATATGAAAACAGCACAATACAGCAACTCAATGAAATCATTTTAAAATGCATATTCCTTTTATTTGTTTGATTGTCCATTCTTACATTTTCATACAGGTACGCATAAGAGATTATTTTAGTTGTTCAAACAATTAAATTGCAGCTTTCGCCTGTATGAATGAGTAATAAAAGACTGAATTTGCATCTTCCTTCAATTGGGTCAGTTCATATTCCACCTGAGCCCAGTTTTGCAATACATTGTATCCGTTTTTCTCCATGGAATCAATGGATGAATACATGAGATCCTTCCAATATTCAAACATTTCTGCTCTGCCCGGAAGGTTACGGGCATCAAATAACATCGGAAATGGAGCAACCCATTCTGTTTGAAAACCTGCAGAATGTAAAAATTGACCTAATCTTAATCCGACATTGGCATCTCCTCCGGTCCTGCTTTGAAAATGAATCATTTGTTGCCAGAATTCCTGAATGGCAGGCATAGCCGGATATGTTGCAAAACTCTGATGATAAACTTCCGTGATCCATATCTGGGTTCCTGGCTTCAGCACCCGCTTCAATTCTCTTAAAACTGCTTCACAATCAGGAATGTGCTCTAAAACCCATATCATTACAACAGCATCAAAATCCTGTAAGGTATCCCAACCTGTGCGGGTAGCGTTTCCAAGAAGTAAGGTGTATCTGGACTCAGAAATACCTGAGTGCATGAGATTCAATCTTGCTTTCTCTAGTTGTTTTTCTTCCAGTTCAAGACCTGTAATGTGAATCCCGGGATATTTTCTCAACATATAAATCATCTGAGCACCCACTCCACAGCCGACTTCAAGGATTCTTGTGGCTTGCGATAAATCAATTCTTTGATAAATGTATTTTGAAAGGATATCATTTTGCTGAAGCAATCGCTGCTGCTCCCATTCACTATAACCGTGCAGATAAATACCTTCTGACATAAAATTTCCATTATTTATCCAGCAAATCTAGCAATATGATGCATACCAAAGTGAGGAGAATTATTTAGCACGATTGTGATACAGATATGACTGAATCCACACAACGATTTCCATTTTCAAATATTTACCTTTGCAAAAAATGTCTATGTCCATCAATAGAGAAAATTCAGCGCATCTTTTTGAAACTGCGAAGAAATACTTTCCTGGAGGGGTCAACTCTCCTGTTCGTGCCTTCCGGTCTGTAGAAGGAACCCCATTATTCATTAAAAAAGGAAGCGGTTCACACATTTGGGATGAAGATGACAATGAGTTCATTGATTTCTGCGGTTCCTGGGGGCCATTGATTCTTGGTCATGCATATCCGGCTGTAATAGATGCTATAACGGAGACAATTAGAAGCGGCACTTCATTTGGAGCACCAACAAGGCTCGAAAATGAACTGGCATCACTTATTGTCGACAATCATCCTGTTCTTGAAAAAATTCGGTTTGTATCTTCAGGAACTGAGGCTGTCATGTCAGCATTAAGGCTGGCAAGAGGAGCAACCGGTAGAAATAAAATAATCAAATTTGAAGGTTGTTATCATGGGCATGTGGACAGTCTGCTCGTTAAAGCCGGTTCCGGATTGGTCACCTTCGGAATCTCGACCTCAGCAGGAATCCCCGAATCCTTTGCTGCAGAGACAATTGTTTTACCTCTCAATGAACCATTTGCGCTGGAGGAAGCGCTTCATCAATACGAAAATGAAATTGCTGCGATTATTATTGAACCGATTCCCGCAAATAATGGACTTCTGCTGCAGAACAAATCCTTCCTTCAATACCTGAGAACCAAATGCGACGAATATGGATGTTTGCTGATTTTTGATGAAGTCATCTCTGGATTCAGAGCAGGATTTGGTGGTGCTGCAGAAAAATATGAAGTGAGACCAGATATTATCACATTTGGCAAAATCGTAGGTGGTGGTCTCCCGGTCGGTGTATATGGAGGAAGCGCCGAGATAATGAGCAATATTTCACCGGACGGACCAGTATATCAGGCAGGAACTTTGTCGGGAAATCCTGTAGCCATGTCGGCCGGAATTGCCACTTTGACACAGCTGCTAAAGCCGGGATTCTATGAGTCTCTGGAAGAAAAAACAATTCGATTTTGCAATCAAATTTCTGCTCATATTCAGTCAAAACAATATCCGGTTCATCTGGTGCAGATTGATTCCATTTTCTGGATAGCATTTGCAACAGACAGAATTTTCCAGTCAGAGCAAATTGATCCGGATTCTATGAAGTATTTTAAACAATTGCATCGCTACATGCTGGACAACGGGGTGTATTTTGGACCCTCAGGATATGAAGTAGGTTTCGTGTCAGATGCACACTCAAATGATGACCTGCAAAAAGCTGCAGGAGTAATTTGTAATGGTTTGGATACCATTTTCAATGTATAAAATATGATTACTGCCGGCAGAAAAATCAGGTTATTGACAATTTTCATCATTGCGTATTTACTGATGGCATTTGCCTGGTGGTCGGTACTACTTTACACTAAAAACAAAGATGCTTTTGAGGCTAAAGCTGAATTGCTGAGAATAGGAATGGTCGCTGAGGGGATATATCAGAATGAAACAAATTTTCAGCAAAGCGCTGCATATCAGGAGTTAAATCAAAAATACACCAGACAAGAATGGATGATTCTTGGTGAGGCTTCTCTTTTTATTCTCTCTCTGGTGATCGGAATATGGCTGATGAACAGAGGATTTGTAAAGGAAATTGATGTGGCAAGGCAACAGCGTAATTTTCTACTGAGCATTACTCATGAATTAAAGTCACCAATTGCCGGGATCAAACTAGTCTTAGAAACATTTAAAAAGAGGGCACTCAACGAAGATCAAACGCGTCAATTGACACATAATGCTTTACAGGATACTGAAAGATTAAATACTTTGGTGAATAATCTCCTGATGGCAGCCCGTATCGAAGATGCGTATGAAATTTCTCTGGAACCTCACAACCTTAACGAATTAGTAGAGCAGGTGATAAGCGAAATCCGCCAAAGAAACCCTGCAGTTGAAATCAATTTCAAACCTGAAAAAGACTATCTGGCATTCATCGAAGTCGGAGCAATACATATTGTTTTAATTAACCTGCTGGAAAATGCAATAAAATATAGTCAGGGTGAAATCAAAAATATTGAAATCAGCCTCCAGCAAAATGATCAGTTCATTGATTTGTGCGTATCTGATCATGGTATTGGTATTCCTGATAATGAGAAGGAAAATGTGTTTATGAAATTTTATCGTGTAGGATCAGAGGACACCCGCTCAACAAAAGGTACCGGTTTGGGATTATACATAGTGAAAGGGATTGTGGAAGCCCATAAAGGAAAAATAAAGATCGAAGACAGGATACCAAATGGATCAAGGTTCGTCGTTTCACTACTTAAAGTATAATATTTACTATGAGAATATTACTGGTTGAGGATGAAGATAATATCAGAGATGTTGTAAAACTGAATCTGGAATTGGAAAATTATGAAGTCATCACAGCTGCTGATGGCAGAAAAGCAATCAAGCATTTCACAGAACAGCATTTTGACCTGATCATTCTGGATGTAATGCTACCTGAAATTAATGGGTTTCAGGTATGTGAGCAGATACGATTGTCGGACACTACAGTTCCTATAATTTTCCTGACGGCAAAGGACACTGCAATGGATCGTATCAATGGATTGAAACGAGGTGGTGACGATTATCTGACCAAACCATTTAATCTGGAAGAATTGCTGCTTAGAGTACAGAATTTATTAAAACGCAGCCAGAGAAACGTAGATACCACAGAGGTGGATACTTACAAATTTGGAGATCACTGGATTAATTTTCAAACCTATTCTGCCAAAGGAATTCAGGGAGATTTTAATCTGACAAAGAAAGAAACGATGCTTCTCAAACTGTTAACTGACAGAAAGAACGAAGTGGTTTCGAGAAATCAGATCCTTCAATCTGTCTGGGGATATGATGTATATCCGTCTACTAGAACAATCGATAATTTCATTTTATCCTTCCGAAAGTATTTTGAGAATAATCCCAAAGAACCGCGTTATTTTCATTCTATCAGAGGTGTAGGTTACAAATTCACTGACTGATGGATTTGCTTGTATATTATACTACATATCCGGATAAAGATACTGCAGTGAAAATCACAAGATCACTGCTGGAGAGCCAGCTTATTGCCTGTGCCAATATTTATCCAATGGACAGTTTGTATCATTGGAAAGATGAAATCGTTGTGGAACAGGAATGGGTAGCAATTCTCAAATCACCCGCCCATTTGAAGGAGCAGTTGATCGGGGCTATTAAAGATATTCATCCGTATGATGTACCTTGTATCGTCCATTGGTCAGCGGATGCGAATGCGGAATATTTGAAATGGGTGAAGGAGTCATGTCTCAAGGTATAAGATATGAGAGAAAAGGTATGAGATGAAAAGCCCGTGTGAAGTTGGAAGTTGAAAGTTGATCCCCAAAGCTTTGGGGAGAAAATTGAAAATGAACAGCCAGGGAAGATATGAGTTATTGATTACACTCACACCCAAGCCCCATACGCGGCGATTCAGACAGAAGCTAGATGCCAGGAGCCAGTAACGGCTGCTAGACTAATTTCTCCCGCTCTTCATCAACAGACTCATTATAAATACTTTCCTTTATATGCAGCTTAAGTGCACGGGAAGAGATATTGATCTCATAGATCGTAAAAAGTAATGAAGCACAAAGCAGCATCAAGCTGACCCCAAAAACAATCACTCCGGCAATATTCAATTGTAAGAACAGAAGGAACATGCTTAATACTCCGGTAAAGAAACTGGCGATGATGATAAGCTGCATGAATCTCAGAAAATCCACTCTCTTGTCCAGCATCCTGATTTGAAGTTTTAGATTTTCTTTGGGGTTTTTATCATATTCTTCACAGAGACTTCTGATCCTGGCAGCGATGGTCAGATACCTGTTGGTGAATGCAAGTAAAAGAAACGCACTTGCTGAAAACAGCAAAGCAGGTGTCGCTATGGACACTTCAACAGCCTGTATCATATAAAGATTCATATTTTACATTTTGGATGTTTCCATCTCCTTTAAGAATCTATCTACGATTTCCGGTAATTGTTCGGAGCCGATATTCTTGGAAATAATCTTTTTATCTGCATCCAACAGATAAATTTTGGGGGTTACCTGCACATCATACAGTTCTTTGAAACGAGTACGATACTTGCCATCAGTAACATTGATTAAGTTTTGCAGTCCTTTACTATCCACCATTTTCCAGCATTCCTCTGTGTCACCCAATTTACCGCAAACTGAAAACACTTTTACTCCCCTGTCTTTAAAGTCAGCAGCGAATTTGTCCACATCAGGCATAGACTTCTGACAGTGGCCGCAATCCGGGGCCCAAAATATCATGACAGTGATTTTTGCATCCAGTCCATGAAGGGAGACATTTTTGCCATCTTTATCCTGCATTAGTAATTCAGGAGCTTTCTTGCCCAGTAGAATAGGACGCAAGGTATTCGCAGTTTTGACGATTTTACCCATGCTTTCCTCTTCCACCCAGGGAGCATAACCTTTGGAATAGTAATTGTCTACCAGGTAGACGTAAACTGCATCCATTCCGACATATTTTGATTTGCTATACGTATTCAGGAAATGTGCAAGGAAGAATTTGAAAGCATCCTCATTCCCTTTAAGCATTGTCAATACTTTTTCTACTGCAATGATGGCAGAATCAGGGACTATAGCATGAAATTTATTGACATAAGCATCAACTTTTTGAAACAGTATCGGCGTGCGTATCAAGCGTCCGTCTTTCATATTCATTTTGTCAAAGAAATGGTCCCTTTGATAGTAGAATCTTTTATAGGCTATTTCTTCCTCAGTCCCGGTAAAATCAGAAGGTATCTCGATTTCAAAATTACTTTGGATAATAGAGGAGAGCAGGTAGTCAGGATGCTTTTTAATAATATTATGCTGATAATCCTTAACTTCAGAATTGATTACTTTCAGACGCTCCTCTCCTGATGTTTTGCTTGCTTCACTGGTAGAATCAATTTCAGCCCGCACAGCATCAGCCCGTTTCTTTGCATCTGTGAGGTAATGCATATATTCATAGAAGATTGCATTTTGCTCTGATGCTTTGAATTTAATGTCCTTGTCGGGCTGCACTGCATCTGCTTCTATTTCAAATTTCTGAATATTATCGTCTATTATAAACTGGAAATACTTTTTATCAGGAGCCAGAACAATCAAATAAATGCCTTTATCCAGAAGAGAATCTCCTTTAAAAACAAAAAAACCATCCTTGTCCTTCACGGTAGCACTATCCCTCAAATATTGCTTGTCTCCGTAATGATAACCCAGATACAGTACTTCTTCAGTGTAATTGCGCATTTTGACTTTGATCTCATAAGCATTTGCTGCCTGAGTTGCAATAGAACAAAAAACTAAAAGAATGTAAAGGCAACTTTTCAACATAGTTCAGATATTTTTTTGAGTAACGAATGAAATGGGTACTTAGTTTGACTGGCGGCGTGAAGCCAGCAAATATAATACAGCCATTCTGACAGCCACACCATTTTCAACTTGTTGTAAAATTATTGATTGACCGGAATCTGCAACATCACTGGAGATCTCTACTCCCCTGTTGATGGGCCCCGGGTGCATAATGACAATTTCTTTATCCAATCGCTCCAATCTTTTTTTAGTAACTCCGAAATATTGATGGTATTCTCTCAATGATGGGAAATATTTCAATTCCTGTCGCTCCAATTGAATCCTTAAAACATTTGCAATGTCGCACCATTGCAGTGTATCATCAATATCATAGGATATTTCAACTCCCAATGATGAGATATTCTTTGGAATCAATGTCGGAGGGCCACATACTCTGACTTTTGCCCCCAGTTTTTGAAGGCAAAAAATATTGCTTAATGCCACTCTGGAATGTGTGATATCTCCTATGATAGCTACTTTTTGCCCTGCCAGATTACCTTTCTTTTCCATCATGGAGTAAGCGTCCAGTAAAGCTTGCGTAGGATGCTCGTGTGTGCCATCACCTGCATTAATGATATTGGCATCGATATGTCTGGACAAGAACACGGGAGCACCGGGAGCGGGATGTCGCATGACAACCATATCGACTTTCATCGAAAGGATATTATTGACAGTATCGAGAAGCGTCTCACCTTTATTCACTGAAGAAGAGGAAGCAGAAAAGTTAATAGAATCAGCTGAAAGTCGTTTTTCTGCCAGTTCAAATGAAACTCTTGTTCGTGTAGAATCTTCGAAGAATAAATTTGCAATAGTGATATCCCGGAGTGAAGGAACTTTCTTAATGGGGCGGTTAATCACCTCTTTAAAACTTTTGGAAGTCTCCAAAATGAGATCAATATCTTCCCTGCTTATATATTTTATGCCGATTAAATGTTTCGTACTGAGTTGTAAATCAGACATGTATTATATTTTAGGTTGCTTTTTGGGCAAAAAGTAAAATCTGATCTTCGCCATCAGGGACGGCCCATTCTACCTTGACATATGCATCATCGAGTGCATCCACTGTCACGCCGGTATAATCACTTTGAATAGGCAAATGTCTGTTGAATCTTCTGTCGACTAATGTTAAAAGCTCCACTTTGGCCGGACGTCCATAATGCTGCAAAGCAGTCAAAGCCGCTTGCACTGTTCTTCCACTATACAGCACATCATCTATCAGCAGTACGCGCTTTCCTTCAACGAGAAAGTTCATATCAGTTGTACTGGCTTGCAAAGGCTTGGATCTGGTCCGGAAATCATCCCGATAAAATGTGATATCCATTTTGCCATAAATAATGGCATGACCGGGAATTAAAACACTTAGCCTTTCATAAATTCTATCTGCTAAAGGCACACCTCTAGGCTGGATTCCGATGATACAGGCATTTTCAAAATCAGCATACTCTTCCAGCAATTGATGGCATAAGCGATCGATTGTGAGATGGACTTGTTCTGATTCGAGTAATATTTTGCCTGATTCCATTGCGCTGCAAATATAAAGATTTATGAGATGTAATGAAGTGGAATGGCAAAATGATAGAGATGTAGGGAAAAAAAGTTTGAGGAGGGATATTTTGTCCTGGTAAAATTGATCCAATTAAATTATTGAGGGATTGGCTATAATTTAATATGGATGGTAATTTTGTTTACTTTTGAGATTAAAGTAGCTGAGAATAATCAAGTTAGATTTGTACTGTTTTGGAACGGCGGTAAAGGTGGAAGTGTTAGAGAATTTAATAGTAAATGAGATTTTTAAAAATTATATATTAAATGGACTTTGAGAATAAGTTAAGAAGCGACCTTATAAGGCAAATTCAAGTTCTTTCAGCAGATAAACTTACTGAAGTTATCAATCTATTGTCAAAAATGGAGAATCGCTTTAAATCTAAAGAAAAGACATTGGAACTTGCGGGAACATGGAATGACCTGGATGACGATATATTTGAGGACTTTACAAAAAATTTGCATGACAACAGAAAAATAGATCGACGGATTGATATTCTATGAAAAAAACATTCGTTGATACAGATATTTTGTCATTCTATTTCAAAGGAGATTTAAAAGTAGAACAACGCTTTCGTGATTATCTGAAGGAATTCGATCAGATTAACATATCAATTGTAACCTATTTTGAAATCCTGGGAGGACTAAAGTTTAAGGATGCAAATAAACAAATACAAAGTTTTGAGCAATTTGCAATGAACAATAGCATAATTTATGTTACAGAATCTTCAGCTAGAATTGCTGGAGATATCTATGCTGATTTGAGAAGACAAGGAATTACAATCGGCACATCTGATCTATTAATTGCAGGCATCGCAATAGAGAAAGGACTAACATTAGTTACTAATAATGAAAAACATTATGAAAACATCAGCAAGTTGACCATCGAAAATTGGCGAAAGTAGAACCAACAAATTTTATAAATAAATCGCAGTAATCCCTTCGAAAAAAGCCTCACTCGTTTATAAATTCAGTCTGCCATCCATACTTTATAAGGCAAAATTTCAATAGCCGTTATTAGGTTAAAATTTTGTCACTAGCATAATTTGATATTTCAATTTCTTGTTTTCTATAACCAAAAGAATGTCAGCTTTTTTTTGGTAGTCAGGATATAATAACCCCCACCCTCCTGCCTATTTAAAAAATTATTGCTATTGGGTTAAACTTTTTCCTGCTTTGAGTCTCTAATCATCAAAATCTACAATTTATGAGGAATTTAAAAATGTTAATTCTCGGTGCTGCACTTACAGGCTTTGTATTAAGCGGATGCAAAAAAGATGCTGATACAGATGATCAGCAATTATTTGCTGAAGAGATGTCCTACTCCATGACTATGGATGAAGAAATTGATCTGGAAACAGATGAGATCGTGTTGGGATTAGAACCAATGAGTGGTGATTGCCCTGTCATTACCTGGGAACAGCCACGAGGGACTTTCCCCAATACAGTTACCATTGATTTTGGTACAGATGGATGTGAAGACCGCAAAGGCAGAATCAGAAAAGGTATCATCAGAGTGAATGTCAGTGGTGAACCCAAGACTGCAGGTACTTCAGTGACAACGACATTTGAAAACCATTTTGTAGAAGATGTACAATTCATCGGCAGCAGAATCCTTACTCTGGTATCTATAGATGATCAAAAGAATAAGACGATCAACAGAGTGGTAGACATGCAGTGGATTTTCCCTGATGATGGTACTGCCAGCAGACAAGCCAACCATACGCTGGTTCAATTGGATGGTGGTGATACCAGAAGATGGCTGGACGATGCCCTGAGCATCAGCGGCTCAGGTTCAGGAACCAACAAGAGCGGTGCAAGCTACACCCATACCATTGTTCAGAATCTGGAGAAACAAGCTGATTGCCGCTTCATTAGCACCGGAATCCTGGAAATGACGATTCCAAGAGGAAATGTCAGCGTTAATTTCGGTGATGGCGCTTGTGATCACTTTGCAGAAGCTACTTTGCCGAATGGCAGAACCAGAACGATTTCTATTGGGAGGTTTTGGCGAAGGTAGAAGGTAGAATTCAGAACTTAGAAGTCAGAAGACATCAAATATGACAAATGAGCCCGGTAATTGCCGGGCTTTTTTTGTTGGGAAGCGTATGGAGAAATATTCAGGAAAAATAATAGTTTTAGGACCTTGATATACAGCAGTATTGTTGTATATTTGTAATAAATATGTTGCATCATGAAAAAGAAATCATCCAATACAAAGCCCTTTGACACACAAAAAAGTGTGAATAAGGCCAATGCATACTCGCAACAGCATCCATCCTCCTCTATCGTTTCCGACGGTAATATTTATACCTGGTCCGGCCCGATGCAAAGAGTAGAAATCATAAGAAAAGGAATTCCATTTTCTTCCATTGAAAGCATCAGTGACAGATTGAACCGCCCTGTTAAAGCCGTACTTTCCATCGTGGGAATGCCACAGACCACCTACAACAAAAAGAAAGGCGAGCGTTCACTCCTGGACAGCAGGGACAGTGAATTGATTGTTCTCATTACAGAGTTACTCGATTTTGGGATAGAAGTATTCAATAATGAAGAAGAGAAATTCCAAAGATGGCTTAAAAAGCCCAATCTGTCTCTGGGAGGCCATGCACCTGAAAGTTTTCTGGATACCATCACAGGCATAGAAGAAGTAAGAAACAGCCTGAACAGAATCGAATACGGAAATTTCGCCTGATGATTGTCTACAGGATTGAAAGAGAAAAGTATTTGGATACTACTTTATCAGGAATTGGGGCTTCATTGACAAAGGGATTCAGATGGAATAGTTTAAACACAAGGCTCGTCTATACCTCAGAAAGCAGATCTCTGGCTACTCTGGAAGTCACAGTTCATCTCGACTTAAGTGAAGACCTGCCCACAGACAGATATTATGTAGAAATTGAGATTCCGGATGATCTGACAATTTTGGAAGTCAGCTTAGAAGATCTGCCGGATGACTGGAATGCGAAACCTCCCGGCATTACCACCCAAACCATCGGAGATGATTTTGTTGCAGAAAATCAGGCTGCTATTTTAAAAGTACCGAGTGCCATTGTGCCCGGGGAGTATAATTACTTTATAAATCCGGCGCATCCGGATGCTAAGAGGATAAAAGTGAAGGGAAGGATGGAGGTGGAATTTGATGGGAGGTTGAGGCGGATGTAACGCCTTTAAATTATACCTTAGCGCAAATATTAGCATATCAACCTTATTAAATGAAGCTCCTCCTTCCCATAATTCTTACTCTCATTTTCAATTTCACCCTCTCCTACTCTCAATCCTGCGGTGATACAATTCGAACAGATATTAAAGGTTTTGCTTTTGGGCATTCCTTATTTAATCACGGCCTCCCTCCTGTTCAGGCGCATGAGGAATTTACGAGTACGGGATATTGGCTGGGAATACTGGCTCAATTGTCCGGTACCAAGTCGAGTCATGGTGGTATGTACGGGCAACTGGATTCCTGGAATCAAGTCTGGGAGACCAACGGTGGTCCGCCTAACAGGCTTAATGTGAATTATATATTCAGTTCCAACAATGGAGATGAGGAGTTCTGGCCATGGGATAACAGCACATTTGAGGAGAAGGGGTTTAACTTATTTTACTTTATGACCGCCAATTTTGTGCAAACCTGGCAGACTGATCCTCAATATTATCGGGCAGAAGCGGTGCAGCTGCTGGATAATATTCACTCAGTGTATCCGGATGCTCCGGTTTATTTTTACGTTCACTGGCCAAAAACTCAGTTGGCAGCACAACACTATGAAACGAGTTTTGTCCAATATGATGACTTGACAGATGCAGAATTTACCGTTTACAATAACTATACTTCAGGTGCATACTGGGATTGGCATAAAGACTTGTTTGATATGCTGAAGGAAGACAGACCTGATTATCATTTGTATTACATTCCGGTGGGACAAGTGATTGCTGATGTCCTGGAAACCGCACCTTATTTATCTTCCCTTCAGTTTACAGACCTTTATCATGATGATGGTCCTCATGGTTTGACGGATCTTTACTTCCTAACCGGACTCGTCACCTACAGAGCTGTTTATGGTCAGAATCCGGATGTTAGTGCTTTTGCGGTTCCTGCTGAAGTGCCTGCCTTACTGCCAGCTATTGTTGACAATTTAAGCACTTTAGTTTTGGATATAGAAAGCAGATTGGCACTTTATTGCAATGAGCCATTGAGCAATGACAATCCTGATGCGATCCATGATCAAATCAGCATTATTCCTAATCCTTCCGGTGATTTTATTTCAGTCCAAAATGTGGGGATGGATTTTGATGCATTTACATTTCAAATTACGGACTTGAATGGCAAGATCATGCTATCGGGGAAATCGACATTTGGAGGTAAGATTGATGTTAAGAATTTGAAGCAGGGAATGTATATTCTTTGGGTGGAGT
The DNA here is from genome assembly GCA_022841345.1 of Saprospiraceae bacterium. Lineage (GTDB taxonomy): Bacteria > Bacteroidota > Bacteroidia > Chitinophagales > Saprospiraceae > SLDF01. Next base: position 21,841 of record JALHRR010000063.1, read on the forward strand.
ATAGCAGTAAAACTTTTCACAGGAAGTTTGTAAGGAATTGAGCGTCCTCTAAAATTTACGAATTATGGTTTACGATTTACGATATCAACAGCCACTTTTTGTAAAGAAATGAATATGTCGATGATCAAATGAAAATTCATGAAATATTGGATCGCTCCCCAATGCTTTTGAAACGACCAAAGAAGTTCTGGACAAGCCAACAGAATAACAGCTCCTTAACAACAAGTCATGTACTGCGCTTACGCATTCCAATGTACTTTTACCGGGTCATTTAGAATTGCCATATTGATCCTATTATCCAATGAATACTTGCAGCGTCCATTTTATTATACCGAATCTGGCTACCCTAACTTTAGTGCTGATGCTATTCTCCTCCTGTCAAGCCCAGGTGAATACACATTCTCCGTCAGATAGTAGCAAGGTACTAAATGTATTTGCATCTAAACATCCTAAAATGATCAGAACTCAAGGTGTTCAGTCAGGAAATGTCTTTTGTGAACTTCAGGATAAAGATGGGAATCTTTGGTTCAGCACCGGAGGAGAAGGTGTTTACCGTTTTGATGGAGAAAATTTTACCAATTTTACAACAGAAGATGGGTTATGTAATAATAAAGTTAAAGGTATCATCCAGGATAAATAGGGAAACATTTTAATTGGTACTGAATCTGGCATTTGTAAATATAATGGCAAAACTTTTAGCAAATACTTCCAGAAGGATTTCAAAAGCGACCACATGATCAGTTGCCTATTTCTGGACAGGGATGATAATATTTGGTTTGGGACATTGAACAATGGTGTCTATCGATATGATGGTAAAACCCTCACTAATTTTCTGAATAAGAATGACCATACATTTAATCTTGGAAATCATTATCAACTCATTCTTGACATTATCCAGGATAGAAAGGGCGATTTATGGTTTAGTTCCTGGAATGGCGGTGCGGTGTGGCGATATGACGGAAAATCATTTACTAATTATTTACCATCAAAAAATTACTATCTGTCGAATGAAGATGGAAGAAATATTAACAAGTCTGAATCAGATGCTTTAATAAGTTTCTTATCGTCAGGATCATCTAACCAGGATAGCATTACGGATGATATGATATTTTCAATGACAGAAGATAAGGAAGGAAATCTGTGGTTTGCAACCCGAAGACATGGTGCATGCCGATACGACGGAAAAACTTTTTACAGCTTTAGGGAAAATGAAGACTTTGTAAGTTATGGAGTATACGCTATTCTGGAAGACAAAAAAGGCAACATGTGGTTCACGACAGACAAGAATGGAGTATACTGTTATGATGGAAAAGCCTTCAAAAATTATACAACAAAAGATGGATTGGTCAACAATTCTGTATTCAGTATTCTGGAAGATAAAGAGGGGAACATGTGGTTTGGAACAAGAGGCTTTGGCTTAAGCCGATTCGATGGGACCTCATTTACTACTTTTTCTGAATAGTAACTTACCAATGCCATTTTATTCAAATTTTGAGTTCAATAAAAATCACAGTATTCATGCCAACATTAAAATTGCATCTCTTTCTACCTTTCTCTCCGCTCTCTTTCTCATTCTCTTTCTGCCTTTCCGTTCTGTTTCTCACATCCTGCAATGCGCAGCCAAAGACAAAAGTCAGTGAGGAGAAACCGTTTACGATTACTGATTCACAAACTGAAAAGTTGAAGGCTACAGTCAAATATGCAGTGCTGGGTTCCGCTATACAGGACAGGTTTGGAAATATTTGGCTGACAAGTGCCGGAGATGGCGTGTATTTTTTTGATGGCAAAACCTTTACTCATTTTACTACAGAAGATGGCCTGGATAATAATATTCTTCATTCTATTCTCGAGGATCGTCAGGGAAATATTTGGGCAGGGTCTAAAACAGGTCTCAATTTACTCAAAACTGATAAAACTTCTCCAAAAGGTGTCTCCTTCACTACCATTCCAACCAAGTCCTCAGCAGGCAATATTCACTCGCCGGTCAATTTGTCGGGAGGGATGCCTGTGAGACAAAATGGGGTCTGGGAGATAATGCAGGACAAAGATGGGATCTTGTGGATAGGTACTGATGATGGTGTTTATTGCTATGACGGTAAGTTTATTAAGCCTTTTCTGGATAATGAGAAGCTTATTAATGAAGACAGTTTACAATTGAAAGCAATCTTTTCGATTCTTCAGGATTCTAAAGGGGATATGTGGTTTGCAGCCTGTGTTAACGAGGGGATTAGTAAGTATGACGGGAAGACTTTATCCAACATTATTCCTCATGACAGCATCAGAAGGACAGACCATATCGTGGAAGACCGAAATGGAATACTTTGGTTTGCGGCTGGTTTTACCGGGATGGGGCGATATGATGGAAGAGAATTCACAAGTAATTTTTTTAACGAATTAACTATTCAGGGCCCTTCCCATATCCTGATAGACCATAAAGGTAATTTTTGGTTTAATACATATGCAGGCCTTGGATTTTATGACGGGACAACTTACAAAGTTTATACTGAGCGGGATGGTTTACCACATAAAAACATAAATCCTTTAATGCAGGATAAATCCGGAAATATATGGTTCAATGGACCGGATATGGCATTGTATAGTTTTGATGGTAAGACATTTGTAAAAGATCGGAAGAG
>JALHRR010000064.1 GCA_022841345.1 Saprospiraceae bacterium
CTTTTCCAAGGGACAATTGAGATGCTGAGTCCTGCTGCATCTCTGGATATCATGAGAGACGCTGTTCCTGTATTGAGAATAATACTTGTTATACTGGCATTGGCATGTGTTGGGGCAATTTACTACAATGGTTTGGTAGGTACAGGTGATACCTGGAGCGGGCTTTGGATTCAGATTATTGGTATCATAGGATATGTTATCTATATCCATTTTGTTATCTCAGTGGCTGATCTTGGATTTACAGTTGGTTGGACAGGCGAAATATTTTATTGGCTTCTGGTAATCATTATGACAATTCTGTATGTCAGGGGTGGAAGGTGGAAGCAGATGAAGATATGAGGAGCAAGTAGTAAGGTGTAAGTAGTAAGTAGTAAGAAGTAAGTAGTAAGTAGTTTGTGGAAAAAGCCAGTTATGAATTATGAGTGATGAGTTGAACAGCCGGAAAAAGTTGCAATCCTCAGGCCTCATGCTACAAGCAAACCGCCGGTGAGCGTCATGATGTAGGAGCGAATTGCCATTCGCCCGGTCTCTAAGAAAAAAGCGGGTTTGAATGGAAAAGTTGAAATTTGAAATTTGAACAGCCGGCAAGAAGTCAAAGTTTGAGTGAATGAGTGTAATGAAGAGACGCAATGAATTCTGTCCGGTGTATATACCAACAGCCGGAGAAAGACAATAAAAAAAGGGATGAACTTTCGTCCAACCCCTTTTTTCAAAATATTTTAAATGATGTATTTAATCAGTCACCCTTTTTGATTCAGCCTCCAAGCCTGTCTGGCGTTTGCGGGCCTTGACATTTTGATTACCGAAATCATAGCTGATGCTCAGGTTGATACGGCGGCTATCCCATCCACCATTCATTTCTCCGCGCAGACCATTAAAATTCATGGTTCCTGCCCATTGATTAGTGAAGAAAATATCACTACAGTTCAGTCTGACATTGAATTTGTCAAAGAATCTCTTCTGAACTCCTATGTTAATGGCATAAATTGGATCAGTCAGCATTACACCTTCCCAAACGCCAGGACCATTATAGAATCCGGATAATTCCAGTTTCCAATCTCCCGGGATGGTGAAGGTGTTTTGGAGGAAGATATTATATGTAAATGCATTGATATCAATCGTCGATCCGTTTTCATACTCTGCTCTGTTTTTAATGTAGGATGCATTCAGGTTAAAGTATGTGCTGAACCATTTTGCAGGACTGATTGGAAATGAAAGGTTTGCACTATATACTTCCTGAGTTGCAAGGTTTTCCCATGTGATAAATCCTGCTCTTGGATCGTCTTCATCCGGACTTATCAATCTGGCAATTTTATTTCCTGTATGACTATAGGCTACCTTCAGGTTATAAGTGTATTTGTAGGTGTAATTGACTTCTGCATTGTCTGCAATCTCTGGTTGAAGGAATGGATTTCCTTTGCTGAATGCCAGTTCACTGGCTTGCTCGCGGAATGGATTCAGAACTTTATAATCCGGTCTGTTAATTCTTCTGGAGTAATTCACTCCGTAAGTATGGTCTTTTGAAGCCTGATAAGTCAAACCAGCTGAAGGAAACCAATTTAAATAATTAAAAATAACCGGCTCTTCATTTAACTCAGGCAAGAAAGCATTCAAGTCACCCACGGCATCAGTATGCTCTAATCTCAGTCCAGCGCTAAATCTCAATTTATCATTGATAGCTCTTGCATAGTTTGCATACACGGCAGAGACAGCTTCATTGTAATCAAATAAATTAGAGCGTCTGTCATTGCGAATGCGTTCATTATCCACAATATCATAGAATAGAAATGTATTTTCGGTACTTACATTCGTATACTTTGTCCCTGCGCTGAACTGACCTCCGAGAATCGTATATTCAAAATCAACTTTTGCTGATGCAATGTCAATATTTGAAGGTGTGGCAATAAAGCTCAGTACTTCGGTCAATAGTGTACTGCCATCTCCGCTGAAATATCTGTTTGGTTGATCCATTTCTGAAACTCTACCAAAAGTGCCATAATCCAAATCCACATTCAACGTACCTTTTGCCAGTGTTTGTGCATAGTTCAGATTGTAAGTAAATTGAGTACGATCTGAAAACACTTCATTATTTGCAATCAAAATACTATCGACAATATTTGGTGTTGCCTGATTCGAAATTCTATTGGTAGCATTTCCATTCATGTCAAAATTATTGCTGGAGCCATTCACTAATACTCCAAGAGTGCTTTTTGAGTTAATGAACCAGTCTGTCCCGACTCTGAAGTTTGTATTTTCATAGTGTCCCGGCTGATTGTGCATTTCATTCAATATCAGACCATTTTGGTAGTTAACAAATTCCATCCGGCTCCATGGATTACCTATAGCACCACCGGCTCCTCCAAAGATATTGAGCTTCTTATTGCGATAATTACCATTAGCATTTAGGTTACCCTGTGCATATATTCCCTGACTTACACTTGTGGATACAGATCCGTTGTAGCCAAGATTTTTGTCTTTTTTAAGTTTGATATCTATAATTCCTGCATTTCCCTGTGCATCATATTTAGAACCCGGGTTGGTTATAATATCAATCCTGTCTATTTGCTCAGAACTCAAATTTTGTAAATAATTGGATAAATCATCTCCGGACAACCTTAATTGTTTGCCATCCACGTAAATCAATACTCCTGATCTTCCCATCATAATGATGTTGTCATTATTATCCAACACCAGTCCCGGAGCTTTTCGCAATAGTTGTAAGCCATTGTCCCCGGCAGCATTAATGGTGCCCTGCACATTGAATACAGTCCTGTCGGGTTTCATTTCTACAATAGGTCTGACGCTGGTAATTACGACTTCTTTCATCATGTTTTCTTCTTCTTTCATGATTACGGGCTCCAGTACAATTGGTTTCCCATTCACAGTAAATGAGGACGATTTCCAGGTCTGCATTCCGAGATAAGTAATTTCCACAAAATATTCTCCGGGAGCAACACCTGCTATTTCGAAGACTCCATCTTCTTTGCTGAATTCTGCTTTAGTCAGGGCTTTTGAATCTGACTTCATTAAGGAAACAGTTGCAAAGGGCAGAGGAACACCTTCTTTTTCCATGACTTTTCCAGACACATTCACAATCTGGGCGGAGATGTCAAAGGAAAAGAAAAATAGACTTAGTAAAAAACTGAATTTGATCAAAGTGGGGTGAAATGTTTTCATACGGGGTGTGTTTTATATGATGCAAATATGTATGTATTGCTATCAGATGAAATATATTTTAAGATAGAATGCCCTGATAAATAGATGAAAATGCATCTGGAGTGATCTTGTATTTAATTTAAGATGCAAGTTTTAGAGAATTGGTAACAAGTGGTAAGGCGCAAGTTGTAAGACGTAATGAGCATCCGGGATGTACGAACAAAAAAGGTATTAATCGTACCTTTTTTGTGAATTGAACCAAGTAGCGAAGTGAGCCCTCAAAGCGAGTCCCGTCGGGCAAAACTACGAGGCTACTCAAATTCCAAATGAAACAGTCTGAACAGCCGGGAAGAAGCTTCAAACCTCAAGCTGCGAGTCAAGAGCTGCAAGAAATCAGCAGGGAAGAAGGTGCGCGATGTAATGTATGTTACTTGCCTGCTTGTAGTTTGCGCTAGCTGTCACCTCCGAAATATATTGGCTGCATAGCAGTCAATTTATTTCGGAGACGTCACCTTTCAGGGCTTGCACCCTAAAAGACCTTTAGACTAAGGCTCATTGTGAGTTGCTGCAAAGGCATTAATTCAAACTAATTAAATCCAGGATTCGTTACATCTTTAAATCAGCTATCGTAATCCCATCTCCTCCGTCTTCAGGCTGCGGGTGTCTGACAGTTTTGACAAAATCAAATTCCAAAAGCTTTTGGCGAACGGCTTTTTTAAGGACTCCATCACCTTTTCCATGCAGGATTTCCAGCCTGGAGGCACTGGATAATGCAGCCTGATCCAAAAAGCTTTCCACCCGTTTTAATGCTTCATCCTTGCGAAATCCGCGGATATCGATTTTGGTTTCGAATTTGGAATTGGATTCTACTGTGTCAATACTTACATTTTTGCTGCGATTGATCTCAAGAGGAGTGTTGATCGAAATCAAGTCCTTCAATGGTACCTGCATACGCAGATCACCCATGAGGATGGTTGCGTTTTTTTTGTCAATAGATTCAATGACTCCTGTCGAACTTCCATTTCTCATTTTGACAGGACTGCCTTTTTCCAGAGGTTTCGTATTCTGGATGACTTCAGCCTTAGCAACGATTTCAGAGATTTCTTTGTAATCCTTAGAAATAACATCCCGCTGTCTTTTACGAGACTGTAATACTTCTTTTGCTTTAGTGACATCCTTGCTATTTTTGAGCTCATTGATGATTTTGTTGAGCTCATGATTTTCCCTTTCCATTCGCTGCAACTCCACTTCCTTGATTTCCATTTTCAGCTTTTTGCGCCGGACTTCATGGTCTTTCTGAACTTGCTCATAATTGGCTATCAGGCGATTCAGCATTTTTTCTTTAGCGGATAAATCAGCTAATTTTTCTTCAACTTCTGATTTTTCACGCTGCAGATCAATCAATAAATCATCTACCTCGTTTTCTTTTTCGCCGGCTTTTCTTCTTGCATAAGAGATTACATTATCCGGAAGTCCGCTCTTGTTTGCAATCTCAAATGCATACGAACTACCCGGCTTGCCAATCCTGAATTGAAAAGTAGGTTTCAAATTTTCCTGATCAAAGGTCATTGCTGCATTGACAAGTCCTTTCTGATGAAATGCAAACAGTTTTAAGTTAGAGTAGTGGGTAGTAATAATCCCCCAGGATTTCTTGTGATTCAGGTCTTTCAAAATGGCTTCTGCAATAGCTCCACCCATTTTTGGATCTGTACCTGAACCAAATTCATCCATGAGAATCAATGTATTATCATCAGCTACTTCAAGAATTTGTTTCATATTTTGAAGATGAGAACTATAAGTACTCAGATCCTCTTCTATAGATTGCTGATCCCCGATATCGGCGAAGAACTTTTTGAAAATTCCCATTTCAGAAAAGCCTTGCATGGGAACAAGCATTCCGCATTGTACCATGATTTGCAGCAATCCCGTAGCTTTCATAGTGATAGATTTACCACCGGCATTGGGACCACTTAATAACACCAGACGATTTGGAGCATGGAGATCCAGATCAAAAGGGATGGTACTTCTATCGCTTTGTTTATTCTTAAGATATAACAAAGGATGTCTCGCCCCGAATACCTTAAATGCCGGTCTGTTGTGCAGGACAGGTTTTACTCCTTCATATTGAAATGCCAGACGGGCTTTTGCCTGAATGAGATCCAGCGTGCTGATAATTGTTTCACAATCATACAGATAGTCCAGATTAGGTCTGAATACAGCACTTAACAACTGAAGTATCTTATAGATTTCTTTCTTCTCCTCAATATACAGAGAGAACAATGCATTGTTGATGACAATCAACTCATCCGGCTCAATGTAAACAGTTTTGCCGGTAGCAGATTCATCGTGAATGATACCACTGATTTGCCGCTTAAATTCTGCAGGTACTGTAAAGACGCGACGTCCGTTACGGATACTTTCTCCGCTTTCCGAAAGCCAGCCTTTTTGGCGATAATGTGCGGTTAATTGGCGGAATACTTTTTCAATTTCGCCACCCTTTGATTGAATTTGTTTCCTTATTCTTACCAGATCATCAGAAGCATCTGAACGAACCTCTCCATCAGCACCAATGACTCTGTCAATGCTTTTTATCAGATCTGGCCTTTCATCCAGGGAGGAGATGATTACATACAATTCTTTGAATTCTACTCTTCTTGGTGGAGTAAAATATTTGTGAACAGCCTGAATATTCTGAAGTAATCGCCTAATAATCAAGAAACTATCCAATGAAAGTACAAATCCTTCTATGTGGACACGGCTGATCTCTTCATTTAGTGGGTCATAGCCCACCAAAGGAAGTGCATTATTCTGAATGATGGCTTCTTTAAATTCCGCCACCTGATTAAGGTTCGTCTGAATTTCTTCATAATCTGTTCCAGGTAGCATGGCTATGCAGCGTTCTCTTCCCGGTTCACCCAGACAATAGTTTTCCAACAAATGCAAAATCTTATCAAACTCTACCTTATGGATGAAATCTCCATATATTTCCATGATTCGTTGTTTTGGATATCGGGTGCAAAAATAGATCATTAGATCGGATAACGAAACAATACCTGCTCTTCATAGTTCAGAGGGGAGGGGTTTCTGTCTTTTTAATACGGAGCACGGAGATTGATTGGATCAATTGTTTCAACATATTTACAATCGAAAGAATTTTAAACCCGCTATCTTTAGACCTTTCAAAAATTCAATTATGGCCGGTAGCTCATTTGGTAAATTATTCAAAATAAGCACATTTGGTGAATCACATGGCTCAGGCATTGGAGTTGTTATTGACGGTTGTCCTGCGGGCCTGACTATAAGTCAAAGTGATATTCAACATGAGCTGGATCGGCGCAGACCAGGGCAAAGCGCCATTGTTACCCAAAGAAAAGAAAGTGATACTGTTCGTATTCTGTCCGGAATCTGGAACGATCAGACACTGGGAACTCCGATTGCGTTGATCATCATGAATGAAGATCATATTTCAGGTGATTATGACCAGATCAAACAGACTTTTCGTCCATCACATGCAGATTATACCTGGCAGACTAAGTTTGGTCTCAGAGACTACAGAGGAGGAGGAAGATCTTCAGCGCGTGAGACTGCGGCAAGAGTGGCTGCAGGTGCCATCGCTTCCAAATTAATAGCTCATTATGGGATCGAAGTACTGAGTTTTGTTCAGCAAGTGGGCACAATCGCTGTCCCGGAATCATTTGTAACATTCAAAAAAACAGATATTGAAAAAAATATCATTCGTTGCCCTGAACCGGATACTGCAGGAAAAATGATAGCATTCATTGAGAAAATTCGTGACGAAGGGGATACTATAGGTGGAATCGTAAAAACCATCATTCGGAATTGCCCTGTTGGTTTAGGTGAACCTGTATTTGACAAATTACATGCAGATCTTGGAAAAGCTATGTTGAGTATCAATGCCTGCAAAGGTTTTGAGATCGGTTCAGGTTTTCAGTCTGTTCAATTAAAGGGATCTCAGCACAATGATGAATTCTATAAAGAAGGCGATAATATCCGGACCAAAACCAACCACAGTGGTGGAATACAGGGCGGAATAACAAATGGGATGGATATAGTTTTCAGTTCAGTTTTTAAGCCCGTAGCTACTATTATGCAAACACAAACTACCGTTAACCTTGAGGGTCAGTCTGTTGAGCTTGAAGCAAAAGGAAGGCATGATCCCTGTGTACTACCTCGCGCAGTTCCAATCGTTGATGCAATGGCCGCATTGGTCATTGCAGATCATTTACTAAGAACCCGATCCAATAAATTATGAGATTAATAAGACCCATATTCCTTTTTGTTATATTTTCTTTTCAAATTATCTGTATTCAGGGGCAATCCTCTTTTCAGGTAGCTTTCTATAATGTAGAGAACCTTTTTGATACGATTGCTGATCCCAATAAGCTTGACACAGAATTTATTCCCGGAACCAAAACAGATTGGAATTCCGTCAGATACTGGAAAAAACAGAAGGATTTGGCCACAGTTTTTGATTCAATGGAATGGCCGGAAATCATAGGAGTCAGTGAAATTGAGAATTCAACAGTCCTGCAGGATTTATGCAAAACGATTAAGGACAAGAAATATGATTATGTGCATTATGATGCTCCGGATCTCAGGGGAATAGACGTGGGATTGCTATATCAACCTAAATTTTTGAAAGTACTGAGTTCAAAAAATTTGTATGTGGCTCTGCATGAAGGAGATTCACTTATTCCTACCAGAGATATTTTGTATGTGGAAGGGAAGGTTAAATCCAGCGGTGATATTTTACACATTTTTGTTAATCACTGGCCATCCCGCAGGGGAGGAGAAGCGGAATCTGAAAAGAACAGAATGGCAGCTGCCAAAGTATTGCGCTCATTTATTGAGCAACTTTGGATGGATCAACCTAATGCATCCATCGTGATTATGGGAGATTTCAATGATGAACCCAGCAATAATAGCATCAAAAATGAATTGCTCATGGCATCTCATCCGTCCAGTGAAATTAATTTATTCAATCTGGCATACACGGATCATATTGAAGGTAAAGGCTCCTATAATTTCCGTGGAAAATGGAATATGCTGGATCAAATTATTGTGAGCAAAACCCTGTCAGACAATACCGGTAATTGGCAAGTGGGGGCATTCGAAGTGTTCCGCAGAGAGTTCATGATATATAAAGGGGAAAAATATGGCGATGCACCTAATCGTACATATGGTGGACCTATTTATTATGGGGGAATTAGTGATCATTTTCCGGTGAGGGTTAAGGTTGAGAGAAGGAGCAGGTGAAAGTTGAAAGTAGAAAGTAGAAAGGTATGATGCGTAAGTAGTAAGTGGTAAGTCGTAAGCCAGAATTCATCATATATGTTTACTCAATCCATATTCGTTGGTTTTATTCATGTCTTTTTGTGTAATTCGTGGATAATAACTTAATCAGGCCTTGAGCTTTTATTTATTGTGAAATGAAAATATACAGATCCTACACCGTATGCAGGAATATCATATATATCAAAAATGTATCCATGATTCAAATAAGGGTACACAACTTCTACCAATACGCATAAGATCAAACTGATTCCGAGGAAGCTGAAAGTATCCAACATATAAAAATTATCCTGCAAAACCCACCTTCGCTCTTGCAAATATAGTCCAAGTATTATAGGTAGAAATAAAAAAGGATCCAGATAAGAATCTATGAAAGGTATAGCTAAATTAAATCCCAGCTGCAAAATTTGATGAACTATAAAAGTAAGTACAGGCAAATAAAACCAGGGTGATTTTATTACATTCCATTTATCTGATTTTGAGGTATGCATGACAAGCTACAATGCCAGAAATACAAGGGTTATCAGGATAAACAACAGTACAGGCGAAAGCAGAATGGCTATAATAAGTGCAATTAATTTGCCCAAATACTTCAATGAACCCACTATCCAATGCTCTCCTTCAACTGGTGCAAGCCAAAGCATTATTTGTTTCCACTGATAATTCAGCCAATATAAAAATGAAGAAATAAAAGTTCTTTCCGGATCTTCTGAGCCCCGGATGCTTAGCTTTACCTTTCTTTTATCTCTATCCGACTCCAAGAATTTACTTTTTAGCCTTTTTTTCAGCCTGGATGCGTTGCTGATCTTTCATTACCTGCTCGAGTCTGGCGCCAAAACCGGATTTTTTCTTCGGCTTCTTCTTGTTTTCATCGAGCTTTTGCCTTATTTTATCATGGTCGATCAGGTAATTCTTGGTAATCAGTATTTGCCCGATATTCAACACATTACTGAAGAACAGATAACAAGCAAGACCCGCTGCGAAACTATTGAAAAAGAATAAGAACATGATCGGCATCAGATATTGCATATACATCATTGCGGGATTCATGGCACTCATGTCCATCATCTTGGAATTATAGTAGGTATAAGCAATTGTTGTTCCCGCCCAAAGCAAGGTGAACAAACTGACGTGAGCTCCATAGAATGGTATTTCAAATGGAAGATATGTGATTACATCATAAGAGGATAAATCTGTAGCCCATAAAAATCCTTCCTGCCGGAATTCTATAGCAGCAGGGAAGAACCGGTAAAGTGCAAACCAAATCGGCATCTGTGCTACCATTGGAAGGCATCCGCCCAGTGGATTTACACCAAATTCTCTATATATCTTCATCGTCTCGACCTGAAGCTGCTGAGGATCGTCCTTATATTTTTCCTTCAATCCTGCCATTTCCGGCTTTAAAGAAGACATTTTAGACTGACTTAAAAGCATTTTATATGTCAGGGGAGAAAGTGCCAGTTTGACCAGGAGGGTCAGTAAGAGAATAACAATGCCGGCACTGCCTATAAAACTGGATAGAAAATCGAATATGGGTCTGATGATCCATCTGTTGATCGAGCCGAATATACTGGAACCATAAGGTATGATATCTTCCAGATACACTCCATAAGCACGCAGTCTTTTAAATTCATTGGGGCCTAAATACATATCCATTGCAAAGCTTGGATTTGCAGGGCTCAAAGGGATCTTAACTTCCGTCGTTACCAGTTTCAGATTCTCGGAAGAATCAGAAAGCATTCTGGTCGTAAATTTCCCGTGACCAAATGCTGATTTAGCTATTAAACTGGAATTAAAAAACTGGTTAGCATGTGAAAACCACTTAACATCCTGCTCATCTACTATAGCTTCATCATCCGATCTGCAGGAACAATAATCCGGACTTTCGTCTACTGCTCTATAATATACCGTAGAATATGTCTTTTCAAATGCCTCATTGTACTCCAATTTCTGTAGATAATTATCCCACTTCAGATCAATTTCCTTTACATCATCATTCCATGCACTCTGCAGGTTTTCTATTGAGACCGTATAGGCAATATTGTATGATCCGGGTTCGATTGAATATGTTTGAATAAATCGACCACCTGTAGAGGCTGTTGCTATAAATTTGATGCTTTGAGCTGTCTTTTCTACTGAATAATATAGATTTTCAGATGATACGGCTGCAGCCTGAGTCCCCAAAAGAGGAAGTTTATATGAAAATGAGTTTTTGGGGTCATTCATGAATTTCAGTGGAATCTTCATCTCTTCATTCTTCTTTTCCTGAATGATCTGCTGATATTCCTTTAATTCAACTTCTTTAACTGTACCACCTTTATTGGATAATACAACAATGAAGACTTCATTCTCCAGCGTATCTAATTTCTCAGTACCCGAGGCGCTATTGGCAAAGATTCCAAATTTCAACTCCAGGTCTTTATTGACAAGTATTTGTCGCAGACTATCTGACACAAGTGTAGTGTCATTACTGATTACGCTGTCAGGTGTTTGTCCTGCAGCAGGTTCCTGTGTATTGATCTTTGCTATTGAGTCTTGTTCCAGTTTTTGTTGCTCCGTCAGCTCATCTGATGAGGAGTTGTTGAATTGAGCCCAAACAAAAAACAAGATAAATATGAGTACTAATCCAATTCCGGTACTGCGATCCATTGTAATTATATTCTGTTAAAAAACGAAGCCAAATGTACGACTTTATCACCCTGGCTGTTTCTAAAGTGTACCAAACTATTCAAATTTTAGACCAATGAGTGCCCTGAAATTAACCTTTACAGGAGATCGGGGGCATCAAATATGGACAAATTAAAAAGGAGGACCGCGAAGCCCTCCTTTGTTGGGTGATCAATGGGGTTCGAACCCACGACCTTCGGAATCACAATCCGATGCTCTAACCAGCTGAGCTATGACCACCATTTAAGAGTGCAAATGTAAATATTCTATATCTACTTGTTTCTATTTTTTACTCTATTTTTTCTGAGACGTTCTCAGGAATCTCGATTCTTACTGTATTTCAGGCTATTAGAACCTATTCTGTTGATATCTATTTTTCAAAATAAGCTTTCCTCGTAGCATGGGTGACATCTTGCTCGCTGCGCTCACAAGGTGACATCCTTTGCCTGCGGCAAATGGTGACATCCCCTAATTAAATTGACTGCCTTGCAGCCAATTTAATTATGAGGTGACAGCTGGCGCATAATACAAGCAAGCAGGTTTCATACAATATATCTTATGCCACCTTTGGGCTGTTCACTCATCACTCATAACTCATAACTGGCTGTATATCTTATATCTCATATCTCATAAACTTACTCCGTCGTAAATTGCATTCTCGCCGGATTTAGCGGAACATTATAAGGTTCACCTCCTCCGGTAAGGCTCATCTCACAATAGTGAATTCCCGGTTTTAATCCGGAAATAAGATAAGGCCTGTTGTCCAGCTGTTTGAATTCTTTACCATCAATTATGATGTCGACTTTGTAAGACTCATCTCCATATGTATTGATCAGCATATAATCAAGATAAACAGGTTCACCCCGCTTATAAGTCCTTCTTGGATGGTTGTACAACATCAGGACGGGTGCTTCTGCAGATTTTACCCATTCATTGTTTTCCAATCGAAACATAGCAGCAGCATTGGGAGATGATTTGACACTCACCTGATTTTGATCTACAGGATAAATGCAGTATATGTGATTTCCATCTTTCAATTTAACAGGAATAGTATCTTTAAAAACTGAAATAGGCTCAAAATTATCCAGATTGATATTATATGAATAGCCTGGATTCGCAGCTAGCCATTCACTTACTCCATTAAATATCAATTGATTGTCTTCGTATTTGTTGAAGCTTATTTTTACCGGTTCATTGCCATTTGAAAAATCAGCGGCTTCTAATTCAATTTCCTGTCCTTCCGGATATTTGACTTCAGCTTCATTAATCGTCCTGACCGGATAAATGAGCGTATTTTCGGTAGCTGGTGAGGTTGGAATCGCATTTATGACTTCTGTGTTCGTATCTGACTTATCATTTTTACATGAAGCAGCACTTAGCAATATTGTCAGAGGTAAGAGCCAGATTGGAAATTTTTTAAACAGTTGCATATCAATTTTGAATTAAAATGTATTGAATTACAAAGGTATTTAAATGATTGTATCAAATTCATCTGCATCCGGTAAGATTCTGCTTTGATAGACAGAGGACATTTGCTGGTGCATGGAAATAAACCTGGATTCAATCTGTTCCAGAAACTCATGGTTGACCATCTTTCGTATTTCATCTTCATTACTCAATCCTTCAATGGGTCTTATTTTGAAAGTTTGTTCATACAAAGCATTTTCAAACTTCAGACTGAAGCGGTTTTCATAGTGAAAAATGGTAATTTTCAGCGTCGGGTGGGGGATGTAGCCTAGAATTCTCATGGTTCTTTACGAAGATATTTGGTGATCAGGTCTGAGACAGTTTGATATACATCTTTGTATTCTGCAGGGAATTGATTCAAAAGGCTCAAATGTCTTTCAATTGTTTGCTGATCTCCCCGCATTGCCGGACCGGTTTGCGCATTTAATGGGTCGGAAAGTCTGATTTTTTCCACTGTTTCGTCCAGTAGGGGCATCAGTAAATAGAAATCCAGCTGTTTCCGCTTCAATATGTCAAGCGCAATAGCACTCATTGCATTGACGAAATTGTTGATAAAAACGGCGGCAAGATGTATAATAGCTCTGTCCTCTTCCTTGATTTCCACAGCTTTCATAGAAATTGTAGAAGCTAAAACATGCAGAACAGCTGTATCAGATGAATGCATACTACTAACAAACACAGGGATTTCACTCCAATCCAACAATCTGAACTCACTAAAAGTCTGCAAAGGATAAAATACACCCACTCTGGGATGTAAAGGCTGCAATTGAGTTGTATCACATCCTCCTGAAGTATGGGCTATTAAACTGTCCGGAAATCCGATATTAAGCAAGTGAACAACCTCGGATATGTTATCGTCATTAACAGCAACTATCCAGACATCTACTTGTGGAAAACCAGGTTCTTTATTCTCCGGCTGATAAATGGAAGCATTGACCAGCGTTGCCAATTGCTCCGCACGATTCAGTGTTCGGCTGTATACAGCTGACACGGCAACACCTGCCTGAGTTAATGCCAATGCAAGAGATGTTCCCACTTTACCACATCCGGCGATTCCTACCTGAAGCCCAAAGACTCCTGCCCGCTGCTCACCGTTGGCGCTCATTTCTTCATTCGAATATACATACCCACAAACATCCCCAGCATCATCATGATGGATCCCAGCCAGAAGAAATTGATACCCGGAAACAGTATGGCCTGCAAAACAATGAAATCAGAGCGGGCTGAATTTTCTGCTACTTCAAAGAACAGCTTAGCTTCTTCAATTGGCTGAGATGTGAATGATAATTTCATTTCTTCTTTGTCAGGATCCAGGTGATAAAACCTGCATAGTAAACCTAATTCCGGAATAGGGTCATTCACCGTAAATATGTTATTTCCCCTGATCACATACAATGGGTTTGAAATTCCTGATTTTCCGGTTTCGGTATCAGTTATCTTTAATCTGGCATGTATGACAATATCCTTGGGTTCAGGTGAATAATTGGGATGATTTTTCTCCTGATCTACAGAAAGCAATTCAATTTTGTATTTATCTACAGATCCGGATCCATTTACTGGAAGCGTTATCTGATAAACTTTTGCTGTGGCACTCTGGTTGATGATGTGCTGAAGACTTTCTTCCTTCATTCTTATTTTCAAGCCCAGTTCATTGACCTGATATGGGAAGTTATACACTACTCCTTCCCTGATAACTATGAAAGGAAACGCCTGCCAGGTGCTGTCCTTTGAAGCATTTGAAAATTTCAAAGTCATACCCATGACAAGATCTCCCTCTTTTGATTCATAATCAGGATGAGCAGTTTTAAAATCTACATCTTCGACAATGGCAAAATTATTTTTTGTAAAAACTGTATCTCCAATAAATCCTGTATATGGCTCCCATGCCAGTGTATCTTCCTTTTCCCTGGCAAATTCTATATTAATTTCTTCAGGGGGCAAGGCATCTATATGCGTAAAAATATCCCTGAACAAATAATGCCTGGTGGCAGGATTACTCGCTGCAATTTTAGTAAATGATTTGTCGTAGAGGACATTTGGATTCAAATTAAATTCCTCAACTACATTTCCAAGACTATCCTTCTTTTTGAAATTGACTTCATATTCTCTGTTTACACCGTCAAGGCTATCTTTAGTATATGTCACCTCATAACCCGACATGAACATCGGAACTCCCTTCAGTAATGTGATATTTTTACCTAAATCTTCTTCCGTCTGTCCATCCAGGAGCCCTCTCTGAGCAAAAGGATTGGTCGAGATAAATTGCTTTCCTAAACCGGAAGCGATGATACCGAGGACCATCAGACCGAAACCAATATGCGAAATTGTCGATCCGGCCAGTTTTAAATTTCTACGCGCAAAAGTAAAGAAGTAGGCCCCCTGACTCACAATGGCGAAGAAACCGGAAAATAGTAATACATGATATTGCCAGGCTTTGACATTCATGGCTTCGTATGTGATCATATGCAAAACACCGGATATAACCAGGGAAACCGCAACAAATTGAAGGACTTTCTTCACTGCATCTTTACCCAATGGCCTTTTGTATCGCATTAAAATAGCGATCACAGAAATGAAAGCTATAAATGTGGCTATCCAAAGCTGATACTTATTATAATGAGAAATCACATCCAGCGGAGAAGTCCGGTGCATATGGGTATAATCCTTGCCGGTCAAATATCCCCAGAAGTCAAACAACTTGTTATACACTGGAATGGAGGTCGTAAATGTGATCAATACCGCTGAAAATAACAAAACCAGCGAACCTATAAACATCCAGAATTCTCTGCTCCATGTTTGCTCTTCTTCAGGTGGAGAAGGCATTTTCTTCCAGTTTTTAATAATATAGTAGATACCCCAACCAGTAAAAAACAGTACCAAAATGATCAATTGATTTTCTAACCCCATCTCTGTAAACGCATGGGCGGATGTATCACCAAGCACACCACTTCTGGTAAGAAAGGTAGAGTAAAGGATCATAACAAATGCTCCCCAATAGAACAATGCTGTACTTTTAACAGAATATCCGGTTGATCTGCTAATAAGATTTGTATGAATGCCGGCAATCATTAATATCCAGGGTACCAGTGACATATTTTCTACAGGATCCCAAGCCCAGTATCCTCCGAAAGACAAAGCCTCATATGCCCATGCCGCACCCATCAAAATTCCGATACCAAGAATAGCTCCACAAAATAGAGCCCAGGGTAAAACCGGTTTTAGCCACTCACTCTGTCTGCCGGTCATAGCCCCTGCCATCATATACAGGAAAGGAACAGTTACGGAAGCAAATCCAAGGAAAAGAGTAGGAGGGTGGATTGTCATCCAGTAGTTCTGCAACAACGGATTGAGTCCATTTCCTTCAATATTGCTAAGATAATCAATGGATGCAAAAATCGGAGCATCAATTTCGTTTCTCAAAAGGGTGAAAGGACTGGATCCCAGCTTGAACACTGTCTCACCATCCATGAAATAGATACCCAAAATCATAGTGGTCAATATCAACTGGACAACACAAAGCACACCCATGACCTGAGCTTCAAATTTCCTTTCTTTCCACAATAAAATAAGACCAAGAATTATATGCCAGAACATCCATAGTAAGAAAGATCCTTCCTGACCTTCCCAGAATGCTGAGAAAATGTATTTCATGTCCAGGTCTTCAGATACATGCTGCCAGACGTAATAGTACTCTGTGGCATTGTTAAGCATGAGGTGAAAAATCAGTCCAATGACCGTAAATATGGAAATTGAATGAATTAAAAAAGCATACCTGCCTATTCGCAGCCAGCTTGCATTCTGATGCTCTACTGACTTTCTATTCCATAGATAGGCGATGGCCCCCAGCAATGAGGACACAAAAGAAAGAACTACAAAAAAGTGGCCGATCTGACCATAAAATAATTGCTCACCAATGTAAACGGTTGGTTGCATCATGAAGACTTTATAGGTATGCTGATAAAATTAGAGAGAAGCAGATTGCTCAGATTTGATGTAAATTTCTTCATCTTTATATTTTGAAGGGCATTTCATCAGCATATCAGTGGCCAGAAATTCCTCACCTTTCATTTGTCCAGTGAGGACAATTTGTTCTGATAGTTCGAAATCCTGCGGTTTTTTGGTCAGCATAACGACTTTACTCTCTGCACCATCCGCATCCCGCATATAGAAGCTGAAATAATTCGGATCTTCAACAGGATTGTAAAATATCTCTTTGTCTTTGGATAACTGACCCACGATCTTCACACTGAATTCTGATGTAGCTGCATCTTTGAATGTGGAATATGTACTCATATCACGGGATGCATTGACCAACAGTGCAATTCCAGCCAATAATAGTACTCCTGCAACGATATATACTTTCTTTATCTTACCCATTTTATATATGTGGTTTATATGAATTCAGAAACATGGAAAACTACCTCAAAATTTCTACACATGATCAATGCATTCATTTTAGCAGCACAAAGGTACGTTAATTAAGTAGCTTCGATTGTCCTTAAAAAGTAAATTTTTAATATCAAATGGAAATGTTAGACGTGATATTTATCAAAGGCTATACTCCTGTTTTCATTCTTCTTTTACTTTTGCCTTGATGCAAAAGTAACAATCCCCAAAGCTTTGGGGACAAGGCTGTTTAAAAATTCCTTGTTTTCTACGCTGCCCTACACACCGCGCATGCAAAGCCGCTCGCCTAGAATGTATTGAACAAGAACTAAAATTATGTATTTTGAAATCATCCTGGAGAAGGTCGAATCTTATTCATATGCTCGTCTTCTGTGCCTGCTTGCTTGTCGTCAAATTCAGTTCTACAACTGTGTTTCAAACAGCTTGAAAACTACGGAATTTTTAAAAGGCCGGTTTAAACAGCCTAACAGCCGTTGTATATGTTGGATAATTCTTAAAAAATCTACTAGCCCTCAGAATACTATATCCAATATGGAGTTACAAATAAGGTACCCTGGACAAGTACAAAGCAGTATGGAGTTATTATATCACTCAATACGAACACCTGAGCCGTTCAAGATTATTTTAGTCCATTAATCCAATATCAGAAACCTCTCTTTTGACGTTAATAGCATTATCTGATAAAAAGATACAAATTAATTTTTTTATTCATATGTAAAATCATATTTTTGAACCTTAATAATTTATTTGAGTCTGTCCGGTATATAACCGATAAGGATATTGGTCCGGATAAATTTCGATCATTAATGCAAAACAGCGAATCATGGAAGATAAACAGTTGATTATTTCATTGGAAGCATGTGACATTTTTCAAGGTAAATTATTGGTTTTAAATCAGGTTAATTTACAAATACAGGCCGGAGAGTTTGTATATCTTATAGGAAAAACGGGGTCAGGTAAATCCAGTTTATTAAAAACCATATACGGAGCCTTGCCATTGTCTCACGGTAAGGGAGAGGTTGCAGGTGTGGATTTATGTAAATTAAAACCTTCCAAAAGATATAAATTAAGAAGAAGACTGGGAATGGTTTTTCAGGATTTCCTTTTATTAAATGATCGTACCATTAAAGACAACCTGGTATTTTCACTAAAAGCTATGGGCTGGAAGAAGAAATCTGAAATGCTTGACAGGGTAGAGGAGGTATTGGGTTTAGTTGGTTTAAAATATATTAGTCACAAATTTCCTTTCGAAATGTCAGGTGGAGAGCAGCAGAGAATTGCCATAGCCCGGGCATTGCTTAACAAACCGGATTTACTGATTGCCGATGAACCTACTGGTAATCTGGATCCGGATACATCTGATGATATAATTCAATTGATTCTTAAGATTGCCAAGGAGGAGAACACTACGATTCTCTTTGCTACGCATGATTATCGCCTTATTGACAAATATCCAGGCAGAGTCATTAAGTGCGAACATCATACCCTGATTGACGGAGTTATAGAATCAAGATTAAATACGGAAACATTAAGCTACTCCGGGGTTTAGAGGTTTTTTTCAAAATTTCATAAAAAAAATTAATTGTCAAGTTGCATTTTCTGCTAACTTGGCATCTTTATTGTTCTATTGTTGTATAAATTTGTAGTACTCAGGGAAAATGTTGCTAAATGGACAGCTTGCTGGTAAAGAAGCCAGTGATCTGTTTGTTTGATTTTCGGATATCTTATAATGCAGCTTTATACAACCTTAATGATGAAGGACAATATTTCTATTAACCCATGGGAACTTCTAAGTGAGATTCCTGCCGGAGTTTTAGTGATGGATAAATATTTCCATGCTGAATACATAAACTCTGTGCTCTCCACATATTTTACACTGAGCGATTTGAATGCCCTTTTGGAAAAATGCAGAAAAGGTGAGGCCGTACCTCTTTATTATGCAGAGCACCCTGAAAAAATGATCAGGTTCAGTGATTTGTGTATTGTAAAAGCCTTTAATTCCGGATTCAAATCAAAATCTAAGTTGTTACTTTTTTACCATCAAGAAAAAAAGTATTTCATCGACATGGTTACTAATCCAATTTTAGATGAAAATGGCAGCGTAATCTCAACAGTAACCATCATCAGTAATCATACTGACAAATTCAATAAGAACATATTGTTACGGCAGTCTGTATCAGATGCTGAGTATAAATCACAAATAAAGGATAAATATTTAGCTAATATCAGTCATGAGATTCGCACCCCCATGACCTCTATTCTTGGGTATATATCTCTGATGCAGCAGACTGAACTGACAGATGAGCAGTTTTTGTACTCTAATGCAGTGAAATCTGCAGGCACGAATATGCTCAATATTATAAATGATCTCCTGGATGTTTCAAAAATCGAGCAGGGCAGACTTCAATTGAATATTAAAAAATTTGCAGTCCGTGATTTGTGCAATTCTGTGCTCATTATGATGAGACAATTGATAGAGGAAAAAGATATTCAGCTTAACTTTAAAATAGACGAGTCTATTCCGGAATACCTGGAAGGTGATCCTGTAAGGATCACTCAGATAATTGTCAATTTGCTTTCAAATGCAATAAAGTTTACTGAGAAAGGATCCGTATCGCTCTCACTCACTTTGCTGGATACATCAGATAATGATCACCATCTGATTCAGATTGCAGTGAAAGATACAGGTATAGGAATCGCAGCTGAAAAGATTAATGTGATTTTTGACAGGTTCACACAGGCTACTGAAAGCATAAGCCGAACATATGGAGGTGCAGGTTTAGGTTTGAGTATTGTAAAGAATATAGTAGATTTGGCCAATGGTCAGATCGATGTAAAATCTACTCCTGGTGTGGGATCAGAGTTTTTGGTGACTATGATGTTCAAAGAAGTTGAAATGGAAGATTTGCATCAGCAAAAATCAAAGATAAAGTTGATGAGCTCACATAAAGTAAATATACTGGTAGCCGAAGATAATCCATTGAATCAGAAATTAGTAAAGACAATTCTTGATAGATTAGGAGTCATTACAACTATCGCCGGGGATGGACAGAGAGCATATGAAATACTTTTAGAGGGTCATACATTTGATTTGATTTTGATGGATATCCAAATGCCTAAAATGGACGGATATACATTAACCGAGAAAATCCGAACGGATTTGAAATCTCAGGTTCCGATTGTCGCAATGACAGCTCATGCGCTGGAAGGGGAGAAGGACAGGTGTTTGAAAGCAGGTATGTCAGGATTTTTGTCCAAGCCTTTTAAATTTGAAGAACTTGTTGAAACGATTAATATTTTTTGTTCACCTGAAATGAGTCCCAATATTTAATGGATTTTAAACTGGATTATTTAATTGATTTACTGGGTGATTATGAAGCTATTCATGATATGATGAGACTTTTTATTCATCAGGTTCCGGAAGATATTGCAAAGCTCGAATCAGGAATTCAGCAGGAAGACATAGAGGCTGTCAGGATTTACAGCCACAAAATAAAAAGTTCTCTTGCCATGTTTCAGGCCGAAAAATTGCGGCTTCTGATGGAAAAGATTGAACATCTGTCACGGAACAAAGGCACTATAGTAGAGATATCAGAATTGTATGAGCAGACACGGCCATTGATAGAGAATGTTCAAAATGAAATGCAGGAATACTTAAGTACGCATTGCTGATCGTATTCACTGCTATTAATTAAAATTCAGTTTGAGTTTTCTACCCTGAATTACTCCTGTTAACTTAAGTTTAAATAATAAAATAAATTATATATATAAGGCTCATTATGATTTCACATTTGTATATTTGAACAAATGTAATCTATATGAGCTGGAGAACTTTTAACGGAGAAAGAATTGAATTACCCATCAAGGACGCAGTTGAACGTGCCATCATCAGGGAAACTACGGCAGGGCACAGACTCAAAATATGCATTGGAACAGATTCGCAGGTGAGGGGAGAGCTGGTTGAATTCGCTACTGTAATCGTGTTTTTGAGAGAAAAGAAGGGTGGGTTTATGTTTATTCAGAACAGCAAAACGATGCAAATCATGAGTCTCAAAGAACGCATGATTATCGAAGTGGGAAAATCTGTCGAAACTGCCTACCATCTATGCGAGCTGCTGGACAGATATCATGTGGAGCTGGAAGTTCATGCTGATATCAATACAGATCCGCATTTCCAATCCAACACAGCACTCAAAGAAGCTATGGGCTATATCCTCGGAATGGGATTTGTATTCAAAGCTAAGCCGGATGCTTTTGCCAGTTCAAGTTGTGCTGATAAAGTGGTGTAACAGTGTTTGTCACTAACAGCATTAATCCGTCTTAACAATCCTGAATACTCCAATTCCTTTGGAAGTTTTCAGTCGCAGAAAATACAGGCCTGCTCTTAAAGCATCTGTTTTAAAGCTTACGTTTTGTTCATTCAATCTATATTTACTCAGGATTAATTTGCCCTGAATATCTAAGACTTCTGCCGCATAAATGATCAGTTCATCAGAAACGGATTGAATATTGAGTGATGAAACAAATGGATTTGAATATCGGATGTCGCCGCCAAATTCAGGAAGTTCAGGCTCTGTGCCGGTTATAATATCAAGAGAAAAGTCAAAATTCAGTTCGTGTTTATGTTCACTGGTATTGACCTCCACCAAAGGAATAATACGCAATGCTGCAGCAGGTACTGATGCCCATGGATCGATTGAAATATACGGATCACCTTCAAAATAAAGCTGCGTTATAATGGACCTGAATCCTGGCTTTGTCACCCTGAAATGTAAATGAGCCGGGCGATACTGAGCGCCATTCAGATAATGACCCGGAACAACAGTGTTAAAAAAATAAGTTCCATCTGCATTAGAAATGAAAGTTCCTCTGTATCGGAAATCCGGAGCCTGCATGTAATATTCACTTTCTCCATCGGCTTGCCAGAGTTCCACAGAAGCTCCTTCGACGGGACTGCAATCATTGGTCAATACCTTGCCGGATAAGAAAACTGTATTCTCATCATTGTCGTCTTCAGGAACAATATCTGATCTAAGTGGAGAATTAGCCCTGTAATAAGGACCGAGAATATCAGCTGTAGTAGGTTCACACATCAGGGACAGATTCTTCTCATCCTGAGAATTTTCAGCCCGGGTGCCAGTCAGGAATGAATGAATCAGACCTGCAGAGATACTGCCAAGACCACTGATTTTGAGAAATTTTCTGCGTTGCATGGGTTTACATTTAAATTGCATTGTAATAACAAGAGTACACAATATTGAAATTAAATTATTTAAATCGTAGCAGTTGTAAGATAATTGTTTTTAGAACTTTGCAAATCAATAAATTGTAATGAAAAAAAATCAAGTCTTAAAAATGCAATTAGATCAGGGTTTCATATATAATTTGAATTCAGAAATATCTGTAAATAATCTAATACGTCTAATTGATCCAATAAGTCAATCATAACCGTTATTTGGTTTATTTAACTATTTTCACTTCTGTCCCATAATTTATATTATGTTAAATAGAATTAGGGAACACTTCCCTGCCTTTAAAATTTACAAGTCCTTAATGTGGTAAATACTTGTTATCCATTTTCAATCCAGTATATTTGCATCCCGAATGTTCATTGGATAAATTAGAGATTTCTTCCAAAGCACTTCGGATCAACATTAACTCACAATATTGCTGGTTGTTGTAGATGAGAAATACATATCTCGATTTGGTAGATCAAACGTTTTATTGGCCTCAGGATGGATTTGATCTTCACGAAAATAATCTAAGATTTCACGGAATACCTGTTTTTGAATTGCTGGAACATTATGGGACACCTATGCGGCTGACCTATATTCCCAAAATTGCAGACCAAATCATCAGAGCCAGGGCTTACTTTCAGGAAGCCATGGAGAAAGTTCAGTACAAAGGAAAATATCACTATTGTTATTGCACTAAAAGTTCTCATTTCCGACATATATTGGATGAAGTTCTGGATAATCATGCGCAAATAGAGACTTCCTCCTCTTTTGATATAGATCTTATCCGGAAGCTGGATGCAGACGGTGAGATACTACCCGGCACTATCATAGTCAACAATGGTTTTAAGCCCCCGGAATACGTCGAGAAAATTGCTTCTTTGGTGAAAGAAGGTAAATTCAACCTCATTCCTGTTTGTGATAATATTGATGAAGCTGATCTGTTTGATAAATATTTCGATCGCAAAACAGATATTGGTATTCGCATTGCCACTGAGGAAGAACCAAATTTTGAGTTTTATACATCCAGACTTGGTATACGGCAGTCTCAGGTTCTGGACTTCTATAAAGAGAAAATAGCCCCCAATCCAAAGTTCAATTTAAGAATGCTGCATTTCTTCATTGATACCGGCATCAAAGATACCATCTACTACTGGAGTGAGCTTAAGAAAGGGATTCGTCTCTACTGCCAGCTGAAACGCCTCTGCCCTACTATGTCCGATATCAATATTGGTGGAGGTCTACCCATTCGGAATTCGTTGGGATTTGAATATGATTATAATTATATGATCCTTGAGATTGTGCGATTGATCAAGGAAGCTTGCACAGAAGAAGGAATTGAGGAACCGAATATTTTTACTGAGTTCGGTAAATTTACTGTTGGTGAAAGTGGCGCTACTTTTTTCTCCGTTATTGGCCAAAAGCAACAAAACGACGCTGAACTCTGGTATATGGTGGACAATTCGCTAATGAACACACTGCCAGATGCCTGGGGAATCAACGAGCGATTTATCCTATTACCGGTAAACTTATGGGACAAAGAATATCAAAGAGTAAATATCGGCGGCTTAAGTTGCGATAATGCAGATTACTACAATTCTGAAGCCCATATTAATCAGGTTTATCTTCCAAAGATGAACAAAGGCGAGAAATTATACCTGGGGTTTTTCCATTCCGGAGCTTATCAGGATGCACTCAGCGGATATGGGGGAATCAAGCACTGTCTTATCCCCTCCCCTCAGCATGTTATTGTGGACAGAGATGAAAATGGCGAGCTATTTCACTGGAAATTGTCGGATCATCAGGATGCTGATTCTATGCTTAAATTGCTTGGATATTAATGGACATAAAACAAAACTGAATGATTTCCGAATAATAATAAACGAAAAAAGCAACTGAATTTCAGTTGCTTTTTTCGTTTAAATTGCTCCGGTTATATAATTGATATATAAAGAATTACATACCAAATCCCTGCATCATTTTTTCGTACTCTTCTTTGGACATTTCTTTATAACCTTTTGGTTCTTTAAAAG
>JALHRR010000065.1 GCA_022841345.1 Saprospiraceae bacterium
GTGGAGTAGCAATAAGAAATACAGTATCGAGGTCTTTTCCTACAATACTGTTAAGTTGCGAAATCGTCTTTTCATAATCAAAATCAGATGCATTTCTTAGGCCTCTGATGAGGTGTTTTGCACCAATTTTATTGCAGAAATGAGCTGTGAGTCCTTCGAAGTAATCCACTTCGACTTTGGTTTCATTTTTGAATACATCCCGCAGCCACTTCATTCTTTGTTCAAAGCTAAACAAAGATTGCTTTTGGGAATTGACACCAACTGCTACTACGATTTTATCAAAAAGTGGTAATGCTCTCCTGATGATATCAGTATGCCCCACTGTAATAGGATCAAAGGATCCCGGAAAGACCGCTATTTTCATTGTTCGGAATTTGTACAGTGAAGATACTCTCTCAGCATCAAAACTTATTCATCAAAGCGAAGGGAATCCAGAAATTTGTCAATATCAGGATGAAATGCTGAGCTCGCGGGATACTCTACCTTCAAATTAAAATACCTGTTGCCCTTCACCAGTGCCTTGGATTTAATCAAACCCTTTCCTTTGTCGAATGAAATTCTCCAGATCATTCCGGGGTAACCCTGGATCTTGACCGGATCACTGTAATCGACTGTTCCAAATATACTGGAAGCACTGGCATCAATAGTAGCAGCAAAGAATTCATTCAGAAAATCTGTTGAATCATGATGAATGGCTCCTTCAGGAAAGTCACAGAATTGAAGCGTATACTTAATTTTTTGTTTGTTGATCTCCTGTTCTCCTTTAAATATGTGAACAACCAATTCACCTACAGGTCCCTTAGAAGTTTTAGATGTCTGCTCCATTGAAGAGGGAAAATAGATGCCACAGCCGGCTTCAGGGATTTTTTGAAAAGATTGAGCAATAATATCCAGACTCGTGAAGCTGAATATCATTAATAATGAAGGGAGTATTAATTTCATGATCCCTTAACGATTTTGTAATTCTTGTAGTATCCGATTTTCCATCCCATTTTTTGCTCCAGCCAGACCCTAACTTTATTTTTAAAGCTCATCCGGTTGAAGCTGGGATCAAAATCAAATGACCAGTTGATTTGGTTGATCTTTTGCTGATATACTTTTGGGTGAGTACCTTCATATTTCCGAAGTGCATCGATGCCATGATAATCAAAGTTCAGTGTTTCCGCTGTGGCCGCAACAATCTCTTTGTTCCAAAATTTTTCAAAGTCATGTACTTTTAATTTCATTTTGTCCGGTGGACGCACCCAGCCATAATGGAATATGGAAGCATTAACTGGTTTTACCAGCAATTTATGATTATTTCCTTTCCTAAACCCCTGAGCATCCCGATAGGAATAAATGATCTTATCATTTCGAATCACCCTTATTTCATGCCTGTACCACTTTGGCGAAACTCCCAGGTAGTCGTAAGAACCATAGAAATGCTTATAATTAAATAGCAGTCCATCTATTTTGGGATAATCCTGCCATTTTTCCATTGCCATTTTTATAATTGGCAAATCATCTTCATGCATTAACTCATCAGCCTGAATGTAAACTACCCAATCAAAGTATCCCGGAATTTGCTGAAATGCTTTATTGGTCTCAGCGGCCAATACTTTTCCACCTTCCCGCAGATTGTCATCCCACATGGAATCCAAAATGATGATTTTATCCTCATTCATATTTTCTATGAGTGCTCTGGTGCCGTCCACAGAATGTCCTACAGATACATAAAAGTAATCCACCAGTGGCAATACCGAGCGTATTGACTCTACTATCGGGTAGTCATATTGAATGGCATTTCTGATGATAGTAAATCCTGCTATGAGCATGCTGCAAAGATAATTTTTAAGATTACTATCCTTACATTTTTTCCGGGAGAGTCATGATTGTCTAATGTGTTGCTGTTTACAATTAACAATTCAATATTTGAATCTATATATTTGCATAGAATTGAGAATTCAATTTTTTAATTGAGAATAACATGGAATCAAAAATTTTCAGTGAGCACAATTTTGTGTTTTGGTTTCATCTGGTGATTAGTCTGATAGGACCTTTTGCACCATTTTTAGTGAGCTGGTTTTTGATTATTCCAGTTTATGCGGGGATTTATATCCAATTTGTTTTCTTTAATCGTTGTCTGATGAATGAAAAGCACAATCTGAGTGAGGGTACGGAGAACACTATTTTTTCTTATTTTTTTGAACAGTTGGGCTGGCAGCATGATACGGCCAAAGTTACTTTCTTTGTGAGAAAGTTGATGTACCCGATATTAATACTAATTACAATTTTTTGGCAAATAGTGCTCGATAAATCACCTTTACTTTTTTAAATAGAGACTAATGGATCCCATTCTCAAGAAATTAAATTTTAAAGACCAGAAGGATCTTGTTATTCTGAATACAACTGAGACCGTAAGCAATGTCGTTCAATCGTGGTCAACAGAAATTATGATTTCCGAAGCATTGCCTGAATTAGCTCACAGCGTTGCTTTTGTAATTGCATTTGTGCAAACCCAGGATCACATTAATCAAGTGGTCCCCAAAATAGATTCTGCATTAATTTCGGATGGTTTATTCTGGATAGCCTATCCCAAAGGAAGTTCAAAGCGATACAAATGTGATTTCAACCGTGACAGAGGCTGGGAGATTTTGGGTAAACTGGGCTATGAGGGCGTGAGACAAGTGGCGATAGATGAAGACTGGTCAGCACTCCGATTCAGGAAGGCCAATTTTATAAAGATGCTCACAAGAAGAGAACAAATGGCACTCAGTGATGAAGGAAAGCAGAGGGTTAAGGTTGATAAGTAATGACCCCGAACCTGTTTTTAAATCTTACTGAGGCTCAGTAATTTGTGGTTCCTCCTGAAATTTATCCCTGATTTGCTTCAAATCCTCCAAATAGTGCTTCCATGATATTGAATCATTTTGAGATGAAACCTCCAATTCCCTGATTAATAAATCACAGCTGTCTTTGGGGCCTCTTACAGCCCATTGTACGCCTTTCAATAGCTGCTCACTGATTTGTACTTTTTTCTCCATCTCAAACTGCAACATTGTCGCTCTCAGATACAGGAATAAAACAAGGGCAAAAAGGAATACAAGGACAATTGCAAATACCGCCGGTACTTTTTGTTGCATAAGTTTGAAATTAGTTGACTAAGCTGCTGATACAGGCAAGGTCTGACAGGTTGTTTATTATCTGAGTAAAGTTACATCTCCCGTTTCAATGAAACGCGTACCATTAGGTAATATGAATGTTACTTTGTAAGCATAAACTTCCGGTGGACTTGCTTTGCCTTTATAAGTCCCATCCCATCCATCATTGTTATTTGCTTCATAAACAACTTGACCCCAGCGGTTTACGATCATCATCTCAGCAATTTCAACATTTCCTTTTTTGTAGACAACAAATTTGTCGTTGATTTCATCATTGTTGGGAGTGAAAGCATTCGGAACTTCATAAACCGGCTCCAGAGCCAATATACTGAATGACAGAAAAACAGGACAACCATTTACCGTATTAAATGAAACTTCTACAGTATTTACCGGCAATTCGGCTGAGGTTGTTATCATATTATCAGTATCATTGATGTTATTGCCGTTATACACCCATGTATAGACTGTATTATCAGGTACAGGTGGAATTGTTGCTGCTGTTAAATTTATTATATCTCCTACATAAATGGAATCTGCAGGATTCACTAAAATGGTTAACTGTGGTATTGGAAATGTGCGAATCACCACATTGGCAGAGACAGGACATTCCTGATTCATACCGGAAACAGTGTATTCAGTTGTATTATTTACTGTTGCAACAGGATCTTTACAATCATCGCAGCTTAGACCGTTCGGCGGACTCCACGAAATATCCGTAACATCATTGAGTATCCTCAGTTGAACCGGCCTTCCGGGGCAGACAATAGTATCCGTTACATTGAGTTCAATGGACGGCTCTTTAACTACAATTTCTACTGAATCTCTCATCAGGCAAGCCCCATTGTTGGTTGTTCTGGTATAAAACATGGTAGTGGTTGCTGTAATGGTCAGATTATAGTTGAAGGGTAGTGAGACCAATGATCCATCCTGAGGTTGCCATTCGTGTTCGATGTCTGGATAAAGTATCCCTTCATAAGTAGGAGAGAACAATATGATTGTA
Organism: Saprospiraceae bacterium; assembly: GCA_022841345.1. Classification (GTDB taxonomy): domain Bacteria; phylum Bacteroidota; class Bacteroidia; order Chitinophagales; family Saprospiraceae; genus SLDF01. The sequence continues at coordinate 4,141 of JALHRR010000065.1, forward strand.
TCTCCGGGACAATAAGAATCTTTTACCGGAACATAAGTTATAGGCATTAATGGAAGGGAATCAACCTGAATAAAGAAGAAATTGGTCAGGGTACATCCCTGGGAGATGTATGTTGCATAATATTGATTTCCATAATCAGCGAAGGAAGTAATGGATGTCCCTGTCGTAGCTGACAAGGTCCCATCGTCCGGCCCCCATGTCAATCCGGATGCGTCACCACTGATTGAAGCATTCAGCTGCAGGCTGTCGCCCAAACAAAGGTATGTAGTATCCTGTACGTTGAGCGTCAGAAATACATTCAACACATTGATATATACCGAATCTGAACTTTGACCATTTTCTGTCCTTGAATTCACATATATGTATCCAGAAACTAGAGGTTGGAATGTGACAGTCCTCAGAGTGTTATTTGTAAATAAATTAGCTGGAAGCCAGGTCAATGAATCTCCTCCCACTGCAGTCAGTGTAACTGAGGATCTTGGACAGATAGTGATGGTATCCTGATCACCTTCAATGTTGACGATATCCTGCGCGGATAGCAGGATTGGAAATAAGCAACAAATGAAAATTAAAAAATTTGTATATTTCGACATAAGTTCTTTTTGTATAACTTTAAAAACGGCATGAAATTAAAGAATATTACACGATTAAACTAATTACATTTTTTCAACTGGAAGCTAATGTCTTCCAGCTTCTGTTCAGGAATCTGATTATTCCATGCTGAATTGATATAATTGATGATATTGGCAATTTCAACTTCGTTCAGTTTCTTAATGCCTTCCATCGGTAAATCATATTTTACTCCATTGACTGTCAGTGTATCTGATATTCCATACTTAATAATACAGGCTAATTTTTCCTGATTGTTTTTCAAATAATCAGATCCAGCTAGCGGAGGATAAAGCTCGCCCAATCCACTTCCATCAGGCATGTGACAGCTTGAACAATCTCTCTCATACAAATACGCACCCTGATTGCGTGAAGGGCTGCAGGATACAATAAAAAAAATCAGTAGTCCTATTACATAAATAACAGCCAACACTCTCATCCTTCTCTCTTTAAACATCCAATATTTATTGGTATATAAATAAATATAATCTATAATTAGCACTTAATGAGCGTTTTAAACATAAAGCATAGAACTGAAAGCTAAAATCTGAAATCTGAAATCTCCTATATAACACTTTTGCAGAACGTTAATATTCAATGATTTAAAAATTCTAAATTCTGCCTTCTAAATTCTAAATTTGAGGCCTCGCTGTGTTATCTTCATCAAATGGTCCCCAAAGCTTTGGGGACGGGGGACTGAAATCTGAAATCTGGATTTTACATCTTATCCATCTCAGCTAGTAACTTCCTGATTTTAACCATAAACGCATCCACTTCCTCTTCGTTGGTTCCATCACAGTAAGCACGAATATGTCGATCTTTATCCACCAGGATAATATAACCACTGTGATCATATCCTCCCGGAGCGTTGGGGTCTTCAACAGCAATACTGAAATAATCTTTTGCAATATCATAAATAGCCTTTGTGTCCCCGGTTACGAGATGCCAGCGGTCTGAACTGATGTTTATCTTGTCTGCATATGCTTTTAGTACCGGAACTGAATCTCTTTTAGAATCAATCGAATGAGACAGAAATTCCAGTCTTGGTTCTTTTTCAAAAGCTTCGTAAATACGTAACATTTGTTTTTTGACCCTGGGACAAATAGTAGGGCAGGAGGTGAAGAAAAAATCGGAGATGTATATTTTATCTTCAAAAGTAGCATTATTCACTACCTGGCTATCCTGATTGATGAAGCTAAAATCGCGGATACTGTGATAGATCGAATCCCCGTTTTCGATAGTAATTTCTCCATAAACAGGCAATTTATCATCACCTGAATCTCCGCATGACATCAAACTCAATACTAAAATTCCAAAACCAGCAACTATGAATAGTGATGTTCTCATATAGGATTCTTTGAAAGTTCAACTTCAGCCTGTTCTATGCTTTCCAGCATAAGGACGCGAACCTCAGAAATTTTTTCTTTTTCCTGGTTTAGAAAATCCGATTTTTGCTGGTCTGTCTGAAGTTGGCCATATACATCTGAATAATTATGCATCCAATCCCACATTGCTTTTTCGGCTTCATTCAACTTGTCCAGGGTCGTTCTGAGATTGGTTACATACTCGGGATTTGAAGTGTGCCAGGTGGAATCGCTCAGCAATTCATTGATTTTTTCTTTGTGTTTCATAATGTTACTCATCCTTGGCATGACATCATCATGAATATACATTACTTCTTCCTCCAATTCCACTACAGATTGATCAGATACTGATTCTGCGGGAGCACTTTCTGAACAGGCCGAAATCATAAATACTAAAAATAAAAGTGAGAAGAGAGGTAGTAAATGCTTACTTGAAAACTGCATAGTAGTAAAAATCTAAAATTATGATTTGAAAAATATTGTTCCCGATAGAGATAAATTCACAACGTTTACCGTAGCTCAAACCAGTTCAGGCACTGCTTTGTTTACATGCTATATAGGGGATTAGTATGATTTTGTCATATTTGAGCTTACACAAAGAATGATATCGCCTTTTCCCTTATTTTCTGCTTCCAGGGTCGTGATATTATCCTGAGTTACTGTGCTGATAACGAAAACCTTAACCGCAGGCATGGCACGCTTAAGATAATATACGATGCCTTCGTGATGATCGCTGTGGTAGCTGCCGTTGAGATGATAAATGATTTTATTTTTCTTTAGCCATGGAGCCATAAAATGAGACATTGTTGCATCTCTTAGCACCTGAGCCTGAGGAAAATATTCACTGTTAGTGCCATGTCCCATATTCATCTTGAGCATTTCAGCATAGCAATTTACAGTGAGATCAACATGAATTGGAAGGGGTGCTAAATATTGTTTTGCCTTATCTGATAATGAATCCAGGGAAGCAATTCCTTTATTGAATACCATATTGGCATATCTGCCCGGAACATTTGAAGCTATAAGAGGTAATTTTTTTTCTTTCGCAAATTCCAAAATGGCCTTATAGTCATTCTTGTAATTTTTCCAAAGCCTTGCCTCCTCCTCAAATTTTTTCTGTGTGATGTTGTTGGCGAAATATTCATCAATAATTAATTGATTATCAGATTCAAACATTTCGGCTCCAATCACCAGTTTATCTCCATGCAGTTGGTGCAGATCCATTAAAACTTCTTTTTGCAGCCAGTGAGAAATAGGCTGATCGTGAAATTCTCCAAAGAAAATCGCGTCAGAATTTTTCATCAGAGCCATCATATCCTCATATTGAATGACTTTGCCATCCTTGTCAAAGAGCTGATAAACCGGCTTTTGCGCAGAAACGTCAAAACATTGAAATAATATGAAAATAAGAAGAAAGGAATGCTTGAAAGTAGATAGCATAAATTAATGTAATATGGACTTGATCTAAATTTACAATAGAAGAACAACCTTCACAATGTTAGGATGTTTTGAATCTATATTTGTAACACAAAGTTAATATTATTCTTCAATGAATATCAGACGTTCCATAGTTTGGTTTCGACAGGATCTCAGACTGCATGATAATGAAGCACTTACAGATGCAATAAACATCTGTGATGAAATCATCCCTGTTTACATATTTGACGAACGACTTTTCAAAAACAAAAGTAAATACGGTTTTCCAAAAATAGGAGTGCATAGAGCTAAGTTGATGATTGAATCTGTTCAGGATCTGAGATCATCGCTGCAGGCTAAAGGCTCAGACTTATTCGTACGCATCGGAAAACCAGAAGAAATCATATTTGAACTTGCATCTGAGTTGAAAACTTCATGGGTCTATTGCAATCGTGAACGTACCAGAGAAGAAGTGGAGGTTCAAAATGAATTAGAGAAAAAACTATGGACAATAGGGCAGGAGATCCTTTTTTACAGAGGGAAAATGTTGTTATATACTTCTGATTTGCCATTTCCTGTCACGCATACTCCTGATGTTTTTACCCAATTTCGTAAAGAGATTGAAAATTTTGTTCCTATCCGTGAACCTATAGGAGAAGTCAAGGGAAATATTCCGTCTCTTTCAACTAAAATTGATTTTGGAAAAATACCTGGCCTGGAAGATCTTGGGTTTCAGGATGTGGCCTCTGATCCAAGATCCACATTTCCTTTCAGGGGTGGTGAGTCTGAAGCATTAAAAAGGCTGCATTATTATGTATGGGAATCAAAAGCTGTCAAAAGCTACAAAGAAACCAGAAATGAACTCCTAGGGGCTGATTTTTCCACAAAATTTTCTCCTTACTTATCATTAGGGTGTTTATCTCCCAAGAAAATTCATCATGAGATCAAATTATTTGAGGAGCAATTCGGATCAAATGAATCCACTTATTGGGTCACATTTGAGCTGCTTTGGAGGGATTATTTCCGCTTAATGGCTAAAAAATTCGTCAATAAAATTTTTCTCAAAGGTGGCACACTGGGACGAGTGCGAAAGGATCTTTCGGATGATATGGAATTATTTACAAAATGGGCTGAAGGCAAAACAGGCATTCCATTTATTGATGCAAATATGCGTGAACTGGCATTGACAGGTTTTATGTCCAATCGGGGGAGACAAAACGTTGCCAGTTTTCTGGTAAATGACCTGAAAGTCAACTGGCAATTGGGTGCAGAATGGTTTGAAGCACATTTGATCGACTATGATCCATCTTCCAACTGGGGAAATTGGAATTATGTAGCTGGAGTAGGAAATGATCCACGACAGGACAGAGTGTTTAATATTCTGAGTCAGGCAAAGCGTTATGATCCGGAAGGAAGCTATGTGAAGACATGGTTGCCGGAATTGAATTCTATACCGGAATCTTTCATCCATACACCGGAGTTATATGCGGAATCACAGGGTTACCAATCCATTGCTGAGCTGGGAATTGATTATCCTGATCCTATGATTCAGATGAGGGTTTATTAATCCTGATTTCTTCAAAGAATGATGGAATTGCCACAGGGAGCATCCATTTAATGAACCCTGTCTCCCCTTATTGCCAGCTTTGATATCATTTCAGCTTCGTATTCCAGATACTCATTCCACCTTTTCTGAACATATTCCTCATCGCCGTAGGTTCTGGCCAGGTCTATAAATAAGCGGTAATGTCCCGCTTCTGCAACCATAAATGTATGATAAAATGCCCGTAATGCTGGTTCTTCCAATTGAATGGAAAGTAATCTGAATCGCTCACAACTTCTGGCTTCTATCAGCGCACAAGTCAGTAAGCGTTCAATAAGCACTGTCTCTCTTCCTCCTGCTTTTTGAAAAGAAAGAAGCTTATTGACATATTCATCCTTTCTCTGACGCCCCAGCGCGAATCCTCTTTTCTTCAACTCTGCCAAAACTAATCTGAAATGCCCCCATTCTTCAGTGACTATAGGAGCGAGGGCATCCACCATTTCTGTTCGTTCAGGATAAACGGAAATCAGTCCGATGCAGGCTGTGGCTGCTTTTTGTTCGCAATATGCATGATCGGTCAATATTTCTTCCAGACTTATCTGCGCCAGATCAGCCCATCTGGGATCGGTAGGCAATTTTAATCCAAGCATCTATAAAAAAGTAAAAAGTAAAAAGTAAAAAGTAAAAAGTAAAAAGTAAAAAGTAAAAAGTAAAAAGTTTTATGCTTCTGTTGTTCCTAAACTCCTAAACATCTAAACTTCTACACTCGAATGAAGTTGAATCCAGATTTGCAGACTTTAGATTTTTATTTGTTGAAGACACTGCAATTGCTCCATGATTGTTCTCATATGATAGACATCATAGTCCTCATAGCCTGTGCTCCAGACCATTCTTACTTTATCAATTTCTGTTTTTAACAGTTTTTTGATCACTGCTTTAGGAAGGACATATTGAATTCTGTAGACTGTAGTATTAGCGTTCGGATCTACCTGGCCATTATCAAAATTGGCACTATTTAAATTAAGGGTTTCTCCATTTACCAGGCGAATGATCAATAATGAACCCTGTGTCACAGCGCCATATTCTTTTCTGGCAGTGGCTGACATGAATGTCATTTCGAGATTAAGATATTTATTTAGATTAGTAGCACTCAACCAGGTCTGACAAGTGAGAAAATCAGCAGTTTTCAGATGCGGTTTCAACTTGGGATCTGTATGGGTAAATAACAAATAAGATGCCAGTTCTATCCGTTTTTGGCGGCTGAAATCATCTACTTTGGAAGAAGCAATTTCGCAGGAGGTATTATTGATAATACTATTTTCATTTCTGGGACTCTCAAAACCGACATTCAACCTTTTTTCATCCATAGTTTTAGAACTGGCTGTGGCTTTGTTATCTGTTTCCTTAACAGAAGTTTTGTCGCTTTGCTTTGGGGCTGGGATCCCAGCCAGCTCTGATTTGATGGCAGCTTCTTTGGCAATTAGCTCATCCAGCTGATTTTTAATCGCTTCAAGATCCTTAGCGGGAATAGAAGGGTCCTGGGAGAACTTATAAAATTTGTTTTCCAAAACCTGCATTTCCTTTTTATTTGCATCTAACTGAGCTTCAAGAGCTTTGGTAGCCTTACTGCTTTTATTCTTTTTTGTTTTTGCATCTTCAGGTACTTCAAAAGGATTGTCATTATTGGAATCTTCAATCAAAAATTCTTCTTTTTGATTGAGCAAAACAGAATCAGCGGGCTGATAAGGCCTCCATGAGCCATCTTTAAATACTACAATTTTTTCACCACGAACATTTGTCTGGACTTCCTGAGCATTCAAATCTGTGAAAACTGAGCCCGATAATAGTGCTGTGATGAATAGAAAAAATCTTATAACTTGCATGCGCCTTTGATCATTTGTATAAATGAATGATAACGTAAAAATAAGTAAAGCATTTTAGTAATCGCGATATCGCGGCAATCCTTCATCAATTATTTAATAATGAATCACATCAAATTCTTCCTATTGTTGTTCGTCTTGCTGAGTATCATTGCCTGCAAATCTAAAACATCCGACTCCGTGGAATATCCTGAAATACCTGTAACATACCCAGTCACCAGACAAGATACGGTTTCTGATGACTACTTCGGAACACTCATTCAGGACCCATACCGTTGGCTGGAAGATGATAATTCTGCAGAAACCAAAGAATGGGTGGCTCAGCAGAATGTGGTAACAAACGGATATTTATCCCAAATCCCCTTCAGAGAAAAGATCCGAGAACGACTTTCTAAGATTATCAATTTTGAAAGGTATTCAGCTCCCATTTGGGAAGGAGGTAAATATTACTTTTTGAAAAATGATGGACTACAAAACCAAAGTGTACTGTATGCTCAGGCAAGTCCCGAATCTGAGCCCGAGATGATTCTGGATCCAAATACTTTTTCTGCTGATGGTTCCGCATCATTAGCAGCATTCAAAGTGAGTTCTGATGGCTCTCATCTGGCTTATGCGGTATCTGAAGGAGGCTCTGACTGGTGGACAATCAAAGTAATGCAATTGAGCGATAAATCTTTAAAGTCTGACGAGGTTAAATGGGTGAAGTTTTCTTCTATTCTCTGGACCTCTGAAGGCTTCTATTATTCCCGGTTTCCTGCCTCTGAAGAGGGAGGGCTTCTTTCAGGAGCCAATGAATTTCATCAGGTGTGGTTTCATAAATTGGGAACATCCCAGGATGCAGACGTACTGATTTATAAGGATGATAAAAATGGCCAGATGACTCATTTTGCAGATCTGAGCTCAGATAAAAAGTTTTTAATTGTTTCCGGAGCGGAATCAACAAGCGGTAATTCCTTAAAAGTGAAGGATTTAAGCAGACCGGAAGCGCCTTTCATTACAATCGTGGATAATTTTACAAATGATTATCAGTTTATTGATCAGGTTGATGGAATGCTATATTTCCTGACTAACCACAATGCTCCCAATCAAAGAGTTATCGGAATTGACCCTAAAGCTCCCTCAGAATCCAATTGGAAGGAGATTATCCCTGCTTCTGATGATGTATTGAGCAGCGTCACTATCGGACATCAAAAACTAATCGCGCTTTACATCAGCAAAGCAGCCAGTGCGTTGAAAGTTTTCGATCTGAAAGGGAAGGGAGCGCAGGATATACAACTTCCGGGAATCGGTACGATTGGTGAGTTGCAGGCGGATAAGGATCAGCAGCATGCTTTTTTCAGCTTCACAGAATTCACAAGACCCACTTCTATTTATAAACTGGACATTGCCAGTGGTTCAACTTCTATCTTCAAAGCGCCTGTTTTTGACTTTCCTTCTGATGATTATGAGACCCGCCAGGTCAGCTATAAAAGTAAGGACGGTACAGATGTGACTATGTTTTTGGTACACAAAAAAGGCCAGAAAATGGATGCTAAAACAGCAGTTTGGTTGTATGGTTACGGAGGTTTTAACATCAGTGTGATGCCAAGGTTTTGGGTAGGAAGGATTCCTTTTCTGGAAAATGGCGGTGTAATGGCTATTGCAAATATCAGAGGTGGGGGCGAAAAAGGAAAAGAATGGCATTCGGCTGGAACTTTGGGCAGAAAACAAAATGTTTTCGATGATTTCATCGCCGCAGCGGAATACCTTATAGCAGAAGGTTTGACATCCAAAGAAAAAATTGCTATTGAAGGTGGTTCTAATGGAGGTTTATTAGTGGGTGCTTGTATGACCCAGCGACCCGATCTTTTCAAGGTTGCAATTCCAAGAGTGGGCGTATTGGATATGCTGAGATATCACTTATTTACAATTGGCTGGGCATGGGCTACCGATTATGGAAAAAGCGATGAACAGGATGCTTTCAATTATTTGATCAAGTATTCTCCTATTCACAACGTAAAGGAAACAACATATCCAGCAACTATTGTGGTCACTGCAGATCATGACGATAGAGTAGTGCCCGCACATTCATTCAAATTCATTGCTGCTCTGCAGGCGAAACAGCAAGGAAACGTGCCTGTATTAGCCAGGATTGAAACCAGTGCAGGTCACGGTGCAGGAAAACCGGTTTCTAAAATCATTGATGAAGAAACGGATATTCTCAGCTTCATGTTTTACAACCTGAATCACCCGGTGAAGTATTAACGGATAAATAAACTACCCTTTTGATAGAACTAGGATTTATACAAATTACATTTTGGGATATTCTCGACATTGGAATATTCGGGTTTTTAATTTATAAAATTTATAAGCTCTTAAGGGGCAGTGTAGGATTTTATATTTTCTTTGGACTGCTGCTGCTCTATGGCTTATGGTGGTTGTTTAGTTTTCTCAGGATGGATTTGATGAGTTCATTGCTGGGACAATTTGCCAGTATTGGAGTGATCTTATTGATTGTAGTTTTCCAGCCCGAAATTCGCCGGTTTCTATTGATCCTTGGCGCTAATGCCATGAAAGGCAGACTGGAATTCCTGAAAAGAGTTTTTCAATTGGATGGAGGAATTTCAGTGTTTACTGACAAAGTACCCATCAAAGAATCACTCAAAGGAGCTATAATGAGCCTTGCCAAAAGGAATATTGGAGCTCTGATCGTTTTTGCAAGAGCCGAACATTTGTATAATTTTAGGGAGACTGGGGTCAGGTTGGATGCGCGTATATCTCAAATGTTGATAGAGAGTATCTTTGAGAAGACCAGCCCACTGCATGATGGTGCGCTAATTATTGTAGGAAACCGATTGTATGCCGCTTCCTGTATTTTACCGTTATCTTATGATCCGGGTCTTCCATTGAAGTATGGCTTGAGACACAGAGCGGCAATTGGTGCAACAGAATTGACTGATATTGAAGCAATAGTGATTTCTGAAGAAACCGGAAATGTTTCATTGGCAAAAGGCGGTAAGATTTTTGAGCTCAAAGAAGAAGCGGATATCGATAATGTTTTGAATAAATATGATTACTAATGACCATGACAAAAACTGAAATAGAACATATTCCGGAGTATGAGCTCCATGAAATGGCGAACACCCAGATTGCAGCATTGCTGGCAGAAAGTTTTCAGGGATATCCGCAAGGCAGAACGCATTATAAACAGATGCCTTCATTCCGGGTGCTTTTCAGTGATCATGATGAATTAGTGGGTCATGCAGCCGTAGATCACCGACAAGTAAGTATGGGTGGAAAATTATATCAAATATTTGGCCTGGCAGATGTCTGTGTGCGGGAAATCTCACAGCATGCCGGAGTGGGTTCCCAAATCATGGCTTATATCCGCAATTTGGCCAAAGAGCATGAGATTGATTTTCTGATGGCATTTTCTGAGGACCGGGAATTTTATCATCGCTTTGGTTTTGAGGTCTTTACCGGATTCAGCAAATGGCTGGTACTGCTCAATAACCATTCACTGGGACTGGTCAATCGCAAAATCGAAGGATCCCTTCTCGTAGCTCCTCTCAAAAGAGGACTCAAGGCAAATATGGGTGATCTGGATTTGATGGGGACGGTGTTTTAGAGTTATGAGTTATGAGTTATGAGTGTTGAGTTATGAACAGTCAGATATGAGAGATAAGGTATGAAAGATAAGATGGAACAGCCGCAGATGAATTGAGAGGTTTCATTTGATGCTGCCTGTGTTTGGCAACGTGATGTGTAGGGACGATTCACGAATCACCCTAACAATGAGATAAAGAGTTGGCTACAAATTATAAATAATGATGTTTCCCTCACTCAAAATCCTTCTTCCGCATCTCCCAGACCTCATCGAAGCCCTTGAAATAAGAATGGGAAGTGGCCATAAAGTCTGTATTGGCTTTCCGGATTTTCAATAAACTAAGCACTTGTCTTATAACAAATAAGGGAATTAAGGGAATTGCCTTCCAAATTTCTGTTGGTGCGCGGTTAAGCTTCAATGCCAGTATAAAAGTCAACGCAAATAGAAGCAAAGCCCCAATGATAGCAAAGGCCCATTCAGGCTGAAATATCAGATTTAGCAAAATCAAGAATATTGATCCTCCTGCAAGGATGATCATCGGCGGCATCAGGATGGTCAGACTAAACAAAGTCCGGTTCCAACTCCCGCTGAAAATTCCCTTCAATAATAATATCAGCACATCTAAAGTATGTCTGAAATAAGAATTGAGCCAACGGGTTCTTTGGCGGGATACCTGATCAGAGGTGGATACTTTTTCATCAAAAAGAATGGCTTTATTAGCATATGCAATTCTGATTCCTGAATCTACAAGCTCCATCTGTAGGGATTTGTCTTCTGAAACAACCAGGCCAGCCTGCTCAAACTGAGAGACTTCCCGCTCTATATTTTTCTTATAAATATTGCTTTCAATCGACATTCCCGAACCAGCGATGGTTGAGGAGGAACCCAGCACAAAAGGAACTCTGCGCACGGTATAGTCATAGTAATATTCACCCATTGCGTCCAGTGCTGCATAAGGAGTGTCCAGGTTTTTTGCAGTTCTTTTTCCCTGAACTGTCTTAAATCCTTGTTTATGGAAAGCATTAATTTCACTGAGAAAATCAGGATGAGCCAGATTGTCAGGGTCAAAAATGGCAACAAATGCATGCTTTCTGACAAATAATTCCATTGCCCGGTTAATCGACATGACTTTTGAATTCAAAGGCTTTTCAGGATAATGTACATGCAGACGAGGATGAGAAAGCGGGAAATCCTTGACAGTTACCTTATCGGCTACCAGATAGATTTCGTAGTTAGTGTATTTCTGTTGCAGTAAGGATTCTACAAGTGGAACAGCAATATCCAGGTTATTATAAACAGTGATGACACAGGCAAAATCTGACTCTTCCGGGTTTCTTTTCGGAGAATTATATCCCTTTAAATATGCCAGAAAAGATGTAACAAATGGAAAGCTCAGCCAAAATATGATGATGAGGCTGAGTATTTGTAAAATGATGAGAAATATACTTTCCATATGTTAAGCTCTCTTTGCCCTTTCCCATGTTGCTTTTTGGGAGCCCTTTAAGAATCTTGCCAATCCAAAAAACACAGCCAGATTCATCATGGTGAAATAATAGGGCACGAATGAAAATTTATTTTTTTCTCCGTTTTGTTCTTTCAAGTATCCATGCAGTGCTAATCCATAAAACATGACTTGTCCAGCTAAAATTAAGCCATATAATAAAGGATTATAGCATACTAGAATCGGATTGATCAAAATCAGTATCAAAAGACTAAAAGGAGCAGCACTCCATCTGAATGCTCTGTGCGAAATATAACTGTATGTCAACAATGGACTCGGCCATGGTATCAGGACTCTTTTGAGTCTTGACATAGACTGCCACCCCCCGGCACTGATTCTTACTTTTCGTTTCCATTCTTCGCTCACATCTGCAGAGGCAGTTTCCATCGCGTAAGCGTTTGGATTATAAGCTACTCTATATCCTTTCAATGTCACCCGCATGGATTGCATGAAATCATCCAGGATGGTATCTGGTTCAAGTGGTTCATAAAGAGATTTTCTATAAGACATTAATTCACCAGCAGCGCCTACCACGGAGTACAAGTCACTGTCCAGTTGCTTCAGCCAGGATTCATACTTCCAGTAAAGCCCTTCTCCGGCACTGCTGACATGACCACTATTTTGCACCATTATTCTTTTTTCACCTGTGACTGCACCGATAAAAGGATCTGCATATGGAGCAACCAATTCGCGGATGGCTTCCCGATTCAGAAGTGTATTGGCATCGCAGAAAACCACAATTTCTCCGCTGGCTTCCAGCACTGCCCGGTTCATGGCTGAGGCTTTTCCTTTGCGTTCTGCTGAATGCATCCAGAGATATTTATCCTGATGAAACTTCAGTATTTCCAGGGAGTGATCATCACTTCCATCTGAAATGTAGATGATCTGAAGTTTGTCTGACGGGTAGTCCAACTCAAAAGTATTTTCAATTTTCGTGCTGATAAAATCTCCTTCATTGAAGCAAGGAATGATCAGACTGACAGTCGGCTCAAAAGCAGCATTTAGTTTTGGAGCGGGAATAATTTTCTTTTTTATCCAGACAAGAATACTAGTTAGAATACCATATCCTATATAAGTGTAAATGACCAGTGTCAGAGCAATCCAAAACAGTATGATTAATATATGTATCATCATTTAACTCTGGTATATTTTGACAGTAAACTACGGAATTGGGCAACACGGGCATCCCAGGAATTGGCTGAAGCAACTTTATATCTTGCTTCTGATTTCTCAGGATTATTTTCCTTCAATGCGAGAGAAATGTTGTCAGAGAATTCATTTCTTGTTTTTGAAATATACACTACATCTTTAAAAGCAAGGATATCATCTGAAAAGGCAGTACTGATCACCGGCTTACCTGATGCGAGATATTCATTGATTTTAAGCGGATAAATGCTTTTTGTGAGTTCATTACAGAGGAATGGCAAAATCAACACATCAAAACGTTGCAAATAGGCTGGTAGTTGATTGATTTTTTTTGCACCTGTAAAATATAGATTTGAAATAGCATCCAAATCTATATCAGTATGCCCGTAATGATTTCTGGGACCTACCATCACTATTGATTTGGCAGGATGATCCTTTGCAATTTGTTGAATGATGTCATAATCCATTCTATGGCAAATGTTCCCTGTATAGCCGATAATCGGCTGAGGAATGCTTTTGATATCTTCAGGAATTTCCAGTTTGGTTTTAAATGCAGTTTCAAATAAGGGAATATCTGCAGCATTTGGCAAGTATTCCACCTGCACTCCGGACAATTCAGTCAAATCTTTGGTTAACTGCAATGAAGTGGCAATGCTGAAATCTGCATTCTGAATACATCTGATTTCAAGGTAAGTTCCATGCTTTTGCAAATAAGGCTCCAGGGCCCGTAAATTATCCCGTGATTGATATATAAAGGCTTCAGCAGGAAAATCAGAAGGCAATTCCTGAAGGTACAATGGATTGAAGGAATTTAAAAGAATACAATTTTTGTGTCCATCCTGCTTTAATGCTTTTTTGATACAATCCATCAGCTTGTTGTTATTCCTCCTGAGCAACTTCTCATACATGGCTCCCGGGCTTAGCCAATTGATGGGTAGCATTGCAGGTGGAGTGATGGATTTTAAATGTGGGTCTTCGCCGGGTATGGGGTTCACAAAGTCTTTCCCATATAATAAGGCATTCTTCCTCTTCTTTATCCGATCCAGGCGCCGCTCTCTCCAGAAATCCAGCCAGGTGAAGGGATAATCCACGTAATAAACAGGACCATTTTTTGCGAAAGTTTTTGCCAATGACCAGGATGCAGAAGAAAAATCTCCATCCCATCTCGACATAGAGATGATAACAATCGGCACTTGTGGTTGCATTGGTTCCAAGGAACGGGGCTTTAAAACGGAAAATTAGCTCTTTTAAGTGAGATATGGATTATTCGGACTTTTTGAATCAAAATGGAAGTCACATTCTAAGAACTGTAGTGTGCAAGATGCAAAATTATTCCCGTTCTTTCTATTCCTTCATCTGGCTATGTACAGAAACTAGAATTACGATCCGATATTTACCGTTAACAAGCGTTAATCGTCCTTTTGGGTGACAATTCCTACCAATAATATAATCCAGGTGCCTGCTCTAAACATCCATTACTTTATTTTGCACCAGCAATATTATCTCCAATAAATCACAAATGACCTAATCTTCCTAAAACCCGCTGTATATTAATTCTCACCCTTCATCCGGTTTTTTCGTCATTTCGTCTGTAGAAATGATCCGGTAAATGTTAAAGTTTACGACAGGTGTCGTAAAAATTTGGTTCTACGACAATCATCGTATATATTTGTCACATCGAAATGTAACGAATATGAGGGCTAATGCACCAAGCGAAGGAGAGATGATTTTACTGAACATTCTGTGGGATCATGAAAGATCAATGAGTGTGAGAGAATTACATGAATTGTTGGGAGATAAAGAGGTCGGATATACTACAACTTTAAAGCAAATGCAGCGGATGCAGGAGAAAGGGCTTGTGGATAGAACATCAGAGGGCAGGCTGCATTTGTATTTTCCATTGATCAAACGTGACATTGTGAGAGATAATATGCTTCAACAAATGGTCGAAAATGTATTCCAGGGTTCTGCAATGGATTTAGTTTTGCACGCTATAGAGCAAGGGCCTATTACCAGAGAACAATTAGAATCATTGGAGGAGTGGATCAACGAACAAAAGAAATTGCATGAATAACATCAACAACATATGGCATCATCCTGCATTTCTTGCCTTAGGAGATATGTTGTTGCATTCTATCTGGCAGATTGGCCTAATAGGGATTATTGTATTTCTGATATTAACATTCCAGCGTCAACTCAAACCTGATGCCAAGGTAAATGTGATTTATGGCAGCATGCTTCTTTCTCTTTTTCTTGCCATTTATACATTTATTCATCATTATGGAATTTACACTGATACTGTCAGTTCAGCTTATGACAGCAGCTCTGATTCCGGAGCATGGTTAAATAAATTTCAACAAATGTCAAGTTCAGAAGGTTTGTGGTCAGCACAATTACTAAGTCTGGATTGGATGAAAGTTTTGACATTATTCTGGATTATCGGATTGTGTGTAGGACTGAGTAAGTTTTTGGCCGGTATGGGAGGAATTTATCAATTCCGGAAGCTACATTCCGTTGATATTGAATCTGAATTGTATGCCTGCTTCAGACGTGTAAGTGCCATTTTGCCCATTGATAAAGAGATAAAACTTAAGTGGAGTCCAAGTGCAAGAGCACCTTTTACCTTTGGATTTTGGTCGCCTGTTATTGTAGTACCTATTAGCTTTATGAGCGGATATAATATTGATCAGATTGAATCTATTCTTGCCCATGAAATGGCTCATATCAAACGCAAAGACTATTTACACAATCTCATTCAATATGTCATCGAAGCCATTTTCTTTTATCACCCGGTCATGTGGTTTATGGTAAGGGAAATGAAAACTCAACGGGAGTATGCTTGTGATGAATGGGTCGTGAGGAGTGGCTGGAATCCTTTTCAGTATGCTGTATCATTAACTAAAATTCAGGGACATTTTCTTGTTGCTGAAGGGCAATTGACAATGAACAGCCGTAATGCATTCCTTGATTTCAAAAGAAGAATTCAGAGAATCGTTTTGAAAAAAGAGCCAAATCCATCATTTAGAACGCAATTATTGACCGGATTTTCTACGCTGGCATCATTTATTATATTGATGATGTACTTTCATTTGAGTCCTGTTCCTGCAACCCAGGTTTGTCTGAATGTAGAAATGGATGAAGCAACTTTGGCGAAAGAAATAAATATTATTGACCGGCAGAAAGCTCAGCTTCAAAGTTTCAAGCCTTTATCCAATGATTTGAAGAAGGATCATATATGTTTCAGTTTCTCCAATAAGAATATTCGATGCTTTGATCTCAGCAAGGATGATCTTTGTATGCAATATTCAGAGAATGAGAAAAGATGGTACCTTAATCAAAATGGCTATGTGTATGAGGAAACAGAAAATATTCTGACTGAAACGCTTTCTCAGATTCAAAAGAAGCCATCCTTAAAGCAAAAGTCTCCTGTAAAATCTCCTTTAATGTCAGAAAACAAAACTGATTCGGAAAGAAAGGTGAATGTGTCCATGGCGCTTGCTGAAGTAACTCCTTTGCCTGTCAAAGCCCCATGCACAAAATCATTGGAAATAGTAGAAGTGCTTCCTGAAATGCCTGAAGAAAGAGTTATTATTAACGCAATTGCCGGTGCAGGTATAGACAAAGCATCCAAAAAAATAGAAAAACAAAGAATAAATGGCAGCTTAATTCCTATGACTCATAAGAGGACCGGCACATCTGCTGCCGCTGAACCTGAGGCATGGACACAATGGGTGAATACGGATTGGGCATTTAATCACCAGATTGATGCAAAACTAACTGAGAGCAAAAAAACAATTCCTCAGACAGGGTCTAACTTTTCATTGAATAGCCAATTGGATAAAGAATCAGGAATATTAACGATAACATTGTCAATTCACAAACCTGGCATTTTTGGATTACGCATTATGTCTCAGGATAATAAATTAATAAAAGATTGGTCTGCAAGATATTTGGAATCAGGAGATGAGTTAATCGTTATAGATCTGCACGGACAGAAACACAAATCAATCATGGTGCAGGCTACCTGTGACACACCGGCAGAAAAGGAAGAACGCATGTTGATTCTGAATTTCTCAAATGTTTCCCTAAAAATAAAAGCAAATACCTGGATTCCTGAAGAAGAACTCTATAATAGTATGCCTGTGCCCGAAACATTCACAGGGCAAAATACCATCGTAGACGATATTGAAAGAATGCTAAATAATAAAACACTGGTAGTCGCTACATATCATACCAAAGATGATTGGGTAACCTTTACCCAAAGTAGCAGGATGCTTTTTAAAGCCTCCGGAAATATTGCCGGTAAATACAATATAACTGTCCCAGAAGCTTTCCGTGTCAATGCACTATTGATTCAATTGAAAGCGGGATAAAGATACGCGCCACAAAGGTGGCACGTTTTTCATACGACTCTTGGCAGTAGCCCCACCTTCATACAGTGGGGCTCTTTTTTTTAATGCGGAATAATTTTACGGTTTGTACGCCGTAGTCATTTCTCTTTTACCCGGAGGACCGGGAACAGCTACGACTTTAAACCCGGCTGCTTTGAGTGCTCTCTTAAAACTTCCTTTGGCGCAATAAGTAGTCAATATGCCGCCAGGTTTTAAAGCAGTAAACAGTTGTGTGATGAATGGATTTTCCCAAAACTGTGGCTGCGCTGCAGGGGCAAATGCGTCCATATATATAATGTCGAATCGACTTGAATCTTCTATCTGCTCAAATGAGATTTCTTTTTTCTCCAGGAAGAAGAAGGGGTCTATTGTTTGACGGGAGTTCCATGGACTATCATGCATTTTTAAAAATGCCTTCTCATATTCTTGTGCATTCAGCAATGCAGGGTAGTCGAGGCCTTTGTAAACTTTTTGTGGGACAGGAAGTGCTTCAAGTGCCGTATAGTAAACTTCTATATCTAATTCTCTGGATTCTAAAAATGTCAGAAAAGCGTTAAGGCCAGTTCCAAAACCAATTTCCAGAATTGAAACCGGAGATGAATTACTCTTCAACCATTCCAGCAATCCATACTTGATAAACACATGCCGGCTTTCCTGAATGGCACCATGCCGGGAGTGGTACAATTCACCATGAACAGAAGATTGTAAGGTCCAGGATCCATCATCTGTTTTTATCAACTCGAATCCTGCCATGAACTTAGAAATTAGGAAGAATAGATAAATAAAAAAAGCTCAGAATAATGATATCCCAAGCACCTAAGCCAAACCTAATAACAATATGGAAGATTGATTATTTGCTGAGAGAAACATTGGTCGGACAACCATATCCTCTATTGCATGAAGCAAAAGAAAATGCCAGAGTGAAACAAATCAGAGCTGCGAAAACCATTTTGGACCTGCGGTTCATATAGATACATTTATAATTGTTGGGCGAAATTAAACAAAAATCAAACGTATTGCGCTCATTATCTATTGTTTTTGTTTGTTAAATGTTTAGAAAATATCAATTTAATTGACAAGATAGTGGAATCACGTTACAACAACAGGTGTTTTCCTATCTTGTAGTTGAACACCTACGGAGTTCGTTGGACTTAGTTTTTTCCCGGGGCTGCATTTCACTTGCCAGGGGTAATCCATGTTAAATTCCATACGGAGTTTTAATTCCAGGTAATTGTTAAATGCAATCCTTTCACCATGGTAAACTCTAAGTTTAGTTTTTGAGCATACAAAATAGGCTTAGAAATGGAGAGCCAGGATTTTAACAAGAATGAACTAAGAAGAAAAATATGCCGGAAGGCATTAAATCTCGATAACCCCGGGCAAACGTAGTGCAGCCCGGGGTAGGATGACATAAAAAATGAACTCCGTAGGTGTTCAACAAAAAAGTCTTGAATCAGCAAAAAGACAACACGACCAGCATTTATTGGAATCAGATCTTATATGGAGTAATCTGGGTCATTTGAAATTGAACACCTACGGAGTTCGAAGAAAGGGTGTGTCGCTCCCCGGGCTGCGTTTCACTTGCCCGGGGTTATCCATGTTAAACTCCATACGGAGTTTTAATTCCAGGTAATTGTTAAATGCAATCCTTTCACCATGGTAAACTCTAAGTTTAGTTTTTGAGCATACAAAATAGGCTTAGAAATGGAGAGCCAGGATTTTAAC
>JALHRR010000066.1 GCA_022841345.1 Saprospiraceae bacterium
CAAAAAGGAAATCTCCAGTGCAGACGATCCTGCTCAAAAACTTTTGGAAAAGGAACAGGAATACGCAGAGAAATTTGCCAATCCCTACAGAGCTGCAGCCCGGGGATTCATTGATGAGGTCATCTTACCTGAAGACTCCAGAAAAAAATTGATTGTTGCCTTTGCTTCACTTGAAAATAAAGTCGCGCACCGCCTTCGGCGCAAACACGGCAATATTCCATTGTAAAAATCATTTTTGACACTATGAAAGCATTGGTATTAGAAGGAATTGGACAGCAATTGAAAGTGAAAGAGGTTCCTGACGTACATCCGCAGGAAGGACATTCCATCGTCCAAATTGAAACGGCAGCACTCAACCACAGGGATGTCTGGATCACTAAAGGAAAATATCCCAAACTCCAGTTTCCATTGATCATGGGCTCCGATGGGGCGGGTCACATGGATGGCAATCCTGTAATGATCAATCCTTCTCTCAACTGGGGGGAGAATCCTGGTGTTCAGGCGAAAGATTATCGAATTCTTGGCATGCCGGATCAGGGAACTTATGCCGAAACAGTCAATGTTCCATCCCGGCTGGTGCATCCAATTCCGGAGCATTTGACAATGGAAGAAGCAGCAGCCGTGCCGCTTGCAGGACTTACAGCTTACAGAGCGCTTATGGTCAAATGCAAGCCCCAACCAGGAGAAAAGGTTTTAATTTCCGGAATCGGTGGGGGAGTGGCCTTGTTTGCTTTTCAGTTTGCGTTGGCTCATGAATGCGAAGTGTATGTCACTTCTGGTTCCGACGAGAAAATTCAACAATCCATTGCACTCGGTGCAGCCGGAGGAGTGAGTTATAAAGATCCTCAGTTTGCAGAAAAATTGGCTGAATTGTGTGGAGGCTTTGATGTGATCATTGATTCAGCGGGTGGCCCCGGATTTGCAATTTTATTGAAGAATTGCAGACCAGGTGGAAGAATCAGTTTTTACGGTGGAACACAAGGCAATATCCCGGAACTGAATCCTCAGTTTTTATTCTGGCGACAAATCAGCATTTTTGGTTCTACAATGGGCAACGATCAGGAGTTTTTGGAAATGCTGCAGTTTATAGAAAATCACAAAATTCACCCGGTCATAGACAGTATCTATCCACTGGCTGAAGCCAACGACGCCTTTCAGCGCATGGCAGAAGGCAAACAATTCGGAAAAATCATCCTGAAAATCCGTAACTAATTTGAAATGGATGTAGACAGGAAAAATTGAAAGTATTGGTATAAAAACCCCGCATGGGGTTTACCCATCAGTAGCCCCGGATGAAAATCCGGGGTAAAAAGAAAATATTATAATGTTTTGGCGGTCCCCAAAGCTTTGGGGACTTTCATTTGGCAAAAATAATGACAAAACCAAAAAGATATTTAACTGCATAATGCAAATAGGAATCATATCAGACACACATAGCCACATGGACAATTCCATCCTGGAAGCATTGCAGGGTAGCGATGAAATTTGGCACATAGGAGATCTGGGGGATATTGAAATTTTAAAACCTCTCGAAAAAATTGCTCCTGTCAGAGGCGTCTTTGGAAATGCAGATGATCAGAAAGTGAGGCATGAATGGCCCCTTGATCTTCATTTCGAAACGGAAGGGATGAAGGTATATATGACTCATATTGGAGGTTATCCTGGCAAGTATCCGGGTAGGGTCAAAGCGCTGATTAATGAGCATAAACCTGACATCTTTCTTTCCGGACATTCTCATATTTTGAAGGTGATGCCCGACAAACAATTCAATTTACTGCACATCAATCCCGGAGCTGCAGGACATCACGGATTTCATGCAATACGCACAGTAGTTCGCTTGAAATTGGAGTCCGGGAAAATTGAAAATCTGGAAGTCGTAGAACTAGGTAGGAGAGGGAGAATCTGAAGAATCCTTATTTCTTCTCTTTACTCCTTTTATTCAAAATAGTAATAATTTCCTCATCAAGTTCAGCAGCTTTTGCCATTAGTTCATCTGCTGCTTTTCTATTTGTATGAGACAATTCATATGCTTTGGACAAGAGCTCATTTTTCTTGATCTCAAGTTTTTTAACCGGGTCGCTCTTAAACCATCCAAACATATTCAAAGGTGTTTATCTTCTTCAAACAAGCAAATTGGTTATTCGTTTAAGCTATTTTCTATTTGGCCAAAAAAAGATTAAAAATGACCATATAAATACAATTTCAGACCATCTGACATTTTAAGATGTTACTTCTTGTTTTATTTTTATATTTTCGTATCCGGAATATTTCCTTTAATATTTACTGATTTTGTAAAATTGAATTTTAGGAATATTCTCATCTAATCCCGAACATATTTCTTTATAACTTACAATGATGCAACCTTTGACTGCACAAATCTGCTTTTATGCCAATCTGGAAGACTATTTTATTAGATGATTCTGAAGGTATCAACCTAGTGCTCAAGCAATTTCTTGAAATGGAATGCCCTCAGATTGATATTGTAGGAATGGCTTCCAATATTGAGGAGGCTCAAAAGTTGATTTTAATTCACCAGCCCGATATCCTGTTATTGGATATTCACGTTAATGACAAAACTTCCTTTGATCTGTTAAAAAAATTATATATACAGGACAAAACAAATTTTGAAGTAATATTTGTAACCGGTGGTGCCCAGGATGATTTATACACCAAAGCAATCCATTTTTCTTATATCGATTGTATTATGAAACCGGTCGATCCCCGGATTCTGAAACAAAGTATTGAAAAGATTACAAATCATTATACCCCCGGTGTGCACAATGAACGCATAGGTGTATTATTGAATCTGATTGAGAGTCTTAATGAGTCAAGTCTGATGCATGTACCGTTCCTTACAAAGGAATTGCGCTGGCTTCAGATGGAAGATGTCGAATATCTCAAATCAGACAACTCAGGAACTATATGTTCTATGGTAAATAAAAAAGCGCCCTTATTCAGTTCTCATAGCCTGAATATTTATAAAAAATGGCTGACCCACAGATCCCCTTTTTTGTCAGTGAATGCTGCCTTTCTGGTGAATATGAGAAAAGTACGCAGCTTTAACCCCAGGAAGAATATCTTACATATGAAAAGCGGTGAACAGATTATGGTATCACTTAACTATTCCAATCAAGTATTGATGGAGCTTTCTTCCATGAAAAAATCCAGTCTTCAATTTTCACGATTCGGCATCAGAAGCGTACTTCGAAAGTTATTTATGAATTAATCCAATGCTAGCCCAACGCGGGTTGATATATTGTTGAAAGTAACTCTGGTTTTATATTCCATCGAACCCATCTTAACTTATTTGTATAGAACAAAAAGCCGGCTCGTCACCGGCTTTTGTTTCATATGTATGTTTCAAACAGTCTTATTTTTATCTTGCTCTAATTCCAGGTCACCCCCAGATGATAGCACAGAAACGCATAAGTATCCGCGGTCAATTCTAATGCTTTGGTAGTATTGCTGGATCCATGACCTGAATTAGTATCTATTCTGATCAACAAAGGATTTTTACTGCTAGCCCCTCCAATTTCCTGTAATGCCGCTGCATACTTAAACGAATGTGCCGGAACTACTCTGTCATCATGATCTGCTGTTGTAACCAGCGTAGCAGGATAATTTACCCCTTTGCGAATATTGTGTAATGGGGAATAAGCATACAGCGCTTTGAATTCTTCTGCATTATCACTGCTGCCATAATCAGCTATCCAGTTCCAGCCGATTGTAAATTTCTGGAATCTCAGCATGTCCATTACTCCTACAGCCGGCAAAGCGACTTTAAATAATTCAGGACGTTGATTCATTACTGCACCTACAAGCGTACCGCCGTTTGAACCGCCACGAATGGCCAGTTTAGCAGGAGATGTCATTTTATTTTCTATCAGGTATTCAGCTGCAGCTATAAAATCATCAAATACATTTTGCTTCTTAAGTTTCATTCCTTGTTCATGCCAGGCCTGCCCATATTCTCCTCCACCTCTCAGATTCACCTGAACAAATACAAAACCTTGCTCAAGCAATGGTATCATGGTAGGACTGAATGATGGGGCCAGACTAACATTGAAACCGCCATATCCATATAACAGGACCGGAGTTTTTTCGCTGAAATCCGTATCCTTTTTGTAAGTCAAAAACATAGGAACCCGGGTGCCATCCTTACTCTTGAAGAAAATTTGCTTCACTTCAAACGCTTCCGGATCAAATTTCACCTCTGGTTTTCTGAATACTTTACTATTTCCTGTTTTGATATCATAACTGAATATCGTAGGTGGATAATTAAATGACGTAAATGTGTAAAAAAGGGATGTATCTGTTTTCTCACCACCGAAGCCTCCTGCAGAACCAAGACCGGGCAATGTGACTTCTTTTTCCATTTTTCCGGCTTCAGAATACACGTACACCTTGCTTGCAACATCTTTGAAATATGTTACAAATACCTTTCTCCCTCCTGTACTCACACCTCTTAATGGCTCAGGTTTTTCTTCCAGAAAACTTCCCCATTTTTTTGTTTTAGTGTCATAAGTGACAACTTTGCCATTAGGCGCATTCTCATTTGTTTGGATGAGTAACACATCACCAAAATTGTCTGCCACGCCATAATTAAAGTTCGTGATTTCGTCTTTTATCGGAATCAGTTTATCATTTTCATCCAGGATATAAAGCGCGTGGCCATCTTTTCCTGATCCCCGGTCACTTACATATAGCAGCGCAAATTTTTCATCATCAGTAGTAGATACAGTGTTGAATCTTTGTGGGAATCCCGGATTAGAATAAACCAATCTGTCTGCAGATTGAGGTGTTCCGAGTTTGTGATAATACACCTGATGATTTTCATTTTTGGCAGCCAGCGCGCTTCCTTCCGGAGCCGGATATCTGCTGTAATAGAATCCATCCCCCTTCCAGCTGATTCCGGATACTTTTACCCATTCCAGTTTTTCGGGCAAGTTTTTTAAAGTTCTCAGATCCATAATAGTAATTTCCTGCCAGTCTGACCCACCCTTCGAAAGCGTGTAAGCAGCATAATTACCATCCTTTGAATAAACAAAGGCACCCATTCCTACTGTTCCATCCGCCGATAAAGTATTCGGATCGATTACCACCTCAGGTTCCGCATTCATATCCTTTTGACGGTAGAGCACAGAGTGATTTTGCAGTCCGTTATTTTTGTAAAAGTAGTAGTAATCACCTTTTTTTCTTGGAGCAGAGTATTTAGGATAATTGTAAGCAGCTTCCAGATCCTTGAAGATTTTCTTGCGGTAAGGGATTTGCTCCAGATGTGCAAATGTTACCTCATTCTGAGCCTTGACCCATTGCGCCGTTTCTTCAGACATATCGTCCTCCAGCCAGCGATAAGGGTCACTCACTTTCATTCCATGATATTCATCCACATGCTCGATTTTCTTCGTCACCGGATATTTAATAGATTGTGCAGAGGCTATACTTGCCATAAAAAACAAGAAAATAAAGCCCGCAAAAATGCTGTTTAATGTCATAATTGTTCTGTTTTACGAAAGGAATTTATTGAATTTAAATGCATAGAAATACCGCGAGAAAGAATTTCTCACATGCGAATCCTGGCAGTCGCTGTATTAACGAACGTAAATATAAACAGTTGGGTCATAAGACCAAAATTTTGTGAAATATCAATGCGGGGATATTTTATTTGGGCGCATCCGCGAGGTAATATAAAATTGCAATTTTTGAAGATGCAATTTTATATGACTCGCGGTCGGGCTCTTCGCTTTACGGCGCTCCTGCGGTCGCTTGTGCCCGCTGCGATCCCTTGCGCTGGGCATGGAGTTTGAGTGAGAGTTGTGCATATTGTGTGTA
The DNA here is from genome assembly GCA_022841345.1 of Saprospiraceae bacterium. GTDB lineage: Bacteria > Bacteroidota > Bacteroidia > Chitinophagales > Saprospiraceae > SLDF01. The sequence continues at coordinate 5,833 of JALHRR010000066.1, forward strand.
AAGTTTTACCTCATTCAAAGTAATTTCCTGCTTAACAAAATGTTAAGTTTACCTTAATAATTACAATTTAATTAAATAATTTGCATTTGTTGCATATATTGCTGTTGCAACCAGCTGGTTACTTGGAATTGCTCATTTGCTTGTTTTTGCCACAATTCTTTGCAACCTAATTTTTTTATTATGTCAATGCGCACAATTTTACCGCGTGAAAGATTAAGAATTTCGAGTTCTTTCTTTCTTTCTTTCTTTCTATTAACTTTTTCCTAAGTACAGATTTAGTCGCTTGTAGCGGCGAGGCACGTTACAGAGTTAATGGAGAGCTATTCAATTATATTCAATCATATCCACCACCGCTCAGACAATTTGATATAAGTGATGCCTGTAAAGTAAATGAAATTTGTCTTGAATACTCAAACCTTGATAATTATAGTAAGCAAGTGACGTTTTCTCTTAATTTCCTCCCTGGCATAGAAATTATCAATGCAAATGGTTTCACTCTTACAGGTATAGTACTTGGATATCACATTTATGAATATACAGTTACTATTCCAGCTTATGACCCAGATGATGATGAGAGGGATTATTTCTGTATAGAGTTCCGGTCAAATCCGGAATGGTGTACGGGATACTATGCCCCTTCACAGCCAATAGCCTGGATAACAACTGATTGTACGAATGAGTTATATAATTTTTCAGCATTTAGTTGGGCAGGACCATGTCTGGTTTCGATCGATCTGAATGGTGGCACACAAACTATTTCTCAAATTGTCCTCAATAACCCAACACTTACTCCCGGATGCAACAATACAATCGGAGGTTTTTTGTTAGATGGTGAAATTGAAATAGATGTAGACTGGTGTTTTCTTGGGAATGCTGGAGCAAAAATAATAATGCTTGAAGGTTCTAAAATTTCTGTCCAGACAGGAAATTCTCTTTTAATTTCTAATTTTCACATACAAGGATGTGATGACCTTTGGGAATCCATCATTGTAGAACCCGGAGCTGAGTTGGAAATTGATAATTCACTGGTTGAAGATGGATACAAAAGTATTTCCATAGATTACAATAACTCTAGCTCTCAATCATCTGTCCTGATCAATAAATCCAAATTCAACAATAATTATATCTCAGTTTTCTCTGCACAAGGCAGCAATCTGGTTGATTCTGACGTTAAATTCAGGATATTGGATTCAGAATTTTCAGGAACTGGTACATTGAAAGCGCATTCTGACCCACAGGCAACTACTTATCCAGCCTTGGGGCTTTCTATTTGGAATATTGAAGATGTAGTAATAGCCGGTTCAGCAGGTTCTACCATGTTTTCAAATATGGGAACAGGTATAAAAGCTTCTTATTGTGACATTGTTATGAGTGGAGTGTATTTTAAAAATATGATGAATGTCCCCGGTCCGGGAGCAGGACAGACGGGTGTTGATGTCTTCGGTGTAGGCAGCTCGTTGGTGAACACCCTAATGAGTGATTCATATTTTGACGGAATGCACACAGGCATTTCCAACAATTTGGGCACTGTCGATATCAGTTCAGTTACTATGAAGAATCTAAGAACCGGTATCATAAATTTTCTGGGAACGGTGAATGATCACAGGGTAAATCATAATGTTATCTATGCTTCCGAGAATGGCATATATAATGTAGGAGCTAAACCCATTTACGGGGAAATAACTAACAATCAAATTTACATGGATAATATTGCTTTACTTCCTACAAACACAGGAGGTATCAGAGCAACCCAGTCCTATGCAAGTTCAGGAAGAAACAGTTATCAGGTCACCAATAATATTATCAACCTTAATGGCACCGAGGCAGGAATTTACCTGAATGCCAGTGAGAGATATACAGTAAATGATAATAAGGTAGCACACGATAACATGGGTAGTAATGCATATGGAATTAGAGCCAATGCAGGAGTGACTCATAAAATTGGCTGCAACGAAATCTGGATTGCTGGCGGAAGTGTGAGTAACACCGCTGCAGGTATTCAAGCAGAGCAAACAGGCAATCCTATCATCTCATGTAATGTAGTCAGAGACTACAGCTTTGGTACCAGATTTTCTCAGACAAGCGCTATGACAGATATCAAGGGTAATTATCTGGATAACACCAATGACGATGGACTCTATATAGATGGTGGTACTACTATCGGTCAACAGTGGTTTAAGGGCAATATTTTTCCTTCACAGGGAAGTTCGATATTATTTGAAGCAAGAAATTTTAATAGTAACTTATTAGATATTCAAGCATCTCAGTTCAGAGTAAATAGCAGCATTGATCCCGAATTTTTGCCAAATTGGTACACCCCACTTGGAGCATTTTCTCAATGGTTTTTAGATTTAACTACTGGATCAAATTTTGTTTGCTCAGTGGAAGGAGAAGGAGAAGATTGTCCAGTATTCGATTTGAGACATGAGGGTATGAGGGGAGAAATGATGGCTATGGCTCTGGGTGAGAACTGGCTGGAAGGGGAAGAAGGAATTACCCAAAAGTATGTAATGCAAAGACAGTTATTGAATGATTTGGAAGAAAATGAAACGCAGGGTGATGAGCCTGTTTCTGAGTGGCTAAATGCATTAGAAGATACAGATGCATTCAGAATGCATTCATGGGCTCAACAGATCAGCAATATTTTGAACCCCACAGATGAAGAGATGAACCAATTTGAAGCTTTCAGAGCTTCAAGAGCATCCACAATGGCCGAAATTCAGGAAACTTTATTGGCGTGCGAAGAGGACCCTTCAGCATGTCTGGAAGCAGTAAATGCTTTGAGACAGGAACTGTCTGCAATTTCATCTCCCATAACAGCATGGCAATCCACAAAAAGTTTGGAACAACAGGCTCAGTTTGAAAATGTATTATCAAATTTGCCTCAAGTAGAAGGTGTCGCTGCTTCACTGGATTTAGAAGCAAGTATATATGAATTGCAGATTTCCATTAATAATGATCTGTCTAGCTTAGAAGATATAAGATCAAGATTGCAGGAAATTTCATATATGTGTCCTAATGTGTATGGCCCCGGAGTATATAGATCGAGAGGATTATTACTTGGATTAGGTACTGACGACTCATGGGATGATGAAGCTTGCTACAATACTCCGGAAGCAAGACCGGATGTAAGTACTTCACAAAATAGTGTCGTGAAAGAGATCTTAATATTTCCTACATTGATAAAAGATAATATTTATATGAGAATTCCACAAGGCAATGATGCTTTGTCTGTAAGTGTAAATAACATGATGGGTATACAAGTTTATTCTGCACAATTGAATGAGCAAACAGAATGGAATATACCTGTAAATAATCTACCTGCCGGATTATACATCATAGATGTGAAAGATCCAACAGGAACTATCAAAACACAAAAAGTCATCAAACAATGAAAATAATTATCATATATATGATATTTGTTTTTATTGGTATATTCCAATATGCTAATGCACAGCACCCATACGAATACGTATGGGTGTTGGGTGTTGGTAAAAGTAGTACTCCTGAAAATAATTTACGAGTTATTAATTTAGACTTCAGAGGTGAAAAATTACGGATTGAAGAAGATAGCAGTAGTTCTAATATTTATATGGGGTATACTAATACCACTTTATGTGATGATGACGGACGTTTGCTCTTTGCCAGCAATGGATACCATATCGTTGGATCTGACAGAGAGACAATTCAAAACGGAAACCGACTAGTAGAATCCTGGAGTACGGATAATTGGGGAATCTATGGTCTTGGATATCCTCTAGGAATAATACTACTTGACCATATGACAACACCGGATGTATATCATATGCTGGTTATGTCATCCGATTTTTGGGAGGAAGTTCCGGGGTTTGAGGTATTTCCAAAACTTTACAATGTAACTATTGACTGTCGCGAAGATGAATGCAAGGTTGTTGAAAAAAACAATTTGTTTCACGATGAAATATTGGACCATACTTTACAAGCTGTGAGGCACTCTAATAATATTGATTGGTGGGTTATATCCCGTGCCTTAATTAGTAACAGGCATTTTGTGTATTTATTAGATAGTTCTGGATTTCATTTAGTACGCGAACAGCCAATAGGGGTGCCACAACAGGATAGTCTCATTGGATTTCCTGGTATCCGTTTTTCTTCTGATGGAACGAAATTTGCAAGATTTTTGCCTAATGATGGATTGGAAGTATTTGATTTTGATAGGTCCACTGGATTTCTTAGTAATGCAAGACACTTCCAAGTACCGCAGTATGAATCATAATGGTGGGGAAGTGTAGAATTTTCACCATCAGGCAGATATTTGTATTTCAGCGATCCAACTCAATTGTATCAGTTGGATTTAGAAGCTGAAGATTGGGAAGAGTCCATAGTTTTGATTGAAGAATACGATGGTTATGTTTATAAACGTGTTCCAGAGAGTCCCGGATGGCCTGTCTTATTTTGTGAATTAAAGCGCACCCCTGATTGCAGAATATTTCTTTCTGGCGGTCAAAGTACGCCATTTATCCATGTTATCCAGGAGCCTGACAAACCGGGGAGAGAATGCCGGTTTGAGCAGAGAGCCATCGAACTTCCCGGATTACAATATGCAGGACTCCCCAATCATCCAAACTTTAGTTTAGGCACACCGTGGGAGCATTACTGTGATTCGATAAGAACGTCTACATCGGAGCCAATATATAAATCAGAGTTATCATTATCTGTATGGCCTAACCCTGCATCCCATATTGTGAGCTATTCATGGGAACAAGCCGGGACATTCGTTAAAGCCCACCTTTATGATATGAATGGTCGCTTAGTGGATTCAAAAGATGTTACAGGGACTAGTCAATCTTCCTTCTGGCTTACTGATCAAGCACCTGGTCTCTATATTCTAGAATTAAAATCCCGAAGTGGTGAATTGATCAGGCAGAAGGTGATAAAGCAATGATATTTAATTCTATGATTTCATTAGATCCAAAATATGGTCCCCGAGTATATAAATCAAGAGGATTGCTGCTTGGACTGGGAACTGATGATATATGGGATGATGAAGCTTGCTATAGCACTCCTGAGGCAAGACCGGATGTAAGTACTTCACAAAATAGTGTCGTGAATGAAGTCTTGATATTTCCTACATTGATAAAGGATAATATTTATATGAGAATTCCAAACGGTCATGATGCTTTGTCTGTTAGTCTAAATAACATGATGGGTATACAAGTTTATTCTGCACAGATTAATGATCAAGCAGAATGGAATATACCTGTAAATAATCTACCTGCCGGATTATACATCATTGATGTGAAAGATCAAACAGGAACGATCAAAACACAAAAAGTAATCAAACAATGAAAATAAATATCATTTTAATGATATGTGTTTTTATTGGCATTGTCCAAAATGCTGAATCTCAGCACCCATACGAACGAGTATGGGTGCTGGGTGAAGGCAAAAGTACTACACCCGGAAATCTACGTGTTAATAATCTGGAATTTACAAATGATGGGTTGATAATAACAGAAGACAGCAGTGGCTCAAATATTTCAATGAGATATACAAACACAAGCTTTTGCAATGACTCTGGGCAGCTATTACTCGCTAGCAATGGTTATCATATTATTGGATCAAACAGAGAGACTATTCAAAACGGCAACCGACTTGTTGAGTCATGGAGTACCAATAATTGGAGCTTTTATGGTCTTGGATATCCGCAAGGGATACTTTTGTTGGACCATGAGTCGTCATATCAGTTATATCACATGCTGGTTATGTCGTCAGATTTTTGGGAGGAAGTTCCGGGGTTTGAGGTATTTCCAAAACTTTACATCGTTACAATTGACTGCCGCGAAGATGAGTGTATTGTTGTTGAAAAAAACAAATTATTTCATGATGAAATATTAGACCACTATATACAAGCTACTAGACATAAGAACAATAAGGATTGGTGGATCATATCTCGTGCTATAATGAGTAATAAGCATTTTACTTATTTATTAGATAGTTCAGGATTTAGTTTTGTCAATGAGCAACAAATTGGGATCCCACAGCAAGACAGCCTCATTGGTTTTCCAAGTATTCGCTTTTCACCCAATGGAAAGCTGTTTTCAAGATTTACCCCGTTCGATGGCCTTGAAGTCTTTGATTTTGAAAGAGAAACCGGCCTGTTAAGTAACTTCAGGCATTTTAGAATCCCCAATTATATATATTGGAATTGGGGAAGTGTGGAGTTTTCACCATCTGGCAGATATTTATATTTTAGCGACCCTACACAATTATACCAAATGGATCTGGAATCTGAAGATTGGGAAGCATCTATTATATTGATTGATGAATTTGATAACTTTGATGATGGATGGCCTTGGCCAGCATTATTTTCAGAATTGAAGCGTACTCCGGATTGCAGGATATTTTTATCCTCATGTCAAGGTACCAAATATATTCATGTTATCCAGGAGCCTGACAAACCTGGAAGGGAATGTCGCTTTGAGCAGAGAGCCATAGAGCTGCCCGGATTACAATACGCGGGACTTCCCAATCATCCCAACTTTAGTCTTGGAACCCCTTGGGAGCATTACTGTGATTCTATAAGAACCTCTACAACGGAACCGATATACGAGTCGGATATATCAGTTAAAGTCTGGCCCAATCCTGCATCACATATTGTAAGCTATTCATGGGAAACTGCGGGGGCATTCAGGCAAGCCTACTTATACGATATGAATGGTCGCTTAGTAGCTTCAAAAGATGTAACCGGAACAAGTCAATCCTCCTTCTGGCTTACAGACTGTGCACCGGGTCTTTACATACTTGAATTACAATCAAGAGAAGGGGAATTGATCAGGCAGAAAGTGATAAAGCAGTGATGATAAACACAATTTTTGGCTGTAACCATGGATATAACTCTACTAAATAAATTTCCTCGTAGAGAGATGTTCAGCCCCGCTGGGGCTGGTTTTTTTCTCTTTGCACGAGGCTACAAAGGTAGGGCCCCGCTGGGGCCATTTGTGGTATAGTTACCCCACGCATTTTGACGAGACTGCAAAAGCTGTTCCCCCTGCTAATTGTGGTAATAAAGGGTGAATGGAGATTCCCCCTTACCAATAGGTTCAACACGCTGTTTGTCATTAAACGCTTCAACGAGGCTGTTCCGGCTTTATACGATTAACCGATTGACCAAATAACCGATTACCGGTTGTTCACGATTCTACGCATTGCAGTCTTAACGAATCTGTTTTGGCTATTCCCCGGCTGTTTGCCTTTAAACGATTCAACGCTTACACGCTTCAACGAGGCTGTTCCTGCCCATCTGTTTAACAATTCAGATCGACAATTCAGCAATTGCTCGTAAAAACTTACATTTGCAGGAACCACCTGACCGCTATGTTTTTAAAAAAGACCCTTCCTTTATTGCTTACATTTTTGACCGGCTTGATTGCCTGGTCAATCGTTTGGTACAAAGCCATTTATATTCCACTGACTCATGATGAAGTAGCTACTTACATATACTATTTCAATTTCAATGTCTGGGAATTAATGATGTATCCGGACCCATGGCCCAATAATCATATTCTGAATACCGTCCTGGCGAAGTTTTCTTTATCAATATTTGGTCAGGAAGTGTGGGCCGGAAGATTGCCCAATGTGCTTTCTTTTTTGCTTTATTTTTTGGCGGCATACAAGTTCAGTTTGTACATTTTCAAGGAGAAATGGTGGTGGGTTCTGGGGACTGTATCCTTTTTTATTTTTAATCCATATCTGCTGGATTTCTTTTCCTTATGCAGAGGATATGGACTTTCACTTTCATTGATGCTTTATTCTTTATGGCTCCTCGTTAGTGGATTTCAGAATAAGAAAGAAACGCTATTATGGTGGGCTTTGGGATTTAGTATGTTGTCGGCTTATGCGAATTTTACATTGCTTATTTTCTGGTGCAGTACTGTCGGTATGCTGGGACTGTATTTTATTAATCAATTCAGAGAGAAGCGGAGAAAGCAGATATTATTCAAAAATTTGGGGGTATTACTGGGCTCAACTTTAGCGTACCTGGCACTGATTTTTAATCCCATTTACAAGATGCAAAGTACCAATCAATTTGAGTATTGGGAGAATAATGGTTTCTATAAGGATACTATAATCAGTTTGGTGGATACTATGCGATATGGGGTTCGTATGATAGGTATTTCGAATGATTATTTTGCTGTGTTTTCCGTTTTGGTTTTTCTCATAGCTGCCGGAGTTTTATGTTATCATTGGGGAAGGCAATACTGGCAATGGCTTCCAGGACAAGTTTTATTTGTAACCTGGGCAACGCTTGCAGCAACTGTAGTGGTAAATATTACGCAAACAATCCTTCTTGGAACTCCAAATTTGACAGGCAGAACCGCGCTTTGTCTGTATCCTTTATTTATAGGCATGGCAGCCTCATTTTTTGCATTCTTAATGCGTGGCAAGAATTATCGCTGGATGACGCTGATAGCTATCATATTGATTGTGCTAAAGTTGTGGCATATGGAAAGAGCTCTGCAAAAAGACCGGGTAAGGGAATGGTGGTACGATGCCAATACTTATCAGGTGATGGCTTTCATAGAAAAAGATAAAAAATCGGAGGATAAAGCTGTCTTGCAGACATCCTGGTTTTTCCGGAGATCCTTTCAATATTATACTCAGACCGGCAAAGCAGATTATATACATTTGGTAGATCTTGACGCCGGTGAGCAAAATACTGCCAGCCCTGATTATTTCTATATTTTCGATTCAGAATTACCGGAGTTGACGGATCGTTATGACATCATTGAAAAGTATGATGGAGGTAGCCGGTTATTGCTAAAGAAGAAGCCTGTAATCTCTGAGATTCCATTGTAATGGCAACTAAAATCTCTTACTTTAGTTTGCTAGTAATGTACTATATCGTAGAATATCAATGATTTAATTAATTTATCTCTGACAAATGCAAGGGAAGATTAATAAGTGGTCATAAACTTTATACCTGAAATTTAGAATACATAATCATACATTGAAAAACTTATTCTAAGGTAGTTGATCTTAACCATCAAATAATATTATTGGAATTAATTACTTCTAATTCACATCGAGCCGGTGGGGCTTTTACTTTTTGAGATGGCAAAAAGTAAACAAAAACCATTCGCACTGTTGAGCCTAATCCTAAAAATGCGTTTTCGTTTCGCTAAGCCTGCTAAACTCGCTTTGGCATTAGGTGTTCCTTCTCATTGTTTACAGGTCATCTCTATATCTGCATGGCTTCAGTGAATGCTCACACAGTACCCTTATTTTCTTCTCATTTCACCTTACTTTTCTTTTCCATATTGTAGATGCAGCATGCCTTATCCCGGCGTTCGTCTGAGCTCACTTGGGATTTCGGTTCGCTTCCTTGAAAGGTGCGTTTAGCACCTTTCCGCGTCGCTCATACTCAAAACCATTTTTTACGGATTATTCTCAAAGGTGCGATTGTAACAACTTCAATCCTGCTTTTCATCTACCTTTGGATTTTAACATCAGTCCCTAATCATTTACAAATAGAATTTTCCCATAAAATCCTTGCTCTTCAATAAGAATTTCAATGATGTAGAGTCCGGTAAAATTTATAGGAATATTGATACTATTATCAGACTGACTAAATCCACTCAAAACCTCAACTCCCTGAAGAGTGTATATTTTGTAATTGTAATTTAGATTATTTTCTAAGCCATGCAATTTTAATGCTGTACAATTCACGCATGGGTTTGGATACACTTTTATTTGCGCACTTAATGTGTTTTCATGGAAAGCAATGGAAGTAGTCAGGCAATCAATATCAAATTCCAAAGCTCCCGCATTAGTTAATGGTGAATTTCTAATCTGATTTCTAAAATCATCGCTCAGCCATTCATTTTTTTGCGCCGGAAATATCCATTCAGGATTGTCATTGCAGGGTAATATGGAATTCAGAGAATCCTTAAGCAAATAAGTCTTTCCCGGTAAAGTATGCCTGACAATGTCAGTATTTGACATCCCGTTATATGACTTCACCCACATATTTTCATGAAAATTAATATCCACAGGACCCGGATGAAATGCATTGATTATCGCTCTGTATGGCTGAACTTGCGGGTATTCCAGGGTATCATAAGTGAAAATATTTTGGGAGATATGGACATTCTCCATATAGCTGTAACCATTGTTGAAAAGGATATTGTAATTGGGAAAAAATAGTTCGACAAGAGCTTTTGAGGATGTGCCTTCCATGCCAAGGACTCCAATAATGGTATTGTTAAAAATGAATACATTCCTGATACAATTGACACCAATGATATCTGTCACTCCCTGCCAGAATCCAAATGCCTCGCTAATATTTTGAAGAATATTATTGTAAACAAACATGCTGTCCACATTAGGATATGCTTCATCAGGAAGGATACATTTCGTTACACAATTTTCAAATACAGGTAAATTGCCGGCTCCGCAAGCCCCTTCGTTGGCTATCAGAAATCCTGCCCCTGACCAGGTGGGATGAGTATCAGCGGGACAATTGCGCCAATAGGTGGTACCAATGTCAGGAGTATTGTAGATCAAATTATGGTGAATGCTCAGTTTTGATGAGTTGTCATTATACACATTGAGTCCATTATCATGGATGAGATTATTGTAAGCTTCTCCTCTTTGAGAGTTGTGGAAATTCAGTCCTTCGCCCCGGGTGTATCCGATTTCACAATTATGAATCGTTACATCCAGGCAATTGAAAAATTTAATACCGCTGGGCCATTGACAGGGAGATACAGCAGTATCATATCCGGGGCGGGCAGCATATAGCGAGCTGCAATTTCTAACCAGGACAGTATCTGCATCTCTGATCAGCATGGAGAAGCTGCCCACACTATCCACCTTTACATTTTCTACCAAAATATTGTTTTGATGTAAACTATTGCCCGATCTTCCCAGCAATATTCCTATTCCTGAACTGTATTGCAAATGGATGTTTTTGATAAAAATATGGTCACCGCTCAAGGTCAGCAGATGTTCAGAAGCAAAATCTTCCCTGCTTCCTCCAATCGTAACATGCCCTATTCCTTCCAGGCTGATATTTCTATACACGTTTCCATTTTGCCAGTGATTCTCTCTTTGATGAAATCCCGTTTCGGTCTGATAATGGCCTGGCTTTAGCATGATGAGCCCATAGGCGCTTCCGCCATTAATGCCCACAGTTCCAAACGGCAATTTTTGAACCGCCACTGAAAAGGTCTTTACAGGTAAGTCAAATGTTCCGGGATTAGAATCCACACCATTTGGATCCATATAGATAGTGTCAGTAATAGCAAATTCCCCGGAATTTATGATAGGAGTTTGTATGTCAAACTGCGCATGAACCATTGAATTGCATAATGTGAAAATGCAGAAAACAGTGAAAAAAATATGTCTCAATGGGAATAATCTCAAATGGCTGCTCTGGCTGAATGTGTTCTGCATTATTATGAAGGCTTGGTTCTGAATCGTAAATGTAAGCAATAGACGCTGAAGCTGCTATAGCTGTTTTCTCTCCAAAGCTTTGGGGACTAAAATATGAAACCTGAACTCTCCTTTATAACACTTTTGCAGCACGCTGATTTTCAAGGCCTTTTAAAAATTATAATTTCATATTACTATTCAGAAATTCCAATTTAAAAACGGCTGCTAAATGGCTGTTAACAAATCTGAAATTTCCTATATAACACCTTTGCAGAATGCTGATATACAATGATTTATGAGAAATTAATATCCAGCAAACTAATCACAAAATCTATTTAAAACCCCCTGGCTGTTAAACCTGAAATTTGAAAACTGAACGCTGAAATCTGAAATTCAGGCCTCGCAGTGTTATCCCTCATCGGATGGCCACGTCTCTCGTTGCGAGGACTGAAATCTGAAACCTGAAATTCAGGCCCCGCCGTTGCATCCTTATTGAATGGCGACGCTTATCGGTGAGGGGGCTGAAATCTATTTCTTCAGGTTTTCATGCGTATGAAATTGATGATGCTGTACGTGATGAATATTAAAATACATCATTTCTCTCAGAGTCAGTTTGCCAAGAAGGGGATGAGGCAGAATCAGAGTGTCCAGTTCTTTTTCTGAATATTTGGTTAGGCTTCTGCAAATATTTTCAATGGTGTTGGTAAGCTTATTAGCAAGTGCTTGTCTTTCCTTAGTCTCTATTCCTTTAGGTATAAAACCTTTGCCTGCCCGTCCTCCCTGTTCCAATTTAAGTTTGTATTTTGCTACCAGTTCCTCGTATGTTTTGCTTGCACGGTTTGCTTTCCCAATATACAATTTCAGGAACCAGGCCGGAAGTTTTAATGCTGGTTTCAAGGGTTTTGTACTAAGATGTATGTGTTCGAACTGCTGAGCTGCCGTCCATTTTCCTTCTATGTGTCTTGCGAAATCTTCTTCACTTAATCCGAGCATGTATTCTGTAAATACCTGATGGTGATATTTCAGTTGTTGGATGATTTCTTCCCGATTCATATATGAGTTTATGCCTGCAAATTTAATGGAATTAAAGTGAATAGTGAATAGACAATAGTAAATGGTCAATAGTGAAATGTGAATAGATCTTCAGCTTCAATCCAACAACTAGCAACGGCAGTTCACTGGCTGTTTCAAATCTAAAATCTACTACTTAACAATTTTACAGGACGCTGATTTACAATGCCTTATAAGCAAGCGAAATGTAAGCATTTTGCATAATTATTTATAAAAACTCGGCGTCTTATGGCTGTTTCAAATCTGAAACTACTGAAAACTGAAAACTGAAACCTGAAATCAGGCCCCGCAGTGTTATTTCGCATCGAATGGCAACGCACAGCATCGAGGGGACTAAAATCTGATCCCCAAAGCTTTGGGGACTGATAGCTGAAACCTGAAATCGCTAGCTCTTCTCCTTCCGCCTTCCAATCTCTTTCATTAATTTCTCCGCATGTATTCTCGAGTTTTCAATAAACCATTTATTTGTTTCCATACCTCCACAAATTACTCCGGCAAGAAATATGCCGGGGCGATTGGTTTCCATAGTGGCAGGGTCGTGCATGGGGATGCATTTTTCATCGCTGGAGTGTTTGATTCCCATTTCTTCCAGCCATTTGAAATTGGGCTCATAACCGGTTAGAGCAAGAACAAAATCATTTTCAATTTCGATTGATTTTCCTTCGGAACTAAATCGAATAGATTTTTCTGTGATTTCCTGAATTTCAACATGATAGTAAGCTTTAATGCTTCCTTCTTTGATGCGGTTTTCTATATCAGGCTTTACCCAGTATTTGACATTATCACCAATTTTATCAGATCTGATCAGCATGGTTACCTCTGCGCCCTTGCGAAAGCATTCCAGAGCAGCATCCACAGCTGAATTTGCAGAGCCGATAATAGCGAGTTTTTGCGCGTAATATGGATGTGCTTCTTTGTAATAGTGCAGTACTTTGGGCAATTCTTCTCCCGGAATATCCAGCATGTGAGGGATATCATAAAAACCGGTGGCAAGAACGATATATTGACAGGTATATGTGTTTTTGTTACTGATAAGCTGGTAGCTGCTCCTCGGTGCGTCTTTCACTTCTTTTACCTCTTCATATAATTTGATATTCAATTTCCAGGATTGAGCGACTCTGCGATAATATTCCAGGGCCTCATCTCTGTTGGGTTTCGGCTGATGAGAGATGAAGGGAACATCCCCGATTTCCAGCTTTTCTGAAGTAGAAAAAAAGGTCATTCCATAAGGATAGTTATAAATAGAATTGACCAGCGTTCCTTTATCGAGGATCAGGTAAGAAAGATTCAGTTTAGTTGCTTCAATTCCGCAGGCAAGTCCAATGGGGCCTGAGCCGATGATGATGACGTTGTAATTTGTATTAGAAGCCTCGACCATACTGAAAAGAATGTTTGCTATTACTTACGTTGCTCAAAGTAGCTTTCAGCTACGACTTTAGAAGTACAAATCAGCTTACTTGAGTTTGAGTGTGAGTGCCGTAGCTGGAAGCTAGGGGAAGCAGCGAGTGTGGAGTTGCTCAGAGTAGCTTTCAGCTACGACTTTAGTAGTCCCCGTCTGCTTCTTGTGTGAGAGAGCTGAAGTTGAAAGTTAGGGGAAGCAGAGTATGTGATCAGGCATTAAAAGATGTACCGCAGCCACAAGTTTCCTTAGCATTGGGATTATTGAATGTGAATCCCCGATTATTTAATCCATCCAGATAGTCAATTTCCATTCCAAGAAGGTACAATGCATGAGCTTTCTGAATGAAGAGTTTCATACCGTCCAACTCAAATACTGAATCATTTTCCTTGTAGGTATCAAATCCCAGGATGTAAGAGAAACCTGAACAACCGCCACCTTTCACGCCGACCCTTAATCCATGAGTATCCGGTATGTTTTGTTCATTCAAAATTTTATGTAATTCACGTAAAGCACTTGAAGAAATCTGGATAGGTGCCTGTACTTTTTCTATTGTGTCATTCATGTAATCCAATTATTTATCACAAAATTAATTAAAAATGATGGTTAGTTTTGTGTGAGTCGATTAGTTTTACGAAATTAACAAAGTGTAAGCTTGCATTGTTTCATCTGTAAATAAATAAATAAATGGCGGCATGGGTTCCTTTTGTGTTTGATTTGGTTCAGGTAATCTTCGCATTGGCTGTACTTATCTGGTTGAGTGACAAGCTGATGGATCAATATATTCAGTATAAGAGAAATATTCAGTTACAGGATTTGAACTTTAAAAAAAATCAAAGCTCTCAGCATCTGCGTCTTCAGGCTTGTGAACGACTTTTATTATTTCTGGAAAGAATATCCATGCCACAGATGATATCACGGCTTCAGCAGCAAGGAATGAGCTCAGAAGAATTGGCGACGGCCCTTTTTCTGACTGTGGAGAAAGAATTCGAGCACAATATCACTCAACAATTGTATGTCCATGATAAAGTCTGGCAGATCATTGTCCTCGTAAAAAATGAAATGTCAGCAACGATTTCTGTAATGTCGGAGGATGTGACGAATTCATATTCACTCGGAAATTATGTGGCTCAATTGCTTGACTTTCATGAGAAAAGAGGATACAAACTAATTTCAACCGGACAAATGGCACTGAAGGAAGAAGTCAGCTTACATTTATAGATCCGGCATTAAAATATGTATGAAAAGTAAAATAAACCATATCAGCTCTTTGAATAAATTCACCGGAAGATACCGGATAATGATATGGATGCTGATTTTATTTCTACTGCCTTCCTGTGCCCGAAAAATGCATCAGGCATCCGTAGCACCGGTTTTATATCAAATTGATAAGGATCTGGATACGATCAGATCAGTGGGCAATCTGGAAGCTATGATCGCGCCCTTTCGGGATAGCATGGATAAGGAGATGGGATCTGTCATTGGTTATGTCGAAACTGAAATGCCCCGGAAACAACCGGAATCTACTTTGACACACTGGATGGGTGATTTGACCTATGCTGCAGGTAAGAAATACTCCGGCAAAGAAATTGATTTTGCTGTGCTGAATCACGGAGGTATTCGGGTATCTTATGTTGCAGCCGGGCCGATCACTGTGGGAAAGGTTTTCGAAATTATGCCCTTCGATAATTTGTTGTCAGTATTGACATTGACAGGAGAGGAAGTTCAAATGTTTTTTGATTTAATTGCTTTTAAGAATGGTGGATGGCCGGTGAGCAAGCAAGTTTATGTCGAATTGGATGGCAATGAAGCTGTGAATATTAAAATACATGGAGAATATCTGAAAGCTGACAAATTGTATACAGTAGCTACTACCAGCTTTTTAGCAGATGGGGGCGATGGACTGGATTTTCTGAAAAAGGTGCCCAGAACGGATTATCCGGTTTTCATCAGAGACATTATTATCGAGGATATCAGGTCAAAACAAGCGAAAGGAGAAAAAATAAGTGCTACCGGAACTGGCCGAATGGTCCGGGCTCAATAATGGAATTATATTTGTCCAAAGCTGGAATGAATAAATATGCTTAGAAGAGATTTTATAAAAATAGCAGGATCCGGGGCCATACTGGGAACTTTGGGTACCTTTCCTGTCAATGCTTTTGCTGCTGGAGAAGTACATCGCCTGACTATATTACATACAAATGATGTGCATTCCAGAATCGACCCTTTCCCTATGGATGGTGGAAGAAATGCGGGGAGAGCCGGAGTGGACAGAAGATACAGATTAATACAGAAGATCAGGAAGGAAGAAGAAAATGTTTTACTGGTAGATGCAGGAGACGTATTTCAGGGAACACCCTATTTCAATATGTTTCATGGGGCACTTGAAATGCAGCTGATGGCTCAGATGAAGTATGAAGCGGGAGTGCCTGGAAATCATGATTTTGACAAAGGGATCGAAAATCTGGCGGAGCAATTGCCTAAGGGAAAGTTCAAAATGGTAGTCTCCAACTATGGGTTGGAAAACACTGCACTCAATGGAATGACGGTTCCTCGTCATATTATTCAGAAAGGCCCGCTGAAAATTGGAATAGTAGGCGCCGGACTGAATCTTCACGGTTATCTCACTGAAAACATGTACAGCGGTATTCAATTTCTGGATACGATAAAGACCATTGATCAGGAGGCAGCAATACTCAGAGAAGAGGGATGTCACCTGATAGTTTGTCTGTCACATTTGGGTTATTCTTACAAGGATAATACTATGTCAGATATAGTTCTTGGCGAAGAATCAGAAAATGTCGATATCATCATCGGAGGTCATACGCATACATTTCTGGATGAACCCAAAGTTGTTAAAAACAAAAAAGGTAAACCAGTGGTCATTAATCAGGCGGGTTGGGGAGGAATTGTATTAGGTCGCCTGGATGTGCAATTTGAGTATAATTATAAGCATAAGTGTGTGAGTTGCAGGAATGAGTATGTGGTTTAAACAGCCATTTACGATTGACGAATTACGATTTACGATTAAAACAGCCAATTGAGCAGCCGAATTAAACAGCCAAACTAACAGCCAATTACTACCATGTTGCTCTGAGTAGCTTTCAGCTATAGCCGCCCTTAATTGCTCAGAGTAGCTTACAGCTACGACTTTAAGAGTCCATTTCAGCGTACTTGTGTGTGAGTGTGAGTGCCGTAGCTGAAAGCTACGGGAAGCGATGGGTGTGGGTCTCGCGTTGCT
>JALHRR010000067.1 GCA_022841345.1 Saprospiraceae bacterium
GAGTTGATAGGATATGAAACTGCCCAGGTAAATGAATGCAATCCATTTTCTTCCTTCCGTTTATTAATTAATCTGCCATTAGCGATGGCTTGCAAAGTATCCGGCACGGTAAGTTTTATAACAGTCGTATTGGGTTCATCAGAGAGGTGATCTTTGCAAGGCCACCAGAGACTTGCCCCATCTCCCTGACATGCTACACCGACCCAGGGATGGCCATCCTTGTCAGTTTTCCACACAAAGCCCCCATCCCAGGGTGCATTTTTTGCCACAATTGGTTGCCCGCTATAAACGACGGTGATAGTTGGTTCCGAACCTTTTTTGATCTGGGGAAGTGTCACAAAAACTGCATCATATTTTCTTTCAAACTTGAGCGCCACATTTTCATACAGAATTTCATGTATCCGCATGTTCTCGTACAAATCTATCTGCATGACCTGAAAATCCTCCAGTGCTTTAAAAACAATGTCAACCTGCCCCTGAATCATCCTTTTTGCCGGATCAATAGCAATATCAATTCTGTAATGTAAAACATCGTAACAAGTTCTCTCCTGTCTGAGCGCGCCACTAAGCCTGTCTCTTTCTGAAACCAGACTGTCATTCACCGTTTGAGCTGATAAAATATTAATCGTCAACAGGGTCAAAATCAGCAATGAAATAACTTGTTTCTTCACTTACTTAGTTGCTTTTATTTCAAAAAATAAATTTAAATGCCGGGTCAATCGTCAAATATATCAAAAGAAATCGTATGTTATTAAGTCAATATTATATTTTTGCCTTATATAAAATTCCCCTACAATGAGAAATATATATCTATACCTGCTTTGCTTGCCTTTGGCTTTTGGAGCCTGCGTTTCACAGAAGAAATTTAATGAGGTCGCCCTGCTCAAAGACAGCGCTGAAATAGAGAACGAACAATTAAAGAAAAGGATACGATTGAATGAAGAATTGATCAGCAGATTGCAACAATCAGATGACCAGTTACGATTTCTGGAAAAAGAACACGATCGCCTTCAGACAAGTTATCAAAATGTCTATGCTGAAAAAGAATCCATAGAAAAAAGGTGCGAAGACCTGCTCGAGCAAAACCGCCGGATCATGAACAATGCTACAGGCGAAAAAGAACAACTGATGAAAGAATTGTCCAATCAACAACAATTACTGGACACGAAAGAACAGGAACTCAGGGCTATCGAAAAAGCACTCATCGAAAGAGAACAAAAACTTACTGAGCTTACTGCAAGAATGCAGGCTCAGGATGCAAAGCTGGCTGAAGTCAGAAACAAAGTGAATCAGGCCTTACTGGGATTCTCCGCCGCCGACCTTAGTGTTCGTGAAAAAAATGGCAAAGTGTATGTTTCTCTTTCTCAAAATTTGCTCTTTCCAAAAGGTAGTAAAGCTATAGATAAAAAAGGGATTGAAGCCCTCGGAAAATTAGGAGAAGTACTGGCTGCAAATGATGACATATACATCCACGTTGAAGGGCATACTGATACAGATGGCTCAGCTGATCTCAACTGGGACCTGAGTGTATCCCGTGCCACCGCAGTAACTAAAGTGCTGACTTCCTCAGGAGCCAATCCTGCAAGAATCACAGCAGCAGGGAGAGCCTTCTTCGATCCCATTGCACCCAATGATACTGAAGCAAATAAGTCTTTGAACAGAAGGACGGAGATTATCCTTTCACCCAAACTGGACGAACTGTTTGATATTATCCGAAACTAATGTTCAGTAAACAGATCTTTTGAAAATGATATGACATAATGCCCGGCAATAGTACCGGGCATTTTTATGTATACTAATCAATTAAAGTCCATGCAGTATCTTTAAGGTATGAATTGGAAATGGATTATATTTCATCTCAAGTTATGTTTGCTTTTTGGTGGCCTGAGTATTCATGTAAATGCTCAGCAGCGTTGCATTTCCAATGAAATGATGGAGAAAAGTTTAAACAAAAATCCTTCCTTAAAAGCCCAAAGACATATATGGGTCCAACAATTAGCAGAAGGATCTGAACATTCATTTCATGAACGGGCGAATATCATTATTCCTGTAGTAGTTCATGTGGTGTTTTTCAATGAGGAACAAAACATATCGGACGAGCAAATACAATCGCAAATAGACAGGCTCAATCAGGATTTTTCAGCATCCAATGCAGATCTGGAGAATGTTCCAAATTTATTTAAACCCCTAATTGCCAATACAGGAATTCAATTTTGTCTGGCTAACAGAGATCCAAATGGAAATCCTGCATCAGGGATTGTGAGAACTCCGACCAGTCTGGATAGAATAGGAACACGAAGTGGGTCAGGAGGAAGAAGGAATGTTTTCTATGAAGATCTGGAAGGAAGTGAAATCTGGGATTCTGAAAAGTATCTGAATATCTATGTTTGTGATCTGGGCGATATCGGAGGATATGCCTCCGCACCTTTTACAGCTATTCCGCAGGAAGATGCGGTAGTGATTAATTTCAAATATTTTGGAATAAATAATCATCCCCAATTTGGATTGGGAAGAGTCTGTACACATGAGGTAGGTCACTTTTTTGACCTGAATCATATTTGGGGTTCAAAGACGGATTGTGGGGATGATGATGAAATTGTGGATACACCCCGACAAATGGGCCCATATTTTGGATGTCCCGGCCATCCACAGTCAAGTTGCGGTTCAGAAGATTTATTTATGAATTACATGGACTATGTGGATGACTCATGTATGATGATGTTTACAGGAGGTCAAAAGTTAAGGATGTTATCGGCCTTGAGCAGTCCCCGATATATGCTTTTGAATGCTACAATTTGTAATAATCCTGATACAGCCATGCTGGAATCCGGAGTTACAATTTTTCCGAATCCTGTTAATAACGGTCCTTTAATTGTTCAGTCAAATGACAGGAATAATCTCATTCAATCATGGGAATTATACGCTGTTAACGGAAAATTGATATCCAGCTCATCTTCAAAAGATACTTTTATAGCTGCTATTGAAATCGCACATTTGCCTTCCTCCTTCTATATTCTGCATATCAAAACTATTCAGTCGAGCTCGGTTCATAAAATATTGAAATCCAATTAACTTTG
Source organism: Saprospiraceae bacterium (assembly GCA_022841345.1). Lineage (GTDB taxonomy): Bacteria > Bacteroidota > Bacteroidia > Chitinophagales > Saprospiraceae > SLDF01. The sequence goes on from JALHRR010000067.1 coordinate 3,078, forward strand.
CTGTTGTCAACGGTGGATGGTACGAAAGAATATTTTTACGTCAACTCAAAACGCTTCCAATATGATATCCAGCAGACTTTTTAAAATTCTAATATTGGTGTTCTGTAGTTTCCTGAGCACAATTTCATTTGCCCAGCAAAAAGATGAGGACGGTTATGATATTTTCATCATGGAAGAAGATGGAAAGTCAACCATTATGAAAAAATATTATCTATGCTTTTTGAAATCGGGCCCTAACAGAGATCATCCAAAAGATGAAGCCGACAAAATCCAGGCCGGCCATATGGCTCATATCAAAAAGATGGCTGCTGACAATAAACTATGCATAGCAGGTCCGGCAGAGAGTAAAACTGATCTTAGAGGCATCTTTATCTTCAATGTAAAATCATTGGAAGAAGCAGAGGCTTTAGCAGCGGAAGACCCGGCTGTGAAGGCCGGCAGATTGATAGTGGAGATCGTTCCATGGTGGGGAGCCAAAGGAGCTACGCTGTTTTAAATTAAGCTCATGCCAAACGGCAATTTTTGCAGTATCTTGCCGTTTGATAACTTATTCAAAAGACTCAGCATGGTAAAGCGTTTTACGAGGATTTTCATCTTATTGGTTTGTATCATTGGATTCTCATATACCGGATCCGCACAGGTTTATCAAAATGATTTTCTTTCAATAGGTATAGGAGCAAGATCTCAGGGAATGGCAGGAAGTGTTCTATCCAGCTCTTCTGATGTTTTCAGTACCTACTGGAACCCGGCTGCGCTGACCAGAATCAAAGAGCCACTTCAAGTTGGCGCGATGCACGCTGAATGGTTTTCAGGAGTCTCTAAACACGATTATCTGGGACTTGCAAAAAGCCTGGACACTCTGAACAAATCCTTTTTGGGCGTGTCAGTGATCAGAAACGGAATAGATAATATCCCAAATACATTGGATTTATACGGTCCGGATGGCACGATTAACAGAGATAATATTTCTGAATTCTCTTATGCTTCTTATGCAATCTTTGTCTCTTATGCAAGAGCTCTGAAAAATCCGAATTGGAGAGTAGGAGCCAATGCTAAAGTACTCTTTCAGCAGGCGGGTCCCTTTGGTAAAGCATTTGGAATCGGGATAGATCTCAGTCTTTTGTATCAGAAAAACGGATTCATGTTTGCCGTAATGGGCAGAGACATCACCACTACCTACAATAGATGGACCTATTCATTCACAGAAGCTCAAAAACAAGTGCTACTTAATACGGGAAATGAAGTAAATCTTGCTTCCACCGAAATCACAAGGCCTTCATTGCTCCCGGCGGTAGGCTATCAATGGAATTTTGGTAAATACAGCGTTCTTGCTGATATGATGGCGAGAATGACTTTTGATGGACAGAGAAATGTGCTGATCAGCAGCAAAGCTATTAATATTGATCCTGCCCTGGGAGTAGAGCTTGGCTACAATCGCGCTGTATTTATAAGAGCAGGAGTAGGGAATTTTCAAAAAGTAAAGGATATCCTGGAACCTACCCGACAGACACTCACACTCAGACCGAGCTTTGGAATTGGACTGCGCTTTGGAAGACTGGAAATTGACTACGCATTGTCCAATGTCGGACAGAGCAGTAATAACCGATATTCACATATTTTCTCTGCAATCCTGTCTTTTGGTGGGAAAAAAGTACGTGATCGCAGCGATATTTGATATTTATTTTTGCTACAATTATGTTTCAAAATATGCTTGTAACATGTCTGTTAAACAAATATTTATACATTTAATAATTGCAAGATTGAATTGATTTTATCCCTTCTGACAGCTTTTAATTTCAACTTTTTTAAGCCTGATGTTGGCATTATTACTTGCTACTACTATATTTGCAGTCCTTTAACGAAGGGCAAGTAAAAAAGGTACCTTAGCTCAGTTGGTAGAGCACAGGACTGAAAATCCTGGTGTCCCTGGTTCGATTCCTGGAGGTACCACTTTTTTAAAAGGTGTTGGAGCAATCTGACACCTTTTTTTATTGGATATAATGTCAAAATTCTATCTAAAATATGCTATAAAAGTCCTTTGATAAATGAATGATTTACAATCTCATAAAGCACTAGTTTCAGCACAGGCAACAAACTTAAGACGCTTGAAAAACCAATGATTGGGTTTAATAGAGCTTGCCCAAATTAAAACCACTATCTTTAGCGGCTAAATTAAGCATTCCATGTTGCAATCCATGACAGGATATGGCAGAGCATCTGCTACCATTGGTGATAAGACCATTCAAATAGAAATCCGATCGGTCAACTCGAAAGGCTCAGATTTCAGAGTCAAGCTGCCCAATAATCACAAAGAAAAAGAAATCATTGTCCGCAAATGGCTGCAAGATCAGGCAGATAGGGGCAAAATTGATGTAGCCATCGATATCACTTCTCCATATGGAGAAAATGGATTTGGCCTCAACAAGCCGCTTTTCAAACGCTATTATGAGGAATTAAAATCCATGGCTGAGGAGCTTAATGTAGAAACCGGAGATTTATTTTCAGGCATTCTGAGAATCCCCAATGTCATTCAGGCTGATGCCGGGACTTCTGATGATGAAGAGTGGCAGCAAATTGAGTCTACGTTTAGGGAAGCTATGGCTCAGTTTCTATCATTCAGAAAGGAAGAAGGTCGTATCCTTCAAAATGATTTTGAAACAAGAATCAATCTCATCCGTCAGAATCTGGAAGCCGTCCTTCCCTACGAGCAAAACAGAATTGAAAAAGTCAAAGAGCGCCTTACGCAGCTTTTGGAAACACAAATGACACCTGATCAGATTGACAAGAACCGCTTCGAACAGGAGCTCATCTATTATCTGGAGAAGATGGATATCACTGAGGAAAAAGTACGGCTGGAACAGCACTGTATTTATTTTCTGGAGGTAATGAATTCTGAAGAAACAGGGCAGGGTAGAAAACTCAATTTTATTTCTCAGGAAATAGGCAGAGAAATAAATACATTGGGAGCGAAAGCTTCTGTAGCAGAAATTCAGCGTTTGATCGTGCAGATGAAAGATGAACTGGAAAAAATAAAAGAACAGTTGGCGAATATTGTATAGAATATGAGTGATTCCATTCCACAGGGCAAGTTATTGGTTTTTACGGCTCCTTCCGGGGCAGGCAAGACTACAATTGTGCGGCATCTCCTGTCAGTATTTCCACAGCTTTCATTTTCAGTTTCTGCAGCAACCAGAGAGCAAAGACATTATGAAGTCAATGGAGTGGATTACTACTTCATGACAGAGAAGGAATTTAAAGACAGAATCGCAGGAGAGGAATTTGCTGAGTGGGAGGAAGTATATCAGGGCCAATTTTACGGAACACTCAGATCAGAGATTGATCGTCTGCATAATGAAGATAAATGTGTCATTTTTGATATAGATGTGAATGGTGCGCTTCGTTTGAAAAGAAAATATAAAGATCAATGTCTTACAGTTTTTGTACATCCTCCTTCACTGGAAATTTTGGTGGAAAGACTGCGTAAAAGAAATACTGAAACACCCGAAAGTCTTCAGCGACGTATCGATAAAGCTTCTTTGGAATTGACTTATGCGAATAAGTTTGATATAATTTTACAAAACGATGATCTCAAATTTACGTTAAAGAAGGCCGAGGCTATTGTTCATAAGTTTCTTAACGTGTAATTTTACATCAATGGAAACACTCACTACGCATGGAATCCAAATCAGTGTAGAATGTCACTATCAAATGAGATATTCTGAACCGATCTCAGGTAAACAATTATTCAATTACACCATTGTAATAGAGAATAAAAGTGCCTGGACGGTGAAATTATTACGCAGACACTGGCATATCTTTGATTCTTTGAATGGTGTGCAGGAAGTTGAAGGAGAAGGGGTAGTAGGTCAACAACCAATATTAGCCCCCGGCGATCAATTTCAATATTCCTCCTGGTGTCCATTAATCAGCGAAATCGGCCGAATGAATGGCATATATTTAATGGAGAGATTGCCGGATGGTATGTCATTTGAAGTGATCATTCCTCCATTTGTTTTGATTTCTGATCCTAAGAAGAATTAGGTAAGATGTAACATCCTCCTCTCGCTTTTACATCCCATGTAAACAAAGGTTGCGTTTAATATTAACTCCGAAGGAGTTAAATGTGAATTACCCCGTGCAAGTGAAACGCAGCTCGGGGTAAAGGACACACTCTGGAAGAACTCCGAAGGTGTTCAACAAAAGAAGGCCTGAATGAATGACACTTTCACTTCGTATCAAGCAGCAGGTTCATATAAAAATTGTGCCATTCTCAATGGAGCATTACCTAAAAATGAATATTTATTAATCTCATTATTTCACTGAGTTCTGAATCTAAATCAGATATAGGTTGTTATGTTGCTTGAATAGAATTATTCTAATTAATTTTGTCACTTAAACCCGATATAAATAAAAGTCCGATTTCATGAGCACTATCACCAAACCACCTGTTTTAATATATACTGAGCAAACTCCCAATCCTGAATCCCTGAAATATGTTACCAATAAAATGCTTTTCCGGGGTACAGCAGAATTTGATACACGCGAATTAGCTGCTACCTGGTCTCCATTAGCTGAGGCATTATATGATCTTCCATTTGTAAAAAGCGTGTACATCTGCAACAACTTTGTCACGATTACCAAAGAAATGAATTATGCATGGGAAGATATCATGCTGAAAGCCAAAGAATTCATCAAAAGCTGGCTGGCAGAAAACGAGATTGTTGTCAAAGAAGGTTATGAAGAAGTCCAGGAACAAATGATGGCTGAGCGCAGAGCAAAGCTTTCTGAAAGCGGCGATTTGGGCGAACTATCCATTCGTATCAAAGAATTGATTGACACTTATGTCAAACCTGCAGTAGAGATGGATGGTGGGAATATTGAATTTAAATCTTTCCAGGATGGTGTTGTTTCTGTTATCCTTCAGGGATCCTGCAGTGGTTGCCCTTCCTCCACTGTGACTTTGAAAGCCGGAATTGAAGGCATGTTGAAGCGTATGGTTCCGGAAGTGACTGAGGTAGTGCAGGAGATGGCGTAGGAATCCAGATTTCAGGTTTCAGCGTTCAGTTTTCAGATGTCAGATTTGGAACAGCCCTACAGCCGCTGGATTTTATAGAAGATTTGTAGAAACTAGCTACGGATTTCATCCCGGGCACAATTGTTTTTCAGGTCTGTCGACCAGAAAAAAACATGACAAAACTAATGTTGCTTATACCACATTATCATTTATGAGTTTATCCAAAGAACAATTACACGAGGTTCTGAAATCAGCAATCAATGCAGTTCAGCAGGCCGGTGATTATATTCATAGTCAATTTGGTGTCATTAGCATTCTTCATGCAGATGAAAAAAGCCTGAACAGTCTCGTGAGCATCGTGGACAAAACTGCAGAAGAAATGCTGGTAAAGGGACTGGGAGCGATACTACCTGAAGCGGGATTTATCACTGAAGAATCTACCACATTACAGGAAAGGAAGAATTTATCCTGGATTATTGATCCGCTGGATGGCACAACGAATTTTTTATTTGGAGTCCCGGTGATTTCAGTGAGTGTAGCATTAAAGGAGGGTGAAGAAACGGTCCTTGGAATTGTGCTGGATATCACTCGCGGACAAATGTTTAGTGCAATAAAGGATGGAGGGGCTTTTAACAACAATGTTCCTATTCATGTGAGCCAAAGGAAAATTCTTTCTGATGCTCTTATTGCTACAGGCTTCCCCTATCATGCTGATTACAGATTGGAAGGTCAGTTGAAAATGGTGGACTACTTTGTAAGGAATACCAGGGGTGTTAGAAGATTGGGTTCTGCTGCACTGGATCTTGCGTATGTTGCTTGCGGAATTTTTGATGTATATTTCGAGTATCATTTGAATGAATGGGATACAGCTGCAGGCATGCTACTCGTGCGGGAAGCCGGTGGAAAATGCAGTAATATGGAAGGTAATCTGACTTATGAAGAAGGCCGGGAAGTGGTCGCCAGCAATGGTTATCTTCATGAGACTGCGCTCAGTACTATCCAGTCTATGCAAAGTCAAATCTCATTATCAGTAGATTAGTCTGAAATTCAACCTGATTGATCGAAGTCTTTTGAAAAGTGCAGTAAGCATTGCTACTTTTAGCAAAGTTGTCAAATTATCGTATGAATACACTGGAAAACATCAGACAGGCATTGCGTTCCGTTCGCTCGAACTGGCTTCGGTCTATGTTGACTTGTATGATCATCGCATTTGGCATCATGGCCCTTGTTGGAATTCTCACAGCCATCGATAGCATTTTGTATTCCATGAGCTCCAATTTTACCAGCTTGGGTGCCAACTCTTTCAATATAGTCCGTGCAGGCAGTGGCATCAGGATGGGAGGTGGTGGAAGGAATCAAAAAAGAGGTGCTGTCATCTCTTACAGACAGGCGATGGAATTCAAAGCCCGTTTTGATTATGATGCCAAAATCTCCACCTATCTCACCGGTACCTGGAATGCTGAAATTAAACATGCCGGAGAAAAAACAAACCCAACCGTTCAGGTATTGGGAATCGATGAAAATTATATAGATAATTCAGGGATCAATATTGAAATTGGAAGGGCATTTACAGAAAATGAAGTGGTCAATGGAGCCATGAGAGCTCTGATTGGTAAAGAAATAGTTGATAAACTTTTTGAGAAAAATGCTTCCAAAGCAATAGATAAAACGATCACAATTAACAGTACCCCCTATCTTGTCATCGGTGTATTGGAGTCTCAGGGTTCGAGCATGAATCAGAGCTCGGATAGAAGGGTTTTTATTCCTTTGCAGACAGCCAGAACACTTTATGGATCTGCCTTCACCAATTACCCGATTACCGTTGCTGTGACAGATCCTGAGAAGGTTGACGAGGCGGTCTCTGTAGCTACTGGATTGATGCGCAATGTAAGAAAACTGGCCCCAGGCGCTGAAAATGATTTCGCCATCAACAAAAGCGACGGGATATTGAATATCCTGAAAGAAAACACTGCTACGCTGAGAATTGCAACAGTGGCAATAGGTATGATCACGCTCTTAGGTGCGGCGATTGGTCTTATGAATATCATGCTTGTATCTGTCACAGAACGCACCAGAGAAATCGGAATTTCTAAAGCCATCGGAGCAACGAAAAGAAACATTCTGCTTCAATTCCTCACTGAATCCATCGTAATCTGTCAGATCGGAGGGCTGATCGGAATCATTCTCGGCATTCTTGCCGGCAACGCTGTTTCGCTCTTCACCGGTGGGCAATTTATTATTCCATGGCTTTGGATCACGATTGGCGTCATCGCCTGCCTTGTTGTGGGACTTGTATCAGGAATCTATCCGGCTATGAAGGCGGCGAATTTGGATCCAATTGAGTCGCTGCGGTATGAGTAAATTTATGTTGACTTCTTTCCAGAGAAACTTACTTACTACTAATATGGGATAAAACTAAATGTGTCATTTGCATAAAATGATTCAAACGTAAATTTGGATTGTTTGAGATTTGCAGCTGTAAAGCGTGAAGACAAAGATTTCAGATTTCAGGTTTCATGTTTCAGTTTTCAGTCTTCAATGCTGTATATAAATGATTTATAGATTTATAAAATTTATAATTTAATAGTATGAACAAGCATGATATGGAAGAGCGGATGGTGGAGTTGCTTCACATGTGATCCAGGTGGCCAGTGAATTGCCGAGAACTATTGCAGGCAAAATGCTTTGTACACAGATGTCACGATCCGAAACTTCAGTCGCTTTAAACTATGCTGAAGTATTAAGTGGAGAATTCCGCCGCGATTTCATATATAAAATAAGGCTAACTTTAAAGGAACTTTGGGAAACACATATGATTTTGAGAATAGTTCTTCGTAGTGGCATCTATATAAAATAAAGATGCTGTTTCTGGATTACTTACGGAAACTAATATTCTTATTGCAATGCTGGTTAAAACAATCAACACTGCTACAAGAAACATAACTACTTAACTCACACACAATCCACCCATCCGGCTGTTCAATCTAAAAGCTGAAATTGCTGAAACCTGAAACCTGAAATCAAAATGGATTTCCCTTTATTGAACATCGCCAATAATAATCTTCGAAGCTTAATAGTATAAACTAAATCCTCTCCATTCTACGCTTTCACTTCCTCCTTAATATACAGCTGAAATCCATTACCATGAATATTGTTGATCTCAATATTGCTGTCCAGTTTCAGGTATTTGCGGAGCTTAGTGATGAAAACATCCATACTGCGGGCGGTAAAATAATTGTCTTCTCCCCAAATCTGAGTGAGTGCTTCTGATCTGGAAACGACATCGTTTTTGTGCTGACAAAACATTTTGAGCAATTGGGCTTCTTTAGGAGATAGCTTCTCCTGTGTGGAAGCATCATTTTCGTAGGTCAGCAAACGAAGCGGGTAATTGAAGTGATACCCACCGATATAAAATTCTTTTTCCTCATTGGATTTGTCATGCTTGGGAGAGCTGCGTTTCAACACAGCCTTTATCCTTGCAAGAAGTTCTTCTGAGTTGAAAGGCTTTGCTATATAGTCGTCTGCCCCGGTTTTGAAACCCTGCAAAATATCTTCTTTCAAGGTTCGGGCAGTAAGGAAAATAAGCGGAATTTCGGTGTTTTTGCTGCGAATATCTGCAGCTAATGTAAATCCATCTTTACGGGGCATCATCACGTCCAGAATACATAAGTCAAATTGACCCTTCTGAAACTCTTGCCAACCTAAAACTCCGTCTGTGGCAAGTATGACATCGTAATTGTTCATTTCAAGGTAAGAACGGAGTACATCTCCGAAATTTTGGTCGTCTTCGACTAGCAGAATTTTGTAATTTGGTGTGTTCATGTTTCCCTCTCTTGTTTGGAGTAAAAATGCGTTTTTCTACTTTTTATTATAAGCTGCGAAATAAATAATTCACAATTAGGCTGAATTGTCTCCGCTGAGCTGATAATTAAAAGGAAAAAACAAGGTAAAACTTGAACCTTTTCCAATTTCTGATTTTACATCCACATATCCCTTATGTGCTGTTATCATGGCTTTTACGTAACTCAATCCCAGTCCAAATCCTTTCACATCATGCAGGTTTCCGGTGTGTACACGATAGAATTTATCAAAAATAAGTTTTCTCTGTTCTTTTGAAATTCCAATACCTTTGTCACTGATCTCAATTTCAATTCCCTGACTGATATTTCTGGTGCGAACGGTTATTTCCGGTTTTTCAGGAGAATATTTGTTTGCATTATCCAGCAAATTGTGAATCATGTTGGAAATATGTGTAGGATCTCCCCATATATGATCATTCTGAGCATTCAGCTCACATATGATTTTTCCATCCTTTCTCTCGACTTGAAGGTTAATATGTTCTACAGCCTGGATGATCAAGGGATGAATGATTACATCGCTATAATTCAATTTTAATTCATCTTTTTCGATCTGTGCAATTTGAAGCACTTTCTCTACCTGCGAGAGCATTCTTTTATTTTCCTGCTTGATGATCTCTGCAAAGCGCACTACCTTTTCTTTATTCTCACTAATCATCGGAGTGGTAATAGAGTCAGCAGCCAGTGAAATAGTGGCAATAGGAGTTTTGAACTCGTGGGTCATATTATTGATAAAGTCAGTCCGCATTTCTGATAGTTTCTTTTGCCGAAAAATTACCTGGATGGTATAGGCAAAACAAAACATAATAATGGCAGTGAATAAAAAGGAGCCCGCCAGAATCTGCCATACCGATTCCCAAACGGCCCGGTTTACTTTAGGAAAATAAATCATTAAAATTCCGGGAGCGACAAGTCTATCATCCTTAAAAAGCTCCACCCGATAAGGTGTGTCAAACAATCCTTTATTGATTCCTGTATGTACCACATCCGGCAGATCTTCTTCAAATACGAAATAGTCGTCCAAAATCACAAAACTTCTGCTCATCTGAGAATAGACTCCATAGTTGTATTCCAGCTTGATTCCTCTGTTATTCATTTCCTGCCTGAGGTAAGCTTCCAGGGCTGGCAGATCGATACGCTCTGCCAGAGGAATATTGGATCTATTAATATCATTTTCTAACTTAGTCTTTGAAAAAGTTGGTCTCTCAATAATATCGATGTCATCCTTATTTTGGGAAAATCGCTCCAGCGCATTGTTTACTTCTCTTCTCCTGATGCGTTCGGCAACCTCATTGAGCGCTTCAAAAATATCTTTGTCAAATTTCTCCTGATTCAGCTGAACAGAGCGTGTAATCCAGTATCCCTGGATAAGGGCGATGCCCACGAGCGCAGCGCTCATCAATACAATGATTGCAAGTATTGCCTTCTTGTTCATATTGCCGTGAAAATAAACATTTCTGCTTTGTTAATTGAAAGGAAGATGAATAGCATTCATTGCTAACTGCATTCATAAACTCTTAAATCCCTTCTTCGACTCAAATACGCAGGGCCTTAACTTAAATTTAACAGTTCAATTAGCAATTGATTAGCATAGTTTTACACTATATTTGGAGTTAGGACGTCTAATAGACGTGTTGCTACAAAATAATGGGGTGGAGGTTTTAACTACTCAATTATTGTTCTACTGCCGGAGCGTATACTTTTTTGAAACAGTTGCACATGCAGCATCTTAATTCTGTTGCCAATCTGGAATTCAGCGTTAGATGCAGTGTTTTGTTTTCACAAATTATGCAGTAAAACATTTTTCACAATTAAATCGAATCCACATGGAAAAGCATTTGAACAAGTTATTGAAGTCATTGATACTCTTGTCCGCCGTATTCTTCCTGCACAGCACTCAAATGATTGCACAGGATACTCAGCAGAAGAAGGATATGAAAATCCGCATTCAGGAAAGCAAAAAAATGGATGATGGCACTATTGTCACTTCCGAATCAGAAAAATCAGGAAAATTCACTGAAGCAGAACTTGAAGAGATAGTTGCTGCAGGAAAAAAAGAATCCAGCGTAAAACAGCGATCTGTCTCTGCCAAAATAACCAATCCGGACGGTACTGTGGAACAAAGAAATTACAACTGGGAGTCAAAACCCTCTTATAATGTAATGAGTAAAGCTTATGGCGAAGAACTTGGTGATGATATTGTTATTCGTTTGGAAGAACTGGAAGGCTTGAGTAAAGAAAAAATGGAAGAGCTTCAGGAGAAGTTGAAAAACCTGGAAATAGAGATGCCGGAATTAAATATTACTATTGATGAAATGATTCCAAGAATCAACTGGGAAGATATTTATGCAGAAGGTGCTCCCAATTTCAAGGTTTCAAAAAGACCTTTTTTAGGAGTTTACACTGAATCAAATGACGGAAAAGGCGTAAGAATAACACGAATCGTCGAAGATTCCCCTGCAGCAGCGACAGGACTTATGAAGGATGATGTGTTAACTGAGGTAGACGGTAATCCCGTTAATTCTCCAGATGAACTCACTAAATTTCTTGGAGATAAGGAGGTAGATCAGGAAGTCATGCTGACCATCATAAGAAATGGAAATTCCATGAAGCAGGCAGTAAAACTGGGTACCAGAAAATACGAATTTGGCTTCATGGATATGAATGAAGTGGAAAGAATGCGTGGCGCCAGAGTTCCGCGTTCCCCAAATCCAAGAGTCGAAGTATATCCTGATGCAAGAGGAGGAAATCAGGATGGCTGGTTCAATAAAAATAAAAACAAGGGTGCCAGATTGGGGGTAACTATCCAGGAGATGGAAAACTATGACGGTCTGAAAGTGATAGGTATAGAATCTAATTCACTGGCTGAAAGAAATGGGATCTTATTGCACGATGTGATTGTGAAGTTTGATGGAAAGAAAGTAAATGATACTAAAACACTGCAGAGTCTGGTAAAGGACAATGTAGGTGAAGATGTGACCATAGAATTGAAAAGAAACAAGAAAAAGAAAAAATTGACATTCAGGATCGAATGACATAAAAACAGTCTTATACATTGCAGAGGCCGCTTCGGAATTGATTTTCGGAGCGGCTTTTTTTATTGTACTTTTTTGGGGGGAGCCTTCGTGTGACGAGGTGATGTCTTCGTGTGACGGGGTGATGTTTTTTCGTTGCTTCGCAAAGAAAAAGTGATGTTTTTTTCCATAAATCCATGGAAAAAAGTGATGTCTCTCCGAAATCTATTGACAAATACTTTGTCAATAGATTTCGGAGAGGTGATATGCTTCGCGGAAATATGCCGGTGCATTTTTCTCTGCGTCTGGAGACGCCAGATTGTGTGAAGGAGAGTTTTGAGTGGGAGTGTGTGTTTCGGGTCGGAGTGAGAGAAGATTGTTGTGTGGGTGAGGGTATTGTGTGAGAGTGGGGGAAGATTGATGTGAGAGTGGGTGTTTTGAGTGAGTGTGTGGGAAGATTGAAAGGATTGATGTGCTTCGCGGAGTCTAGAGAGTTAATACGGTGCTGGCTTTGGAGTGTGCTGCTTAAAAATCCCCACCGGCTGTATGATATGCCGTTGCATTTTTCTTCGCGTCTGGAGACGCCAGAATGTGGGAGTGGGAGTTTTGGGTGAGAGTGTGTGTTTCGGGTCGGAGACCCTCACAAGCTTAGGCGTTCTTAGAGGCTTTTGAGTAAGAAGCGGCAACTTCTTACTGGCTATTGCTTACAAATAAATGGCTGTTCAGGCTGTTAGCCAGAGGCTAGAAGCAGAGAAACTCAACCTTCGGTCTCTATCTGCGACCAGAAGCTAGTACGTGAGCCAGAAGCGGCTGTTTCTCGAAGCTCGAGGCTCGAAGCTCGCAGCTTCTTCTTAAAAAGAGAGAGCCCGCAGCGTATACCATTGATACCTGCGGGCCCGATTTCTATCTCCGTCAGAATAAATCTGCTTACTCTTCCTCCTGGGATGCGATTGCAGCTTCTTCAGTAACTTCTGCAGCAGGCTCTTCAGCGGATGCTTCAGGAGCTTCTTCAGTTACTTCAGTAGCAGATTCCTCAGCAGATGCTTCGGGAGTTTCTGCAACTGCTGCTGCTTCCGGGGCTTCAGTAGCCTCAGTTGCTGCTTCAGGAGCTGCTGCCGGTGTAGCTTCAGGTGCAGATGCTTCTACCTCTGTAGTTTCATCTTCCATTTCATCAGCCTCGTCAGCTGATCCACCTTCCAGCTTCACTTTTAGTGCAGCAAATGCTGCCATGTCTCCAAGAGTAGTTTTTTCGATTTTGGTCTGTTGCGATTTAACTGCTTTACGAGTTGTGTCACGCTCTACATCTTTCTCTTTCTTTACCACTTCATCAGCTTCTTTGCGGATATCTTCGAGGTAACGAAGGTGAGAAACCAAAATTCGCTTGTCATCGCGGTTGAACTCGATTACTTTCACAGTGATGATCTCTTCAATATCCGCGTTGGATCCGTCATCTTTCTTGATATGCTTGATAGGAGCAAATGCTTCCAATCCGTAAGGCAACTGAACGATAGCACCTCTGTCATCTTTACGAAGTACAGTAGCCTCGTGGTAAGATCCTACAGGGAATACATTTTCAAAAGTATCCCATGGGTTTTCTTCCAATTGTTTGTGGCCTAAAGCCAGCTTGCGGTTGTCGCTATCAATTTCAAGAATAGTAATATCAATCTTATCACCCACTTTCACAAATTCAGATGGGTGTGAAAATCTCTTAGTCCAGGAAAGGTCAGAAATATGTACCATACCTCCGATTCCATCTTCCAGCTCAACAAATACACCATATGGAGTCAGGTTTTTCACCACTCCTGTATGACGGCTATTTGCAGGGAATTTAGCTTCAACTGCACTCCATGGGTCAAGTGACAATTGTTTTAAGCTGAGTGACATCTTGCGCTCATCGCGGTCGATGGTAACCACTTTCGCTTCAAACTCCTGGTGCAATTTGAAAAATTCTCTTGCATTTACCGGTTGGTTGCTCCATGAAACTTCAGATACGTGGATCAAACCTTCTACGCCCGGAGTGATTTCAAGGAAAGCGCCATAATCTTCGATATTGACGATTTTGCCCTTCACTGTGCTACCTTCCAGTATAGTTGTATCCAGTACATCCCATGGATGCGGCTGTAATTGCTTAAGACCTAAAGAAATACGTTTTTTGTTCTCATCAAAATCAAGTACTACTACATTGATTTTCTGGTTCAGTTCCAGCACCTCACTTGGATGGCTGATTCTACCCCATGAAATATCGGTGATGTAAAGTAAACCATCCACGCCACCCAGATCCATAAAGGCTCCGAAGTCAGTGATGTTTTTCACGATACCTTCCAATACCTGACCTTTCTCAAGGCCCGAAATGATTTGTTCTCTTTGTTCAGCAAGATCACTTTCAATCAATGCTTTGTGAGACACAACAGCGTTTTTGATTACTTCATTGATCTTAACTACTTTGAACTCCATGGTCTTTCCTACATATTGATCGTAATCAATAATAGGCTTGATGTCGATCTGTGAACCCGGAAGGAATGTCTCCAATCCACTGCAGTCTACGATCAAACCACCCTTAGTTTTGGAAACAACCAAACCTTTGATGATGGTACCATTGTTGTAAGAGTCGACGATACTTTCCCAGGCTCTCAGCAATTTTGCTTTTCTTCTGGAAAGAACCAGCTGACCTCTTAAGTCCTCTTGTTTTTCAACATAAACTTCTACATAATCGCCAACTTTGATTTCGGCCATATCTCTGAATTCAGAGAGGGCAACCAAACCATCGGATTTGTAGTTAATATCTAATACGACGTCGCCACCACTGATAGCAGTTACTCTACCTTTTACAATTTCACTTTCAGCTACAGAAGTAAGCGTATTGTCATATGCTTTTTCCCAGTCTTTTTGTTCCTGGTCAGAATAACGCATTGCGTTGCGTTTTCCTGCGTTCCAGTTGAAATCATCGTGTGCAGTTTTTGGAGCTTCAACCACTGTTTGGGTTGTGTCCAGAGCCTCTGTCGCGAGCTCTTGATTCAATTCTTCACTCATCGTATGAATCCTTGCGTTTTAAAAGGGTGAATTAATAATTTTTTTTCGAGGTGCAAATGTACGCTTATTTCACATAAATAAAAGAAAAGGAGTGAAAAAGATAGTGAAAAGTCTAGTGCGGGAAAATGAAATATAACTGATTATGAACACATTACACAATTTACACATATTTCAATCAGGAAATATCATGGCTTAAAAGTTTAGTTTTTAAATGTGAATTGTAAAAAACATACCTTTGATTCAGAAAATAAATCGCTAAAAAATGGCCCTTACCCTCTCCAATATGCTTCCTATCGGCACAGTGGCCCCGGATTTTACCCTGCCTGATACGGTCAGTGGAGCAAATATTTCATTGAATGAAATAGCATCCGACAACGCGACTGTGGTCATGTTTCTCTGTAATCATTGTCCCTATGTCATACATGTAAATCCGGAATTAGTAAAACTTGCCAATGAATACATAGCTAGAGGCGTGGCATTTGTCGCAATTAGTTCCAATGATGCCATCAATTATCCCCAGGATGGTCCTGATAAAATGAGCATTCACGCCAGGGAAAATGGATATGCATTCCCTTATCTATATGATGAATCGCAGGATGTAGCCAAAGCTTATGATGCAGCGTGTACCCCGGATTTTTATGTATTCGACGGATCCATGCGCCTTGTTTACCGTGGACAGATGGATGGTTCGAGGCCTAATTCCGGTATTCCGGTAACGGGGGAAGATCTGAGAAAAGCGCTGGATAATGTCCTGGAAGGAAAAGAACAGGAGGAGATACAAAGACCAAGTGCGGGGTGTAATATTAAGTGGAAGAAGGAGTGAAAGAAGTTGCTTGTTGCTGGATGCTTGTTGCTGGTTAACAGCCATTTATCCCATGTTGCTCAGAGTAGCTTTCAGCTACGACATTAGGAGTTCATTCAAGCTTTCTCGTGTGGGTGAGTGTGCCGTAGCTGAAAGCTACGGGAAGCAGAGAGTGTGAAAAAAAGTAGCTTTCAGCTACAACCTTAGGAGTTCATTCAAGCTTTCTCGGGTGAGGGTGTGAGTGTGCCGTAGCTGAAAGCTACGGGAAGCAGTGAGTGGGTGATAACAACAACACGTGAGGGATAGGAGCGGGCACGAGTAGAGCCGCATTGCTGTGCGGCTTTGTGCATAGTAATGCGGCTCTGCGAAGAAAAGCGGATAGCCCGACCGCGAGTAATATAAAATTGCATATTCAAAAATTGCAATTTTATATTACCTCGCGGGCACGCCCAAAAAATGTATTTTAAAAATATTTTATAGCAGATCCTTTACCGGATGGCTGTGGTTGAGTTTTTCTTTGAAGTATTCAGGCAGGCTTCTTAGTGCTGCAAGTTCTTTGTATTTTTCTTTTATTTCAGAGGCGGGATAGCCAAAGTAGGTTTTGCCTCCTTCCAAATTCTTGGAGACGCCTGACTTGGCGAATACGACTGCACCTTTACCGATGTGGAGATTCTGAGCTACGCCCACCTGGCCGTAGAGGACAACATTATCTTCAATTATAGTATTTCCGCCGACACCGACCTGTGCCGCAAAAAGACAATTTTTGCCGATTTCTGCTCCATGGCCGATATGGATAAGGCTGTCAAATTTTGTACCGTCGCCAATGACTGTATCGCCTGAAACGCAGCGATTCACGGTACAACCGGCACCAATCTCGACATCTGCACCAATGATCACGCGACCTCCTGTAGTCCATTTCTGGAAATTCTCAGGATATCTTTTGTAATAAAATGCATCAGATCCGATGATAGCTTTCGCCTGGATCACAGAGCGATCTCCGATGTAAGAATAATCACCAATGTATGCTCCCGCCTGGATGTAGCAATCTTTGCCGATTTTGGCATGATTGCCGATGATCACACCGGGTTCAATGATAGCAGAAGGATCGATATCTGCTGAGTCACTGATCATGGTGGTCAATGGCTTGAAAGGTCTGAAATACTTCACGAGTGAGTCGTATGCCTGAAAAGGATCAGGATGCAGTAAAATTGCTTTGCCCGGAGGACAATCAGCATCTTCATTGAGAATAATGGCTGATGCGGCAGATTGTAAGGATTTGTCGAAGTATTTGGCAAGGTCAGAAAATGTGACATCTCCGGACTCTACTTTGTGCACTTCATTTATACCTGAAACTAATAATGCATGATTACCAATTATCTGGGCTCCAATCAGGGCGGCAACTTCTTTTACGGTTAATGGCTTTGGAAATTTCATCAGGTTTTTAAAATGAAGAATGATGTCAACGGGCGCAAATTTCTAGCTTTAAAGTTCATTCAGGTAAAAAAACAACGATTTTTTAACAAAAAATTGAAAAATAGATCAAATTGCTCTATTCATCGATGATTTTTTGACCATTAATGAGCTTCTAACCAGGTTTTACCAATGCCTATTCCAACTACAATAGGCACTTTGAGCTGAGGAAGTGCGTTCTTCATCAGATTTTCAATCTGAGGACGTAAAAAATCGAGCTCCGGTTTGTACACATCGAAAACTAATTCATCATGCACCTGTAAAATGAGCTTTGAACGATACTTATTGTTGCGAATCATGTTATTAATATTGATCATCGCAATCTTGATCATGTCAGCAGCAGAGCCTTGTATAGGCGTATTGACAGCAATTCTCTCTGCCCCTGCCCGAGCCATATTATTTTTTGAATGAATATCTCTTAATTTTCTTTTTCTGCCCATAATTGTTTCCACATATCCGTTTTCGCGGGCAAATGCGACGGTACTTTCCATATATTTCTTGAGCCCCTGATACTGGGAGAAATATTGATCGATCAATTCTTTGGCTTCCGTCCGCTTTATATTCAGTTGTTTTGAAAGATTGGTAGAGCCTGCACCATAAATAATGGAGAAATTAACGGTTTTCGCATTTCTTCTTTGTTCGGATGTAACTTCTTCAAGAGGAACACCATATACTTTCGCAGCGGTAGCAGCATGAATATCATGTCCATACTGAAAAGCCTCGAGCATAGCTGTTTCGCCGCTCATCTCGGCGATGAGCCGAAGTTCTATTTGAGAATAATCTGCTGCAAGCAAGATATGGTCCTCATCTGAAGGAACGAAAGCCTCTCTAACTTTTCGTCCCTCCGCAGTTTTGATGGGGATATTCTGAAGATTCGGATTATTGGAGCTGAGGCGACCTGTGGCAGCTAATGCCTGATTGAAAGAGCTGTGGATTCTGCCACTTTTGCGGTTAATCATCAATGGCAATGCATCTACATAAGTAGATTTTAATTTGCTCAATCCTCTGTACCTAAGAATTTCTGCGACCATGGGATATTCAGCAGCCAGTTCGGTCAGTTTTTCTTCATCTGTAGAATATTGACCGGTTTTGGTTTTTCCTCCGGGATAGGGGATTTTCATTACATCAAACAATACCTCTCCAACTTGTTTGGGGGATCCTATGTTAAATCTAGCCGGGGACATTTTGTAAATGCTTCTCTCCAGTTCGCTAATTTGTAATCCTAATTCGACTGAATAAGAATTGAGAATTTGCTTGTCAATTTTAACGCCCTGGAACTCCATTTCAGCTAGCGCATGTACCAGCGGACATTCAACTGTTTCAAAAAGATTCTGAAGATTTTCCTCTTTCAGCTGCGCAGATAAAATTTCATAGAGTCTGAAAGTAATATCAGCATCTTCCGCCGCATAATCCTTTATTAATTCCAGATCAACATCCCGCATGCTACCCTGAAGCTTACCTTTTTTACCGATTAATTCCTCAATATGGATGGTTTGATACTTCAAATATGTCTCTGCCAGATAATCCATTCCATGTCTCAAATCAGGCTCCAGCAAGTAATGAGCCAGCATGGTGTCAAATATCTTCCCAGCCAGTTCAATACCGTACCACTTAAGGACAAGTGCATCATACTTGATATTCTGCCCTATCAGCAATTTGGAAGGATCGCTGAATAAAGGGTGAAATTTCTGTAAAAGTGCCAGTGCCTGATCTCTGTCGGCAGGGACCGGAACATAGAATGCTTCCTGTGCTTTGATACAAAATGACATGCCGACAAGTTCACAATCATTGGCATCCACTCCTGTGGTTTCTGTGTCAAAGCACACTTCTTTGGCACTCATCAGATACTCCAGTAAACTGGTAATTTCTAATTCAGTCTGGATAAGTTTATAATCATGAGGTGTATTGTGAATGGAATGTTCGGCTACGGAATGTGCTGCTATAACATTTACCGGAGCTGCAGGAGGTTTGGAGGTTGATTCATCGGGCTTGTAATCTTCAAACATAGATTGCTGACCCGCTGGTTGAGGCTGAATATTATCACCTAAAATCGAAGCAGCCAGCGTTTTGAATTCCAGTTCTTTAAAAATGGCTGTCAATTTTTCTCTGTCAAATGGCTCCAGTATATAAGCATCTGCATCAAATTGGACCGGTACTTCGAGGTGGATAGTTGCCAATTTCTTCGAGAGCAAGGCCTGATCAGCAAACATTCTGATGTTCTCCTGCTGCTTGCCTTTCAATTCTTCTACATGTTCGATCACCCCTTCGACTGAATCATATTTCTCTAATAAAATGGCTGCAGTTTTAGGACCAATTCCGGGTACACCGGGAATATTATCTACGGCATCACCCTGCAATCCAAGGAAATCAATCACCTGTTCTACTCTTTTAATTCCCCAGTCTGCCAGCACTTCTGCTTCGCCCATGATCTCTACTCCATTGCCCTGACGGGAAGGTTTCATGATTTTAATATTCGAGCTGACAAGCTGTGCGTAATCTTTGTCCGGAGTCACCATATAGACTTCAAATCCTTCCTTTTCTGCTTGCTTGGCGATAGTACCTATAGCGTCATCAGCTTCGTAACCAGGCAATTCAATAATAGGAATATTGTATGCTTCGACAATAGATCTGATATATGGCAAAGCAATTCCGATATCTTCCGGCT
>JALHRR010000068.1 GCA_022841345.1 Saprospiraceae bacterium
AGGATTGATCGCTGCATTATTATCATCGCAATCTCCTGTGATACCCGACAATTCTGAAGCAATTTTATAACCTGCCGGGCGAAGACATTGAGTAATAGTTGAAGCACCGGTCTGAGCATAAGTATCGTTATCAGTATCTTTATACCACACTTGTCCGGGAAATTCCAACTGATTATTGTCGTTGCAATCTCCTCCTCCCAAAAGACCGGTATTTTTGTAACCCGGTCCCGGAGAAGCGCATTGTGCAACGGCATTTCCCGTATAATATCCGTCATTGTCGGCATCCAAATACCAATCATATGTAGTGCAGCTCTGCTCAACTGTAATTGTAAAAACACATGAATTAATACAACCTGCCGGATTTAGATAGGAATATTCAATAGAATGAGGACCTAATCCAGCTGAAGCAGGGTTGAAATTTCCTGAACTTACTCCTGTTCCACTATAAGTTCCACCAATAGGTGTAGCTCCTGATAGCGCAAATCCCGGATCATTATCCTGGACACTAAAATTTGAAGGACATGACATTGTTGGGTATGTATTGAAAGTAATCACCACATCGTCAGTTGAAGCTGTACAAGGACTATTCGAAATGGTCCACCTAAGTGTGTATGTATTTCCGGCAGTACCTGAAAATGTTGAGGATGCTGAAGATGAATTTCCAAAAGAACCTCCTGTTCCACTTACAATGCTCCAGGCACCTGTGCCCACTGAAGCAATATTTGCAGCCAATGTTACCTGAGTAAGGCCACAAGTTGAAGATCCTGTTTGATCTGGTCCTGCATTGGCAGTAGTGGGATTTCTATTGAATGTGATCACTACATCATCAGTTGAAGCTGTACAAGGACTATTCGAAATGGTCCACCTAAGTGTGTATGTATTTCCGGCAGCACCTGAAAATGTAGAGGATGCTGAAGATGCATTTCCAAATGAGCCTCCGGTGCCGCTTACAATGCTCCACGCCCCTGTACCCACTGAAGCTGTATTTGCAGCCAATGTTACCTGAGTAAGACCACAAGTTGAAACTCCGGTTTGATCTGGTCCGGCATTAGCAGCAGTGGGATTGGGGTTAAAAGTAATCACCACATCGTCAGTTGAAGCTGTACAGGGACTATTCGAAATGGTCCATCTAAGTGTATATGTGTTCCCTGCAGTACCGGAAAATGTAGAGGATGCTGAAGATGCATTGCCAAATGAGCCTCCGGTGCCGCTAACAATGCTCCACGCCCCTGTACCCACTGAAGCTGTATTTGCAGCCAATGTTACCTGAGTAAGACCACAAGTTGAAACTCCGGTTTGATCTGGTCCGGCATTAGCAGCAGTGGGGTTGGGGTTAAAAGTAATCACCACATCGTCAGTTGAAGCTGTACAGGGACTATTCGAAATGGTCCACCTAAGTGTATATGTGTTCCCTGCAGTACCGGAAAATGTAGATGATGCTGAAGATGAATTTCCAAAAGAACCTCCGGTCCCGCTAACAATGCTCCACGCCACTGTACCCACTGAAGCTGTGTTTGCAGCCAATGTTACCTGAGTAAGACCACAAGTTGAAGCTCCTGTTTGATCTGGTCCTGCATTGGCAGTAGTGGGATTTCTATTGAATGTGATCACTACATCATCAGTAGAAGCTGTACAGGGACTATTCGAAATGGTCCACCTAAGTGTGTATGTATTCCCGGCAGTACCTGAAAATGTTGAGGATGCTGATGATGCATTTCCAAATGAGCCTCCGGTGCCACTTACAATGCTCCATGCACCTGTGCCCACTGAAGGAATGTTGGCAGCCAGGGTCACCTGCGTTAGTCCACAGGTAGCCGCGCTGGTTTGATTAGGGCCTGCATTGGAGGTTGTAGGAGCTATATTGCTTACAGTTGCCATATGTGTACCCCTGCAACCCACATTGTCCGTTACTGTTACAGTGTAGGTTCCAGCGGCTAAGCCGGTTCGCGGATCACCGCCAGACCCGGATCCAGTCCAGCTGTAAGTATAAGGTGTAGTCCCCCCTGTGACCATCAAATCAATGATGCCATTGTTACCACATGAATTGGTGACTGTTGAATTAACTGTGATAGTGGGAGGAATACTCTGCAACTCATAAGCACCCCGGTCAACTATACCTCCATTGTAGGGCCGCGTGCTACCTCGCTGATCAGTGGAGGGGGCACCACTATTGGTTCCTGAGTTAACTGCCGGACTACATGGTGCCAAAGCATGTGTTTGGGTAAAGCCTCCGTTACTGGCAAGGGGTAAAAGCTGGATATTGGATACCCCCAGCAAGTTGTTATTTACATTGTTGCTAAGACCACCTGCAGAAGTGTTGCTGAAAATATTGTAAGAGCTGGAGGCGCTTAAGTTTACACCAAATACATCTCCAGTTGTATGTCCGAAAAACAGGGTATTTTTCATTATCAAATTCCCTTCATAATTCCATAACCCAAGTCCATTTTCGCTAAAAGTACAGTTCGTTATAGTTCCTGATCCACCCAGGTTATAATACCCCATAGCCCATGTTGTATTGCCCGATACCGTGCAGTTGGTCATGCTGAAAGTCTGGTTGTTTGCTTGCACCAGAATGGCAAAAGATCCCCCATTGATATTATTACTAAATGTGCAGTTGGTAAAGTTTGCATTAGGACCGGCAAAATAACCAGCTGAAGGCCCGTTTGAGCATGTGTTGTTTCTTACCGTACAATTTGACAAATTTATTGACCCGTTTACGTATAATGCTCCACCTATTTGATCAGCATGACAATTCTGAATAATACAATTCGTCATGGTAACTGAAGATCCGCCTCCAACATCAATGGCTCCACCGTAATCATTTTCACCATTATTAAGGGTTATATTATTGATTGCCACCGTCACGCTGTTCTGTACCGCAATCAACCTTTCCGTGGCGCTGCTGCGGGTAATGGTAACACCCGATCCGCCATTTATTGTCAAATTTTTATCAATGAGTAAGAAACTGCCCGTAAGCGTTACTGTTGTCACCCCGGAAAATACGATAATATCGTTTGAGTTGGCACTAGAAATTGCCGTACGCAAGGAGCCTGTACCACTGTCATTTCCGTTGGTAACGGTTAACGTAGCGGCAAAGGAAGACGTTGTGGAAATACCAAGGATAAACAATATCATAATACTTTGCAGTAAGGGCTTTCTTCTGAAAAATTGTGACGCAAAACGCATAAGTGCCTGATAAAAGAGTGATAAACAAATCATTATGAGCGATAGACTTAAAGCAAATGTTTTGTTGGAAAATGTAAAATTTGTTTTCATGATGTAGATTTCGTCAAAAGGGTTATCGAATTGTCTGATATTAATTGTTAGTGAAACCACATGTCAGTGGAGTCGAAAAAAATGAACAATAAAATGTGCGCTTTGTGTGACCAGAATCCCTGGATTACAGTGAGGGATTAAGGTGCCGGTCACAATAATTTTGTGTAGAAATGTATTTACAAATGTATTCTAATCATCATCAGCGAGGGTTCGCTCTCGTGTCAAAATGGTTCACTCTGGTTGCATTCTTGTTGATTTTACAAGCATTCCAGAAGATTGACAGATATAATTGGACGATAAGCAGTTCTGGTAATAAAAAATAATAGCCTTTTATAAAATCACATTTAACGGAATCGAACTTGCTTGAAAGTGTACTGATCACTCCTTCTTAATTTGTACTTTTGCCCTATGAAAGAAGATTCCCCTCAAAGCAATGATCAGACCACGAGTCTCAATAAGTTTATCAGCGATACCGGTCGCTGTTCCCGTCGTGAAGCCGATAAAATGATCGAAGATGGCCGAGTCCTGCTCAATGGAGTAGTTGCCAAAAAAGGTAATCGCGCCGGAGCTAATGACATCGTACTTATTGATGGTGAACCTCTTACAGCTCAGGACAAAGCCCCCGCTAAATACATCGCATTCAACAAACCTATAGGAATCACATGCACCACTGATCAAAGCATCTCGGGTAATATCATCGATTATATCAAATTTCCTGAAAGGATTTTTCCCATCGGCAGACTCGACAAACCCTCAGAAGGCCTGATTTTTCTCACAAATGACGGGGATATCGTCAACAAAATACTGCGGGCCGGCAACAACCACGAAAAGGAATATATCGTTCGTGTACACAAAGTTATCACAGATGAATTCATCCGGAAAATGTCTTCAGGCATTCCCATTCTGGGTACATACACCAAAAAATGTAGGGTTGAAAAAATTAATACCCACAGTTTCAAAATCGTGCTCACTCAGGGGCTGAATCGCCAGATCCGCCGTATGTGTGATTATCTCAGTTATGAAGTGACTTCACTCAAACGAATCCGAATCATGAACATTCAGCTCGATCCGCTTGAAGCCGGACAATGGCGACTGTTGACAGAAGAAGAAGTGGAAGGTCTTCAATATCTCGTGAAGGATTCGAAGAAGACCGTGTGAAATAGTTTTGAACATCTCCAACCACCACCAATTTGCAAGTTTTTCAAGGGTAGAAGCAAGAAATGTACATTATATGAGAAGCCTACAGATGAATTTGACGACTAAAACTGGCAAATTTACCCACAAACATCAGCAGTACTCACAGACTGTTGTCCTCAAATTTGTGACGCCCCGGCACGGCTGCGCCTGACCGGGGTGACGTTTTTTGCCTTCGGCAAAAGGTGACGATTTTTGACGGCAAGCCATCAAAGTGACGCTTTTGCTCACATGACAGGAGCAACTAAACAAGTGGTTAAGGACTTATGAAAGGTACTTTCCTTCAAGCTTCCACCGGATTTTCCCTTTCACTTTCGAGCTTCCGCCTCCCAGTTTTCCCCATCTGTCCCGATGGTCTCAGTTTATAACTGAGATCCGATATTTCATGAATTTGTAATTCATCCACGACACATTCACTTCTACATTGACAAACCGGCTGACACCCGGCTGTTCTTATTCTAAATTCTACCTTCTAACTTCTGCATTTCAAACAAACCGGCTGATACCCGGCTGTTCAAATCTTCAAACCTAAAAACTGAACTCTCCTATATAACACTTTTGCAGAATGCTGATTTACAATGTTTTATGAGAAATTAATATCAAGCCAACTAATCACAAAATCTATTTAAAACTCCCTGGCTGTTAAACCTGAAATCTGAAAACTGAACGCTGAAATCTGAAATTCATGCCCCGCAGTGTTATCCCTCATCGGATGGCCACGTCTCTCGTTGCGGGGACTGAAACCTGCAATCATCACACCTTACTCTGCACATCCCCCTTCTTTCCAAACTTCCATCCCAAACCCACACTCAATGCCACTGATCTGAATCCATATTTAATGCCGGGATTAAAATAAGCTTCCTGTGTTTCCAATGTATGTCTGTAAAGCAGACCTGTATTTAGTGCTATTTTGTCATTCAAATGATAAGAATAGTTGATTCCTCCGCTGAAGCTATGGAATAAAGAACCTCCAAAATCAGCAAACCATTCATCGTGCAAATATCCCTTTTCTGTTACTACACTTCCATCTGCATATTGGACCGTTTCCCGATGTGAGAAACCATCTTCCATCATCGGAATTTCTGTAGAATAATCAGCACTGATTGCCAATGAATGCTTTTTAACATTTAATAAGTCCCAGGATAAACCAAATCCTGCCATTACATTATGCTGTCTTATATGAGCCCGATTCTCCTGCCTGGTCCAGCTATAGCTTTCTCTTTCGACAATTCTCCTCATTTCAAAACCATACTGCATATAGCCTGCATGTACATAAGGACTTAGACGGCCGATTTTTTGAAACCGAAATCTGGCACCCGCACCCAGCATTAATTGGGGGTGGTAAGTAAAGTCTGAAACGCCTGCAAATTCATCCAACCTGATTTCAGTAGCATTATTGATTTTGGATATTCCGCTTTGAAAGAATAACTCCAGCTGCTTCTGTGCAACAATATTACCTGATAGCAAAAGTGTAATGATTCCAGTGTAAAATATATTTTTCATACTTGAATAGTTTGTTTTTTGAACCCTTCTTATTTGAAAAGCTCAGGAAGCTCATATTTATAAATTGCATACAAGTTATGTACAATGAAAGTCTGATCTGTTGGAGAATAGATTATTGAGTGGATATTATCATTTTTCCCTTCTTCCACTGCAGGAAAATCTTCTACAAGTACCTGCCCATCATTGAGATCCATAATTTGGACACTGTATTGTCTTTTATTTCCAACATCTTTGTATGAAGTGCTGAAAATCAAATTCTTTCCTTCTACAAATGCAGGCTTTTGCGGCAAATAATTACGGCCATTTGCCCAGATATATTTTCCACTGAT
Source organism: Saprospiraceae bacterium (assembly GCA_022841345.1). GTDB lineage: Bacteria > Bacteroidota > Bacteroidia > Chitinophagales > Saprospiraceae > SLDF01. The sequence continues at coordinate 6,303 of JALHRR010000068.1, forward strand.
AGCGTCAAACGATATGATTAATGGAGAATATCGATTTACTCCATAGTATTTGCCATTATGTATTTCTATACTTGAAAAAGCATCATATCCACTTCCCTGCCACGGTGTAATTCCGAAAGTTTTTCTACTGAATCCTCATCAAATCGAATTCCTGAAAAATTGCCTTTTACATCCAAAAAATAGTAGTGATTTCCACTGATCAATCCTTTTACTCTCCTGTGCAGAAAATGGTCTTTCCTGGGTTCATCATAAATTCTTTTCAGGATATTGCTCGCCGTATTATAGGAATACATTCCTGTCAGATCTTCATCATTGACAAGGATATTGAGCGAAATGAGAATTTGCTTCCCATCTTCCGTGATAGCTAATGGCCTGTAAATTCCACCATGAACAGCATTACTTCCTAATTTTACATTTTCAAATTTGTGCAATTCAGTGACTGTATTGGAGTTTAAATCCAAATGGTATAGTGCCCAGTCATAGTGATACAGGCTGATGTCATTCACGTATGTAAACCAGACATCAGTTCCTTTTCTGATAAAATCACTAAAATATGACGAACGCATGGTCAGCGGAAGATGGTCCCTCACATTGATGTGCTGCAAATGTTGTCCCGACTCCGGATCATAAAAATGGTAGGAACCCTGTGAATGTATAACCCGCTTGCCACCTATCATAACCACATCTTCAAAGCCATAAGTTAATAAATGGTCAAAATTGGGAACAGTCCATAGTAAATCCATGCTCCTCATACTTCTAACCTGAATGGTGGATTGGAGCCCGATAACTAAAAAAGTATCAGCACCAAAAAGTCGGGTAAAATATTGGTTACTTACTCCCGCAATATCAGTGTCATGCAGTCTGAATATTTCCTTTGGCTTAATGTCCGGGTAATAGGGTAGATTTCGGTCTGTTTCAATAAGCTCTATTTCTTTTTTACATGAAAAAAGCGACAGACAAAGGAGAATGATCATTGTATATTTTAACATGTCTCTTCAATTAAATTATTTAAATAATTCCGGTAAAGCATACTTGAAAACAGCATAGCGGGATGCCACGATGCAGGCATGTTCTTCCTCCAGATAAAAGAACTTATCAAAGGAATATGCCAGCGAAGTATCACTTCCTTCAGGAAACCATTCAATCAGACACTGTCCCGAATTCAAATCAATCAATTGCACACCAAATATATTTCCGGGTCTTTCAGGCCTCCTGCTTCCACTGAGCATAAGCTTTTTATTAGGAATCAGGGAAGAGGATTTACTGATGGCAGAGAATTTAGTTTCCCAATTTACAGCCCCGGATAGGATATCAAATGATTGCACCACAGCTGAGCTGTGATCATAAGCATAATAAGACCCTCCGTCACTGAATGCCCCGGTATAACCCGCGTGGATATTTTTGAATGGCATACTATCATTGAATAATTCAGTAAAAGTGCTCTCATCAATTAAAGCAGATGCCAGACGGCGTGACGGACTTTGGTACACCAAATACTTATCATCGAAAATGACCGCAATTGTCTCTAAATCGTGATTCCGATCCCACTCACCATGCCGGAACCTTAGCTCCCTGCTTTCAGGATGAAATGAATATATTCCTGAAGCCATTCCAATATCATCATCAAAATGCATAGAAATAATGAGTTGCTTTGCTGCCTTATGCCATACCATTGGCCTGTATATAATAGGTCTGAATGGATTTTCTTCTGTGTGCTGCCTGGCATACAGAACAGAATGAACCTCAGTGTTCAGGTCGTAATGTAAAACCAAAAACTGTCTGATTGGAGTACTCCACCAGTCCGAGGCCAAAATGTACAGATCAGACCCATCCCTTACCATACTTTTCACATCCATGTGAATTCCCAGCTGAAATAAACTATGTATTAAAATCTTTTCTATCAATGCCCCACTCTGGAAATCAATTTTTACTATCTCGCGATTGGAGACAATAAACAGATAATTCCCCACCCTGAATGCCTCATTTACTTCATAGCCTGACACATCTTCAAGCACCCAGTTCTGAGCCATTGTTGCTGCAGAGAGTGAATATACTTTTCTATCGGAAAGCACTATAATAGCATCATCTACATGATACACCTGATCAATGTAATTTCCCGGACCCGGCGAAGTCAGCTCCCATCTGTCAAGCTCAGCGGGCTGAAGATCAGCATAGTAAGGATCCTTCTTTTCAGTTTCCTGAAATAATACTTCCTTCCTGCAGGATGTGACTAAAATGAGTAAAAGTAATAGCGAAATACATCTAAACATTTGTAGTTTTTTTAATTCAAACGCAAACCTATAACATATTATCGAAAGCCTTTTTGCAAATTCAGCTTTGAATACATATTAATTTCTGTAATATGGCGAAAAATAACCCCATTTGAAGCATTATGGCGTCACCCCGATTACAAGTTCTTCTGCAAATATTTGATTCTGAGCTCGATTGTATTTTTGCTGGAATCATCACCTGATCGGGGTCGCTCCCTTCCATGGTTCACTTCGTTCCGTACCCAATGCTTTGGGTACCCGTCGCTGCGCTCCGGCATTCCAGGCAGCTGACGCGAAAGAGCTGATGTCCTGGGCCTTAGCTTTTACTTATAAATGAAAACGGGCCGCACTTCGCAAAGTGCAACCCGTCCCAAAGATTGTTTTTATTTTTTTACCTGCTCAGCACTATCCTCTTAATTCCATCCGGCAATCCCGGAGATTTCATCCGGATCACATACATCCCGTTTCCATAATTGCTCAGATCCAACTGCACCATATTGGAGGCATTGTCCAATTTTCTGGAATCCAATAGCTGACCCTGAAGACTGTACAATTCTATTTCAGTGCTCAGACCAGTGAATGGTCCTGCGTCTATATTTACCATTCCGCTGCTGGGATTTGGGTAGACACTTATTTCATGCGATACTTCCCCGGTTTGCACATATGTATCCGGAATCTGCATACTTTGTGAACTGCTCCCGACATAGCTCACGTTGCCAATAATTGCACTCACTGTGCTGCTGGAGGAGTAATTACTGGCTACTAATCCTATTTCAATACAGTTGCTCATGACAATGGTCTGTGCTCCCACAAATTGCCAGCTCTGTCCATTCTGTGAGGTGTACATGCTGAATTGGTTTCCCGATCTTTCGATGCGCAACCAAAATCTGTTTTGACCTGGTATTTGTTGGGGAGCGGCTGCTCCGCCTGTGACAGTGCGGAATTCTCTGCGATGGAATGTTCCCATATTTGTCGTCAGCTGCGCTTTTTTCGCTCCGGCAGAGTTATTTTCACGCATCACCACACCAGCCCAGCCAAGTGAAGTATTAATACTATTTACTTTAGCCGTTATACTGCCATCTCCGCAAAGCGTGCGTTGGGCAAATGCTGTCACATCGCTGGTAAACGGATTGGCATAGAAACAATTAGTGCTTGTAACTGTCCAGATATTACTGTTCCCATTGTAATGAATGTTATTTCCATTGGTACAATTGATTCCATCCTGGTTTTGAGTCCAGCCACATGGTAGCCCATTTACAGTTATTTCACTAACACAACTTGAAGTATTCCCGCTGAGATCAGTTACCGTAACTGTTACAGGTACTGATTGGCCTGCATTGGCACAGGTAATTTGATTTATTGATAGAACTGTATTCAGTATTCCGCAATTATCGGAGACATCTGAAAGCTGATGAGATTCCAAAGCAAATGAGCTTTCTCCATTAAAGTTTATTGTCTGCGGGAAGCAAACTATGGAGGGTGCAGTGTTATCTGATTTTACAAGTAACATCGTGCATTCTCCTGTATTACCACTCATATCAGTCGCCCTTAATGTTACTGTCATATTTCCTGCACCAGAAATACTGCTACCGGGTAGTGGTGATTGTGTTACTGAAGATACACCACAGTTGTCAGCACTTGGCGTAAAGACCCCATAGTCCGTCAATGTTGCCTCACAATTTTCATTCAGTATCACGGTTTGAGTCGAAGGACAAATAATAGTTGGTAGAATGTTATCTACTCTGGACACGACGAAACTACACTGATCACTATTGCTGCTGACATCCGTCACAGTAAGCGTGACAGAAATGTTTCCTGTTCCCGAAACAATAGTGCCCGGCATTACTGATTGTGTCACAGTGAAATTTTCACAATTTTCTGTTATGGTTGCCAGAGTCCTGTAGTCAGGAAATGTTGCTGAACAATTTTCACCCATTTCCAGGACTTGATTGAGTGGACAGTTGATGACAGGTTCCATATTGTCTACCATATTTATAGTAAACTCACATGAGTTGCTTACGCCTCCCTCATCTGTCACTTGTAAGGTCATCGTCAAACTTCCAATTCCTTCAACTGATGTTCCGGCAGAGGGAAATTGTTCGAAGTTTGCTTCTCCACAATTATCGAAAAATGTAGTTAGATCACTAAAATTGGGCAATGATGCACTGCAATCTGTTCCCAGTTCCAGAGTATATGGTAAGGGACAAAGCAGGAAAGGCGGCACTACATCTATTTTGTGTAATGTAAATGTGCAGGTGGAACTAGTATTACTTTCTGTTTGAACTCTTAGAGTCATGATCATATCGCCTGCTCCGGAGACCGGATATCCCGCTTCAAAAGATTGAGTTACCACTGTTATCCCGCAATTGTCTGAAAGCCCGCTTGCCAGGCCAGTATAATCAGGCATGATGGCTGAGCAATTTGACTCAAGTATTAAAGTTTGATCTACGGGACATGTGATAGTGGCGGGGATATCGTCCACAATAGTGACAGCAAGTGTGCATCTTTGGACATAAAAATCCATTGAGCTTTCATCCACTTTATTTCTTGCCACGAAAATCACTTGATGGGTTTGATTGGCATCCTCGCAGTCAAACTGACTTTTAGTCCAAAAGTAAAGTATTTCAGTACCACAATTCTGACTGATGCCTGCTGACAGCTGAGGAGTCAAAGTTGCCTGACCATTTTCGTCTAGTGGCAGGGTAATATTGCTCGCACAGTCAATGTTAAAAAGTGGCAAATATGTATTGTCATCAAAATTGTATTGAAAACCATCTACCATTGATGCACCTAAAATATAATCCAGGTCTGAAAGTAATTTTGTTTGATGAACAAGATTTACTGAATTAAATATTTGATCAAAGAATACCGGAACAGAAGCCTCCAGTATTTGAGCATCAATATCATTTAATAGCCTTTGCAATTCTGCAACTTCCATGGCTTTAACTGCAAGTACAGCAGCTGCAAATGTAGCTATGGCAACAACTGGACCACCTCCTGAAACAATAGATACAACAGCAGGTCCATATGTAGTAGCAGCTGAAAGTGGCAGCGCGGTAAAAACAGCTGAAGAAAGGGATGCTGCATAATATCCCATTACTACCGAAACACCCAGAGCATAACTCCCTACCAGAGCTGCATTGGTATATCCAAAATTTTTCGCAGCAACAGTGTAATCAACTATCAATTCAGACTGAATTCCTGAAATTGGATAAACATCAGGCCACACATAACCGCTTGCATCTATGTTATCAATTAATTGTGAAAACCCCCAGGATTCACTTGCATACTGAGCTTCATGATCATTCCATGATTCAATAATCCTGTTGGCATAGTCTATTCTGAGAGCCAGTGTTTTGGCCTCGTATTCAGAAACTGCCAGATTGGTTCCATAGGACCAGTTTTGTCGGGGGCTTAGTGGCAATGTCTCTGTAATGTATTTTCGTGTGATCAATGCCAGATCTATCCTGTGTCCTGTATTATTCAAATCAAATTTCATTAGCATTTCATCTACTTTGTCTGCTCCCTCTGATGATGCTAAGGCCTCTCTTATAAATGAAAAATATGGATCGATAGTATTAAGATTATTGGCATTTAGTCCTACTCTTTCAATCAATGCTCTTTTAAATTCTTGCCCATATATAGGTGCGCAGCTGATTTCTAAGTCTGCTTCTGATATTTTTTCAAACTCTGCATCTATGATTTCAGGATCATCAGGTATTACAGAAAAAACCCAGTTTAACCCTCCGATTTCGCCAAAATTCTCAATGCAGTATAGAGGATTTCCGCTGGCGGGTTGGTTATTCATACCGATGTGAAGCGCTTCATTGGCCCTGTTTACTATAAAGAATGTGTGATTATTCCTGATTAATTTCCATTGGGAATTTGTCCCTGTAGATGATGTCATTATCAATGCGGAGCCCCCACCTCCGCCTGATGGAAGAGCAAGATTTCTTTTCGTAAGGGTGTTGTAAATTCTGTAATAGCCACTTCCGGCATTCAGGAATTGCCAGATTACCGATGAATTTGTATTTTTAATATGTACGGCAGGAGTACCCTCTATGAGAATTCCATTGTCACTAAAAAAGTGCCTGTTACTTGCATTCATAATGACTGCTCTCGAGTTATCAGGCATCGCCAGGTTGAAAGCAAATTTCTGCTCCTCAGAAGGATCAAGCTTAGGATCATTAGCAATCAATTCACCATTTTCATTGACTTCCAGCACCAGGCCACCGGACCTGGACCTTATTTTATACCAGCCTAACTGCAACGTTGCGATCAATCTGAATTGCTGCGGATAGATGCTTGCTCCCTCACCTTCTATCAATGGAGCCATAAGAGCTGCTACAGGGCCACTATTTCCATTTACAGTTAAGTATTGTCCTGTTGCTGAGCTTTTTATATGAAACCATCGCTCATCTGATGTCCACCATTTATTATCTGCAGGTCCATCATCTATTACAAGAGTGCTGGCAGCATTAATTATATTATTATTGGCATACACATTCCCGCCGGAAACCCTCACTATAGGGTTACCATCTTTTTTAGAATTCAGATGCCATTCTTTGTCAATAAGTCTGGGTTCAGTAAGGGAAGTTGCGCCTGAACTGAACTGTCCCTTCAAGGACAGGTTCAATGCGAAAAAAAATATAACAGCTGCGCACAATTTGATTAACAATTTCTTTTCCATAACGGCTATTTAAAAATGTCTTTATAAAAATGATGTAAGCACTCATTTGGCTTACGATCACAAATATGCAGGCAGCGCCTTTTAAGAGAAGGACATCATTTGTTCAGGGATGAGGAGTACTTGTTCAGCAGGGTGGAATACTTGTTCAATCAGGTGGAGTACCTGTTCAGCTCAATGAGGGAGTGAATTTAAATAATTGATAATCAGTAGTTAAAGAATATTTTTCCTGTATTCTGTTGGGGAAGCATTAAACTCTTCCGAAAAGACCCGGCTGAAGAATTTGGGGTCATTGAATCCTGTTTGATATGCAATTTCTGAAATACTCAGGTCTTTTTGAGTCAATAATTCCCGTGCTTTTTGCAGTCTGATTAATCTGATATACACATTCAGGGACCTTCCTGTCAGGGCAGAAAGCTTTCTGTATACCACAGGATAGCTCATGCCAAGTTTCCTGCATATATCATCACCGGACAATTCAGAATCTCCTAATCTCTCTTCAACAGCTTCTCTGAATTTTTTCAAAAATGCATCTTCTATTTCCTGGCCTTTATCTGCTGCAGGAGGCAATAATTCTGTGGCAGAAGCATATCTTTTTTGTAATTTTTTTCTAAGTTCTATCAGTCCGTTCAACGTAGCATTCAATTCCCGGCTATGGAATGGCTTGGCAATGTAGGCATCTGCTCCCCTTACCAATCCCGTTACACGATCATCCAGAGTCGCTTTGGCTGTTAATAGAATGATGGGAATATGACTCGTTCGCTCATCCTGCTTCAGTGTTTCGCATACTTCAAATCCGTCCTTCTCAGGCATCATCACATCGCTTATGATAATATCAGGGATGGTTTCTAAAGCTCTTTCTATCCCTGCTCTTCCATTGAATGCGAAATCCAGTTGATAGGAAGACTCCAGACTATTTCCCAGATATTCTACCACATCCGGGTTGTCTTCAATGATAAGTAAGGAAGGTAATTCAGAATTTTCGTTTTTAAGTACGTTTTGCTGAGTTTGGATTTCCGGCGCTGTGTAATGAATTTCTCTGTCAATCAAACCTTCCTGCCATTGCCCTTTAACAGCTTTTTGGAAAGCAGGGAGTAATACTATGAAGCTTGCTCCTTTTCCTTCTTCACTTTGCAGAGAAATACTACCTCCCATGGCTTTGACCAGTTCACTTGTGAGCGATAGTCCTATTCCAGATCCTCCTGCTTTAGCAAATTCCTGGTTTTTTGCCTGGAAAAATCGGTCGAATAAATACGGCTGATCTTCGGCAGGTATTCCCGGGCCTGTGTCTTTGACCGTCAGTTTTAGAAATGAGGAATGATTGGTTTTCTCTTCAGTTTGATCAATGATTATTGATACCCTGCCGCCTGAGGGAGTAAACTTGATGGCATTAGAAAGAAGATTGTAAACAATTTGAAGTAATCGCTCCGGATCAAAATCCATGATGATTTCCGGTTTTTTGTTTTCTACCTGTAGCAGTACATTGCGTGCATTAGCAAGTGAATGAAGGCTTTCTGCCATATAGTTCAGGTAGGAGGACACATTGCCCTGAATGTAATGAATAGTTAAGGTGTTGCTTTCCAGTTTGGCAAGATCAAGGATTTGATTTACAAGCCTCAACAGGTTTTCTCCGCTTCTCCTGATGAGCCGCAAGTTTTTAATGCTATCCTGCGTAGCCGCATCATTGGCTTCCATTCGTTCAGCGGTGCCCAGAATCACTGTCAAAGGAGTTCTGAATTCATGAGAGATATTTGTAAAAAATCTGGATTTAAATTCATCCATTTCCTTTAACCTTTCTGCTTCAGCTCGCTCAAGCCTCCTCCTGAGCTGAAAACGATAAAAAGCATAAAGTGCAGCTGATAATATCAGAAAATACACAAGGTATGCCCAGTGACTTCTGTACCATGGGGGGCTGATATAGATCTGTAATGAAACAGGACTATCGCTCCAGACCCCGTCACTATTGGCGGCCTTCACCCAAAATGTATAGATGCCCGGGGCTAGATTGAGATATTGAGCCGAATGTTCAAAACCTCGATGAACCCATTCCGTTTCGGCACCTTCAAGATAATATGAAAATTGATTTCTGGCAGAATTGGTAAAGTCATCCGTAGCAAAAGAAAGTTGCAGATTGTTTTGATTAAATGCCAGCTTAATGCTCTTGGTAAAACAAATATCAACTGTTAATATTCCATCCGAATTGCGGGGATTAATTTGTTGCTCATTGACTTTCAATCCTGTTATTTTTATCGAAAGCGGGCGAGTGCTGACCTTTATATCCTGTGGATTGAAAATTGTAAATCCATTAATGCCGCCAAAAATCAATTCTCCCGTAGGAGAAGTTCCATAAGCGTAAGTATTGAATTCATTTTCCTGCAATCCGTCTGATTTGAAAAAGTATTGAAAACTATTTTGCACGGGACTGAAACGGGCCAATCCACGGTTGGTGCTGATCCACAAGGCATGATCCTTCTCATTAGTAGTCCCTGGTTCAGCAAGAATTCCATATATGGTATTATCTGGAAGCCCGTTTTGGGTATTGTAGTGAGTAAATTTATTGTTTTTAATATTTAAACAACTCATCCCATTATCACTAGTCCCGATCCAAATCAAATTCGAATCATAAGGATCCGGAAGCAAGCATTTTATCACATTGCCTGGCAGGCTGTTCCTATCTTTGGGGTTACTACGCAGCAGCGTAAAATCAAAACCTCCTTGTTCATTCTTTTCTGCTTTCAATAAACCATTTAAAGTTCCAAGCCACCAGATATTTTCTTTGGATTTGACTAAAGTATATATTCCATTTATGCCGGATTGTAAATCTTTCTTTTCAAACAATGAAAATGCTCTGGTCTTCACATCGAATCGCATCAACTGAAAATGGTTGGCAAACCACAATTCTCCCGGGACCTGATAGTTCAATTCAAACCGTACAGGATTTTGGAAAGTGGGAGGGATTTTAATTATATCCTTTATGCCATCTTTTAATGAATACTCAATCAATATCGGTGAAATAACATTGGGATCAGAATCCCAACCATTGGCTGTTGCAAGCCATACTCTATCGTCCTCGCCCCTGGCTATTCTTAAAGCTTCATTACTATTGATTTTCAAACCCAATTCTGAAAAAGTAATTAATTCTTCTTTTTCAAAATCAAAAACACCTCCTGACTTAGAGTCTTTTCCAGGCTCATTTAACCAGGCATTTCCCATTTTGTCAAATACAGGAGCAGTATAGAAGGAGTGTCCCTGGAAATAGTTTTTAAAAACATTTCTTCTTGGAGAAAATTTGAGAATACCATGGGTATTGGTTCCAAACCATACATTTCCGTCCCGGTCAGTGATGCTATATATAGCCTGCTCCGGAATGTTTAATTTGTAAATGGCGTCCTCTGGTGAGAGTCTGTCCCTTATTATTCTGAGATCAAACCCATACACTATGGACTCAGCTCTTAACCACAAAATTCCCGCCTTGGGATCGAAATGCAAAAATCCGCTTGTATTAAATCCCAGTGAAAACAATTGCCATTTCTTGCCATCAAATCTTGCCAAGCTATTTCTACCAAAAACCCAGAACTTACGATCAGTATCTGGTATTATACTCAGATTAATAACCAATTGATTTCGTTCCAGTTTTAATCCACTCATCTCCGGACTGAGTGCAACGGATTCCTTCTCCCCTGAAGCGATATCAAGTTTTTCAACTTTATCTTTTCCTAGTATCCACAGATGTCTTTTGTCCGCTGACATTTCAATATCAAGAACATCTGAAGCTATTTCATCCCATTGAAATAATGTGGCAGGATCCACTCCTTTTTCGACTTGTGCCATGAATTCCAAATGCCATTGCACATTAAAAAGCTTAATGACTCCTTTGAAGGCCAATAAAAGCCACACTGCATTCTTGGTGCCTGGAACTACCTTAATAAACTGTGTTTCAGGGTTAAAATCTACAGGAACTGCAAATGCTTTATGTGTTTTACGGTGTAAAATGTTGAATTGAATAGGATTGGGCATTAGCCATATAAAATCTCCCTGAGCTGCAATACTGGAGACCCCATTTCCGCCTATAGATAGTGAATCGTAAGAATCATTTCTGAACACTTTAAACTCATATCCATCGTAGCGATTCAGCCCATTGCGGGTAGTAAACCATAAAAAACCATCCTCATCCTGTGCAATACTTGAAATAAAACCTTGTGAAAGACCCTGCTCAATAGAGATACTTTCCAAAATTGGATTTTGGGCTTGAAGTAAAACTGATGATAATAAGAAAAGGATGGATATTATTCTCGCCATTCCCGCTATTTGCCCGCCAAAATAACCAATATTCAGGTGGAATTTTATGCTCTTTTTTAAGGGACGAGATTGATAGGATTGATAGGATTGATGTTTTGAGTGTGAGTCTTTTGTGGAGAGTTAGGGAAGATTGATAAAGATTGATGAGATTGACAGGATTGAATGAGATTGAGTGAGATTGATAGGATTGAGGGAGATTACCTTAAGATTGAGTGAAGACACAAACTTTCAACGTCTACACTATCGGCTGTTCAGCTTTATCCCTTACTCCGGCGGTTTTGGCTGTTCACTTACTACTTATCCCTTACTCCTTTTTCCTTTTCGCGAGGTGCCGCTTCGCTCTACTACGCGATCCTTCGGATTCCTTTTTCCTTATGCCTTACCCCTTTTATCTTTTTCCTTTTTCCTTTTTCCTTGGCTCTTTTTCCTTTTTCCTTGGCTCTTTTGCCTTATGTCTTACCCCTTTCCCTTACTTTTCTTTCGAGACTATCCGTTGCAGATAATTCCCATACCCACTCTTTTCCAGCGTTTTTGCCAGTACGGATAATTGTTCTTTATCAATAAAGCCCATTCGGTAAGCAACTTCCTCGATACATCCAATTTTTAAACCCTGTCTCTTTTCGATGACGCGGACAAATTCAGTGGCATCGTGCAATGAATCAAATGTTCCCGTATCCAGCCAGGCAGTACCTCTGTCCATTACTTCAACTTGTAATAAACCTTTTTCCAGGTAATATTTATTCACATCTGTGATTTCATATTCTCCCCTTGGACTGGGTTGAAGATTTTTAGCCACTTCTACTACAGAACTATCATAGAAATACAGACCCGGAACGGCGTAATTTGATTTAGGTTGTGCCGGTTTTTCTTCAATGGACAATGCCTTCATTTTGTCATCAAAAGCCACTACACCATACCGCTCAGGATCGGCTACTTCATATGCAAATACAATACCACCGGCAGGATTTGTGCAATTTTGAAGTGTTGTGGATAACCTTGAGCCATAGAAAATATTATCTCCCAGGATCAGACAAACATCATCTCCGGCGATGAAAGGTTCTCCGATCACAAATGCCTGAGCAAGGCCATTGGGAATTTCCTGTATAGCATATTCAAAACGGCAACCGAGCTCATTGCCATCTCCCAGCAACCTTTTGAACTGCGGATTATCTTCAGGTGTGGTGATGATCAGTATCTCTCTTATTCCTGCCAGCATCAGGATTGACAGTGGATAGTATATCATCGGTTTGTCATATACCGGGACAAGCTGCTTGGAAATTCCTTTGGTGATCGGATATAGTCGTGTTCCGGATCCTCCCGCCAGTATGATACCCTTCATTTGTTATGCATTTTATGGAAGCTCAAGGTAAGGATTTTTAAAATTTGTTGTCACTGTAAAACAAATCCAGCTCGATCTCTTTTCGTTCACTTGTCAAAGTGTCGATGAGTGTGAGTTGAAGCTTTTCATGATTAATAGTTGATTTTAGTAGGTTTTTAGCAACAAAAAATGTGCTTTTATCGTTGCACGGCGTGACATCTTGCTGCGCTGCGCTTGCAAGGTGACATCCTTTGCCTGCGGCAAAAGGTGACATCCCCTAAATAAATTGACTACTACGCAGCCAATTAATTTTGGAGGTGACAGATGGCGCTCAATACAGGCAGGCAAGTCACATATATGACATGTTTCCACTTCTCCCTAGCTGTATTCCGTGCACGATGGACTCTCACCAGCTATTGAGTATTGAGAAGCTATATTCTTATGCGTCAGGAGACGCCAGTCTGTGGTGAGTGTGAGTCGTGTGTGTGAGTATTTAATCCGGGTCAGGAGACCCGGACCATCAAAGTTTTTAATAAAAGGATTTTAAGTAAGAAGCGAGAGCTTCTCCCCGGCTGTTACCTTACGCCTTATGTCTTCTTCCGGCTGTTTTCTCGAAGCTCGAAGCTCATAGCTCGAAGCTTCTTCTTCCGGTTGTTCTCTTACGTCTTATGCCTTACGCCTTACCCCTTACAACTTCTTCCCGGCTGTTCCCTTGTAGCCTGAGGCTTGTGGCTTGAAGCCTCCTCCCGGCTGTTCAACTTATCACTCATAATTCATAATTCATAACTACATTTCACCCCTAAAAACGGTTAATTGAACGAACTGATTCCGCAATTGGTTTTTGTTATTTAGCTTTGATAAAAAATAAGGCCTTACCTTTCTGATATATATGGCTGAGCAGTTACTAATACACGATGATGAAAAGCTGATGATTCAGCGGGCTTACAGAAACCTCCTGCGTTCACTGAAGGATAAAATGACGACGGAGGACAAGAAGAATATCCGCCAGGCCTATGAACTTGCCGTACAGGCACACAGCAAACAACGCCGCAAATCCGGTGAGCCATATATTCTGCATCCGATCGAAGTGGCCAGAATTTGTGTGGAAGAAATAGGTCTTGGTCCTACAGCAGTTGTATGTGCCCTTTTGCATGATGTAGTGGAAGATACTGATGTTTCTTTGGGTGATATCAAAATTCAGTTTGGTGAAAAAGTTTCCAAAATAGTAGACGGACTTACCAAACTGGATGGGACTTACGATGTCGAGATCAGTCAGGCTGAAAACTTCCGCAAAGTGCTGAGTACATTAGTAGATGATGTTCGTGTCGTTTTAATCAAAATGGCAGACCGTCTGCACAACATGAGGACTCTCGGCTCCATGGCCCGTCATAAACAATTACGGATCGCAGCAGAGACCAGTTACATTTATGCCCCACTTGCTCACAGATTGGGATTGTATAATGTCAAAACCGAATTTCAGGACTTATCAATGAAGATAACTGAGCCGGATGCTTATCATCAGATAGCACAAAAGCTACAGGAAACTAAAAAAGATCGCAACAACTATATAAATGATTTCATCAATCCGCTGGATGAAGAATTGGCTTCCCTGAATATTCCTTACAGGATCATAGGCAGGCCTAAATCTATTCACTCCATCTGGAATAAAATCAAAGTTAAAAAAATCCCTTTCGAAGAGATTTATGATCTTTTCGCCATCAGAATCATAGTAGATGTCCCGGCGAAACAGGAAAAATCTGCCTGTTGGCAAGTGTATTCGGTAGTTACTGATGTTTTCCACCCTATTCCGGAAAGGTTGAAGGACTGGATTACCACTGCCAAGTCTAATGGATACGAATCATTGCACACTACCGTCATAGGTCCCAAAGGCCGCTACGTAGAAGTTCAGATACGCAGCGAACGAATGGATGAGATAGCCGAAAAGGGATTTGCTGCGCACTGGAAATACAAAGGTGTAAAGCCTAATGGCCAGAATGTATATGATAATTGGCTGGATAGTATCAGGGATATTCTGGATGATCCGGATAAGGATGCTCTTGACTTTATCAATGATTTTAAAACCAATTTATTCAATGAAGAGGTCTATGTGTATACGCCCAAAGGAGAAATGAAAATCCTGCCTAAAGGAGCTACTGCACTTGACTTTGCTTTTCATATTCACACTGAAGTAGGTTATCATTGTTCTGCCATCAAGGTGAACAATAAGCTGGTTCCGATGGGTTATAAAATCGACAACGGGGATCAAATTCATGTGACTACCAATAAAAACCAGAAACCCAATGAGGCATGGTTGAAAATGGTAGTTACCAGCCGTGCCAAATCAAAAATTCGAACCGCTCTTAAAGAAGATAACAAAAAAAGAGCAGAAGATGGTAAGGATGCTTTGATCCGCAAGATGAAAAGTATGAAGGTCGATTATGAAGAAGGAGCTGACTTTCTGGTAAAATTCTGGGGATTTAAAAGCAGATTTGAACTCCACTATGCCATAGCATTGGGTGATATCGACATCATTCACGAAATGAAGAAATTCAGTGTCGAGAACGGCAAGTTAATGCTCATTTCCCAGGAAAATTTTATCAAATCTGATCATGATCTTCAAAAGACAATATCCGAAAAATCAGCATTATTAAAAGGCAAAAAGCAGCCTTCCATTTTTATCAATGGAGAACCCGGCGACCAATACAATTATAGTCTGGCTTCCTGCTGTAATCCATTGCTGGGTGATGATATTTTTGCTTTTATAACCACTGCTTCAGGGGTCAAAATTCACAGAACTACCTGTCCTAATGCCACCAATATGATGGCCAATTATGGGTACAGAATCATGAGAGCGGACTGGGCGAATTCAAGCGATACAGAATTTGTCGCGGATCTGGTCATTACAGGTTTGGATTCAGGGCCGGGTGTTATTGAGAAACTAACCAATAAAATTTCCACATCCCTGGGGTACAATATCAGATCTTTCTCCATTGAAGGGAAAGAAGGGTACTTTGAGGGAAAAGTAAGTCTTATCGTACTGAATATAGATCAACTCAATCTTGTAATAAACAGCATAAAAAGCCTTGAAGGCATTTCTTCTGTAACAAGAGTTGAATAAATTTTGTTAAACTTGCAGAGCTTGTATGAAAATTCGAAGCTCCCATTAATTTACTTGTTTTTATCTTAATATACAGACATGAGGACGATATCGGATGTCAAAAATATCTTTTCAGCCCATCTTGAGAAGCATAGTTTCAGAAAAACTCCTGAGCGATATGCTATTCTGGAGGAAATCTACAATCGAACGGATCATTTCGATGCTGAGGCACTTTACATTCACATGAAAAACAATAATTACAGAGTCAGTCGTGCTACTGTATACAATACACTTGAACTATTGGTAAGCTGTGATCTGGTCAAGAAACATCAGTTTGGTAAAAATCTCGCCCAGTACGAGAAATCGTATGGATACAAACAGCATGACCATTTAATATGCATGGATTGTGGAGAGGTTAAGGAATTTTGCGATCCCAGAGTTCAGCAGATTAAGGACATCATGGGAACTATGATGCATTTCAATATCACACACCATTCTTTGAATCTTTATGGTCAGTGCACTTCTGAATGTGAGAATAAAAAGAAGATGAAAGCTTCGGCTTGATGCAGTTTGCCAAAAGCAAATGGCCAAAAACTGCCTGTTTTCCACTTATTATCACCTCATCAATGTTACTTCTCCTGCTATCCAGTCAGATTCACCTGAATACAACTTGTGGTAGATGGCATAGTAAGTATAAACTCCGGGCTCCATGGGTTGGCCATTAAAATTACCGTTCCAACCCCCTACGTTTGAGACAAAGACTTCAGCGCCCCAACGATTGTAAATTCTCAGTTCTTTCAACTCTATATTAATTCCATAGCTTTGAAAAACATCATTTATCCC
>JALHRR010000069.1 GCA_022841345.1 Saprospiraceae bacterium
GGAAGAGGTGGATATGAAATGTTTGAAGACGGAAATTCCTTATTTACAATTGCACAATGGTTTCCCAGAATGTGTGTGTACAGCGACTTCCAGGGATGGAATAATAAACAATTCACAGGCCGTGGAGAATTTTCACTGGTATTCGGAAACTACAAAGTTCAGTTTACTGTACCGGCAGACCATGTCGTTGCCGCTACCGGAGAATGCAAAAATCTAAAGCAGGTCTTGAATAAAACTCATTGGGAAAAATGGCAACAATCTCAGGTTAGTAATACTCCATTAGAAATTGTTACGCTTTCTGAAGCACTTAAAAAAGAACAAAGTCCGGTCCTGCAAGCGACAAAGACCTGGAAGTTTGAAGCAAAAAATGTCCGTGATTTTGCCCTGGGGAGTTCCAGAAAATTTATCTGGGATGCTATGAAAATTAATATAGATGGAAAAGATATCATGTGCATGAGCTTTTATCCCAAAGAATCTTACGCCCTTTATAGCAGATACTCCACTAAAGCTGTAGCACATACCCTAAGAGTTTATTCGCGGTTTACTGTGCCCTATCCGTATCCTGTTGCCATCAGTGTAGAAGCTGCCAATGGTATGGAATATCCAATGATCGCTTTCAATTATGGTCGCACAGAGCAGGATGGTTCTTATAGTGCCGCAACAAAGTATGGAATGATAGGAGTCATCATCCATGAGGTAGGGCATAACTTCTTTCCAATGATCATCAACAGTGATGAGAGAAATGCCACCTGGATGGATGAAGGCCTTAACACATTTGTACAATTTCTGGCAGAGCAGGAATGGGACAATAACTATCCTTCTTCGAGAGGTCCTGCACCTAAAATTGTGGATTATATGAAACTTCCGGCTGAACAACTGGAACCTATCATGACCAACAGTGAAAATATTATTCATTTTGGCCCCAATGCGTATGCAAAGCCCGCAGCCGGTCTGAATATTCTGCGGGAGACAATCATGGGAAGAAAATTATTTGATTATGCTTTCAAAGAATATGCTCAGCGATGGGCATTTAAACATCCCACTCCGGCCGATTTTTTCAGGACCATGGAGGATGCTTCAGGAGTGGATCTCGATTGGTTTTGGAGAGGATGGTTTTATGATATAGAACCGGTAGATATTTCACTGGACAGTGTGAAGGCATTTACGCTGGAACGCGGTAATGTAAAAATTTCTGCCCCGGATACTATCAGAAATAAACCATATGTTGTCGACACGTTTCGCCATATTTCCCAGATAAGAAATCTTGCTGAAGGAAAAAAATTCCTTGTGGATACTGACACTACTTTGCGTGATTTCTATTATTACTACAAACCTGAAAACGAGCCATTTATTCCATATAGCATTGAATACAAAAATGATGGCTTCGAAAACTGGACGAATGAAACTTTTGCACCATTTGAAGGTAAATACTATTATGAATTGAATTTTAGCAATAATGGTGGAATGGTGATGCCGATCATTATACAATGGAAATATAAAGATGGCACTTCAGAAACGGAGTACATCCACGCATATATTTGGAGAAAGAATGAATATAATGTAACAAAGACATTTATGAAAGACAAGGAAGTCCTTTCTATCCAAATAGATCCTTATCGTGAAACCGCGGATATTGATGAATCAAATAATATTTGGCCGGGCACTGAATTTCCGGTGAACCGGTTTGAATTATTTAAAGAAAAAAGAACTATCAGAGGAGCTAACAATTCGGATAATCCAATGCAAAAATCTATGCAAAAGGGAAAATAACAATACCTGATTCCTGATTTCTGAACAGCATTTTCACGATCATTTGACATAGAAATAAAATACAATTTGGCAATTGTGCTGTAACACTTGTCATCCCTGTAAAAAATTGCCTAATTTTAATCATAAATTCCTTGAATATTGTATTCAGTAAAATTATATTTGCTGACTCAAACACTTCTACCACAAAATTAGCAACCCTATGAAACGACTTCTACTCCTATTCTTTTGTTTCTCAATGTTTTACTCTGCTCAAGCGCAACTTCCAAATGGGGCTACTGCTCCGGATTTTACCATGACAGATATTAATGGAAATGTGCACCATTTGTATGATTATCTGGATGCAGGCAAAACGGTAATATTAGATTTTTCTGCTACATGGTGCGGACCTTGCTGGAACTACCATAATACTCATGCATTGAGAACTATTTATGACAATTATGGTCCAAATGGCACCGATGAAGTCATGGTGCTATTTATTGAAGCTGATGCCAATACTGCTTTGGCATGCCTTTATGGAAACTGTCCGGGAACTCAGGGTAACTGGGTAGCAGGCACTACCTATCCGATAATTAATGACCATACCAGCAATGGAGCATATAATATCGGTTTTTTTCCAACAATTTATGGTATCTGTCCCAATAGAAAAATTACACAGCTAGGTCAACAGCAACCTGGTCCAATGTACACCTATATACAAAATTGTACTATTTTGACTTACGTACAGTCTGTCACAGGTAACAATTGTTATGGTGAAGCAAACGGTTCAATTACTTTAAATTGTTATACCGGTTTTGAGCCATATTCATTTAGCTGGAGCAATGGTGCAACTTCTAATTCAATTGCAAATCTTGCAGCTGGAACCTACTATTGCACCATCACAGGTGGTAATGGAGCTACACTGGTAACTGAGCCTTTGGAAGTAGGTGGACCAGCGGAACCCGTAGCGGCCACTCTGGGAGATATCTTACAAGAAAATTGCTTTGGAAATAATGGATCAGCTGCAGTAATTGGTCTGGGTGGAACTCCTCCTTATAATTACCAATGGAGTACCGGCGCTAACACAGCCGCTGTCACGAATTTACCGGCGGGTACTTACTCCGTAACCGTAGACGATATTTACGGATGCGGTCCGGTTACGCAAACCGTTGAAATAGGATATATTCCGGGACCGGAAGCTGTCATTGCTCCTGTGGATCCATTGAATTGTAATAATATCAATGGCTATCTTGATGGAACAGGTTCCACTTCAGGTCCAAACATTTCTTTTGAATGGATAACATTTGATGGAATATTCTTCTCCGGTACTAATACCCTTAATCCACATTTTGGATCTACCGGTACTTATACTTTGATCATCACAGATTCACAGTTTGGGTGTACCAGTGAAACTTACGTGACTGTAGAAGGAGATTTTGAAGAACCTGAAGTAAGTTTTCCTCAGGCAAACCCTACTATTCCATGCGGATCAGCATCCACTCAACTAGTTGCTCAGGTAGGTGGTAATTTGAATAATTTCTTTATTCAGTGGTCTACACAAAATGGAAATATCCAAAGTGGAGCTAACACTTTGTCACCAACTGTAACGCAGGCTGGTACATATAAAATCAGAGTTGAAAATCTGAGTAATACTTGCTATACAGAACAAACAATCACAGTTACGCAAGCTGCTGAATTTGCTGTGTCTGCTGTAACCGCACCTGAGGCTTGTGCCGGTCAAAATAATGGATCCATTAATGTTCAGGTGAATGGTGGTACCGGTCCTTTTAACTTCAACTGGGCTCAAAGTGGATTAAGTGGTCAAAATCCCACTAATCTGGCTCCGGGACAATATACAGTTTCAGTGTCTGATAATAATGGATGCCAAACTGTAAGCACTTACACTGTTCCTGCGGCAACTCCAATTGTTGTAAGTTCTACAGTTCAAAATGAAACAGATGCAGGAGCATCTGATGGTTCTGCTTCCGTAAGTGTTACCGGAGGTACCGCACCTTACACCTACCTTTGGAGCAATGGTGCAACCACTTCTTCAATCAGTAATATCAGTGCCGGAGTTTATCAGGCCACTGTAACGGATGTGAATGGATGTTCTACAGTTATTAATGTTGCTGTGTCCAATGCCGGTTGTGCGATCACTGCTACTGCTACAGTAATTGAACCAAAATGCTCAGATTCAGCTGATGGATCGGTTACAATTAATGTTCAAAACGGAGGCGATGAGGCAGATGCTATCTGGCCTGATGGACAGACCGGACTTACCAGAAATGATTTGGCAGCCGGTAATTATAATGTCATCATTGAGGATGAAAGTGGATGTCCTTTGACAATACTGGTAGAAATTAAAGCGCCGCCTGCTATCCAGACAATTGCCTCAGTTATTCCTGAGTTTGCATGCGCTGCAGCTAGTGACGAATTAGGTCAGTTGGTCATTATTTTGAATGGTGGAACAGGTGCTCTTAACGTGGTTTGGAATACAGGACAGACAGGAAATGAAATTATGGTCACTTATGGATCCTATTCTGCAGTGATTACAGATGAATCCGGATGTACAGCCACTTACAATGTGACTACCTTGTCTTCAGATGAAGAAGCACCTGTTATTGCAACAAATGAAGTAATTCTATATCTGGATGCAGATGGTAATGCAACTTTGAATGCTCAAATGCTGGATGCAGGTACTACAGACAATTGTGGAGAAGTAGTTCTGTCTGTTAGCCCTTCTGTCTTCACTTGTAATTCACTGGGAGAAAATGAAGCTATATTCAAAGCAAGTGATTTGTCAGGAAATGCATCAGAAGCCCCTGTGACAGTTAAAGTCATTGATAATCTGGCTCCTGCTATTCAATGTCCTGCCAACATTATCACTAATAGAAATGTAGTAAACTATTCACTCCCTCAGGTTGAAGATAATTGTAATGAGGTTTCCCTTGATCTGGTAAGTGGATTCTTACCTGGAAGTACTTTCCCTGCGGGTGTAACTAATAATGTATATATAGCTACTGATGCTTCTGGTAATACGGCAATTTGCAATTTCACAGTAAATGTTAACAGATATGGAGGTGGAATTATTGTGAATCCTGACAGAACACCGGGTGATGACAGAGTTGTAATTGGACAGAGAAACAACCCGGGGACTGAAAAAGCATTTGCATTTACTGCATGGCCAAATCCAGTTTCCAATACACTTTATGTTTCATTGAAAAACATGTATTCAGGAGCAAAAGTATCATTGATGCATATCAGCGGCAAATTGATGCTTGAAAATGTAATCAGCAGCCCGGAAGACCAGATTCTTGAAATTCCGGTTTCTCAGCTGGTAAATGGAATGTATTTCATTCAAATCATTGAGAATGGAACTTCTCACAAACAATTGATACAAATCAATAAATAATCACCATCTAATTGCAAGGCAACTTGCAAACTATAAGGCTATCCGGTTCAATCCGGATAGCCTTTTTTCATTTGCCTCAACGAAGTGCAAATATTTATTTGTCCCTACATTATCCCTGTTCATTGGCTGTTATCTTATACCTCATACCTTATCTCGGGCTGTTCAATCTCATCTCTCATATCTTATACCTTATATCTGGCTGTCTTTTAACAATTGTCAATTTTTAAACAAAGAATATCATATTAGTTTTTTTTATATTTACCTTTGGCCTGCCCGTGATAGAGGCTTCATTGTTTAAATTTATTTTTTTACAGATTACATTTATTCGATATGGTTGGAGATATCTTCGAAGTAGAAGGCGGTCATAAATTGTCCGGTACCATCGTACCACAGGGTGCAAAAAATGAGGCATTACAAATAGTTAGTGCCGTACTGCTCACCAAAGAAAAAGTCACTATTAGCAATATCCCAAATATTTTGGATGTCATGCTGCAGATCGACCTGTTGAGAGGTCTTGGTGTGGAGGTGGAAAAAATCAGCGAAGACACTTATGCCTTCAATGCCGAAAATATTGACATAGCCTATTGCAGCAGTCCTGAATATTTACAGAAAGCTAAGAAAATCAGAGGATCCGTCATGCTGATTGGCCCCATGTTGGGTAGATTGGGCAAAGCGTTTATTCCAAAACCCGGAGGAGATAAAATCGGTCGCCGCAGATTGGATACGCACTTTCTTGGTTTTGAAAAACTTGGAGCCAGCTTTGAGTATGATAGTGAAAAAGGAAATTACTATATAGATTCGTCCAACATGAAGGGCGGATACATTTTAATGGATGAAATATCTGTCACAGGTACTGCCAATATCGTGATGGCGGCAGTTCTTACGGAAGGAATTACTACGATTTACAATGCGGCATGTGAACCTTATTTGCAGCAATTATGCCGGATGCTGAATGACATGGGGGCTAAAATCTCCGGTGTGGGATCAAATCTTTTGACAATAGAAGGTGTTGAATCCCTGCGAGGAACAGAACACCGCATGCTTCCTGATATGATTGAAATAGGAAGTTTTATTGGGTTGGCTGCTATGACCCAGTCTGAAATAACGATCAAAGACTGCCGTGTAGATCAATTAGGCAATATTCTTCCCATTTTCAGGAGAATGGGAGTTCAGTTTGATATAATTGGGGATGATATCCATGTGCCCGCTCAGGAAAGTTTCGAAATTCAAAGTTTCATTGATGGATCTATTATGACTATTTATGATGCGCCCTGGCCCGGATTCACTCCGGATCTGATGAGTATAATGGTTGTCCTGGCTACTCAGGCTAAAGGAAGTGTTTTGATCCATCAGAAAATGTTTGAAAGCCGCTTATTTTTTGTGGATAAGCTAATTGATATGGGAGCTCAAATAATTCTATGTGATCCGCATCGCGCTACAGTGATAGGCATGGACAGAAAATTCCAGTTGAGAGGAATCGAAATGACCTCTCCTGATATCAGAGCGGGGGTAGCTCTTCTAATTGCGGCACTCTCTGCCAAGGGCACAAGCATTATCAATAATGTTCATCAGATTGACAGAGGATACCAGAATATTGACACCAGGTTAAATGCGCTTGGAGCGGTTATCAGGAGGAAGTAGGAAGAAGCCTCAAGCTACAAGCTGAAAGTGAACAGCCCGCATTTAGGAATTAGCCTTTAGATATTGGCGAGCAGCCGGGGATACCGGGACCTGATTCCAACTCTCACGCCTGCTTCCCGTAGCTTCCAGCTACGGGCACTCACACACCAATAAGCAGGATTGAACTTCTAAGGACTTAGCTAAAAGCTACTCTGAGTTAGAAGCTAGTCAGGGTCTCCAGACCCAGTTTAAAAACTCGCACACACCAATCACACTCAAAACTAGCTAGCGTCTCCTAATGTTGAAGTGAAAAGATCGGAGTATGATGCCCCCTATCACGCATGCAAAAGCGTCACTTTGACAGCTTGCTGTCAAAAAGCGTCACCTTTTGCCGTAGGCAAAAGACGTCACCCCGGCCAGGCAAAGCCGTGCCGGGGGGTCACCTATTTGACGAGTACAGCCTGTCAGTAGCTCGCATATATGGGGGTATAAGAACTTCGAAAGTGTTCAGCTAAAAACCAAGGATTATTAAAATCACTTTTACGAAGACCATCTTTATGAAATCCTGCTAAGAATTCAGTCCCGATAGCCCCTTCAATCTTCATATTGTAGAAAAATAAATATTTTCCACTAAATAATTTAAAACTTCTGCCCTCCTTTTACACGGAATTTTGCCCTATCAAAAGCGCACAAATTCATGATCTATTGGAGAGAAATACCATTTGTCAAAATCAGCCTCGCATTAGTCATAGGCATCCTCCTGAAAGAATGGGGTGCAAATTGGAATGTCCTGATCATAAGTTCACTCATTAGCATTTGCATTTGCCTGCTTTGTCTGAAAGAAGATGAAATCAGAGTTAAAACAGTATCCTCTTTCTTACTTTTGAGTTGCATTTCTTTTATGGGCTTCATGTTGCTCACTTTGTCTGACAACAGATTGGATAAAAGACATTTTGAAAGAATGGTAATGGCTGATCAGGCCCTGAAGGGTATCGGATATATAGAATATGCAGGCACAACGGGATCAGGAAAACAAAAATTGGAAGTCAGCATTACGAACCTGATAGCAGAAAATGACAGCGTCTTTCCCGGTTCAGGTAAATTAATCATGTATGTCTCAGAAGAAAACGCACTGGAAGTACCTTTCTATGGGGATGAAATAAAATTTTCAGGCAATCTGCAATCCATCCAAAGTTCAGGCAATCCTCATGCCTTCGATTTCCAAAAATATATGGGGAGAAAAGGAATTTACCATCAACTGTATATTAGTGATAACGGAATTCAAAAAACAGGAAATATTTCAGGCAGCCAATTTTATCGATGGGCACAGGAGCTAAGAAGTTCTTGTCTTGAGATTCTCTCTAATCGTATATCCGGCGAAGCAGAGAGAGGAGTAGCCTCTGCGCTTCTACTGGGTTACAAAGAATGGATCCCTGACCAGGTAAAAACTGAATACACTCAGACCGGTGCGACACACGTGCTTGCAGTATCAGGACTACACACAGGCATCATAGCAGGTATGTTGCTTTGGGTGTTTCGCAGATTCAGAAGAAATACTTTTGCCTTTCGATTGGCGCAGTGTTTTATTGCTATCTCTGCACTCTGGTCCTTTGCTGTGCTTACAGGATTAAGTCCTTCTGTGATGCGTGCCACGACAATGTTCAGTTTTGTATTGGTAGCAAGATTATTATTAAAGAAAAAAGTGAATATCATTAATGTCATATGTCTCTCTGCATTTCTCCTGCTCATATATAATCCTCAAAGCTTGTTCGATGTAGGGTTTCAGTTATCTTATTCAGCACTGCTGGGAATTATATGTTTTCAAAGCTGGATTTACAGAGCAATTTATGTGCCTTCAGGAGGACTAAAGGTGTGGAATTTAATCAGTGTTTCGATTGCTGCACAGCTGGGAACATTGCCTTTTACATTGTATTATTTCCATCAATTTCCACTATACTTTTGGCTGAGTGGACTTATTGTTGTGCCTTTAGCTGGGGTAATTATGTTGCTGGCGATTGCAACTATAGTGATGAATTTTCTGCCTGATTATCTGGCTGTTATTCCTGCATACTTGCTTGAATTCAGTACATGGATCATGAATGAATCCGTGGCATGGACTGCACAATTGCCTGGAATCAAAACGGATGGAATCTGGATCAGCTTCACTCAATCTATTTTTTTACTGAGCTGCATTATACTGCTTGCCCAATCCATTCAGCCATGGAAATCCCTTTACCTAAAACTGAGTCTCACTTGTCTCGCAATATTTTTATCATTATACATCGCAGATGATTTTCAAAAATCAGGACAAAATAAAATGGTCTCTTATCAGGTGAAAAAGGGAATTCTGATCGATTATTATGAAGGAAGGAATTGTATTTGCATCACTGATCTGGACACGACATCTAAAGCTTACGCTATGTCAGTAACAGCTAATAGAATCGCACACAAGATAATGGATTGTAAAATTGTACACCCTGCTGATGAATGGGTGACCAATCATGCAAGTTATAAGGATGGTATGCTGCAATTTCAGTCAAAAAGGAAATTGGAATCAGGAGAAGTTTACAGTTCAAATATTGATATAAATGAAATCAATCTGCTTAAGGATCGGGGAATTGTCATTGACTTAAAAAACAAGGATGGTAAAATATCATTAAGGAACAAGGTCACAGAAAATTATTTAGCAGGAAAATAAATCAGGAAAAATGAGTCAACAATCTTCAAAACAAATCTATTATTTTTCAAAAAGCGAACGCAGAGGAATTGCCCTTTTGCTGGGAATATGTGCCATGTTAATAACCTATAAAATATTATCCATTACTGGATATGAACAAGGACTTAATCTGAGCGTAAGCTATGCATCAACAGAGAAAATTTCAGAACAAGAATTTGAAAGACAGGAAGAAAAAACTGTCAACAATTCCTTTCCCTTTAACCCGAATACTGCTGATGAAGCAACCTTGCAAGCACTTGGTCTGGATAAAAAAGCAATTCGAAGTATCGTGAATTATAGGAAAAAGGGAGGTCAATTCAAAAGACCTGAAGACCTGGCAAAGATTTACAATTTACCTAAGGAAAGTTTCGACCGATTAAAACCCTTTATTCAATTGGATAGTGATAGACCGGCATATGCCAAAAATACATCTTACTCAGAGAGGAGTTCTGAGACATTAAATCCTGTTCGATTTGATCCCAATACAGCAGATTCAGTAACGATGGTGCAGTCGGGAATGAAGCCTTTTGTTGCAAAAAATCTGATCAACTACCGCTCAAAAGGAGCTTCTTTTAGAAAGGCAGAGGATTTGAAGAAAATATACGGTATGGATGAAACTCAGTGGGAAAAGATCGAAGTATGGGTAGAAATTCCTGAACAAGTAAAAGCGAAGTCTGAGCTCCTGGACACGGAAATGAATAGTGAAGTAAAAAAGTTTGATAAGCAACCAACAGAGCATTTCACAATTTCCATCAATTCTGCAAGCGTTGAAGATTGGAAAAAGATCAATGGCATAGGTCCCGGATTTGCTACCAGAATTGTTCAATATAAAGAGAAATTAGGTGGATTCATCAGTATTAATCAAGTAGCCGAGACATACAATCTGCCCGATTCTGTCTTTCAAAAAATCCTGCCTTTTCTGTCTCTTGATGCAGGAGTCGCAAAAATTGATATCAATACCGCCACATTTGAACAATTAAACATGCACCCTTACATTTCTAAAAAGCAAGCTCAGTTGATTGTCAATTATCGTCAGCATCATGGTTTGTATAAGGATGTGGATGCTTTGAATAAGATTCAGGCATTTGATGCAGGCTGGATAGAGAAGATCAGACCTTACTTAATTGCAAAAACTGCAATAGATTGATATCAATTTAAAACCTGCATTATGAATCTATTATTAATTTATTCCAGGATTTTTCGTCATTTTTTCACATCCTGAAAGTATTATTTTATATTTACATATGTTCTGAGAGCCGAAACATAATCAGCATCCAATATGGAAAATCCCGGAGAAGTGTAATGCAAATGAAATACATATATGTATTTCTAAGCGCAGCCATTATCTGTGCTATTTGTTCTTGCGGCACCACTAAACATACCTATCATTTGCCCGGAGATCCCATTATGAATGTTTCCACATCTGCGGATACCATGGTCACTGAATATCGAAAAAAAGCGAATGGTAAGCCCGTACGAAAGCTATATTCTGCCCACGGGGAATTGCTTTTCTCAGAGCGATTTAAGTACAGGAAGGATGGAAGATTCGAAGTGACTCGTGAAGTAAAAAAGTGGAACCATAATAGTATTGTGAAAATCATGTACTTCCCTGATAGTGCGATTCAATCCAGAGTCCATTTCCTGAATGGTCATAAGGATGGAATCTCCGTTTTATATTATCCAAATGGTCAACTCATGTCTGAGTCAGTATATGCCTTCGGTAAATTAAAGATCGTCCACAATTATTTCTCGGCAGATGGAGTGCCGCTTGTCAAGGGTGATTTCCATGATGGAGATGGCACTGTGTACCATTATAACAAATCTTCACTGGAACCCAGTTGCTATGCAGTGTATAAAGATGGAAAGGTGGTTAAGCATAAGAAGTACAGAAAGTGACTTAATATTTACACATAGGCTGCTTCACTCATATTTTTTGTCAGGAAACTGCTCCTTCTTCAGCACTTCAGATTTAACTAATTTGTCTGCCTTCCACTGACCGCTTTCAGTGATTTTTCCATTTTTTCCTGTTAAAATTCCTTTTCCATTTTTGCGGTCATTATTCCAATAGCCGGTGTAAGTATCCCCGCTGTTCCATGAAAAAACTCCAAATCCATTTCGCTTTCCTTTCACATAATTTCCATCATACTCATCTCCGTTTTTGTACATCCATTTTCCGGATCCGTCCTGATAACCATTTTCCCAGGCTCCTCTGTAAATATCCCCATTGGTATATGTAGCTACACCAAAACCATGAGGCTGCCCTTCTTTATTAACTCCACCTACATACTTGTAGTTACTGCCATCAGGGCTTTGTAATGTGGTCATTTTCCAGCTCTGTGATTTCGTTGTTTTACTAATCTGAATAGATGCCTCCTCCAGCACTTTAGTCGCTTCGGTCCAGGCTTCCTGTTCAATTGATATGTCTGAATACTTCTTCATGGAATCCATCAACTGAAAATTCTTACTCAGCATAGAGCTGAATATTTTATCCAGATCTTCTATATCATGAGGCGTTGAATTCAGGGAAGGTAAGGAATTCAGCGTCTCGTCATCATTCTGCTGTATCGAATCAGCATCTTCGGCTATTCCAGTATAATGATTTAGATATTGTTTCAGCGTTTGAAAGTGGATCAATAATTCCGGAGAAGAATCATTTTCGGTCATGAAATTATTCAATTCATCTATAAGATGTTCGGGTTCTTCTGTGTTTGAGCGAATGTAAAAATCCAGCACCTGATCCTTTGCAGCAATACTTTTGTTCAATGTGTTAATTTGATTATCCTGCCGGAATATCCACCAGATCAGAACAATTGTAAACAGCCAGGAGAGTCCTACTGAAAGCCATTGAAACTGATTCATTTTGCTCCCATTATAAATATTTTACTTATAAATCATCACCGCTATACTGAAGAATAAGCGATTCACTTTCCTGAAGACTCGCTTTTAATTTGATGGTCTGTTTGGTGATCCCATCATCTATTTCTATAGCTGCAGTATTGGGTGGAATATCTCCCAAATTGTGCGCATACAGAATTACTTGTGCCTGAAATCCTGTAAGCCTGTAATTCAGTTTTTTGCGGATGGCTTCCAGTGTATATTTTGTGACAATATATTTGTCATTTATTTTAAGGGAAATAATGTCCCCATCTACTTTATTGTGGTCCCAAACACTGATGACAACATTTCTGCTTTTTACTTCAATGACCTGACCTTCCAGGACTTTTACGACTTCTTCCTTAATATCCTCAGGTGGGGGTAGAAATTCACTCAGGTTCCATGATAAAATATCGTGGTAGGAATAAGCATCACTAGTAGCAGCAGTGAAACCTATCCAGGCTTTGTTTTTACCAATTCTCTCCGGCAAATCTACCTTGTAGGATAGTACAGGGAAAAGGTAGCTGTCCAAATAAAAAGTGAGCATGCCATCCTTATATTCAATTCTGGCGAAATGCTCTTTCCCATTGTTCAACTCCCGGATTTCATGAACTGTTGCTTCACGGACATATTTATTTTGTTTCGCATCATACCGCATCAGAGCGATCTGATTTCTGGAGTTGTCAGATTCATCTTCATATGTGTCAAATTCAATGACGACTGCATTTTTTATGCTTTTGTATCCGATATCATCTCCCTTCCCTCCTATCACGTCAATGCCCTGACCCTGCAAAACAAATGCAAATCCGTCTCCACCTTTCTTTATGGGATCATTACCATGAATCTTAAAAGTAAACTCCGTTTCAAATCCTTTGTCCAGATCCAACTGCTTTTTCTTGAACCAGCAGGCACCGGTTTGGTTGGTGGCAGCATTGGTCAGTCGCAATACAGTGCCATCCACACTTGCTCCTTGTACGAGATTGAGATCCTTCTTCAGTACATCCATATTTTCCGTTCGAAAAAATGTTTGAGCAGATAGATTTTCAACACCGATGAATAACAGAAACAGCAAAGTAATTCGGAACATGAAGGGTAATTTTTTACTATTGACAGCGCAAAAATAGACATAAATAGACGGCTAATCAAGCAAAAGGTTATTAGTATGATATCATGTACGCTTTCGTCTACCCTGAAGGCCTTCTTAGAAGCTTTATGCTACGCTGAACTTCTAATCCGGATCAGTCCGAGCACTTTGACGCCCTTCCGCAAACAATTGACAGATTATCTGTCAATTGCCTGCAGAAGGGTGACGCCTTTTTTTTTCACAAAAAGGTGAGGGCGAGGTTCGTTCCTCACTACGCCCCAGGCATCTTTGCCAGCATCGCTGACAAAGATGATGTCCATTTACAAGTTATTGATGGAAATTCCGACAGAAATTAAAGCACAAATTCTTGCTTAAACTCAATTTTTTTATGGCTGTTCCAATCGCGAGGTCCCTGGATAGCGAGTGACGAAGGAACCTCGCTATTCGTACCTCACTCGCGATCTTCGAATCTAAAACCTCCTATATAACACTTTTGCAGAATGCTGATTATCAATGCCTTGTAAACAATCAAAATTTAAGCATTTTGCATAATTATTTATAAAAACTCGGCGTCTAATGGCTGTTCCAAATCTGATCCCCAAAGCTTTGGGGACGGGGACTGAAATCTGACATCTGAAATCTGAAATCTTTAGTCTTCCAAAAGTTCCATCTCAATTTGCCTCTTGACTAAATCTGTATCCAGTATTCTCACCTTCACCCTGTCTCCCATTTTCAGGATTTTACCGGATGCAAGTCCTCTTGCCTTTAATCTGGATTCCTCAATGTGGAATGGCTCATACATTCTGTCAAATGGAATCATTCCCTCGCACTTATTTGCCAGAATTTCTACGAAAATACCGCGATCAATGATCCCTGAAATTCGCCCGTCAAAAACACTGCCCACATATTTTTCAATGTATTCGGTCTGCTTGTATTTAATGGACTCTCTTTCAGCATCCATCGCCTTTCTTTCCTGCAGCGAAATGTGGATACATTGGGCTTCCAAAAGTGCTTTGTCTGCCTTGTAGATGCCTTTTAAATTTTTCTCGAGCAAGCGATGTGCAATCACATCTGAATATCGCCTGATCGGGGAAGTGAAGTGTGAATAATATTGAAAAGCCAATCCGTAATGACCTATGTTTTCACTGGAATAAACTGCCTTTGACATGGTTCGAATGGCCAGTGGCTCGAGCACCTGCAGGTTTTCATTATCCTTGGCCCGCTTGGCGAGTAAATTGAAAGACTCTGCAATTTTATCAGGAGTAGAGATATCCATCTT
Organism: Saprospiraceae bacterium; assembly: GCA_022841345.1. Lineage (GTDB taxonomy): Bacteria > Bacteroidota > Bacteroidia > Chitinophagales > Saprospiraceae > SLDF01. The sequence continues at coordinate 14,732 of JALHRR010000069.1, forward strand.
GTATCCCAATTCAGCCGCAAATGCTGCAAAATCTGAGAGCTTTTCAATATTGGGAGTATCATGGACACGATATATAAATGGTATTTCCTCACCCTCAGATCGGGTCGCCATGAATCGCGAGACTTCTTTATTGGCCAGCAACATAAATTCCTCTACCAACATATGCGCATCCTTTCTTTCCTTCACAAAAACATCCACAGGAACTCCTTCTTCATCCAGGATAAACTGAACTTCCTCTGATTCAAAATCAATGGCTCCATTTTCAAATCGCTGTTTCCTGTAATGCTTCGCGATGGTATTCATTTCCCTCAATTCCTCCACAAAAGGCCCGTGTCCCGTATCCATGACTTCCTGTGCCTCCTCGTAAGTGAATCGCTTATCGGAATAAATGACTGTCCGTCCAAACCATTTGTCAGTAATTCTATAACTGCTGTCCATTTTAAAAACTGCAGAGTATGTCAACTTCAATTCTTCCGGTCTGAGTGAACATAGCTCATTTGAAATTTTCTCCGGCAACATAGGAAGTACGCGATCTACAAGATAGACTGAAGTAGACCGATGGTAAGCATCCTTATCCATTGCAGTACCCTCTTCCAGATAATGAGATACATCTGCAATGTGCACTCCTATCTCAATGTCGCCATTTTCCAGGTGTTGGATAGACAATGCATCGTCAAAATCCTTTGCATTAAAAGGGTCGATTGTGAAGGTTGTTATTTTTCTGAAGTCTCTGCGTTGCGCAATTTCTTTAGGATGAATTTCTGTGGAAATGCCTTTGAGTTCGTCCAGGACTTCCTGTGGAAATTCCAGTTCAAATCCCTGATTGATCAGGATAGTTTTCATCTCAATATCGCTATTGCCGGATTTACCCAGGACCTCTGTGATTTTTCCCACCGGATTAATCCTTCTGGGACCAGGCCAGACAGTGATTTTTACTATTACTTTATCCCCGGCAGCGACCGGCATCTCCGGCGGATTGTCAATGAAAATGTCAAAATCATTATATAACCCATCCGGCGCTACGATGATTCTCCGCTGGTTGATGTAGACTGTCCCAATAAAATGCTCCGTTGCTCTTTTTATGACTTCCAAAACCTGCCCTTCCGGTTTGCGACGATTGGACATATGAAACACTTCAAAACTGACTTTGTCTCTGTTCATTGCCCCATTGAGAAATTTTGCAGGGATATAAACATCCTCCTTCAGGTCAGGACACTTAATATATCCAGCACCGGTCCGGGTCATGTCCACTGTTCCTTCATAGGTTTTGAGGGTTTTCTTGCGGGTTTGGGCATTTTTATCTTTGAGAACATAACGACCGTCATTCAATTTTTCAAGCAAGCCCTCTTCTTTAAGCACGACAAGTGCTTGCTCGACAGAGTCTTTTGTATTGTTAATATTTAGTCTTTTGATGATCTGCCGGGCTGAGTACAGCTTTTTGGGAGAGCGAATCATCAGTCTCGCTACTTCGGCTTTCAGTGCTTTGCTGTCCAGTTTTCTGGAAGCAGGAGTATTCTCAGGTGATTTTTTTTTCATATAGATTAGCTTATGGAAGATATGATCTGGCCTCCCGGCAATATTTCAAAATGGTAAGAAACTGTTGAAGATGCATCGTAAGGGCTTTCTTCATCAGCGGATTCACCTTTAACAACGTGAATAATCAGATCCTCATCAATAGTTGCAACGCTTCTGGTCAATTTATTGTTTACAGACTGCACTCCGCCCAGTGTGGCATGATCGATCATTTTAAAGGACTTTTTATCGTAAGTCACCAGGTGAAACTGGTAATCCAGCAATCCTGCCTTCCAGTAGATTAATGCATGAAACTCAGCCTGATCAGGTAATCTGAAACAAGGAACATATTCTGTGAATTCATCTATAGCTCCGGGATCAATGGTAACCAAAAAGGTCTCGATGATGTGAGCCGGAAAAGGGATATTGTGACGGTCAAAAGTGTGTGGAGATTCATCTGATAGAATTACCGGCAACTCTACTTCAGGGAAATAAGATAGATAATGATCAAAGGTTAAATCCAAATCAGATAACATAATTTTATTCTTTACTATTATTTAAATCACTTTCAATCAATAAAATAATATATACAAACATTTTCTCAACCACATCGAATTCCCACTGTACCTTTGCATTGTCGAAATTTAATTAAAGACACAATCAACCTTTAAAATGAACAGCAAATTCTTTCTGCTGCTTCCAATACTAGTTTTAGTATTTGGAGGCTGCATTCGCACCAACGAAGATAATGTTAGCTTTGATACACTAAAAGTACCCAAAGATTTTAATTGGAGTACAATTTCTAATGTTGAGGTAAATGTTAATATTGTCACTCCTTCATCGGTTCCTATCCAGCAATTGGAAAATATGCCTCTTGATATATACGATGACTCAGGAAATCGTCTGGCCAGAAAATCCATAAAAAATGGTGCTGCAAAATTCCAAATTCAAATTCCTGCCAGTATTGAAGCTTATTTTGTTGTATTTCCTGCAACCAATGAGTATGTCAGAATCAGTAAAGGAAACGCCATAGAGCAAGTAACTTTGAGATTGGAAAGAATAGTTCAGACTCGTTCCACTGAGATTACAGTATTAAGTGAAACATTCCCTATTGCAGGACGATCAAATTATCCGGGATGGATAGTTCAGGGGGGAGATGTCAATGAAGTAGGAGGAAATGATCCGGGCAACTTTGCTCCCAGAATTAATACTGACATTTCACATGTTTGGGGAAATTCTCAATCGCAACGGCTTCTCAGAACGCCGGCTATGAGTCTATGTGAGTCATTTACTGTCAGTTTCAGAAGACGAATCCATGCAAATACCGGGGCCTTTACTGAATTGTATCTTATGCCTGCTTCGGGCTCAGAAGTATCCCCAAGGGTTCTTTTAGGTACGTTTAACTTTACAGCTATTAATACCTGGTACAATGAAGAATTAACCTTTAACCTTGCGGCACTTGGAGTTGAACCCGGAGAATACAGATTGGGCTGGGCTACCTTTAACACTTCCGCTGGAAATTCCAGCAGAAGATTATGGATTGATAATGTTGTTGTTAACTCTTTTATCTGTATTGAAGATACCGATGGCGATGGTGTGCCGGACCAGTATGATGAATTTCCGGATGATCCAAATGCGGCCTCCACCACTTATCTTAGTGGTAGTGGGTACATTTACAATTGTTTTGAAGACTTATGGCCCAGTAAAGGGGATTATGACTTTAATGACATGGTAGTTGCTTCCCGTACTTTTATCAATTACAATGCCAATAATCAGGCAGTTTCCGGAGGTTCAGAACTTATTTTGAGATGCTTGTCCGGAAGTTTAAAAAATGGACTCGGCGTTCAGTTTTTACATGGAACAACCAAAGCAGCTCTTCCCAACAATACAGTGACTAATTTCACCAATATCAGAGGACTTCCGGGCTTACAGGGTGAGGCTTCCAACGCTGCGACTTTATTCACAAATGTGTTTGCAGCTCAGGAAAGATACTATGCCAATGATGGCGAAGGTCCGGATGCTACCGCTCTGGATACATTCCGATTTACATTCCAAATTGCCAACAGTACTTTGCCTATTCAGCCGGATTTCTTCATATTCATAGATCAGGACAGGTCACACGAAGTACATGCCCCGGGATTTCCGCCTACAGGACTTGCCAATTCGGCCCTTTTTAATACAAAAGATGACAGAAGCGAAACAGGTCAGTGGTATACTACTTTCAATGGATTGCCTTTCGGTCTGAAAATCTGGGTAGCTACAGGCAACCCTGAAGCTGCTCCGGTATTCAAACATTCATTATCTAAAGTCAGAATATCAGACGCATATCCTCAAATTATTCCATGGGCGCAATCCGGTGGAATCACCAACACAAACTGGTACTTATCGCCTGTGACAGGAAGTGTATATCAAGGCTTATGATATCATTTTAATAAGGCGAGGCTTTAAACCAGAGAATGGTAAAAGTAGAAGGGGTACATCAAGTGCCCCTTTTTGCGTTAAAGAGGAGCGTCAAACTAGCAGGGAGATTTTGATTTTAATCAAAAACAAATTCACTGAATATTTACTTCCGATGTCACAAAAGCGATATTTGTTATTTGATTCACCTACACGTCAAATGTCGGATATTCTACATAAAGAACTTAGAGATACCAGGAACCAAATGCATCGCATAGCCGGTCTTTCAGAAACCGAAAGAAGCACTATCCTGCATGCGGTGGCAGACGCTACGATGCTTACTATGGATCAGTTGCTCCTGGCAAATGAACAGGACCTTCAACGGATGGATAAAGCTGATCCCAAATATGATCGCCTGCAATTGACACCCCAAAGAATAGCAGCTATCTGCCAGGATATTCGCAAAGTTGCTGCACTTCCTTCTCCCCTTGGAAAAGTACTCAGTACTTACGAGCGACCAGATGGTCTTTCTATTCAGCGCATATCAGTACCGCTCGGTGTAGTCGGAGTTATCTTTGAATCCAGACCTAATGTGACATTTGATGTGGCAGCTTTATGTATCCAATCCGGAAATGCCTGTATCTTGAAAGGAAGCCGGGAAGCTCACTTTTCAAACATTGCAATTGTGGATTTAATAAAAGGAGTACTTGAAGAATATGGACTGGAAAATGCAGTATGGCTTGCTCCTTCAGACAGAGAATTTCTTCAGCCCATTCTCGATGCACGTGGACTAATTGATGTCATCATTCCTCGTGGAAGTCAGGCTCTGATCGAGCATGTGAGATTACATTCTAAAGTACCCATCATAGAAACCGGCGCCGGCATCGTTCATACTTATGTGGATAAATCAGCAGATATTGAAAAAGCCGCACGAATCATCGTCAATGCAAAAGCCAGACGGGTGAGTGTGTGTAATGCACTGGATTGCTTGATTATACATCAGGACTTGCTTGGACAATTATACAGAATAGTTGAAAAACTGGACACAGAATTCGGCACGGAAATATTCGCAGACACTGAATCATATATGGCTTTGAAAGGAAAATATCAGGACCAACTACTCCAGGAATCAAGCGCAGCAGACTATGGGAGAGAGTTTTTATCCTACAAGATGTCCATCAAAACTGTAGCTAATATAGAAGAGGCCATTGAACACATTTCTACATTCAGTTCCGGACACAGTGAAGCGATCGTAACCGCGGATTCTGCTTCAGCCGATATGTTTATTTCCCGGGTAGATGCGGCATGTTTATATGTGAATGCATCCACTGCATTCTCAGATGGAGGAGAATTTGGTCTTGGTGCGGAAATTGGAATCAGCACACAAAAGCTTCATGCCCGCGGACCCATGGCACTTGAAGCACTGACCACGTATAAATGGATTGGGAGAGGGGATGGGCAGGTAAGAGATGAGAGATGAGATGAACAGCCAATTATGAGTTATGAGTTATGAATGATGAGTGAACAGCCATAGGAATGAAGGTGCAAGTTGCAATTCGCCTTCTTTTTCGAAACAGTGGAATGAGAGATGAGATGTAAGAGAAACAGCCGGTTATGAGTTGTGATTGATGAGTTATTATTGAAATAAATTGAAAATTGAAAGTCGATAGTTGAACAGCCGGAAGAGTTGAGCTGATGGAGTTTATCATCTGATGGATCGCACATTAGTTAGCTACGGTGTCACGCGATGAGTTATGAATGATGAGTGAACAGCCATAGGAATGAAGGTGCAAGTTGCAATTCGCCTTCTTTTTCGAAACAGTGGAATGAGAGATGAGATGTAAGAGAAACAGCCGGTTATGAGTT
>JALHRR010000070.1 GCA_022841345.1 Saprospiraceae bacterium
ATGGGCAGGTTACGCAATAGCAGAAACACCCTTTTGCTTTGAAAAATCCAAACAAGTATTCCGCTTGTTGGCTCAAAGATCAGGTGAAATACCCGGTGAATATTCCTACAACGCTTATATAACAACTAGCGCCCAACCAGCTGATCAACTCCTGACTGAAGAGTATGATAAAAGATGGACTATAGAATCGTTTTTTAATTTCGAAGACAAAATGGGATTGTCCAGAGCATCTACCCATAATTTAAATATCAGATATGGAAAATTATCTCTGACAATGATGGCACAAGCAGCTACATATCAGTTAAGACAAAAACTCAATCAAGAATACAGAAGTTGGAATGCTGAACATCTTGCAAATGAAATTGTAGGCAGAGCTGACGGGGATATTCGCGTCCATGATGATACAATCATTGTTAGTTTTTATGACGCACCAAAACATCTCAACCCCAATCAGTATATTGGCCTACCCCAAATACTGGCGTCAGAAGGAATTAACCCTAAAATCCCTTGGTTATATGATTTTAAACTCGACTTCAGATTTAAATAATTGTAAGGTGAATAACCATGAAAAAATCGTTGATACCTTGGGGAAGCCTCAAGCCTCAAGGTAACAGCAGCCAATTCTCACACGATGCTTTCCGTAGCTTTCAGCTCCGGACACTCAAAACTTTTGCCAAACCACCACTTTAGCCGACACACTTCTGCCTTCTCTATCCCTTAACTCTATCATATACCATCCTGGACCCAGATGAGAAGGGACTTGTAATGATGGAGCATTTTGATATATTTCCACTTTCTCGTGATGCACTTGCTTACCCTGCATATCCATCCATCTGAGTTCAGCCGGTCCAGTTGCCACTCCACTCAGTTCTAAATGGATAGGCTGTCCTGGAAAGATAGGATTAGGGTAAATCGTCATATCAGCAGAATTCAGATCTACTTCAGGAAGTAGCTTGATACTACTAATCAATAATGAGTCAATTCCCATACACAGAGAATAATCCGGACCACATCCATACCCGGGAATTCGTAACAACCAGATATCGTTATTGTTAAAAGATCCAGCTGTTAGAAGTTCTCCAATTAACATCAATGCCCCACTGGAATCTTCAACGAAATCTACCAGCCAGTTTGCCCATCGGTTTGGTGCAGGATGCAATGGGAAACCATAACAAAATAACATCGATCCCTGATCATTATATCGGGCTACGAATCCAAAATGATCCCCTGACTGTTGCCAATGACCGCAGACTACAAAGTCTCCATTTCGGACAGTCTTACCTGCAAATACATTGAGGAAATTGCCAAATGGAACAAGCAAGGGTTTTTCCCAAAGCAGGTTTCCTTCCAAATCCAGCATCCCTATATTCATGGTATAATACTGCACATCATGCCATTCATCAAATCCAAGTGCCTCTACTTCTTCCCACTGCAAAATTCGGGATGAACCAAAGTATATACCCGTGCTGTCTTTATTGAAATCAATTGGGTTATAATCAAACCCCAGACCTTCAAATCCATTATCTATACGTTTTTGCAATTGCAGATCATGATCAACAAAAATGATATGAGAAGATGAACGAATATCATAATTCCAATCCCTGAGAGATATGATATATCCATCATCATTCTCAATAACATTATGAGCCCATAGGAAATCTACCTTAGGAGGACCAGGGACTATTTTTTCAAAATCTTTAATGATAATATTGCGCTTGATTTCTGTGCCATCCGGAGCACAATGAATAGCAAATACATCATACTTGGAGGATCCTTTAGCTACTGTGCCTACAATCAGCCATTCTCCGTTTTGCCGCCTGTACAGCATCCTCGGATAAACTATCAACCAATCAGGCCGCGTCCAGTCGTAGTCTCTCCGAAATAAACTGTCACCGCTTAATGAGGTAGCATAAACTCTGATTTGATGCAATGAGTCCCTATGCTTCATTAGTTGGAAAACTGTATCTTCTGACATGATCATTGTATTTCTGCCATCCGTTCTAACTAACGGTTCTTCAAATACAAATGTAGAAAGGGTGTCTCCCTTCTGACTAACAATCACCCAGCCAAAATCAAATGAAACGTCACTATACTTCAAAAACTGGATAAAGTAAATGCTATCATTTAGTTGATTAATTGACTTCGGTATTTCACCGCTGACCCCAGTTTGAATTAGCTTAGAAAAGTAATCTTGAGCTGAAAGAGTATTAAATATTAGTAGTACCGAAATAAGAGACACCCTCATGATATTATTATTTTTGGATGAATAATGGAAGTGTCCTAGAATGTTTCCCTATCCTGTTTAGACTCACAAAATACAATCCGGGAGATAGACTTGAAAGATCCAGTTCCTGCATAGTAGAATTACCAGTAGGAATGAATTCTTTAGAATACAATATACTACCTAATATTGTGTGCACTTGTATTAGAAACTTGTCCCTCACTCCACCTTCCAGTTCTATCATGATACGACCATTAGTGGGATTAGGATAGAGCTTCCAGTCATCAAGGACCACATCCTCAGCAGTTTCTTCTATTGTAAGTGGCCTTTGTGCAGTAGTGTCTTCCGGATATTCCGGAAAATCAGTATCCCAGCTTCGGGCATCATAGTAAGTAATAATCGCCTTAGCATACGCCCCACTGCTACTGCTCTTCACAGCGATTTCTTCCAGAGTCTCCCATTCCGTGCTATCCGGCTGATATTCAGGTATCGACAGTCTTTTGAGATTAATGACCTGAATATCATAGAAATCTGCATCATCCTCGTCAGTAGATGGAAGTGCGTTCAATAAAGTGCTTGCTCCGGAATAGTCATCCTGCTCCAGTTTAAGAGAATATCGCATCCTCTTATGGCGGGTATCAGTTTCTACAGCAATCAGGGCATCTGCTGTGCTGTACTGTACATTCTGTAAAAGCACCCTGAGACTGTCTTCAATTTTGACATCTTTGGCATATTTCAGCTTGAGATACAGTGAATCACTTTGGTAGTCCAAGACATTTGAAATGATACTATCAGTCTTGTAGCGCAATGTGGCAAGATCAAGTTCCATCTCCTCTCCATCATCATGGATGTTTTCATAAATATCACAATCTCTATTCAAAGATGCTGGTGGCGTTGTATAATTATGAAACTGGGCACAAAGTATGATTTCTGTCTGATCGGTCAGATTGCATCTGGGTCTGAACGGAGAATTCAAGCCTAATGTGTCTGGTTTATAATAATATTTAAATGCAGGATTCGCCCCTCCACTTCGTGGGTCAATGATGACTTCTCTTCCTTTGACAAATATATCTGTGCCATTTCCGGACATTCTTTGCCAGTAATTAGCAGGAGACCTGTCGGTAGTACCCTGAGACTCATTGATGATGCCCTCCACATTCACCGCAGCCTTTTGATATTCATTGAAGGAATTACAGGCAAACCAAGCTTTCGGGCTAATTCCTTTGTACCATATTCCGGTATGAGTCCGGGTAATATGATTATCCAGGATGAGGTTTTGTTTATCCCAGGTTTGATGCACGGAAATCACATTGTAATTATTTGTAAATTTATTTCTGGTTACATCGATGGAGGGCTCTCCATCTGCAATAATGGAAGTATTATGATTTTGAGGAGTAGTATCTGAGAATCCACCATCAAATTCATTCAAATAGATCTGTGCACTATACTTCAATCCTCCATATTCCGAAATCCTCACATGGTTAAAATTACCTGTAAATTTATTGATCAGTCCCTCTGAGTGATTCAGGTCTCCAATTTTAACTATAGCACCGGCAGGAATGGGCTGTGATGACCTGCTGATATGTACTCCCTGACCTCTGATATTTGAAAATGAATTGCTGGACTCCACTACAAAACTTCCATCAATGGTAAATATTCCATAAACATCCAAAAATGAAAATTGACAATTGACAAATGAAATACCATGAGTAGCCCAAATAGACACGCCGGTACTTCCAGCATATTGGGGTGTATGATTCACATGAGCACTTCTAATTTTAGTATTATAAAAACTGCTTTTGTTTGGTTTTCTATACATCATAAATGCGGCTGCTCTATGACAATCTTTAAACTCAGCACCGTTACAATGAATATAACCACCCCAATAGTCAGGTCTATATTGAAATTTGTACTCAGTTATGATTGCCCATCGAGCGCTTTCAATGACTGCTTCGTCCAAAAGTACCACCCTGCCCGGATCCTGATTGTCAGGATTAAAATCGTCATCATAAAAATCAGGATGATTCCTGCTTGTATTACCAGCAACACGTATACCTGACCAAAAACTCTGATCTCCACAAGATCTGGTTAATTTTGCTTTTTCTACCTGAAGTAAGGCACCCCTATCTACTTGTATAAGCGATGGCTCTGAAAATCGGATAGTCGTGTTTTCAATAAATAACCTGCCACCGGGTTTGACAAAAACAATACCATGAATTACCCTCGGAGTATTCCATACTTCAATAGTATCTACAAAAATAGTATCCAAAGGAGTTGAGGGAAATGAAGCTATATCATCAAAGTTTCCGGAAATACTCGCCCACTGAATTGTATTGCCCATTTCTTTGTATGCAAAATTGAAAATTTGATCCAGCTGGCATGGAGCGTAAAAGCTTTGGCTTGCATTGTAGCCCATAACATTGTTAGTATTGTTCCAGACTTTATGGTTAACAGGATGCTTCAGTTCTTTCTCATTTGCCTGACAGCATGGTCCTCCCTCAAAAGTATGTCCCAGACTTAGCATATGTCCAAGCTCATGCCACAAAGTTCCTGCGTTACTAAATGGTGAGCTGTTATTATTGAAATATGTGTACCAAATATTTGCCATAGCAAATGCTCCTTTATCGGGAGATAAGGCTCGACCCCTTACCAAATAACACCCATCACAGTTCCAGTGTTCATCGAAAATAAAAATGTCCAAAACATCTTCTCCATAGGCTGAATATTGATTTTTCCAGGATTGAAGTGGAATCGTATTGCGTATGCCACATCGTCCAAATGTGGAAGCTGTACAGGTAGAATCTGTCGCCTCATCGTTTCCACATCGCCAATTGATAGAATCAAGATGATGATACCAAACTCCATCAAAAGTATCTTGAGTGTTTGCCGGATCTGTGTATAGCTCTAATCTAATTTTAGAATCAACCAGATTAGGAATAGAATTTCCTTCTGTATCAAGTCGGGCAATAGAAGGTGTTAATTCATTTCCATTTGCATCTCTGTGTTGCAAATAAGCAGGCATGTTTGTGGCATGATTATTATTTATTAGATCAACAAATTGCTGAGCAATATAATACCCGTTGTAAGTATCATCAAATGGGTCACCAGGTTTATTGGCATGCTTTCTGCCGAAATTTTTACCGTGGTCTCCAGTCCTTATAAAATGAAAATTTACCCGAACGGTTATCTGGCCTGTAAATTCGTCCCAATGATTAGAGAAAGGAACACGTGAATCGCACGCTTCCGGAATATAACAACTTCCGGATTCTCCACCAAGCTTTGGCAGTGCTTCCATGTCTGTATCACAAACAAATTGTGCATTTAGAACTTGTGGGTTCAGCTGAAGCAGCAAAAGGAAACTAAGGATCTTGAACAGTGAAAGTATTTTACCCCCCCATCAAATAGTTAAGTAATTGTAAAAAACCTGAGACTTTCATATCAAAAAAATTATTGGTTACATGTCACATTTGATCGCAGAATGTTTGCTTCAATCTACAATCAATCCCTTTTTGCTACATGTACTTTTTTGATTGTGAGAGCTAATGTAATTTTATTTTCCCTGACCAGCAAGTTATAGGTGTTAAATTTTAAAAATATCGGCTTATTTTAACATAATAAAAAAATCAATATAAATAAAAATGCATTTCACTGTAGCTATTTAGTGAATTCATTTGGATTGTCAGACCCGGATTGTGGCCTATGCGTCAGGGATAGCAGCGAACACGAAGCGACGCAGGAGCGAAGTAAAGCGGATAGCCCGACCCTCCCCAATGCATTGGGGAGGGTGACGCCCAAAAAGAAATTAAAACAGAAATTATCTTTCAAAGCGATATGGGAGATAATATCTTCAGGATAGAAATGATTCAATTACCCGAACCGGGAATGAAACAAATTACTTCTTGGCACTCAGCTTGCGCAGCTGCTCTTCCAGCTCGATTTCATCACCGGCAATGTAGCCATTGTGAGAGTAAACTACTTTTTTGTTTTTGTCCAGCACAAAAGTCTGGGGGATGGTCTGGAAGTTAAATGCTTTGAGCATGTCTTGTTTTTCATCGAGATAGATCGTGTATTGCCATCTCTTCTCTCCTACCATTGGTTTGACTTTGCGCATGCTGCGGGTATCATCAATGGATACAGCAATAAATTCTACATCATATTCTGATTGCCATGAGGCATACAGATCTTTGATGGTGTCCAGTTCTTTTTTGCATGGATTGCACCAGGTAGCCCAGAAATTAAGGATAGTGATTTTTTCTTTGGAAACTACATCTTCCAACTTAACGGTTTTGCCTTCCAGCGTTTTCAGAGAGACGTCCGGAAGTTGTGAGAAAGCTGCAGTGGACAATGCGGTGATCAATATCAGAGAGAATAGAAATTTCATGTTATTTGCGATTTAAGGGCACAAAGAAAAAGAAATTATTCACCGATAACAAGTTCGGCAAAATAATTCATTGGTAAATGTTCTGATTTTAACGTATTATTTTGAGATTTGCGTACTCGAAGTAATTACCAAGAACAAGAAAGATTGATGAGACATATTTTATTGCTCCTATTTATAGGAATTTGTTTTCATGCGACTGCACAGGAGGGATCTAAAATCAGTGGAAGTATTCAGGCAAACGGAAATGTTTTTATCCGTGATTCATTGATTGGAGCCGCCAATATTCCACAATATGACCGGCAATTATTCGGCGGTGAAACCTGGCTCAATCTCAATTATTCCAATTGGGGATTTGATGTGGGTGTCAGATTTGACCTGTTCCAAAACTCCAACTTGCTCAATCCGACGGATTCTTATACGGCTTCAGGGATAGGCCGATGGTTTATCAGCAAGAAAGTTCAGGATTTAAGTATCACTGCCGGTTACATTTATGATCAGATCGGAAGCGGTATGATATTCAGAGCCTGGGAAGATCGTCCGCTACTGATAGATAATGCATTGGTGGGAGTCAGACTTCAATATGATATCACTCCTGATTTCTTTATCAAAGGATTCAGTGGAAGACAGAAAAATTTGTTTGGCTTGTATGGTTCAGTCGTAAATGGAGTAAATGCAGAAGCTTATTTTTCTTTTGGAGAGGAAAAGCCCTGGAGTATTAATCCCGGAATTGGTCTTGTACATAAAAACTTAAATGATCAGACTGTCGCTTCACTGGTGAATGTTCTTTCAACATATAACCCGGTAGATAGTATTGGCGCCAGGTATAATGCATTTGCAATGACTTTGTATAATACCTTGAATCTGGGTAATTTCACCTGGTATGTGGAAGGTGCTTACAAAACGCAGGAAAATTTCTTCGATCCGCTTGCGGAAAGAACACTCTTTAATGGAGGAACCACTCTCGGAAAGTTTGTTTTGGAGCCAGGCACAGTTGTGTATTCCAGTCTTAGTTATGCAAATGAAGGCCTTGGTATTTCACTGGAAGCCAAGAGAACAGAAAACTTCACCTTTCGAGCCGATCCTTTTGTGGCGCTCAACAGAGGTCTGCTCAATTTTCTGCCACCTATGGCTAAGTTGCACACTTACAGGCTGAAATCAAGGTATATTGCTGCTACACAGGAATTAAGTGAACAAGCCATCCAATTTGAAACACGATATAGTCTGAATGACAAATGGACTTTTGGCGTTAATTTTTCCAATATCACAAACCTGGACCAGCTTTTATTGTATCGCGATATTGATTTCGAATTCAATTTCAAACCCTCCACAAAATTGAATTTCTTGTGGGGATTGCAGATGCAGCGATATAATCAGGAAATTTATGAAGAAAAGCCGGGTGTACCCATTGTGGAAACTTTTATTCCGTATGTAGAAGTTCTTTATAAAGTTGACCGCTACAAATCATTGAGATTTGAATCACAGTTTATGCACGTAGGTAATGATGTTAAAGCGGATTCCAGACAAGACTATGGAAACTGGTTGTTTGCTCTGCTGGAATACAGTATAGCGCCTAACTGGACTTTTACGGCTTCAGATATGTTTAATATAGCCCCCGGGAAAAACTCACCTGAGGATAATGGAGAAAAGCTAAGTCTTCATTACCCAAGATTTGATATATTTTACAATATTAAGAACAATAGATTTTCCTTATCTTACGTCAAACAAGTGGAAGGTGTGGTATGTACAGGCGGTATATGCCGTTTGGAACCTGCCTTCAATGGTGTCAGATTTACTGTCAATTCCACATTCTAAAAAAGTAAAGCTATGCGTACTCCATTTTACTTCATTCTTTTTCTGAGCCTCATTATTGCATCATCCTGTAAAGAAATAAGTCCGGATTACAGATTGGTACGTCCTCAGGAAGGTCAGCGCAATATTCTGATCGAAGAATTCACCGGTGTGCAATGTGTCAATTGTCCGCAGGGAACAGATGAAATCATTAATCTCCAGGGTTTATATGGAAAGAACCTGATTTCTGTTGCTATTCATGCAGGATTTTTTGCCCAGGCTCCTTACTCAGACAGTAAATATAATTTTCTTACTCAGTCAGGTCAGGCAATCGAAAATTGGATAGGGCCGCCTCTGGGTTATCCTTCTGCAGTAGTTAACAGATCTAAATTTTCAGGTGAAAACTCTTATCAGTTGGGACGTCAAAAATGGGCTGCTTATGTCGGTCAACTTGCACAATCACTCCCATTGGTGGATGTGGTTGCTATCACAAACTTCAATCCTGTAACAAGAGAACTTGAGGTTTCAGTGACGGTGGAAGCATTGGCGGACATTAATGAAGATATCAGAATCAATGTGATGCTTACAGAGGATAATATAATTGACCCTCAGGCTAATACTGCAGCTCCCGGTGGAAGGACCACAGCTTACAAGCACAGACATGTATTAAGGAGTATGCTGACCAATTTTGATGGGAACTTTCTTGCAGCCAATATGAAATTTGGTGACCAATTAACTAAAGAATACAAGTTTACCTTACCCGCAGAAAATGGATGGTGGAATGCGGACAATTGCCATATAGTTGCCTTTGTTACTGATGCAAGCTCCAATTCTCCGGGAGAAGTATTGAACGCCACCGAGGTGAGTATTGTAAAATGATAGTGACCACCGATTGAAATTTAGTAACTTTTGCTTTTCAAATTCGTATGATTTGAAAAAAATTCTGATGTTTTCTGAGACACAGATGACTTTTGTTTGATATTACTATTCACCAAATATCCTGATTATGTTGTTTCGTATCCTGCCTTTCTTCCTGTTCATAACTTTTTTCTCAAACCTTAGTGCTCAGGATAAGCTCAGTGCTGAACTGATGATGAAGATTCCCCGTATTGGCGAACCAGCCATTGCTCCGGATGGGAAAAATGTGCTGTATACTGAACGAATTGTTTCTGTAGAAGAAAACAAGAGCAAACCAACACTTAAATTGGCAGATATGAAAGGTCAGAGTACCATCATTGAACCCGGTGCATTTTCAGCACAATGGATTAGTGCGACAAAAATAGCCTACCTGGCCAGTACTGACAAGGGTGTTCAATTGTGGGAAAAAGATGTGGTATCAGGAAAGAAAACCCAAATTACCAATAGACCTGAGGGTATCAGCGGATATGGATATAGTCCTGATGGAAAAAAAGTATGGTATAGCGCCGACGTAAAGGTAAATGAGTCAGTTGTTGATCTTAATCCTGATCTGCCTAAAACCGGGGGTGCAAAACTTATCGATGGCCTGATGTATCGTCACTGGACAGCCTGGGATGACGGTCATTTTAGTCATATTTTCATCGCTGATCGTGGAGATAGCCTGGTGACAAACGAAAAAGATATTATGGCACGCGAACCTTTTCATAGTCCACAAAGACCTTTTGGTGGTTCTGAAGAAATCAGCTTCAGTGCAGATGGAAAATATTTAGCTTATACATCCAAAAAACTAAAAGGCACTGCCTCAGCTGTTAGCACTAATGCTGACATCTACTTGTACAATGTCACCACAGGAACAACTGAAAATGTCACCACCTTTAATCCCGGGTATGACGTACAGCCAAAATTTTCCAAAGATGGAAAGTATATGATATGGCTTTCCATGGCTCGTGACGGATATGAAGCAGACAAAAACCGGCTGATGCTGATGGATTTGGCAACAAAAAAAGTAGTGGATCTAAGTGCAGATTTTGACAATAATGTAGATGAAGCGCAATGGGATCCTTCCTCAACAAATCGCATCATTTTCAATTCCGGTGTGAAGGCTACCTATCAATTGCATGCTCTGACCTTTGATTCAAATTTGAAACCTGCTATAAAAGCCATTACCGCTGATGTTGCGGATTATCAGAGTTTTTCAATGACCTCAGTCAATGGTACTACAAAAATGGTTGCTTCCAGAATGTCTATGTCTTCACCCACAGAATTGTACGAAGTGGATCTGACAACAGGCAAGAGTACTCAAATCACATCTGCTTTGAAATCCTCTCTTCCTGAAGTCAAAATGGGTAAAGTAGAAAAACGAATGGTGCCTGCCACCGATGGAAAAGAGATTCTGACCTGGGTCGTATATCCACCGGATTTTGATACTAAGAAAAAATACCCGGCTTTGCTCTATTGTCAGGGTGGGCCTCAAAGCACAGTAAGTCAGTTCTTTTCTTACAGATGGAATTTGCAACTGATGGCGGCAAAGGGATATATCGTGGTAGCACCCAACCGGAGAGGACTTCCATCCTTTGGTCAGGAATGGAATGAACAGATATCCGGCGACTGGGGTGGACAAGCTATGAAAGATTTGCTTTCAGCCATTGATGATGTAGCCAAAGAGCCATATGTCGATGCTGATGCATTAGGTGCAGTGGGTGCCAGTTTTGGTGGCTACAGTGTATATTGGCTGGCAGGAAACCACAATAAGCGGTTCAAGTCTTTTATTTCTCACTGTGGGGTATTCAATCTGGAATCCATGTACGGAACAACGGAAGAAATGTTTTTCATCAATCATGATTTGGGCGGACCTTACTGGAACAATGCAACTGCAGAAAGTTACAAAAAACATTCACCTCATAACTATGTAGAAAATTGGGATACGCCCATTTTGGTCATTCATAATGAACTGGATTACAGAGTACCCGTTTCACAAGGAATGGAAGCCTTCAATGCTGCCCAGCTTCGCGGCATCCCGAGCAAATTTCTATACTTCCCTGATGAAGGACATTGGGTAAATAAACCACAGAATTCTTTGCTTTGGAATCGGGTCTTTTTTGACTTTCTGGACAGTCATTTGAAGAAACCGTAAGACTGTTGCTTGTTGCTGGTTGCTGGTTGCTGGTTAACAGCCTGAAAATCTACAAGCTTCAAGCCTCAAGCTCAAGTTAACAGGCAAAACAGCCCACATGACCCACTCTCACTTTCTGCTTCCCGTAGCTTCCAGCTACAAGTATTCACACATTGATATGGTCAGATCGGGTTTGGATATTGGGTTAAATTTGCCAGTTTTAGCTGGTAATTACGGGTGCAGACTAATTTCCATAGACACATTTCTTGCTGCCATTTACGCAAAACTTGCAAATTGGTTTGTATGAGGAAGTTACCATCCTCGCAAAGCACATCACCTTTTTACTTTTGAGGCGCAGCCGAAAAAAGTAAAAAGACATCACTTTTTCAGGGCTTGTCCCCTGAAAAAACACCTGTGCCGTAGTGAGCAAAGCGAACCTCGGTATCACTTTCCAAGCCATAGGCGTAGGAAAACATCACAGCTTCAGTGCAAGGAGCAAATACATTTGGAGTCTCAATAAAAAAAGCGCCGGCCGGGATATCCGGTCGACGCCTGCTTTTATATATGAACCCCTAATTATTTGCTCATCACAAGATTCACTGTCAATTCAAAATCATCATAGATAGCTTTGTCTCCCAGGTTATCAAAGAATTTACCTGAACCGTATTTTACATCATACTTAGTTCTGTCCACTTTGATCTTGGCAGAGGCGCTTACATCAGGTGTTACAGTAGCTGTAAAAGTTACCGGGTTCGTGATACCTTTGATTGTTAAATCACCTGTCACTTCATATTCTTTACCTTTTACTTGTTTTGCCTTAGTAACGACAAACTTTGCTGTGTTGAATTTCTCTACACTGAAAAAATCATCAGACTTCAAGTGACCGGTAAGATTATCTTTCATTTTACCTGTCAGGTCAGTTACTGTAATCGAAGTCATATCGATTTCAAACTGTCCGCTTACTAATTTGGCGCCATCAAACTTAAGGTCTGCGCTTTTCAGATTTACTGTTCCCTGGTGAGAACCTGTAACTTTAGATGCGTCCCAAACGATTGTGCTTTTAGTCAGGTCTACTTTTACCGGTTTTGGAGCGATTGGATTAGCTATTGCTACCAGCGTAAATGCTGTCATCATCATTGAAAAAAATGCTGTTTTCATAAGAAAAGGGTTTTTGTGTTTACAATTAATATTAAAATACTTCGAAAATTTATCCTCTGAATCTGTCCAGCAGATCACTTAAAATTCCTGCTTCTTCCTCTGTTAATGGTGACTTTGCGACCATCGTTTTCTGCATTTCTGCAGAAGCCTTCACCAATATATCCATGCCTTTTTCGGTAATGGAGATCTCAACTTGTCTGCGATCATTGGGACATTCTATCCGTTCCACCAGGCCCTTGGCTTTTAATTTATCAACAAGCCTGCTGGCATTCGACATCCTGTCCAGCATCCTTTCAGTCAGGTATTTTATACTGGCTGTTTTTGGCTGACATCCTTTCAATATCCTTAAGATGTTGTACTGTTGCGGACTGATGCCAAATGGCTTCAGCATCTGTGTCGAAGCTGCATCCAATACAGAGGCTGTGTATAAAACATTTACCTGTGCTTTATGCATGTTGTTCTGAAATTTGGATTGTTGAATGGCTTCTTCGATAGATTGCATGATGCAAATGTATGTATATACATCTAATGTTGCAACAAATAATGTATATATTATGATTTATTTAACATTTGTCAATCCTCAGATCTCCAAAAAGGAAATTGAAAGTGTCCACTTATGCATTTATGTATAATTCGTATGTGGGAATTATAGGATAAGGAGATCCCACCTGAACAACGGACCATTGTTCAAAAAGTAATGTAATTAATTAGCAAGTTAATTATAGATCAATAAGCTCTGGCAAACAGTATCCTCCTGGCTGAAGGCTCCCCTGTGAGCACACACTTACCTGGTTCCTGGCTGCCGTCCAGGGGAATACACCGGGCAGTTGCCTTACTCAGCTCCTTGATTCGCTTTTCTGTTTCTACTGTGCCGTCCCAATGTGCCAGTACAAAACCACCTTTTTCATCCAGTACTCTTTGGAATTCATCGAAATCATCCACCGGAGTGATCATCTCATCCCTGTATTTTTTGGCTTTTTCAAACATGGATGATTGGATATCAGCCAACAGGTTTTCTACATAATCTCCGATTCCATCCAAAGAAACAGATGTTTTCTCTTTTGTATCTCTCCTGGCTACTTCTACCTGATTTTGTTCCAGATCTCTCATTCCCAGGCCAAGACGTACAGGTATACCTTTCATTTCGTATTCAGCAAATTTGAAGCCGGGGCGGTTTCTTTCGTCCGTATCATATTTAACAGAGATTCCGCGGCTTTTTAGATCCTTCATTATCTTATCAGCTGCCTCAGCCAATTCAGGTGCAGGTTTTGGAATAGGGACAATCACTACCTGCAGTGGTGCCAGTTTTGGAGGCAGAATAAGGCCTTCATCATCAGAGTGAGTCATGATCAATCCGCCTATTAATCTGGTGGAAACGCCCCATGATGTTGCCCAAACCAGTTCCTCTTTATTATGCTCGGTCATAAATTTTACGTCAAATGCTTTAGCAAAGTTTTGACCCAAAAAGTGGGAGGTCCCAGCCTGCAATGCTTTTCCATCCTGCATCATTGCCTCAATAGTATAGGTGTCTTCTGCGCCGGCAAAACGTTCGTTTGCAGTCTTAATTCCTTTGATCACAGGCATAGCCATGTATTCCTCTGCAAATGTTGCGTAGATATCTAACATTTGCCGGGTTTCCATAACCGCTTCTTCTGCGGTTGCATGAGCTGTGTGGCCTTCCTGCCAGAGGAATTCCGTGGTACGAAGAAACAGTCTAGTTCGCATTTCCCACCGAACTACATTGGCCCATTGATTAATCAGGATTGGAAGATCACGATACGATTTAATCCAGTCTTTATATGCATCCCATATTATAGTTTCAGAGGTAGGACGGACAATTAATTCTTCTTCCAACTTGGCACTTGGATCTACAATCACTCCACCCCCATTAGGATCATTCATCAATCTATAGTGAGTGATCACTGCACATTCCTTTGCAAACCCTTCCACATGTGCGGCTTCTTTACTCAAGAAGCTCTTGGGTATGAATAAAGGAAAGTATGCATTCACGTGACCAGTTTCTTTAAACATTTTGTCCAGCTGATCGCGCATATTTTCCCAGATGGCATATCCATGAGGTTTAATAATCATGCAACCCTTGACAGCAGAATGATCCGCCAGACCTCCTTTGCGTACAAGGTCATTGTACCATTGCGAATAATCTTCAGATCTGGATGTAATTTCCTTTGCCATTATATGTGATAATTGATATGATTGAAACTAATTATGCTTGAAATCGTTGAATTAGTAGGGACTTTTGAATAAATTGAAGAACTTTAACATAGCGTTTTTCAACCTTTAAGCACCTATTAACAGAAAAAGCGACCCAAAAGTAGTAATTTCGAGCTATGTTAACTTAATAAATTACAGAACACTTTAAATAGTAGTAATATGTCGACCATAATGAAGAGCAAAAAGATTGGAGTGATGTTGGGGGTCATTGGTATGTTGAGTTTTCAGGCTGCAGCCCAGTTTGATGATTTGTATTACAAACCCGGCAGCACCACTACTGTAACAAAAACAACTACCACAACTTCAAGTTCAAGTTTTGGTAACAATATCAACAATGGATATGATTCAGAATATTTCGATTATGACGCTTACGAGAGTCAGGATTTCGAATATTCTTCAAGAATCAGAAGGTTTCAAAGACCCAATCCGGGCTTTGGATTTTATGATCCATTTTTCGTAGATGTATATTACTACGACCCTTTCTTCATGGGAGCGGGGGACATATATGCTTACAATTCATTCTATAACCCCTGGAACAGATGGAACCGCTGGAATCGCTGGAACAGCTGGGGTGGTGGATGGGGAATGAATCCCTGGATGTCACCTTATTATGGTAGTCCTTCTATGGTCATCATCAACAATTACGGTTGGGGTGGTGGATGGAACAATGGCTGGGGCGGTGGTGGATTTGGTTATTATGATCCATGGTGCCCTGGTTATGGCTGGAATGGATATAATTATGGAGGATGGAACAATGGCTGGGGCGGCGGTTGGAGCAACCCAATCGTAGATAATGGCGCAGGAGGCAGAGTTTACGGACCGAGAAGAAGCGGTGCAGTTAGTACCACTGATCGTTCTTCTATCAGAAATACTTCACCTGTTCGTGATCCAAGAACTGGTTCCGTAGTAAACGGTGTAACTTCCAGAGAAAGACAAGCAGAAAGTACTACTGAAAAAGGAAATTCAAGATTCCTGGACAGGACAGCTACTGAAGCTGAGGCCTCAAGCAATACTCGTAATAATCCGGTCAGAGAGCCGGCAACGAGCTCTGATGCCACTCCTCAAAGGAAGTTCTTCAATGTAGAACGAGCTAATCCTTCAAGGGAAACAACTTCACCTACAAACAGAACACCATCCAACACGAGGTCAAATGAAGGCAGAGAGCCTGCTAATACCAGACCGAATACTAATACAAGAAGAAATGATGCTCCTTCAACAAGAGAACCTATACGCAACAATTCAGATGAACGTACTCAACCATCAAGACAACAACAAAGACAGGAAAGTACCCGTCCGACACAACAAAGAGAATCCACTCCAAGAAGTAATTCCAGAGGTGGTGGATTTGATTCAGGAAGTTCATCCCCATCAAGGAGTAGCAGCCCATCATATGATAGTGGTGGAAGTTCGAGATCATCTGGCAGTTCATCTGGTTCTTCCAGTGGTAGCTCAAGAGGTGGCGGATCTTCATCCAGTGGTAGCTCACGATCAGGTCGTGGTGGATAAAAACAGAGAAAACAAACAATAAATAATTGTTTCAGAATATCAGAGAGGGGAAGTACGTAATTTGTACTCCCCTTTTCTTTGAAACAATAAGAAATTCCATTTTTTGCTTGATTTCAACCTGATTCGCCAATCACCTGCGTAAATAAAAAGACACTATCTGCCTGGTATACTAAGATTTGATTCAACATAAACTATGAACAACATGAAATATATAATTTTTATTTTTAGTGTATTGAGTGGTTTTACACTGAGTGCACAGACATTTGCAGATGCTTTAAGGTATTCGCAATTTGATTTTGGAGGCTCCGCCAGATTTCAGGGAACCGGTGGTGCCATGACGGCACTCGGAGCTGACTTCACCTCCATGTCAACCAATCCTGCAGGCTTAGCTGTCTTCAGAAAATCTGAACTGATGATAACTCCATGGGTGGTATCAACAAAGACAACCAGTATGCTGCAAGGATCAGGAAACGAAAATCTGGATTCAGATCTTATTAATTTCAGATTGGGGAATGCAGGTTTAGTCATAGCCAGCAATCCTGGTGGTAAATGGACCACTGTCAATTTCGGAATCGGGTTAAATCGCACGGCTGATTATCAGCAGGATTTTTTCTTCAATGGTCGTTCAGGAGGTAGCATCATTAACCGGTTTGTTGCGCTTGCTAATGGATTTCAACCCGACCAACTGGATAATTTTGAATCAGGACCTGCTTATGATACAGAAGCTATTTATGGGCCTGACGCAGATGGATTTTATTTTAGTGATATGAATCAGAATGATAATCAAAATTACATTCTCAGCAAATCACAATTAGCCCGCCAAAATGGATACAGCAATGAATTGTCATTTGGTTTTGCAGGAAATTATAATGAAAAACTATTAATTGGGTTTTCACTGAATGTGCCATTTGTTCGCTTCACATCCAATAAAGAATATATCGAACAGGATTCAGGAAATGAAGTCATAAATTTCAATAGCTTATCATTTGCAGAACAATTAACGGCTAGTGGCTCAGGATTTAATGCAAAACTAGGACTTATATATCAACCCATCCATGAAGTAAGAATTGGAGCAAGTGTTCACACTCCATCCTTTTTAAAATTTACTGAAGCTTTCACCACAAATTTTGTTTATAATTTTTCACCTGCAGGAAGTCCGATAACAAAAACTGCTGATTCTCCGGAAGGCTTTTTTGAATACAGATTACGCACTCCATGGAGGTATTCCGGAGGTGTGGGTACTATTATTAAAAGTTTCGGCTTTATTAGTGCTGATGTTGAATATGTGGATTATGGGAGCAGTTCTTTCAAGTTTGAAAGCAGCAATATAGCAGATATTGAATATGAAAGAGAATTAAATGCTGATGTAGACACAAGACTTCAGGGGGCATTAAATGTAAGACTGGGGGCAGAAATGGCGCTTGATATATGGAGAATCCGGGGAGGTTACATGATGTATGGAAGTCCCTATGAAGGAGATTCAAAATTCAATACAGGTTTTAGCCTGGGAGCTGGATTCAGAGGAAATAAATTCTATGTGGATCTTGCTTATGTAAGAAGAGGGTTCGATCAAATTTACCAGGTGTATCAGATAGAAGATGTCGACAAACCCAATGTAAATCAAGACATTGTGAGAAGCAATGTAGTATTGACTGTTGGGTTTAAAATTTAATAACAAGGAAAATCGCCTTGTTTGCTTACTTGTCTCTCACAAAAATAGATTTTGTGAAAACGGAATTTTGCAAAATAATTGATTTTGGTAGAAATCAAATGTAATTTTGTGCGAGCCAATAAAACGCACTCATGCATTATTATTCATTAGGACAGATACCTGCAAAAAGACATACCCAGTTCAGAAAATCTGATGGCGGTTTGTATCAGGAACAATTGTTTTCAACAGAAGGATTCAGTGATT
>JALHRR010000071.1 GCA_022841345.1 Saprospiraceae bacterium
AAGTCAAAGGCCACCCGGACCAATTACTTTTTTTAGAGGACTACAGAGTTTTCAAACAGCTTTCTTCACATATAGATTGACAAAGGAGTGAAGATGTGTATAAACGCTAGCTTCAAAAGAGAGGGGTCGGGGGTGAGTTTAGCCTAGGGAAAAGATGCGGCCTGGAATTTGAGTTGGGAACCTCGTACTCAAACTCAAAACCCAACTGCGAGCTCCGCTTGCACATCACCTTTTTGATTTCGAAGCGGAGCTGAAGAAATCAAAAAGACATCACTTTTTCGTGGCTTGCCCCACGAAAAAACATCACCTTGCCAGCGTAGCGCCGCAAGACATCACCTTACTTCGAGTTGGGCGCGTTATATGTTGCTACTAAATGGAAATCGTACTTAAAAAGCAACAAAAATTACTTTTCTTCGATTTATAGAAAAACATACAATGCAACCCACCCGACTGAACAGGGAAGAATTTTGGAATACAGTGACACATGCTGTGGGTATGCTGCTATCGCTGTTGGGCTTGATTGTGCTGATGTATCGGAGTGTACAGACAGGGGATCCCAAGATTATTTTTGCTTTAGGGATATTTGCGATGAGTATGATATTGTTGTATTCTGCATCGACATTTTATCATTGGGTGAGCAATGAGTCCAGAAAGAAGATGCTGCAGAAGCTGGATCATGTAGCTATATATATTTTGATTGCGGGCACCTATACACCTTTTGCATTGCTGTTATTTGAGCCAGAAACAGGATATCGGATTCTGGCTACAGTGTGGGGGATAGCAGCGATCGGATTGATATACAAAATTTGGTTTTTTGATCGCTGGCCTAAGTTTTCCCTGATTTTATATCTGGCAATGGGGTGGTTGATCGTGTTTGATATCCGTGAATTTTTGCAAATATTTCCTATGCAGGGTGTTGTATGGCTCATTGGTGGAGGTCTTTTATATACAGCAGGAACGTACTTTTTTGCCAGGGATCATAAGCCACTGCATCATGCCATTTGGCATTTATTTGTATTGGGTGGGACTGCTTGCCATTTTGTGGCTGTGTGGGGATATTTGATTTGAGTTTACACTTTCCTGAGTTTGGTGGAAATTTGATGGAGTGTAAAGAGTTGGCATCCGATGTTGCATGACAAGTGGGAAAAAGATTTCAGTTTTCAGTTTTCAGTTTTCAGATTTCAGATTTAAACAGCCGGAGTATTTTTAAAATAAGTCGGTGATGAATTAGAAATTCATGATGAATAGGATCGATCCCCAAAGCTTTGGGGACGACCATCGGCGCTTTGCAGATAGTTGAATCAAAGTTTTAAATAGAAAGTGGGTAAAGAGCATATTAACAAATTAGCAAGACCAAAAGGAATATCAAAGGAAGGCATGAGATAGTAAATTATTCTTCAATCCATCATGCTAGTCCAAAGAATTCCTTACATTTCCAGTGTGTAGAGCCAGTGTTTTGTTGAACATCAGGCTGAAAATTATCCACTTTAAATGATCCATCAACATGCGGACAGCCCTTCTATACATGCTATTGGTAAGTATTGCATTCTCAGGATGTACATCTAAAAATGAAAAAGAAAGTACATTAGAATTTCAAATCACCTGGGAAAGCAGTTTGGCAGAAACTCCCCAGTCAGGCCGGCTTCTTATACTTCTATCAACTAATGACAAGGAAGAGCCCAGATTTCAAATCAAAGATGGACATGATACACAGATCGTATTCGGTATGGATGTTGAAAACTGGAAATCCGGAGAAACTGCAATTGTGGGTTCTGAAGCTTTCGGATATCCGTACGAAAGGCTTTCTGATCTGCCGGAAGGGGAATATTATGTACAAGCCTTGTTAAATCGTTATCAACCATTTAATCTTTCTACAGGACATACGGTACTTCTTCCTCCGGAAAAAGGAGAAGGTCAGCAATGGAATTTAAAACCTGGTAACTTTTATAGTGGAGTTCAAAAGGTATCCATATCGCATTCCGGCAAGAGTGTAGAAATTCATATGGATAAGGTGATCGAAGAAATCCCCGCACCTGAAGATACTAAGTATATCAAGCACATCAAGATGAAAAGCGAGCTGCTTTCGAAATTTTGGGGAGAGACTGTTGAATTAGGAGCGCATGTGTTATTGCCTGAAGGATTTGATGAGCATCCGGAGGCAAAGTACCCGGTGATTATTTTTCACGGTCATTTCCCGAACGATTTTGGTGGTTTCCGTACTACTCCTCCGGACGCGGATATGAAACCGGAATTTAGCGACAGATTTGGGGTAGAAGGATATAATATTATTGAGCAACAGGAGGCATATGATTTTTACCGGCAATGGATAAGTCCGGGATTTCCAAGAGTCATTATTGTGGAGATCCAGCATGCAAATCCCTATTATGATGATTCCTATGCAGTCAATTCAGCAAATCTTGGACCTTATGGTGATGCTATAACATATGAACTGATTCCGCATATTGAAAAACAATTCAGAGGAATTGGAGAGGGTTGGGCGAGATTTCTTTATGGAGGATCTACTGGTGGATGGGAAGCATTGGCGGTTCAGATGTTTTATCCGGAAGAATACAACGGATGCTATGCCGCCTGTCCGGATCCGATAGATTTCAGAGCATATTGTCTGGTTGATATTTATAAAGATAAAAATGCTTATTACTATGAAAGTGAGCATAAACCGATGGAGCGGCCCGGGTATAGAAATACTTTGGGACATTTAAATGCCACCCTTAAGTCAATGAATTACAGGGAACTTGCATTAGGCACTAAAGGCAGGTCAGGCCAGCAATGGGATATCTGGGAGGCGGTGTATTCCCCGCAGGGTGAAGATGGATATCCAAAGCGACTTTGGGATAAATATACCGGTGAGATTGATCCTGAAGTCGCAGATTACTGGAAAGAAAATTATGATTTACGTTATATTCTGGAAAGGGATTGGGCGAAGCTGGGACCCAAACTGAGAGGAAAGATTAATATTTACTGCGGAGACATGGACAATTATTACCTGAATAATGCTGTGTATCTGATGGAAGATTTTCTGGAAAAAACTCAAAATCCGCCGTATGAAGGAGAGGTGGATTACGGCGACAGGGCTGAACATTGCTGGAATGGGGATCAGGAAAACCCTATCTGGATATCAAGGCTTCGGTACAATACTTTTTATCTGCCGAAGATCATGGATAGAATTCAGAATTCTGCTCCTAAGAATGCTGATTTGACAAGCTGGAGATATTGATATGCTTGAAAATATGGCAGTGATATAATAATAAAAGCCCTGGAACGAATCTGCGTGCCAGGGCTTTATGTACTAAGATTTATAAAAAACTATTCTTCCGTTTTCTCTTCTTCCAGCTTATCCGGTAGTAATTCTCTTTTATCAGGTGCGAATCCACTTGCATCCGGAATGGCAATCTCCTCAATATCTTCGCTTCTGCTTACATCATAGGGCCTCGCTCCGATCAATGCCATCACGTCTGATTTAAGTAATACCTCTTTTTCCAGCAAACGGTTGGCTAGAATCTCTAATTCATTTCTTTTTTCACGAAGTAAATTCTTGGCTCTCTCGTATTGATTTTCTACGATCTTTCTTACTTCTTCATCAATCATGGATGCAGTAGCCTCTGAATATGGTTTTTGGAACTGATCTTTCGACAATCCATAGAATGACACATTTCCCACCTTATCGTTCATGCCATACACAGTAAGCATGCTATATGCCATCTTGGTAACCATGTCCAGATCCGATTGAGCCCCTGTAGAAATTTTATCGAATACGATTGATTCTGCTGCTCTACCTCCGAACGTCATACACATACGATCGAGCAATTGCTCTGTACGGATAATGTATTCCTCCTTAGGAAGATACTGTGCATATCCCAGCGTACCTATTCCTCTTGGGACAATAGTCACTTTCACAAGTGGGGAGGCATGTTCCAGATACCATCCACATACTGCATGGCCTGCTTCATGATAAGCAATAATCTTTTTCTCATCGGGCGATATGAGTTTATTCTTTTTCTCCAGTCCTCCGATGACTCTGTCCAATGCGTAGTTGAAATCGTCCAAATCCACTTCTGTCTTATTTCTTCTGGCTGCAATCAATGCTGCTTCATTGCAAATGTTAGCAATGTCAGCACCTGCGAAACCAGGTGTCATTTCAGAAAGTATAGAAGCCTTGACTTCAGAACTGATTTTAATGTTTTTCAAATGCACATTGAAAATCTGCTCTCTTCCTTTCAAATCCGGCGCATCAATGCTGATCTGTCTGTCGAATCTTCCCGGTCTGAGTAATGCAGTATCCAGTACATCAGGTCTGTTGGTAGCAGCGATAATGATCACACCTTTATCTGTACTGAAACCATCCATTTCGACCAGTAGTTGATTCAGCGTATTTTCTCTTTCGTCATTTCCGCCCTGAATATTGTTTCTTCCTCTTGCCCTACCGATGGCGTCAATCTCATCGATGAAGATGATACAAGGCGCTTTCTCGCGGGCCTGTTTGAAAAGGTCACGCACCCTTGATGCACCGACACCAACAAACATTTCAACGAAATCTGATCCTGATATAGAGAAGAAAGGTACTGCTGCTTCACCTGCAACGGCTTTGGCCAGCAAAGTTTTTCCGGTACCCGGAGGGCCTATTAATAAAACTCCTTTCGGTATTTTACCACCCAGAGAGGTATATTTCTTTGGATTCTTCAGGAAATCCACGACTTCCATTACTTCTTCCTTTGCTTCATCCAAACCTGCTACATCAGCGAAAGTCACATTTACTTTTGTGTTTTTGTCAAACAGTGTGGCTTTGGATTTCCCGATATTGAATATCTGTGCTCCTGGTCCTGATGATCCCGAACTAACTCTGCGCATAATAAATATCCACAGAACTAATAAGAAGATAAAAGGCAATAAATAAGGCAACAAATTCCCAAGCCAGTTTTGTCTTTTCTCATAGTTTAGTATAGGTGTGGTCAGGCCTTCAGCACTAAGATCAGTAAATAGCTTTTCTATTTGCCGGCCAAATGATTCCTTCGGTCCTATATTGTAGGTGTAGTGCGCACGGGCACTTCCGAAGCTGTTTTTGGCTGCGTCCTGATATTTATCATTTTTGGCTTTGTCTGCTTTGATATAAATATGGGCTACTTCTTCATTGACTACGATGATTTTTTCGACGTCACCTTCCTGCACCATTTGTTCAAAGCGATTGCTGCTAATCTCTGTGTCGCTGCCCATATTGACCATGTTCAGTGCAATCAGAATCAGTGCAATCAGACCATATATCCAATAAGAACCAAATCGGTTGATAGGGTTCTTGTTGGGTTTTTCTGAATTCTCTTGATTTTCCATTTCAGTATTCTACTTTAGAATAATTATAAATTTTGGTATTCGGTTCTTTTACCGTCGCTCCACATATCTTCCAGGTCATAGAATGCTCTTGTTTCCGGATAGAAGATATGAACGACAATGTCAAAGTAATCAACCAAAATCCACTGTGCTTGTTTAGCTCCTTCGACGTTTATCGGTGTTATTCCGACTAAATCTCTCACTTTCTTATGAATTCGTTCTGAAATGGCTCTAACCTGTGTGGTAGAATCTCCTTCGCAAATAATAAAAAAATCGACTGATGCGTCTGATAAATGTCTCAAATCCAGTTTGACAATATTTTTACCTTTGATATCCTGAATAGCATCTATGATCAGGTCATTAAGTGGAGATTCTGCAGATTTACTGCGTTTTGAAATTGCTTTTGTGCTCAAATGCTATTTTATTATTGATTGATAATTAATTGATAAACGTAAATTCACAAGTTTTCGTTACAGCTTGTTGAAAGTAAATATACAACATCTATATAATATAAATATATTGAATATATTATTGTCTGCAAATTTAATAGGAAGTTCACATCAACACTTTGAAATACTGGACTCCACCAATT
This sequence comes from Saprospiraceae bacterium, assembly GCA_022841345.1. Classification (GTDB taxonomy): domain Bacteria; phylum Bacteroidota; class Bacteroidia; order Chitinophagales; family Saprospiraceae; genus SLDF01. Next base: position 5,933 of record JALHRR010000071.1, read on the forward strand.
TGGCCGCTACGCAGCTTATAGCAAAAGCCAGACCAAAGGAAGGTTTGGTCATTTCGGCAGATGCACAAACAGCAGGCGTAGGACAAATTGGCAGTGCATGGCATAGTGAATACGCCAAAAATTGTCTGTTCTCTGTTATCGTTTATCCTTCATTTCTTAAGGCCGAACAAGGATTTTACCTTCAGATGATGGTCTGCAATGCTATGAGAAAGGCTATGGCCGAACTGATCCCGACATTAGATTTTACTATTAAATGGCCTAATGATCTTTATTGCAAGGATAAAAAAATTGCCGGTCTGCTGATTCAGACCGCTGTCCGGGGATATTATCTGGATTATGCCGTGATCGGAATAGGAATGAATGTTAATCAAACAGCATTTCCAATGGATATCGGAAATCCCGCCTCGCTTCGCTCGCTTTCTCATCAGGAATTCTCCAGGTCTAAGGTCATGAGTGATATGCTCTTCCGGCTGGATGCATCTTATGAGTTCCTGAAAATGAATCATTCATCGGCAACTGGTATGTCATCCATTTTAGACGAATTTGAGCAAAATTTGTATTTATTAAATCAACGGGCAATCTATAAGGACTTGAATAATGTGCAGTTGGAATTATACCTTGAAGGCGTTAAGCCTGATGGCAGACTTATTTTGAAGGACAAAGCAGGGAAACAAAGATTGTATAATTTCAAAGAGATTAAGCTGTTACCTCAAATTTTCAAAAATACAATATGAATATAAATTTGATCTGTATTGGGGATGAATTATTGATAGGACAAGTGATCAATACAAATGCCTCATGGATAGGACAGTTTTTGAATCAATTTGGATTTAGTATCCACCGCACTTTTACGATTGGAGATACCCATGAGGAAATTTTTTCAACACTGGAAACTGCTTACGAAACGGCCGAAATGGTCATCACCACAGGAGGTCTTGGCCCAACAAGGGACGATGTTAGCAAAAAAGCAATAGCAGATTATTTTGGTCTTGGGATGACTTTTCATCAGCAGACCTGGGACCGGATTCTGGAATTGTTCACTAAGAGAAATATCCCTGTATCAGAGCAACATCGGGAGCAATGTATGATGCCTGAAGGAGCTGAGGTATTCGAAAATGGGATGGGAACAGCACCGGGATTGTGGCTGAAAAAAGATGAGAAACACTGTATAATGCTGCCCGGAGTGCCTTATGAAATGCAGCACTTGATGGAGCGGCATGTCAGACCTGCGCTGATTAGTCAGTTTCAGACAGAAGAATATTTTGAGCACACATTTCATACCGTAGGAACCGGAGAAACGGTCATCGCCGATCATATTCAGGACTTTGAATCCACCTTGGGCGACAAGTCGGGAATTGCATATTTACCCGGCACAGGACAAGTTCGGATCAGGATTTCACAAAGGGGCGGTTTGCGGGAAACATTTGAAAATAATAGAAACAAGTTATCTGAGTTGATAAAGCAATGGACTTATGGTGAAAATGGAGAATCACTGGAATCAGCTGTTGGTAAATTATTGAATGAGAATAATCTGAGTCTGGTGTTGGCAGAGAGCTGTACAGGTGGTTTGATTTCGCATAAAATTACCAGTATTCCGGGGTCTTCATCTTATTTCAAAGGAGCAGCTATCACATATTCCAACGAGCATAAAATGAAAATTTTGGGTGTTAAAAAAGAAACATTGGGACAATGGGGAGCTGTTAGTGAGCAGACTGTAATCGAAATGGTCAGGGGAGCATTGCAGCATTTGGAAGGCGACATTGCAGCTGCAGTTTCAGGAATAGCCGGACCCGATGGAGGTTCTGAAGAAAAACCGGTTGGTACTGTTTGGATAGCAGTAGGTAACAAACAACATATTAAAACTTTTTCGTTCTTATATATGAAAGATAGAGAACGGAATATACAATATGCTGCAGTCCAGGCTTTGAATATGATTCGAAAATTTTTGATAGCCGTTTATTTGAAGTAATTTTGCCACGCAAAAAGATAAGTACATGGCTCAAGTGGAATTGATTATGCCCAAAATGGGAGAAAGTATCATGGAAGCAACTATCCTTAAATGGGTAAAGAAAGCTGGTGATACGGTGGCACTGGATGAAACGATTCTGGAAATAGCTACTGATAAAGTTGATACTGAGATTCCTTCTCCTGTGGCAGGAAAAATCAGCAAAATATTATTTCAGGAAGATGAGGTAGTGGAGATTGGGAAAGTGATCGCTTTGATAGAGACTGATGTCAATGCAAGCATTGCTGAAACTCCATCTGTAGCCTCACCGGAAGCACCTGCGGCTACTCCTCAAAAGGATACTGCTCAGCCTGCACCTGTTGCAGCACCGGCTTCAAGTGCAGTAAATACTGCAGAATTATTGCCATCGAACGGGGGCAGTAAATTTTATTCTCCGCTGGTTCGTAATATTGCAAAAGATCAGAATATCACATCTTCCGAACTGGGAGCTATCGAAGGTTCCGGTCTGGGAGGCAGAGTTACGAAAAAAGATGTTCTGGAATATGTTGCTACCCGACATGAGCCTGCATCTATCACTCCGACTCAAGCTCCTGAGACCTCACATCAATCAACTCCGGCCAGACAAGAAGTGAGAACCTCATCTTCATCCATGAGTGGGGATGTCGAGATCATCGAAATGGATAGAATGCGGAGGCTTATTGCTGACCATATGGTGAAAAGCAAGCATACTTCACCTCACGTGACTTCTTTTGTTGAAGTGGATGTAACATCCATGGTAGAATGGAGAAATAAAGTCAAATCTGCATTTGAGAAGAAGTATCAGCAAAAAATCACCTTCACCCCGATATTTATAGAAGCGATAGCCAAAGCGATTGCTGATTTTCCCATGATCAACATTTCAGTAGAAGGCAATCAGATCATTCGCAAAAAGAATATTAATATTGGAATGGCTGCCGCACTGCCATCCGGCAATCTCATTGTACCGGTTATTAAGAATGCCAATAATCTTAATCTCCTTGGCTTGACCACAGCTGTAAATGATCTGGCTACGAGGGCGAGAGATAATAAGCTGAAGCCTGAGGAAATTCAGGACGGTACATTTACACTGACTAATGTGGGGACTTTTGGAAATGTGATGGGGACACCTATCATCAATCAGCCTCAGGTTGCCATCATGGCGGCTGGCGCCATCCGTAAAAAGCCTGCTGTACTGGAAACTGAATTTGGGGATGTAATTGCTATCAGACAAATGATGTTTCTTTCACTTTCATATGACCATAGGGTAGTAGATGGTTCATTGGGAGGATCTTTTCTTAAGCGTGTGTCTGATTATCTCGAAAGATTTGATCACAATCAAGGAATTTAATTTATAAAATGAGGATTATCCACCCATCACGAGGCATTATAGGGTTTGTAATATTCCTCATGAGTGTATCATTTGGCGGGCAGGTTGCAAATGCGCAATCTTCCTTGTCATCGCTTAAATCCAGAGCCGAAATTCTGGTAAAACAAAAAAAGTACAGCGAAGCAGCGGAATTATACCTTCAATATATTGACAGGAAGCCCACAGATTGGAAGGTACAGCTTGAATTAGTAAAAGTAGAATATGAATTGGAGCAATTCGCATCAGCAGCAGGAAGGTTGAACTACATCCGCTCCATTCAAAAAAAAGAACAGCCTGATGTAGTATTATTACAGGCGAAGATACTGCATGCAGACCAGCAATTTAAAGAGGCAGCCGGAGCTTACAAGCATTTTTTACGAATTGCAAAAGCAAAAGATACCAGAAGAAATATGGTTTCTCACGAAGTGCTTCGTTGCTATCAGGGAACTCAATTGCAGTACGCCGAGAAAATAGCTTTGGTAGAAAATCTGGGAGCATTCATTAATTCAAAAGGGGATGACATCAAACCTATTGTTAGTCCCAATAATCCCGAAAAAATATATTTCAGTAGTAGCAGGCCAGGCAAATCCGGCAATTCTGCCTATATGATGCTGAGTTCCACTCTGGACAAAGGTTCTTTCAAAAATTCTAGCTTTTTGCCGGAACATCTGAACTCTGAGGAAAATGAAATTCTACAGGATTTCAATTTTGATGGCTCAGTCCTTATTTTTTTAAGAGGAAGTAATGAGAAGTTTGGAAGAATCATGATAGATACATTCAAAGAACAGAGAATGGCGGATGAATCTGTTTTTTACTGGCAAAATTCGCCTGCTATTACAGAGCGAGGGGATAAAGATATTCAGCTTTTTAACGACAGCATTCTTGTTTTTTCAAGTCGCAGAAACGGAGGATATGGTGGTTATGATTTATATGTAAGCGAAAGAAAAGCTGAAGAATGGACTACGCCAAAAAATCTGGGTCCGGTGATTAATTCTTCTTTTGATGAGGTGTCCCCTTACTTGTGCAGGGATGGAAGGACACTTTATTTCAGCAGTAATAGCGGGAAAAGCATGGGAGGTTTCGATGTTTTCAAAACTCATTATAATGATGCAGGCAGTTCATGGAGTGAACCGCTTAATGTAGCTCCACCCATCAATTCATCCATGGATGATTTTTATTTCAGAGTAGCGCCTGACGGCACTAAAGCTTATCTGAGCTCCAATAGAAAGGGAGGATTTGGAGGGAATGATATCTATATTGCTCAGCTTCGCAAAAGGGAGGACGCGCAGTTTAATGCATCATTTCCTGTAGCATTTTCTCAGGTTCCTCCATATAAAGAGCAAAAAATGGCAAATCAGCTTTCCCAGAATATAACAGAAGAGTCTGGAGCTCCCGTTAATGCTGGTCTCTCTGGAAAAAAAACTTTAACAATTGAACCATTCTTTATTAGGGATTCAGATTTGGAAATTACTTCTGCCCATCAAAACAAGTTAAATGAGATAGCAGAAACAGCAGTCCGGTTTCCCGAAATTCAATTGGAAATAAGAGGTTATGTGCATGAAAATGGTACTAAAACTTTTCTACTATACAGTTCCCTTTTGGAAGCAAAAAAATATGCAGATTATCTGGTAACCAAAGGTGTCCCACAAGAAAAATTGATTCTAAAAGGGCTGGGTAATCAATATCCAATAGCTGTTGAAACCATAGAGGGCAGACCCAATCCTTCTGCACAATTCTTAAATCAAAGAATAGAAATTATTATTCACGGGCAAAATCCGGATTTGGAATTGAAATATGAATTCCCTGAAGTGAGTCAAACCATGCGGGATAATAGCGGTTATGATTATATCAAAAAAATAAGAGGGATTACTTACAAAGTTCAATTTGCATCCCTAAGGCAGATGTATGCCGGAAACCTTATGGAGGAATTTCCGGATGGCAGTATAGAACTAAGAGGTTCTAATCAATTCATGCAATATTCTATCGGTTTGGTTAAACGAACTTCAGAAGCTATTAATTTAAGGACTCTGGCCAGAAATAAAGGTTTTGGTGATGCCTTTATCGTCCCATACTTAGATGGAATCAGATTGCAAAGAGGGGATATAGTACCCAAGTTGCTGGAGAAATACCCTGATTTAAAAAACTATATTCGCCTCACTGATTAGATAATATTCTGCATGAATCATTTTCAATTTTTTACTGAGAGCATTAAGAACCTTAAAACAACCGGCACGTTGGTTCAAAGTTCGAGATTTCTCTGTCAGAAAATGAGCGAACAAATTCCAGTCCGCAGCGATGCTGTAGTTGTAGAGCTTGGAGCGGGTGATGGCAGGATTACAAAGCATATATTAAATAGGTTGGGCAAAAATGGGCGCCTTTTTTCTTTTGAAATAAATGAACAATTCTGTGAGCAGCTGAGAAAAATTAAGGATCCAAGATTTCATCTAATGCCTTATTCTGCTGAAAATCTCATTTTGGAGATGCACGCACATGGAATCAGCGAAGTCAATTATGTTATTTCAGCCCTCCCTTTTGTTGTACTACCGCCTGAATTAGCCACATCGATCATCCAAAATGCGCGCGATATTTTAAGCCCTGATGGTTTATACGTTCAGATGCATTACAATATGATGGAGAAAAAACGGTATTTAAAGGTGTTTGGGAATTGTGAAATGCACTTTGTCCCGATCAATATTCCGCCTGCCTGGGTGCTGGTCTGCAAAAAGTGATAAGATTTATTCTGTCATAATGCTATTTCAACTGTACATCCAGTGAATATACTTTCATAGTTTCATCCAAAATTTTCAGGTCAGCCTGTTCAGGTACATATCCCAGAAAAAAGCCTCCTCCTCCTGCACCGCATAACTTCAGATAGAATTTATCTGATTCCAGCCCTTCTCTCCAACTTGTTTTTATTTTTTCAGGTATCAGCCATTCCATTTCAGCCAGCTGAATAGAAGAAATCTGCCGGATTCCATGTTTTACCTGATCCATGTTTTGATCTAAAAAGTCTCGAATCGTGTTTTGATTGAAGGTTTTTAAATTCTGCATGTGATGCCCGAATTGATGATCTGTAGCCAGTCTGTTTTTAAAGGTTTCCACTAACACATCAGTTTTCCGGGTAATACCGGAATCTATGATACACCAGTTGTGAAGACTACCGGCTTTCAGTGGTGGAATATTTAGAGCTCCTTTTCCAGAAATTTTTATGGGGGTATTCAGAATGGAAACAAGTGGATCGAGGCCTGAACTGCTTCCATGGAAGAAGGACTCAAAATCAGCAAGGATTTTCTTAAGCCGCCTCAAATCAGTAAGTAGTTCCCGGCGTTGTGTTTGAGGTAAATAAGATTTAAGGATGGCAGCAGTTAAAGCTCCTGAGCTACCTGCTCCGTATCCAATGGGAATTCCTGAATCAAACCTTAAACCACGATGGATATCATTTTCAAATCTGCTCCAATCAAATTCAAATTCTGAGAAATGCGTATTCTTTTTCTTTAACAAATAGTGAAGCCATTCTTTCAATCGCGGATCTATTCCTGTATCCTTTTCAAGTTTCAGTATGCCACTGAATGAAGGAATTTGAAGTGGAATGGCGAGCGCATCACCCTCCAGCAAAACTGTGTACTCTCCGAAAAGCAATATTTTTCCATAAATTCTTTCAGAAAGAGGGCCTGGCTCGGACATATTTTTTAGCATTTACCTCAGTAAATGAAAACTTCCTTTTTTGATAATTTCTTCACCCTGACATTTATATTTTATCAGGTACAAGTATGCACTATTGGGCATAGGGTCGCCATGAAACTGTCCATCCCAGCTCTCAAATGCATTGGAAGTAGAAAATAGTTTCGATCCATTCCTGTCGAATATTTCAAATGCAAGCAACTCCTCAAATGAGAATGGATTACTGATGCCATATACTTCGTTGAGATTATCACCATTAGGTGTAAATGCAGTAGGCATAGGAAGTATATTACAGTCAAGTAATGATGGATCTATGACTGTAATTCTCAGTGTATCTCTGGACAGACAAGTACCATAGTTGAAATTGACAAAGTAAGTTGTTGTTGAATCAGGAGTGATTACTGGGTCTGCTATATTAGGATTACTGACACCATTTTGAGGAAACCAGGTGTATGAATTGGCGCAATTGGGTTCAGGGCGAACATTAACTGAATTCCCCAGGTATATTGTAGTATCCCGATTATTGATTTTATCCTGCTGGATAAAGATGTTTTGTACTTCCAGTCCGGTCAGGTCCCTGCTATAAAATCGAATATCTTCCATATATCCGTTAAACCGAACATCTGTACTCCCTACACAGGGCCCTGTTCCGATTTCCAGTTCTCTGTTATTGGTCAAATTGATTGTCTGCCCACTGCGATTTTCTTCTCTGAGCCGGCCATTAATATATAATCGAACTGTAGTACCAATCCTCATGATGACTACATGTTGCCAGCATCTGTCAGTGTCAATTGCCTGTGAGATCAGTGCGCGGTTATTTCCTGACTCTGAAAATTCAGTGATTATTTGCTGTGTCGCACCATTATATTTCATTGAGAATCCCACTTGTCCGAGACAATCCTCTTTTTTAGAAAATAATGGCATTAATCCTGTACCAATTCCCGGTCTGAAATAAAAACTCAATGTAAAGGGCAATCTGGAAAACAGAAAGTTCAGTGTAGAATCCTGTACTCTTAAAAATTGATCTGTACCATTAAAGAACAAGGCATCACCCTGTAATCCGCAATCGCAAACCGGCGGAGATCCGAAAGGAATTGAATCAATATTCCCTGTTGGGTCTGAGATGGTACAATTATCGAAATTGATTTGCCCCACAAGATCCGCCTGAGCCATTGAAATGGTTGAAAAAAGTATCAACAACAGGAAAATTGACCCGAAATGCTTCATGAAATGGTGATTGTTATGGTAAATGACACTGTTCAATTGACAAGTTTAATTTGTCTATCAGCTTCAACGTCTATTTAGTATAAGAAATTTTATGAAAACATGCCTCCCATATCACCCAGGCCCGGCGGGAGCATGTCTTTCAGCATATTTTGAGCCTCTTCAGCTTCTTTTGCAGCAGCAAGTGTCATTACTTCATTTACGGCAACCAGTATTAAGTCCTCTATTTCTTCCTGATCTGCAGATTTTATAAACGAAGGATCAAATTGTATATTGGTTAGTTGCCGGTCAGCACTGGCTGAGACTTTTACCATACCATCCCCTGATGATGCTTCTACAATGATTGTAGCAAGTTTTTTCTTCATCTCTGCCTGCCTTTCTTCCATGTTACCTAACAGATCTCCAAACATAATATGCGTTTTTATTAAAACAGTTCGCTGATAAAATATACGTAAATCAAAAGCAAAATTAAGCCTTCCCATCGAGAAATGCGTCTGGTGACACACATAAATGCAAAAAGCAGTGTAAGTGCCATCATCAAAGGCAGACTAAATGTGAGCGTGTCCGGAGGAATGGTCAAAGGGCCGAAGAAAGTAGGCACACCCAATACAAAAAATGAATTAAAAACATTGGAACCTAAAACATTTCCAATGGCAATCCCTGTTTTTCCTTTTCTTGCTGCCTGAATACTTACGATTAATTCCGGCAGGGATGTTCCCAACGCAACCAGCGATAACCCAACGATTTTGAGGGGTAAACCTACTCCTATTGCAAATGCGCTCACAAAATCAATGGTATATCCTGCACTGAAATACACCAATGTACCCCCCCCGATAAGGAAAGCATAATCCTTCCAGGTTGCAATGGGAAGCTGGTCTTTGTCTATTTCCCTGTCAACACTGACTGTGTAGGCTACAAAAATGATAATTCCGACCAAACAAATTATCGCCTCAACAATAGTCACTTGCAAATCTTGTAAAATGAACCATAACAATACTGCAGAGGCCAAAAGTTTTGGCATGTCAATATTCATGATGTCATTCTCGATTTTTATTTCTTTTCCAATAACAGCAACTACTCCTATAACCAGGGCTATGTTTGTAATATTACTTCCTATAATATTACCTATCACTATTTCAGATTTTCCATCCAGTACCGAAGCAATTGAGGTTGCCAATTCAGGCAGAGATGTGCCAAAAGCAATGATGGTCACACCGATAATAAATGGCGCAATTCCAAATGAAAGTCCAATTCTTTCTGCTCCATTAATGAACCAATCGGAAGCCTTAAGCAATACAGCCAAACTTACAGCAAAAAGTACCAGATTTAAGATAATCTCATTCATAGTCATTTTCTTCAGCCGCTAAAGTAATAATATTTGATAAAACTAAAGGTGAGTCAGATGCTACCTTGCCTGAATGTGCAGCATGATAGGAATGAACAAAACAGCCACATAAGGTTTTACCTGGAATTGTTATTTCCGGAGGCGAAAGCAATCGATTTCGTACATTTGGCTTTTCAAAATTACAACTAGTATGGCACTGGATCAGATAGAGGTAGATAAACTTGAGAAAAAGCGGGGGCTATCCGGAGAAATGACCTTTTTAGATCATCTCGAAGCTTTGCGCTGGCATTTAGTAAGATCGGTGATTGCAATCATTGTAATTGCTGTGGGAACATTTCTGGCAAAAGATTTTGTTTTTAATGTCATTCTTTTTGGACCCTTAAATCCTGATTTTATAACCTACAGAATCTTTTGTTCCATTTCTGATGCTATTTGTTTGGAGGCTCCTCAAATTGAGTTTGTCACACGGGATCTTGCTGAGAAGTTCATGGTACATTTTAAGTCATCGTTTATTCTGGGATTTGTCCTGTCTTTTCCCTACATTTTTTGGGAAATATGGCGATTTATTAAACCGGCCTTGTATGAAAAAGAACAAAAAGCAGCTACCGGAGTAGTTTTTATTTGCTCCCTTTTATTTCTTGCAGGCGTCTTGTTTGGGTATTTTATTATATCCCCATTTTCTATATCATTTTTAGCCGGATATGAATTAGGTGAGATTGAGGCGAAAACTACCTTATCCAGCTATGTCAATTATATGGCAATGTTTACGATTCCACTGGGTTTGGTATTTGAAATGCCGGTGGTCATATATTTTCTGTCAAGAGTAGGTATTATTAGCCCCGGACTCATGCAGAAGTCGAGAAAGATGGCATTTGTGGTTATTCTATTGATTTCAGCAATAATTACTCCTACTACTGATGCGGTCACTTTATTGATTGTGACCATTCCTCTTTACGGCTTGTACGAATTAAGTATCATAGTTTCAGCACGGGCTGAGAAGCATTACCTGAAATCAAACCTAGAAGACTAAACAATGCAAAGACTTTCAAGTAATGTGACGTTAATATTCAGGATTTTTGTTCCCACCTTCTGGATTGTATTTCTGGGCATTCTGATATTTGTGACTTTCTTCACTTTGCACAGGGATTCATTTCCTTTGAATAATATTTGGTTCAGGGTTGGATTGCTTGTATATTATTTCTCAGGGCTTATCATTATGTATTTCACATGCTGGCAATGGAAGAGGGTAGACATGGATTCAGAGTACCTTTATGTGACCGATTATCTCAAAGCCAGCCGATATCCTTTCAAAGATATTGACCACGTAAAGAGAAGTTCAGGCTTTTTTTCCTTTACAACAGTTATAGTTTTAAAAGCTCCCGGTATATTTGGAAACAAAATTCGCTTCGTTGAGAGCGGAAATATGGTAGATCAGCTTTGGAAAGACCATCCCGAATTAAGCGTGCATTTAGTCAAAAAGTAATTTTTTAAATTTATTTTAAAGAGTCAGAGGGTCTGAAATGATACTTTTTGGGGTATTTAGCGTGTTTTTCGACGATTTTTACTTAAAAATAAGTTTTCAAGTTGTTTATTCCAAGTACTTGATCTATATTTGCGGGGTATAGCGATTCGGTTTGTTCTGTGTGTTTATAATACAAGTCATCTGTAGTCTGCTTTTATTAGTATTTTTTTTTAATTATTATAAACGTTCAGGACAATGAATATTTATGTTGGTAACTTAAGCTTCCAGGCTAGCGAAGAAGAGCTGGAAGCATTGTTTGGAAATTATGGTGAAGTGACTTC
>JALHRR010000072.1 GCA_022841345.1 Saprospiraceae bacterium
CCCAGGACCCTCCCGATAAATCGGGATGCTCTACCAACTGAGCTACGTCATTCAATAAAAAAACTCCAACCAAAAAATGATTGGAGTTTTTCAAGTGATCCCGCTGGGGCTCGAACCCAGGACCCCATCATTAAAAGTGATGTGCTCTACCAACTGAGCTACGGAATCATTGCAATCTTCAAATTGCGGTGCAAATATAGAAATATATTTTATTCTGATACCTATTGACTAAAACAAATGTCACAATTTTTATTCAATGAATTGATTATCTGGATATTACACAAGTGAAACTAATCAATAAACTTAAAAATTCCTTCTTCATCTACAATGAAATTCATAAGTTCAATTCTCCCCCACCTGAAAATAGTGCCCCTCTAATGCCAGGTAACTTTCCGGAAAAATCATTCTGGCCTCTTCCAGTAAGCCGCTCAAATCCCTGTATCGGGATGAAAAATGCCCTAATAGTAATTTTTTCACACCCGCCTTTGAAGCAATTTCTGCAGCTTCGGCAGATGTACTATGCATTCTGTCCCTTGCCTGCACTTTTAATTCGGTCATGAACGTAGCTTCATGATACAACACATCCACACCTTTAATATATGGTACCAGGTCAGTATCGTAAACAGTATCAGAACAAAATGCATAACTCCTCGGCAATGGGGGATCTTCTGTTAATACCTGATTTGAAATGATCTCTCCACCGGCAGTAACATAGTCTTTACCTTGCTTGATAGACGGAATATCTTCATGTCTGATATTATAAACAGAAATCAATTCTGCTTTGAATTTCCTCAATTTGCGCTTCTCTTCAAACCGATAACCTGCTGTGGGAACTCTGTGTTTGAGTGGAAATGAATGCACACTCAATTCCTCGTTTTCGTAAATCAACTGAGGTTCTTCAGTATCAAACTCATGAATCAGTATTTCAAAGTTAATATGAGCGTGGGAGATCTCCATGCTTGTCTCCACAAACCTGCGAAGACCTGCCGGACCAAATATCAGGAGCCTGGAAGTTCTCCCATTTAGATTAAAAGAGTTGATTAGCCCGGGCAGACCAAAAACGTGGTCCCCATGCAGGTGGCTGATAAAAATTACCTCCAGCCGGCTTCTTTTTACCTTGAAATCATTGAACCGCTTTTGCGTTCCTTCTCCACAATCTATCAGGAACAGACGATCGTGATGATGAACGATCTGAGAAGTGGGATTGCGATCAAAAGCAGGCAATGCTGCATTACTCCCTAAAATCAGAATTTCAAAATGCATAGCTATTATTCTCCGGCATTCATATCACGCTCTATTTCTTCCATATGGATTAATCCAACAGCTTCTTCCAGGGAAGAAACAATGGAAAGTACAGTATCCAATTTCGAAATTTCAATCAATTTCTTCACCATTGGACTCTCAATTCCTGTTACAACAAAACTTCCTGAGTCCTTCCACATACGGTTACCTGTCAAAATAGCACTTAAACCTGACGAATCGACATACTTCACTTTTGTCAGATCTACGACTAAATTATTTATTCCTTCATTTTTCAATATTAACAAATCAGATTTTAAATCCGGTGCAATCAGAGAATTCAAATTCTCCTCATCGAGGGTCAAAACGCTGAGTTTTTCTCTTTTGTCAATTGTGTATTTCATTTGTTCCTTTTTACTATTAATCCTGTACATCAATAATTTATACAATTCAAAAAATCCTTATCTGATAAAACAACCTGTAAATTGACTACACTTACATTATTGCTGCGGTCTTCGATTTTCTCCCTTTACCTGACCTGCCACTGGCTTCATCAGAATTTATCAGAAAATCCTTTACAAAAGACTTCAGCATAAGCACTTTATGCTGTGCATTTACAAGTTACTTGTAGAATTTCCCTTTGAACTATTAACGAAACTTCCGGGTATTTTTCCAATTCAAACATCTGAATATCAAAATAATACATTGTAACGCTCCATTTTCATCCGGCAAATTTAATCATTATTTGGTCTATAAACTCTATCTGTATTCTTTAAGTGGCAATTAAACTATTAACTTTGAAGCTATATTAATGTTTTGTTAATTAATAATTAAGAATCAGCCGATCATCGCAGGCATTCGTTTAGGTTATAAAGTCAGAAGAATGCTTCTGAAAATACTTAGGCACAGTTTTTTCGTATAATAGTTGCTCAGATATGGTGCAATTAATTGTACATATTTTAACTTTACGTAATACATCAAATTAAGGAGGACCTGAACATGAACAAAAAGTTCTCACCGGAAGTCAAAAAAATTATCTCCGTTAGTCGCGATGAAGCTATCCGTCTTGGTCATGATTATATTGGCACCGAACATCTATTACTAGGAATTATCCAGGATAGATCCAGCCTTGCTTGTAAAGTTTTGGAGGCACTTGATGTCGACTTTGATGATTTAAAAGCATATGTCGAAGATTCAATTGGCAAATCCAGAAAAGATCAGGCAAATTTCAATGTGGGAAGTTTACCACTTGACAAGCACGCTGAAAAAGTGCTGAAAGTGACCTTCCTGGAAGCAAAAGTGTTCAAAAATGATGAAATCAGCCCTGAACATTTAATGCTTTCAATCCTCAAGCATACAGACAACCTTGCTTGTAAGATCATGAAAAAATACAGTGTAGACTACGAAACATATAAAAACGAACTAGACTACATGTCAGATGCCAACGAGAATTTTATCGAAGACATCTCTGCATCCAGCTCTTCTGAATCCGATCTTCCTATGGAAGAAGAATCTTCAGAAAGATATGCGCGCCGTGGTGCCACCAAATCCAGAACTCCGGTTCTTGATAATTTCGGAAGAGATGTAACTCGTCTGGCTGAAGAAGGAAAACTGGATCCCATCATCGGTCGTGAAAACGAAATTGAAAGGGTATCTCAGATCCTAAGCCGTCGCAAGAAAAATAATCCTATCCTGATAGGAGAGCCCGGTGTGGGTAAAACCGCCATCGTGGAAGGTCTTGCACTACGCATCATCAAAAAGAAAGTGTCCCGCACACTTTTCAACAAACGTATTGTCATGCTGGATCTTGCTGCACTTGTGGCCGGAACAAAGTATCGCGGTCAATTTGAAGAGCGTATCAAGGCTATCATGAATGAACTTGAGAAAAGCAGAGATGTAATTCTTTTCATTGATGAGATTCACACAATCGTTGGGGCAGGTGGAGCAACCGGTTCGTTGGATGCTTCCAATATTTTCAAGCCGGCTCTTGCAAGGGGTGAATTACAATGCATCGGTGCATCTACACTCGATGAGTACAGACAATATATTGAGAAAGATGGCGCATTGGACAGAAGATTCCAAAAGGTTTTGGTTGAACCACCTTCCGCAGAGGAAGCTGTTCACATCCTGAACAATATCAAATCCAAATACGAAGACTTCCACAATGTGAAGTACACAGATGCAGCTATCAAATCTTGTGTCAAACTTTCTGACAGATACATCTCTGACCGCTTCCTTCCGGATAAGGCTATTGATGTACTGGATGAAGTAGGAGCAAGAGTGCATTTGAAAAACATCCATGTTCCAAAGCATATCGAGGAACTTGAAAAACGTATCGAGGAGCTGAAAGAACTGAAGAATCAGGCAGTCAAAAATCAGCAATATGAACGTGCTGCTGATCTGAGAGATGATGAATCCAAGCTTTCACGCAATCTGGAAGATGAGAAAATCAAATGGGAAGAAGAAGCCAAAACCCGCAGATATCCTGTGGATGAGGACGATATCGCAGAGGTGGTTTCCATGATGACCGGTATTCCAGTGAGCAAAGTAGCTCAAAGTGAAAACAATAAACTGGTTCACATGGGCGATGACCTTCAAAAGGTAATCATTGGTCAGGATGAGGCAATCAAAAAAGTTACCAAAGCCATTCAAAGGAACAGAATTGGTCTTAAAGATCCGAAGAAGCCAATTGGCTCCTTTATATTCCTGGGTCCGACCGGTGTAGGTAAAACCGAGCTTGCAAAAGCATTGGCAAAATACATTTTCGACTCTGAAGATGCATTGATCAGAATCGATATGACTGAGTATATGGAGAAATTCTCCCTCAGCCGTCTGATAGGTGCGCCTCCGGGATATGTAGGATATGAAGAAGGTGGACAGCTTACAGAAAAAGTACGCCGCAAGCCTTATTCAGTGATTCTTTTGGATGAGATTGAAAAAGCGCATCCGGATATTTACAATATCTTATTACAAGTTTTGGACGATGGTCAGTTGACAGATGGTCTCGGCAGAAAAGTCGATTTCAAAAACTGTATGATCATCATGACTTCTAATATTGGTGTAAGACAATTGAAAGATTTCGGACAGGGTGTTGGTTTTGCAACTAAATCCAGACAGGACAATTCAGAAGAATTTTCAAAGTCAGTCATTCAAAATGCATTGAAAAGAACATTCTCACCTGAATTCTTAAACAGGATTGATGATGTGGTAATATTCAACGCTCTGGGTCAGGAGGAAATTTTCAAAATCATCGATATCACTTTACAGGATTTGATGAAGCGCCTGAGAAGCATGAACTACAGTCTTATTCTGTCAGACGATGCAAAGAAATTTGTAGCAGAGAAAGGATTTGACCCGCAATTTGGAGCAAGACCATTACACAGAGCTATTCAGAAATACATCGAAGATCCATTGGCTGAGTTCATATTGAATGAAAGTCCGGGTGAAGGAAGTACTTTCAAAGCAGATCTCAATGAAGCAAAAGATGGTCTTACTATCTCCCTTGCGACTGAGGTGAAGAGCGATGTAGAAGATTAATATTTTTGAATCATACAATATAAAAGTACACCGAATGTATATATTTGGTGTACTTTTATGTTTTAGAAGGATAAAGACTGCCTGATGGTGGTCTTTATAAGTTTATATAATTATTTATTCAGTTAAAATTTTTGCGTTTGGGTAAACAGAGAAGTTTCGTTAGACAGGAAAGTGAAAAGAATCTATTCCGTATCAACGAACAAATCAAATTGCCATCTATCCGCCTCGTCGGAGAAGATATGGAACAAATCAGTCAGGCAGCTGGTAAAGAAATAGAGCCGGGTGTATATTCTACCAGATTAGTTCTGGAATGGGCCAACACACTTGGATTGGATTTGGTTGAAATATCACCGAATGCTGATCCTCCGGTATGTAAGATCATTGATTACAATAAGTTTCTTTATAATAAGAAGAAGCGGGAAAAAGAAATCAAAGCCAAAGCTGTCAAGACGGTCATCAAGGAAATCCGTTTCGGACCCAATACTGATGATCACGATTTTGAATTCAAAGTGCGCCACGCAAAAGAATTCCTCGAAGAAGGTTCCAAAGTCAAAGCATATGTTCAGTTCAAAGGTCGTTCCATTGTCTTCAATGACAGAGGAGAATTGCTTTTATTGAAATTCATCAAAGAGCTCGATGAATTAGGCGCAGCAGAGGCTTTGCCCAAGCTGGAAGGCAGACGTATGTTTGTCATGATAGCCCCGAAGAAGAAGAAATCATAAAATATTTAGCCTTAAAGGCTTTGCGAGCGTGAATAATTGTATATTTGCGCTCGCTTTTTTATTTAACCGGTTTAGAACTAATAGTCATGCCAAAAATTAAAACACATTCCAGCGCAAAAAAACGCTTCAAGATCACCGGATCCGGAAAAGTTAAGCGTTTTTCTGCCAACACTTCGCACATGATGCGTAACAAAAGCAAGAAAGCAAAGCGTCACTTAAGAGGTTCATCTTTAGTGTGCAAAGCTGAGCAACACAGAGTAAAAACATTGCTCGGAGTCGGATAATCATTATTTTTTTTAACGAGGATACAGGATTAAAGTACAAAAATTTGTCCCTGTATCGAACTAAAACATTTCAAATATGCCTCGTTCAGTAAATCACGTAGCGTCGAGAAAAAGACGCAAGAAGATTCTTAAAGCCGCCAGAGGATACTTTGGTGCAAGATCAAAAGTTTATACAGTAGCCAAGAATGCCCTGGATCGTGCCATGGTATTTTCATACAGAGACAGACGCGCTAAGAAACGTGCATTCCGCAGATTGTGGATAGCCCGTATCAATGCAGCTACCAGAATGGAAGGTCTCTCCTACTCCAGATTTATGCACGCGCTTAAAACAAATGATATCAACCTTAACCGTAAGGTTTTGGCTGATTTAGCAATGAATAATGCGGCAGCTTTCAAAGCTGTTGTAGATAAAGTTAAATAAGACAGCAGGAAAAACTATCAATTTTTAGAAAGCCGGAGGAGAAATTCTTCGGCTTTTTTAATTGGGAAATGAATGTTCTATCCACTCTTGTTCCCCTGTCTTATATCAACTCCATATTAACTAAATGTGGTTCGATAGTCAATCTTATAATCTGAATTGGAATATATATTTGCCACAGAGTGGCAAAATCTTTGTAACCCGGGGTACAACCCCGGGTAGAGGTGAATGCGTAACCGTTTTGGCGTTATTTTTGCCTGGCAGCAAAAATAATGACAAAACAATAAGCGCCGGAATATGTCGAACTTACGTCCATTCCATTCCTCCTACTTCGCCTTATATGACCAGATTAATGTAAAATCTGCCACCTTCTCCCCTGCTTCATTCGATCCCTGTGAATACACATTCACTGTTACAGGTTCTTTGGTATTAATGCATTGATCAATGGCGGTTCTGATTTCTGCTCCCTGATCACATCTGAACTGAATACGTCCGGTTGCTTTTTTGACAAAAGATGCATGCATTCCTGTAAGCAACATTGAAACTGGCAATTTATTTTTCCGGATGTAAGTAAATGCCATAATCCCTGTGGATAATTCAGCTGTCATTGCCAGACAAGCAAAGTACACGGATCGGAATGGGTTTTGATTGAACCAGGAGAAGCGAATTTTCGTGACCGCAGTTTCTTCATTTACAGAGACTACTTTCACGCCTGACCACCAGGCTGCAGATATTTTGTAGAATAGAAACAAACTCATCTTCATACTGCAATGTAATAAAATGCAGCATGAAGATGAATCCTTTTATCAAAAATTCCAATGCAAACCCAACAACCAGTTCCTTCCAGCCTGAGGAAATAAACCGGTCAAATTGTATTGACCATCACGCTCCAACCGGCTGTAAGGATCATCTCCACGGGGGTCGTAACCCTGAGATATAAAACGGTAAGTCCATCCATTGCTGGAATACTGAGCATCCGTGATATTATTGATCCAGAAATAAATGGCTATCCAATCTTTGCCATTTCGCTTCACAGGAATACTGATGCGCAAATCAGCAAATGTATATGGATCAAGACTGGAAGCAATGTTGGAGCTGTTATCCAGGAATTGTCTGCCTACAGTTTTGCAGAGTAAACTAATCTGAGGTTCGAATTGGAAACGGCCTGCTTTTACGTTTTTATACTTGTAGCCCAGTTCGATATTGGCCATGAAATTTGGTGAAAGTGGCAAGTCAGTATTCTTGTGCTCCACAATATCTTGTCCGCCGCTATCCCAGTTGTCAATAAATTCAGAGAATGAAATCACTTTGTTCTGACTTAGCGTTACTGCTGCGCCTGCGATGATACCTTTCCATTCCGTCCTGCCTTCCAGTTCAATTCCGGCTCTGTAGGACTGAGGGATATTAACTCTGTTGTACTCACCCACATCATTGATAGCGCCTGTGATAGCCAGCTGATCTTTGTAAAACATCCCAAAAAGATTCACATTAACATAGGAACTCAGCCATTTCTTTCTCCATCCCAATTCAGGATTATACAAAAATTCCGGTCTTGGTGCCTGACCCTCAACGGCCTGGATAAAATCATCACGATTAGGTTCCCTGGATGCAACAGCAAAGGAGGCGTAGGCTTCTGAATTGTTTTGAAAGCTGGCAAATATTCCTGCTTTTGGATTAAAGAAATGGTAATCGTACTGGCCGCTGAAGACCAGTCCCGCATTATTATTTCCGGCATATTGATAGTCCACATAGCGGTATTGCAGGTCGATAAATGCACTCCAGATGTCAGACAATCTTCTGTCCAGTTTTACGAATGAACTGAATTCTTTTTTCAAAGCATCATTGAAGTAGTAGCGACGATCAAAGTCGATATTTGTCCTGCTCCAGATGATATTTCCATAATGATCACCGCGATATTCATTGGCAGCTAATCCGATGGTGAGGGCATTCACTTTATCATCTGATTCATAATTCAGTGAAAATATTCCCCCATAAAAATGATTGTCCAGCCATCTCCGGCGAATCAGATCTGTTTCAGTTATTTGCTCATTACCTACACTGACAGGCTCGATTCCGTAGTCAGATAATTCATCACCCTCTCTGTATTGCTCAAAGAATCCAAGACCTCTGGTGTAGTGACCTGTGCCACGCAGATACCAGTTTTCACTCAAAGCTCTTTGATAAATAAACTGATAATGGGTCTGTGTATAATCATCCACTTCATTTTCATATGCAGTACCATCAGATCTTAATCCAGCCGTATTATATCGTCTGAGTAATCTGTCATTTGCAAACTGCACAGGAACTCCATTCCAGGATTGGTAAGTTCTTTCATGACCTGAAAAAACATTGAATCGGATAGATTGCTTTTCTGAATTGTGAGACAACCCTATGAACCAGGATTGCAAATCAGCTTCTGCCCTGTCAATATAACCATCCGAAGCTATACTGGATAACCTTCCTTCAACACTCCAGCCTGAACCAAATGTTCCTGTCCCGGCAGCCACACTCAAGCGACGGGTATTGAATGAACCGATGGTGGTTTTTATCTGACCGTATGGTTCCGATTCCAGCTTTTGGGTACTCAGGTTGATGGTTCCACCAAATGCTCCTGCGCCATTTGTGGAAGTTCCTACACCACGCTGGATTTGAATTTGATCCGTGGAAGTGGCGAAATCAGGTAAGTCCACCCAAAATACGCCCTGCGATTCAGCATCATTGAGAGGAACTCCATTGATGGTTACATTGATACGGGTAGGGTCCGTTCCTCTTATTCGAATCCCGGTATAACCAATTCCGGTTCCGGCATCTGAACTCACCAAAACTGACGGAGTCCATTGCAAAACATAAGGAACATCTTGTCCCTGATTGTTTTGATTGATCTCTTCCTTGTTCAGATTGGTGTAAGTGAATGGAGATCTTTCCCCAGCCCAGGTTCCAAGGAGGTCTACTGCATCAAACACATAAGAATCTTCTTCCAGACTGATTTGTAAAAAGACAGGATTTGAGGTTCGGATGGCAGTTTCCCATGTTTTAAAACCGATGAATGTGACAGCTATCCGATTGTCATGAGTCTGCGGTGTGATGCTGAATGATCCATCTGACTCTGCGACTACAATTGTTCCTGAAGGGAAGGATTGAATGGTGGCTCCAGGTAAAGGTAATCCGGAAACATCAGTAACCCGGCCTTGCCAATTCGTTTGAGCTTGCAGCAATGTATTGCCACATAAAAGTGTGAACATTAATAATAAATGGTACATAATTAAAATACATAATCTACTGTAAATAAATCATGTATCAAGGGGTTGGATACATGTAGTCACTTGCTACCTATCCCTTCCCGGCATTACCCGGGCAGGTTCTATGGGTATAATCTCAGCCTTATTTTCATCTTGCGTCAGCAGGAAAGGCACCCCGAATGAGTATTTTAATACAGGAGCAAAGGTAAAGAAAAAAACCAGATTTCAGGTTTCAGTGGTTTCAGATTTCAGCAATTTTAGATTTTGAACAGCCATTTAGCAGCCAATTAGTTTAATGAAGTGAATATGTCGTTGATGAATTAAAAATTCATGAAATATTGGATCGATCCCCAAAGCTTTGGGGACGACCATCGGAGAATAGCTGAATTTCTGTCGACTTCAGGCGAGCGCATATTGGCTGTTCACTAAACTTCTTACCCCTCAACTCCTACACTCTCCGGCTTTTTCGACTTGTGACTTGTGACTTATGACTTTCGCCTTACTCCTCGCCTTACGCCTTATGCCTTATGCCTTATACCTTCCAAATGATAACTATCAGCTTAATAAATAAGGCCCCAGGTTCAACTTAAACATCTTAAACGCATTTAACACTTAACTTACAGCAGTCAATAATACATTATGAGTTTACAAGAAATTTTGAAGGAAGTCAGGGAAGCATCAAAGCCGGTTACAAGATTGGTCAGATCAGGTGAAGGATATAAAATGATGGGAATGGCATTTTTGAAAGGGATGGAGTTAAAAGAACATCATTCCACCAGGCCGGCGAAATTGATAGTATTGAAAGGGAGTATTGATTATACAGAAGGAACAGAAATCAAAAGCATGAGTGCATTTGATGAGATAGAGATTCCTGTGAATGTTAAGCATTCGGTTGTTTGCAACGAAGATTCTTTATGCCTGTTGATTCAGGGTTAAAAAACAAAGAAGTGGATATTAAGGATAGAAACGATATAGAAAATATCATCAGGGCATTTTATGAAAAAGCAGTAAAGGATCCGTCTATTGGTCTATTCTTTACAGAAGTAGTCATGGTTAATTGGGAAAAACACTTGCCTATCATGTATGATTTCTGGGAGAATATTTTATTTGCGAATAGAAAATATGTCGGAAATCCCCTGGAAATTCACAGACAATTGAACAAGAAAAAAGAGATGACACATGCGCATTTTCAGCAGTGGATTAAGCTTTTTACATCTACTGTTGATGAATTGCATCAGGGAGAAAATGCCGAGCTCATGAAGCAAAGAGCTGAGAACATTGCAGTGATGATGGAAATAAAAGTTAAGAATTGATTTTTGTGAACTAGCTGTGCTTTCTTCACGTTTACTTAGCTAAGATTAGCTAACTATAAATAAAATCTCAATGGAAATTGTTAATATGCATAAGGCCAAGACCAATTTATCAGAATTAGTCCAAAAAGTGCTGGCAGGAGAAAGAGTAATAATCAGCAAAAACAATGTTCCTGTTGTAGAACTATTCATATATAAGGAACCGCTATTCCGAAGAGAACCAGGCGTTTTAAAAGGGCAAATATGGTCAAGTGAAGATTGCTGGGAAGAAGACAATGATTTAAATCAATCTGTTGAAAACAGTGAAATATTTCCGGAATGACATTATTGCTTGACACGCACATTTTGATTTGGTTTCTGGAGGATAATTCCAGACTACACCAACATTTAAAGGAATTAATATGTAACCCTGCAAATTCCATTTTGGTCAGTTCAATTAGCATTGCAGAAATGGCCATTAAAGCCTCGAAGAAAAAATTGAGTTATCCTGATAATATACTTAAAGTGTACAGAGATCAGGGTATGGAAGAGCTTCCTTTCACAAGCAAACATGCACTTATACTTAAAGATTTACCGCAAATTCATATGGATCCATTTGATCGAATGTTGATTGCCCAGGCTATTGAAGAACAAATTAGTTTGGTAACCCAGTACCCTGTAATTAGTAAATATAAGTTGCCAGTTATTGGTTGACATAACCTGAAGAATAATTCCAGATAATATTTCTTCATTTTTTGATTAAACTGAAAAAGCGAGCTTTTATAAAAGCTATTTCTATCTTTGGATTTTAAACGCAAATAATTGTATCAGGTATGTCCAAAGCTTACAATTCCACCATTTTGTTAATTTCTCTGATTGTATTCTCATTTAATCAGAATGTGTTCGCCCAATCACAGACAATGGTTTTGAAATCTGAATCCGGTAAGATAAAAGAAATCAATCTTTCAAAATCGGGAAATGTAAAAGTAATTATCCCAATTGACAGCTCCAGTATAGAATGTGGTTCTACCAGCTATATTGGAAAACCTTTAAATATTGAGTCTGGATTATTGAACATGAAATTAGAAAGAGAGATTTTTTGGGGAATGGATAAGGGCATGAAAATTAAGAATGAGAAAAATGCTGACAGGACAAAAGAGCCTGAAATTTCATTAAATCTTGCTGACGCCGGTAAGCTGAGTATAAATAGTAAGACTTCCTCCAACGTTGCGGGTATCGGCAGATTATTGGTAACCCTGGGATCCTTAACCGCTTTGGTTGCTGCACCGCTTGTCAGCATACGGTACGCTGATGGTGGTTTTAATTCTGATCGATATTTCAAAGTGGCAGGTGTGGGGCTTGCCGGTGTAGTTGTTGGAATACCTCTTGTACTCTTGTCCAAACCAAAAACTTATGTACTGAAAGATTTCCAGGGAAATAAAAAAGAGCTTTGGAGCATCCAGAAGTAGTTGCTTGATGAGAATGCGTCAATCCTCGATAATGTAATTTTAAAAATATTCAAATGCCCTTATCTTTGCAGGACACAACATAGGGCTCTCATGCTGCGGGATCCAAATTTATACCTTGCAGCCTACATGCCTGATAAGAAATAAACAACTTATGAAATATTCGCTTTTTGCAATTTTGTTCCTCTCACTTACTTTATTTTCCTGTAAAAAAGAGCAGGTAATCCAATCAGAATTGACCGACATTACTAGTCTCAGTGCTTACAATGAAGCCATTGACGAAGGAGTTTCTATCATATTCTTTCATGCCACCTGGTGTCCCAAGTGTGCTGCACAGCGACCTGCAGTGGAAGAATTAATTACTGATGCAGCCTTATCGGATGTGTTTTTTGGACAAGTTGATTTTGAAAAAGTTTCAGAAGTGGTAACAGCTGCGGGAGTCCAGGGATTCCCTACCATTCTTTTCATCAAAAACGGCGTTGAAGAAGCTCGGTTTACATCTCAGGGACATTCCGCAGATAAGATCAGGAATAAATTATTGGAGTTGCTAAACTAGTTAGTCGCTCGTCGGTAGTTGAACAGCCGGGTGGCGGTAGGCTTTGCCTTCGGGATACGAGTAGAGATCGTGTGTGTCGCTGCGCGTCGTGTGTGCGAAATCTCCTTCGTCGAATTCGCGGGATGTAGTTCGCATAGCTCACGGGATAAGCGACCAAACAATGTACTAAATGTACATTGTGCCGGAGCGAACCGGACATCATCCCCAAAGCTTTGGGGACCGTCGAGAGCAGATGACCGGCTTCGACATATCCAAAATCATACTAAAAAGCCGGTCTGAAAACAGCCGGCTTTTGGCTTTTGGCCTTTAGCTTTTTGCAAACATCCAGGAAAAAATACAATGTGAATTTGATCACCGTCGGTGATCATGGCTGTTACACATCCCGTGACCGAAGGGAACCACATCCCGCGCGGTCGTAGACTGCAAAGCAGCACACGAGCGAGATGAGCGACTAAACAATGTACTAAATGTACATTGTGCCGGAGCGAACCGGACATCAAACGAGCCCCGCCGAGAGCAGATGTCCGGCTTCGAATGAATAGCCATAAGACTCTAATGATCGATATACTCAGAACCTAATAACACACCGGGCAAGTTGCTACCTTCAAACGCGCCCTAGGTGCGCTTCACCAATCTCTCTACGGGCTTTTCTCATTAATTGAGGAAATTGTGCAAACTAGGCTACTCAATCATAATGAAATCTGCATTTAGCAATCAAAATCTCATCACCTCTTACCTGATAAATTAAGCGATGCTCTTCATCAATTCTTCTGGACCAAAATCCGGCGTATTTATGTTTTAATGATTCAGGTTTACCAATTCCATCATATGGATTTCTTCCGATATCCCTGAGCAGATCATTAATCCGCTTCAGTTTCTTTTTATCGGTCTTTTGCCAATACAGATAATCCTCCCAGGATTCTTCTGCAAACTTGTACTTCATTCTTCAATGAGATTTTTCTCAATCGACTGTCCTGATTTTAGTTTCTGGATGGCTGAGTCCAGACGTCTTTCATTTTCTTTGGATGAAAGCTCGTGACTAGTAGCATTTAATGAATTATACTCTTGCAGGGACATAATGACTACTCCATTGTCTTTCCCTCGATTGATAATGAGCGTTTCAAAGTTCTGAGTTACTTTGTCAAAGTATCTTTTTATATCTTTTCTGAAATCAGAAAGTGTGGTGGTTAGCATATAATTTGAATTTTATCTGTACTTATAAGTGTACAAATATATGTACATATTAATTAACTTAAAAATAAAATTTTTAGTTCGAAACGGAAATCAAGCCTAAATAGAGGTAGACTGCCCTTAATTGAAAGGCCATCGTGAGGGAACAGCTGCTTCTGGCTGCTAGCTTCTGGCCTCTAGCTGAGCAGTCGGTGCGAGTTGATGGCATGAGTGTGGCAACTCACAACTCTCACAGACTCAAACTCAAAACTCACCACTCAATCGCAAGCTCCGCTTGCACATCACCTCCGAAATTAAATTGAGCTGCAATGCAGTCAATTTATTTCGGAGACTTCACTTTTTCATGGCTAGTCCCATGGAAAAACACTTGTGGTGAGGAATCGAACCATCACCTTTCCAGCCGCTGGCGCAGAAAGACATCACCTTCCAACGACCAATCCCCGGCAGAAGTCGCTAAGAAAATGTCAAGACTATCTGCCCTTACTTCTCAGCACATTTATCAATAAAAGTATTTGAAATAATACAGTCAAAAAGATGAGAAGCAAACCTTCTCCTATAAACCCAAGATGTCTTAAGTTTTCAGAATGACAAAAAGATGCATGAAACTGAAAATATGCAAATACCCCAATAGTCCATCCAAGGTGGATAAAGGTCATCCAGAATACTAATTTCTTATGCCTGTTTAGCCAGTAAACAATGCCGATGAGCAACAAAACAATAGAGAAACTGATGCTCAAATGATAAGCTGCAAACACAAAAAAAGTGTCATGATACATGATATCCAGTGTGCAACGCCGGAAGATGTAGCCGATTATCAAAAAGACCGGAATAAGGGAGAAGATGGCTTTGTGGGGTGTGGGGAAGGGCATGGGTTAAGAACTAATATTGATGAAGTTTAATATTTACTCAGTTGAAATGTAATTTAAATTCGAAACTAATTTCTACCAATAAATGAAAAAAGTGGCAAATATTAGATACTCTGATACTGGAAAATTTCCCTACACTACAACAAACTGATAATCCAAAAACAGAGAAAAGCGGATGAGATAATCTACAGAAATACTGAATTTTCCATTCTCAATTTTTGAAATGGTGGAGCGGCTGATATTCATCATTTGAGCTAATTGCTCCTGACTATAATCCCGCTGTTCTCTGACGATTCTGATAGTGTCGCAGAACTTTAGACGCTGAGCCAGGATTTGACTTTCAATAAAAGGTGAATGGGAACTCATGTAGATATATTTAATTTTAGTCGATAAGTTCAGAAGTGTCCATTTCCACTACTTCCAAATCATCCAATAGCACGGTATTTATTGGAGTAAATTTTCCCATTCCGCTGAACTGTGCTTTGATATGAGCTCTCGGTCTCAAGTTTATTGTCAGAATAAATTCAACTCTTGTCCATTGTCGTTCTCCGGTTTTCATAGAATATCAAATTCATTCTCTAATAATTCTTCTTCCATTTCAAACTCATAATTACAATTGCCTGATAAGCATTTATGTAATTGATGAAATTTATATGAGAATTTAGTTTCAGACAAAAAATCAGTTCTATTTCCACATCTTGGACAAGTTACTGGTTGATCAGAAATAATGTACGTTTCAGAAAATATCATTTTTTGAATGCTTTCTATTGAAATAAGCTTACCCATGGCTCAATTCATTTACCACTAAATTTGTTATGCAATAATCACTAAAGATATTATCCAAGAGTTCCTTGTTAAAATCCGAGCTTCCCAGAAGAATTGTAGAAAACACTTCTATCCTATCATCAACTGAAAGTAAATTTAATTTATTGTCATCACGAAAGAATGCCATAAAATCCTTTCTAGTGAAATTAATATTGGAGTTCATTTCCATAAAATAAGATTTAAGGGACCTTCCCTTTTGAATAATGTCTTTTTCTTTATCTACCATCACCCTAAGATTTTCCAAAATAAAATCTGGTCATTTGATGTAAACTTTGGATCATTAAATCACCTCATACCCAATACTCTTTAAATACTCATAAGTAGAATTATAAAATTCCGGTTGACGAGTATGATCTTCTCTATCCCCCTCTGGAACTACAATGATCATACCCTGTCTAGCTCTAGTTAGCAAGACTCTATATGCGTTAATTAAATACTTTTTTCTAGCTTCCTTATGGATATGTTGCCATTTATTTCCCATGAAAGAAAAGGTTTTCCACCCATCAGTGGAATATCTTAAGTCTCCATCCCATGTTACACAAACCCAATCCAATTCCAAACCTTGAACCTGAAATTCAGTCGCCACATCTTCTAAAAAATAAGAAGATCGAATGTCGTCCTTTCCATCCAAGAACCAATTGACATGATTGATTGGGGATTTCACGTCAATAGCTAAAGGTTTTAAACGATAGGCTTGAGAAGAAACGACTATGCCATATCTTTCACTCCCCCTTGCTTTTGCTTTGAGCCAAATTTTAGCCTTGTTAATATCTCTAGTTAAAGCAATTGGGTATTGATTTTGCAAATCTCTATATGTGTTAAATGCATTAATATCCATATCAAGTTTCTCTTTAACGAGTCTAGATAGATTCTCTGCCCTGAACGATCTCATAGATACTGCAAGATGCAAATCGGCATTATAGATTACATCGCTTTTTCCACTCAATGCTTTTATTGAATTCTGTGCATTGTATTCAGACGCAACAAGGTGTGGAGACACCCGAGTTTGCCAATGAGTAAACTGGTGCTCAATTGCCTTTATCCATTCGGAAATTCCTGCTTCACCCGTATTTATTTCTTGTCCACCTCCCACTAAACAGATAACCACTGCCCAGTCCTGATGCCTATCTAAACATGAAATTAAAAAATCAGGCTCTGAATAATTAAAGTCCGGAATTCCCTTTTTCTGTTGCATAAACTTGACTGTTTGTTCCTTATCCCAGGCTCTTTGAGCCTCATCAAATATAGCAACATGGTCATATGGAGGATTACTATCCCTCAAATATTCATCGCGATAATGATGAATGATCTGTATAAAAGCTTTTATGCTTTGCCTTGCGACCTTTTTAGTTATCTTCTTTCCATCTTGTTTCACTTGAAGTACTTTGTCTCTAGCAAGTGCTTCTTGGAGAACATCAACGAGAGGCTTATTCCCAGATAAAAAAACACTTGTATTTCCTTGCTCCTTATCTAAGTGTTCAGTGGCCACTTTTAGCCCAACTAAAGTTTTGCCTGCGCCTGGCACTCCTGTAACAAAGCAGATTATTTTTTTTTTGATTTTGCTTAGC
>JALHRR010000073.1 GCA_022841345.1 Saprospiraceae bacterium
ACAGGCTTCTAAAAATAATCCCTTTTCGATGCATTGGCATCTGTACACTTCAATGAAATCAATGTAAAAATTCATCAGGACTCTAAAGTATCCGACTTTAATCAGGACATAAAAAAAGAGAGTATTCCATTTTTTGAAAATATTCTCGAGAATTGTCACAGTCTGAATACTTATCATTTTAAGATCCTTCAATTAATAGGAAATCAACTCAAAGATTAGAATTTCAATCTTTGCATTCTACCTTGTCATCCATCAGGTAATCAGTTTTAAATGAATACACTCTGTTTTGTAATTTATATATTCACGCAATAAAAATAACACAGCGGCAAATTGAAGCAGTGTTTTGTATCACGTAAAAGTGTGCTTCTATGAAAGGTAAAAAACTTGCACTCCATTGGAAAATTATACTGGGTATGGTTCTCGGTGTCGGATTTGGCTATCTGATGATTCAATTCGGATGGGGAAAAACATTTGTTCAGGATTGGATTAAACCCTGGGGGACAATCTTCATCAACATGCTGAAATTGATAGCAGTTCCTTTAATCATTGCCTCTCTCATCAAAGGAGTATCCGACCTGAATGACATCAGTAAGTTGTCCAAAATGGGAACAAGAACATTAGGCATATTTATACTTTCCACAACGATTGCTGTAACAATAGGTTTAGTGCTGGTCAATGTAATTAAGCCGGGTAATTTAATAACAGATAGTACCCGGACTGAATTAATGGAAAGTTTTGGGACACAGGCAGATCAGAAAATGGTTCAGGCAGAAGAAACCAAAACGAAAGGTCCACTCAGTCCTTTGGTCGATATAGTTCCGGATAACATATTTGCCGCTGCGAGTTCAAATGGCAATATGCTCCAGGTAATTTTCTTTGTGATTTTGTTTGGTGTAGGACTGATTTTGATACCCAAAAGTAAAGCTGATCCGGTAATGAAGTTTTTTGAAGGGGTCAATGAAGTGGTCCTCAAGATTATTGACCTGATTATGCTGGCTGCACCATTTGGTGTATTTGCCTTACTTGCTGCACTGGTTGTTGAGTCCCCCAGTTTTGATGTTTTCAAGGCTTTGGGAGCCTATGCTATGACTGTTCTGCTGGGTTTGGCATTCATGATTTTTCTCTTCTATCCTACCCTTATCAAGATCTTTACCGGAATCAATTATAAGACCTTTTTCAATGGAATCGCTCCTGCTCAGCTCCTGGCATTTTCAACGAGCTCAAGTGCAGCTACTTTACCTGTGACCATGGAGAGAGTAGAGGAGCATTTGGGGGTTGAAAAGGAAGTTACATCTTTCGTATTACCTGTTGGAGCTACAGTAAATATGGATGGTACCAGTCTCTATCAGGCAGTAGCTGCTGTATTTATATCACAGGCATTTGGTGATGATGTGACTTTGATGGAGCAATTAACAATAGTACTTACAGCAACTTTGGCATCCATTGGATCAGCGGCTGTGCCGGGAGCCGGGATTTTAATGCTGGTAATTGTACTGGAATCTATAGGTGTAAATCCGGCAGGTATTGCGCTTATTTTTGCCATAGACAGACCGCTGGATATGTGCCGTACTGTAGTAAATGTGACCAGTGATGCCACTGTGGCACTGCTTATAGGTAAAAGCTTAGGAAAACTGGGACCACCTAAAGTCAAAGATTGGGACGATCAAAAATCTCAGTTAAAATGACAAAATAAAGCTGTAACTAACACCCTCATTTAAAACTAAATTTCAGCTGAATGAAAGGAAAAAAGCTTCCATTACATTGGAAAATTATTCTTGGAATGGTTCTGGGAGTAGCATTTGGATATTTGATGTTACAATTTGGATGGGGTAAGTCCTTTGTTCAGGATTGGATCAAGCCCTGGGGCACCATTTTTATCAATACATTGAAACTTATTGCGGTTCCATTGATTATCGCTTCCTTAATTAAAGGTGTTGCAGATCTGAATGATATAAGCAAACTTTCCAGAATGGGAACGCGTACGGTCGCCATTTTCCTGATCACAACAATGACTGCTGTCACTATAGGCTTAGCATTGGTCAATATAATTTCACCCGGCTCATTAATTTCAGAAAATACGAGAACTGAATTGATGGAAAGCTTTGGTACACAGGTGGATCAAAAAATGGAAAATGTAAAAGAAGCAAAAGACTTCGGACCACTGGATGCACTCGTGGATATAGTCCCTGAGAATATTTTTGCTGCTGCAAGTTCTAATGGTAATATGCTTCAGGTGATATTCTTTGTTATACTATTTGGCATTGGCTTGATTCTTATACCCAAAGACAAGGCGACACCAGTGATGCAATTCTTTGAAGGTGTGAATGAAGTGGTACTTAAAATCATTGACTTAATTATGCTCGCAGCACCATTCGGGGTCTTTGCACTTTTAGCTGCTTTGGTTGTAGAATCTCCTGGCATTGAAGTTTTCAAAGCGCTGGGTGCTTACGCATTTACAGTCCTTTTAGGAATTTCAGTTCTCGTATTTGTTTTCTATCCTACCCTGGTGAAGATATTTACAGGAATGAATTACCGGACCTTTTTTAAAGGAATTGCGCCTGCACAATTGCTGGCCTTCTCTACCAGCTCGAGTGCTGCCACGCTTCCTGTTACCATGGAAAGGGTTGAAGAACATCTGGGTGTTGAGAAAGAGGTAACTTCATTCGTGTGCCCTGTTGGAGCTACAGTTAATATGGATGGAACCAGTCTCTATCAGGCGGTGGCTGCCGTTTTCATATCTCAGGCATTTGGTGATGATGTGACATTGATGGAACAACTAACAATAGTATTAACTGCCACTCTGGCCTCCATCGGTTCTGCAGCTGTGCCGGGAGCAGGCCTTTTGATGCTGGTGATTGTATTAGAATCAATTGGAGTTAATCCTGCCGGAATTGCACTGATTTTTGCAATTGACAGACCACTGGATATGTGCCGCACTGTTGCCAATGTAACCAGTGATGCCACTGTGGCTGTATTAATTGGCAAGAGCCTTGGAAAACTTGGTCCTCCTAAAGTTAAGGAATGGGATGATAATAAATCTCAGCCTGTTTAATTTGAAATAAAAAAAATATCCATATATTAGCGAAAAATATAATATATCAAGATGAGTCAAAACAATATTTTAGGGATTGGATCCAGAGTAATACACCCGGCTTATGGAGAGGGAGTCATTATCAGGCTGGCTCCTGTTGCGTATGAAGTCTGTTTCATGCAACATGGACTGAAAATGGTAGGCAAAGATTACGATAAATTTGAAATCAAAGAGGCTATTAAAGCAGATGAATCCGTCTCTTTTTCAGAGGCAGAAAAATCATTGATAAAAATATTGAAAGCCTGGTCAGATGTCTCTGAGATTGTGCCTCTTGGGGACCGCTGGAAAAATGGGGTGATGATTCTGAAGCCCGGTGATGACAGCATGAAGCCAAAGGATATTCCTATCGACACCTTCTTTCACAAAATAGTGATGGTGAGAGACAGGCTCAGAGTGATGGAACAAAGAGTCAATTCCAGCAATCTATCAGATGAAGAAAAAGTCAATCTGCAACAATACATTACCAGAATTTATGGCTCATTAACAACATTCAATGTATTGTTCAAGAATAAAGAGCAGCATTTCGTAGGTGATAAGAGTGGCGGAGAATAGGAAATTGTGAAATTAATTTCTCAGTATTTAGTTATTACTGCACCCTATATCCATTGCTTCATCTGTAATAGTAATTTAATTACACACAATTCCCGGACAACTATGGGTATAAAGTGGGTATAAATGCCTTAATAATAGGTATAGCCGCAAAATATATAAGTCGAATTTCTATATTTGCCGCGGTTTAAAATAAAATTACCTATGTCAGCTATATTACCCGCTCGTTTCAAACATCCTTATAAGTTCAATCCTGCTTACTCAAAACCTGCAGTCTATTTTTGCATGGAGTACGCCTTAGACCAGGCGCTCAAGATATATTCCGGTGGATTAGGTTTCCTGGCCGGATCACACATGCGCAGTGCATTTGAACACAAACAAAATCTTATAGCAATTGGGATATTATGGTCATATGGATATTATGATCAAATTCGGAATGAAGATTATACTCTGGGTGTGCAGTTTAAGAGAAAAACTTACAATTTTCTGGAAGACACCGGCATAAAATTCACCATTCAAATTCATGGAGCTCCGGTCTGGATCAAAGTAATGTATTTGAAACCTGAAACATTCGGATCTGTTCCCACTTTTCTGTTGACTACTGATATTCCTGAGAATGATCACCTGGCCCGATCCACTACCTATAAATTGTATGACTCAAACCCAGCCGCCAAAATAGCTCAATGTATGGTATTGAGTATTGGAGGGTATAAATTATTGGAAGAACTGGGATACGAACCTGAAGTATTTCATCTCAACGAAGCGCATGCGCTGCCGGTGGCTTTTCAATTGTATGGGAAATACCGTTCGGTAGAAAAAGTGAAGGAGAAAATGGTATTTACCACCCACACACCTGAAGAAGCCGGAAATGAAAAACATGTCATCAATTTCCTGGACAGTATGGGCTTCTTTGGACCTGTAGAACTGGATGAAGTGCGGAGAATCACAGGAATGACAGGCGATATCTTTAATCATACTTTAGCTGCACTCAGATTGAGCAGAAAAGCAAATGCTGTGTCCAGACTTCACGGTGAAGTAGCCAGAAAGATGTGGGAATCCTATGGTCAGACATGTCCCATTATTCATATCACCAATACGCAAAACGCAAAATATTGGGCTGATCCTGCTATGGAAAAAGCAAGATTAGATGGAGATAAAGATTTATTGATCAATAGAAAAAAAGAACTAAAGAAAATTCTTTTTGCAGAAGTGGCAGATCAGACCGGAACCTTAATGGATCCTGAAAAATTGACAATTGTTTGGGCCAGAAGATTTGCGCATTACAAACGTCCGGACTTAATTACGAGAGATATTCATGATTTGAAGGCTATTCTTGAAGACAGCAAAAAACCTGTACAAATTATTTGGGCAGGAAAGCCATATCCCCTGGATCAGCAGGCAGTTGATCTCTTCAACAAATTAGTAAAACTGAGTCAGTCAACGAATAATCTGGCTGTAGTGACAGGATATGAGCTCAAGTTATCCAAGCTGCTCAAAGATGGGGCAGATATATGGCTGAATACTCCCATTGTTACCCGTGAAGCTTCAGGTACGAGCGGTATGACAGCAGGAATGAACGGAGCTGTCAATTTTTCTACTGATGATGGTTGGGTATGTGAATTTGCCCGTCATGGAAAAAACTCATTCGTCATTCCAAAAGCAGACGCCAAATTATCCGATCATGACAGAGATGAGCATGACAGGAAATCCTTTTTCAGCATCATGGAAAAAGAAATCCTGCCATTATACTATAACAAACCCTCCAAATGGGCAGATATCATGCTGGAAGGGATGAATGATATTCATGATTATTTTGAGTCAGGGAGAATGGTAGAGGAGTATTATAAGTTGTTGTATTAGGTATAGGTTTTTAATCAGGAAATACCATCTTCATCGACTACCTCCTGCAAATCCTTCTTCGTTTTAAGTAGAATTGTAGTAATTGAATTAAAAATTCAAAATGTATTGGATCGAAGTCAGAGACTTCGACCATCGAATTTAAGAAGCTGTCGATCTGCTTGACTGTCAATTCAGTAATTAATATTTTTCACGATGGTCGCAGTTTACAACTGCGATCCAATATTTTATGAATTTACAATTCATTAAGCACCAATTCAACCCAACAGAAAAAGTGGTAGTTTTGACTATTAAATCTAGGGTAAACCAAGTATTGTCAATATGTGATGTATTTGTTGAATGATTATTTTACACTTCGTAGTCAAATCCCACACCCCGAACAGAAATATCACCTCTTTTGGCGGTTATTGTTGGAAACTTTAAAGAGATTCATCAACTTGCTTTCACAAGAGTAAAATATGTCTATACTTAGTATTCAGGGCCTTAGTAAATCCTATGGAAAGATTCAAGCCCTTCAAAATCTGTCCCTTGACATTCCTCAGGGAAGTGCTTATGGGATCCTGGGGCCCAATGGAAGTGGCAAAACAACACTTCTGGGCAGTCTTCTGCAAATTATTCAACCCAATTCAGGAACATTCAGCTGGAATATCCCAGGGTATGAGAATAATCCCCGAATGGGAATCGGAGCCTTGCTGGAAACTCCCAATTTCTATCCATATCTGAACGCAGTAGAGAATCTGACTATCACTGCCAGGATCAAAGAAACATCCGGAAGTGATATTCAGGAGTTACTGGAATTAGTAGGCTTATGGAAGCGCAAAAAAAGCAGGTTTTCTTCCTATTCATTGGGTATGAAGCAGCGGCTTGCCATCGCAGCGGCCATGCTGGGTAATCCTTCAGTTCTGATTTTCGATGAACCCACGAACGGCCTGGACCCTCAGGGAATTGCTGAAATCAGAGTCTTGATCCAGAATATAGCATCTATGGGTAAAACCGTCATCATGGCCAGCCATATACTGGACGAAGTCGAGAAAATTTGCTCCCATGTTGCCATTATTCACAATGGAGTAAAGCTGGAAGATGGGCTGGTGGGAAATATTCTGAAGGATCAAATCATTATAGAAATAGCATCAGAAACGCATCCGGATTTACAATCAGTTTTCTCAGATTGCTCCTGGGTTACCAGAATTGAAAAACAGAATAATGTATTTGTGTTAGCTATTGAAAGTCACATGAACCCTGCTGATGTCAATAAGTTTGCCATAGAAAAAGGCGTGGTCCTCTCCCACTTGTATCAGCGAAAAAAACGACTGGAGGAAGAATTTTTACAAATCATTAAAAGAAATGTCTGATCATGAATAATTTGCTTAAACTCATCAAATTAGAGTGGCTGAAATTCAACAGACATCGCGGTATCCGATTCGCTGTGATTTTATTTGCTTTGATTTTTCCGGCAGGATTCTTCGCATTCAGAAGAATTGCTGAGGTAAATAGCAATCCACTGTTGAACCTGTTAGGCTTGACTGAATTTCCTGAAATATGGAATTTGCATGCATATGTCAATGATTGGCTCGCATTCTTCATATTTGGTTTTATCGGTGTACAAATTATTGCTGTTGAATTTGAAAACAAGACATTCAGACAAAATATCATCAGCGGATTAACAAGAATAGAATTTTTCAAGTCCAAGCTGTTGACCATTGGAATCGTCTCGTTTATTGGCACACTTATCTACCTGTTTTGGACAATTACGCTTGGGTTTGTTTATAGTGAATCCGGAGAAATGATGCTTGAACTGGATTGGTGGAGTGTCCTGGGAAGGGTATTACTGACAAATATAGGTTATATGTCCATCGGGATGTTATTCGGATTTGTATTTCGCCGGGGAAGTACAGCGGTTTTCATATACCTTCTTTATGGCATGTTCCTCGAAAACATACTGAGGTGGTGGTTGCACTATAAAATTGCCCCTAATATCTCCATGCATTTCTATCCCATGAACGGACTCGAAGATCTTACTCCTATGCCTATGTTCAGTAATTTTGCAAAAATGAATGAGTTGGGTTTTGATCCTTTTTTAAGTCCCGGATATGCAATTATTTCAGTACTTGTATATTCAACTTTATTTTTCCTGATCTCATATAGATTGGCGACGAGGAAGGATATTTGAGGGGATTGATGGTTTGAGTGTTTTGTATGAAGTTAGAGTGTGGGGTAGATTGATGAGATTGATGGTGTGAGTCTGGGGTAAATGGTAAGAGTACGGGTGAGATTGAAAAGATTGATGGTGTGAGTGGAGAGTGTTCTGTGAGAGAAAGAGTTAGATTGAATGAGATTGAGGTAGATTGAGGGTGCAAAAGAAATTGGCGAATTGGTGAATTGGTGAATTAATTAATGAAACAACCTATTGAACAGCCAATAAACAGCGGTGAAGCGGTGAAGGGGGTTGTCAGGAAACGGGAGGAGTGTGCGTGTTTAATGAAAAATTTGGGAAGATTGATGAGATTGATAGAATTGAATAAGATTGAAGGGAACTGTTCATTGGTAATGTTCATTGAAGTGGTGATTTGTCGATGTCTTCAGCTGTTCCAATGTCTGTTCAAATAGTAAATTATAAAGGCTGTTTTTCTCACTCACCGCTTCCCGAAGCTTGCAGCTACAGCCGACATACTCAAACACATACGAGCAGGAGCTTGAGATAGAAAAAGATTGAAAAGATTCAACTGTTAAATCTGCCGCTGATTTGGCTGTTTTAAATCTGAAATCTGACACCTCCTATATAACACTTTTGCAGAGTGCAGATTTACAATGGTTTATGTGAAATTAATATCAAGCCAACTAATCACAAAATCAATTTAAAACTCCCTGGCTGTTAAACCTGAAATCTGAAAACTGAACACTGAAATCTGACACCTGAAATCTAAACTCACTGCTTATCATCTTCTTCCGTCTCCTGCAGCATTTTTTCCAACACATTATCTTCTCTGTTGATATCTGCCATTCTTCCGCTTGGGTCTATTTCCACTTTTTGAATATCGGATTCAGAGTGAGGAACAGTGATACTCCAATCTTTTCTGACCCAATCAATTGCAGGTAAAGCAACAAATTCATCGCTGAGTTTTTCATCCGTTTTGGGTCTCAGCATCAGGTCAATAGGTACATGATACATCACTTTTTTACCGGAACTTAGAGTAACGAGTACATCCAAAGGCATAGGCATTAAACCATTTTTTTCAATTTCAATTTTTGTAGAACGTGAATCCTGAGATTCCATACCTTTAAGAGCGTAATCAATCGTCTTTGTTGTTTCCACCCAGTATTCATTATACCATTTCAGTTCAATTCCTGATATTTTTTCTGCAATTCTTCTGAGATCATTGTCGTCAGGGTGTTTGAATGCGCATTTCTCATAAAATGCGAGTAAAGTCTTAGAGAGATTTTCCTGACCAATGATGTAACCCAATTGATTTAAATAAATGGCGCCTTTGGAATAGGCACTGATACCATAAGCTGTATTGAAATTGAAATGGTCTGCATGTGTGGAGAGTGGCTCTTCCTGTCCGGCCTGAACAAGATTTAAATAGCCCTTGTATGATCCGGCAAAAAGTGGCTGAGGTTCCTGACGGCTGGGAAGGAATTCATTTTTACGCAAAAAATCTGTAACCAATTCCGAAGCATAACTTGTGAATCCCTCATCCATCCAATAATATTTATTCTCATTGAATCCGAGGACCCCATGATACCAGCTGTGCATCAGTTCATGTATAGAAACACCTACCAAACTTGACAGAGGCCGGTTACCGGTTATCAATGTTGCCATGGGATATTCCATGCCCCCATCCCCTGCCATAATAAAGGCATATTCCTGATAAGGATATTTTCCGAATGTCTTTTGGATGTAACCGAATGATGCAGACATGATGGCTGGCAATTTTGCCCATTCTTCCATATTTCGTTCACTTTCGCGATAGAAGAATCTCAACAAAATGCTATCCTCTGTATATATAGTAGTATGCTTGTAAAAAGGATCTGCAGCCCACACAAAATCATGCACTTTTGAGGCAAAGAAGGTCCACACAAGCTTATCTCCCATTTGTCTTTCCTCAGGAACTAATTCGGCATACCCTTTACCTATTTCTCCGGGATTCTGCAGATATCCTGTTGCTGCAACAGTATAATTAGAGTCAATTCTGATGGTAACATCAAATGAACCGTAATGCCCGTAAAACTCCCGGCCTATGTAGGGATTAGTGTGCCAGCCCTTTTCATCATAGTGGCAGACCTTTGGATACCATTGAGCCATACTATAGTGTATATCTTCAGCATTCATTCTTCCCATCCTTCTAATCTGAAGTGGAACCTGAGCATCGTATAACATTGACAAGCTTATCTTCCTTCCGGGCAATGCAGCTTTTGCCAACATCACTTTCAGTATAGTGCCATGCACTTCATACGTTAGTACTGACTCATCCTGGGTGATGGCATTGATTCTCTGATAACCTTGTTCTGATGGCTGAAGATATTTAATACGATCCGTCACTCGGGGATCAGGATCACTGATTAATCCTGATCTTACATCCATTGCACTTCCGGGCTGGAAAGCATTCATATACAAGTGGAAGAATATTTCCTTTAAGGTATCTTTTGAATTGTTGGTATACTCCACATTTTGAATTCCAACGTATCTGTGATTCTTTACATCAAAATCCACATCCATTTCATATCTGACAGATTGCTGCCAATCATCACATTGAGCGATTAGATAAGTGGAAAGATTGAAAAAAATTAAAAATATAGAAATGCAGGAATACTTTAGCATACTTGTACTTTGTCAAAAGGCCTTGAAATAGATTAATCTGAAAATAAAATTTTACAGAAGTGTCCAATTAATAACGGCTCAAATTACGATAAGTATGGCTTAAAAAAAAGAAACCCATCGTTCAGGTCAGCATTACCTTAGGTTCGGTATCTACTCAGGTTGGAGCAGTTTTACTACTTATTGAACAACGGGTCCTCGTCTCAGGTTAGGTTGACACAAAGATACAGCGAGATTACATATATGCAAATTTAATATGGATATTATTTATATGTTTATGAAAAAATAACATATTATTAACTAAAGGCATCTGTTGTGTACTTAGATTTATGATATGAAAGAAGACGAGAAAGATAATCCTTCACCTAAAACCACAGAAAAACCGGTCATAGATTTGCGTCAGGAGGAATATTATATGGAAAATGGATTATTGGTTTTTACTTCCACTTTTCACCTGAAGAGAGGATATTGTTGTGGTAGTAAATGCCGGCATTGTCCATATGGGTGGGAGGAAGTGAAGGAGTGAATAATCATTATTTTTTCCTTTTTACTTTTTACTTTTTCCTTATTCCTTCTTCCTCTTCCCCATTTCAAAAACCAACTCACCCCCACCCATTAAAAATCTGTGGAAGAGTTTATAGCTTTTAATTTCTCCTCCATTCCATGTCAATTTTTGAACGTAAACATTTTCAGCACTTTGATTTTTTGTTTTGATATATAATGTTTTGCCATTTTCAAGATGAATGGTGGCAGATTTTATGGAAGGACTGCCGACAGTATATTCCTCACTTCCCGGTAAGACAGGATAAAAACCAAGCGCAGAAAACAAATACCAGGCACTCATCTGACCTGCATCATCATTGCCACACAATCCATCTTCCTTATGACTGTACATAGTCCGGTTGATCATGCGAACTCTTTCCTGAGTCTTCCAATATTGATCTGTGTAATTATAAAGATAAGGAATATGGTGCCCGGGTTCATTACCATGTACATAAGCACCAATGATACCGTCACGGGTGATATCTTCATTTTTCTCAATGTATTTATCATCCAATGCTACATTGAAGATGTAATCCAGATGTTCCGCAAATTTTTTCTTGCCGCCCATCATACTGATCATTTCAGGTATATTATGCGGAACATACAAGCCATAATTCAGGGCATTCCCCTCTATAAATCCCTGCCCGTGTGTATCGAGCGGATCAAAGGCTTCCCTGAATGTACCGTCTGAAAGTTTTGGCCGCATGTAAGCGCTTTTAGGATCATAGACAGCTTTATAATTGTTAGCGCGTTGTTGATATTGTTCAAATGCTTCCAAATCATTTGTCCTGGAAGCAATCTGTGAGATACACCAGTCATTGTAGGCATACTCCAGTGTTTTAGATACTGAATTGCTGCTTTTATCCTCGGGCACATATCCCTTTTGAATATATTCTCCCAATCCGTCAAAGTATGGAACATTGGAAGTAGCGATACAAGCTTCAAGCGCTCTTTGTTTATCTACATTGGTAGTTTCCTTGACAATAGCATCTGCAATCACAGAGACAGCGTGATAACCTATCATACACCAGTTTTCATTGGCATAATGACTCCAGATGGGCAACATGCCATGTACACTTTGCTTCTGATGTGCGAGCATAGAATATATCATGTCATTATTCCTGGAAGGCTGAATAAAATTGAAAAAAGGATGTAATGCCCTGTATGTGTCCCAAAGTGAAAAGATGCTGTAATTAGTAAAGCCCTTTGATTGATGAATTTCCTGATCAAGTCCCCGATATCTGCCATCTACATCTTCATACAAAATCGGAGTCAAAAGTGAATGATACAGGGCTGTGTAAAATGTAACCTTATCTTCAGGCGTAATTGTTTCCACCTCGATCTTACCCAATTCTTTATTCCATTTTGCCTGGCCTTCCTGCACAATTTTGTCAAAATTCCAGTGTGGAATTTCATGATCCAGATTGTTCAATGCTCCTAACGGACTCACTGAAGACAATCCGACTTTCATCATAATTTGCTCCTTATCCGCCGTTTTGAACTTGAAATAAGCACGGATATCTCTTCCTGCCATTTCTGGAAAATTTTCTTCCTCATTGAATTTTCTATAGAAACCGTTATAGATTTTGGGGTCATACTTTTTGTGACCATAGCTTTCAAATGACTTAGAAAAACGGATTGCAAAATGAACCAGTCTGGTCCTCCCCCAACCCTGCGTCTGCCGGTATCCTGTCAGAGTCGAATCATTCAATACCCGCACAAACACCCAGGTATTTTTATCCTCATGATCATAAATATTATACATCAGATCCAGTAAAATATAAGCTGAATCTGAAGCAGGAAATGTATAGCGATGAAATCCAACTCTCTCTGTTGCTGTCAGTTCTGCTGTGACATTGCAATCATCAAGATGTACTTTGTAATATGCAGGTTGGGCAATTTCATTTTTATGCGAAAATCCGGAATGGTATCCTGATCCGGGTATTGTATCCACTCCGGGCTCCAACATCAATGCACCTGTTCCCGGCATGACTAAAATATCTCCCAGATCCGAGTGTCCGGTCCCGCTGAAATGTGTATGGCTGAATCCAAAAATGGTCGAATCTTCATACTGATATCCTGCGCAATATTTATAAGTATCGGGATTATATCCATTGCCTTTTGAGTAAGGTTCATAGTTGGTATCGGGGCTTAGCTGTACAGAACCAAAGGGAACCGTCGCACCGGGGAAAGTATGTCCCATACGCTTTGTGCCGATCATGGGGTTAACGAACTGAACGTAGTTGTTGGGTGCAGTTTGCGCAACAAGTTGTGGAAAGCCAATACAGAAAAAAGAATAAAGGACTAAAAGCCTGTGTAGGGACATATCATGTTAATTTGCAAAGTTTCACAAACTTGGCAAATTTTACTCGTATAGCTGGTGTTTCCCTACCAATAATTCCACTGAAGGTAGACTATCAAAATCAATTTTATCTCTACTCCCATTCTTCAATCTCTTGTTCCTGCCATCGGTGTAAATACTGAACATGATATTCGAAAAAAGCATCTGACCCACCAAATACTTCAAATGCGCTGTTGTCAGATGCAAAAGGCATTGAGCTATTAGAATTTAAATAGTGGTTGTACGAACTATGCTTCCATAGATGGTAATCTTTACTCATTTTATGATGGATTGGATTTCGATGGACGTAAGCGATATTGCGTTTCAAGTCACCTGTTTTAGGGAGATGATCCCGACGGATGATTTTCTGAAATAAGCTACCGGTTCGATTTTCTTGCTTGTTGATCGCTTTTGCATATCCGAGAAGGCATCTGCGGAGGCGTTCTGTGACGAGGCGGGAGGCAAGTTTGGTGAGAAGTTTAACGGGGATTGAGGAGTCTAAATTTGCTAAATTTTTTAAATTTTGCAAATTGTTTGTCTCAGCTGACGGGCTTAAGATTGCTGCTTCTGACGGGCTTAAATTTGCCAAATTTTTTAAATTTTGCAAATTTATATCATGCATTGACAGCTCAGGAAGGTTGACCATCACTTGATATGGAATCTTTCCGAAATCCTTTTCCGCAGCACTGAAGATATCTTCTATAGGTTTTATTAGAACGGTCAGATGATAGTGGTTAGGAATAAGAGCCCATGCAAGAATATCCATGTATCCAGACATGTAGTGCAAGATTTTGGAATGGATGAAATAGTCATAATTTTCTTTTTTAAAGAAAATTTTACCACCGTTATTACCTCTGCTAAATAAATGGTAATACTTACCGGGCTCCAGAATCATTGTCATTTTTTCCAATGCGGGCATCTAAGGTGTATTGTGTCTTTGCTAAAATAATGTAAAATTATTTATCAAAGAAAAAAATCCCAGATCTGAGATAGAGTTCAGAGGGCTTGTGGTGTTAGATCCGGTTCAAAATTGCCAAATATTTTAAATTTTGCAAATTGTTGGTCTCACCTTCCGGGCTTAAATTTGCCAAATTATTGAAATTTTGAAAATTGTTGGTCTGATCATGGGACTTAAATATGCCAAATTATTGAAATTTTGCAAATTGGTTGTTTTACCTGACCGACTCAAATTTGCCAAATTTGGGAAATTTTGCAAATTATGGTTACTTCATCCCATACCTGTAATCCACAGGAATCCCATTAGCCAACAGTTTATTCTCTTCCACTGTGTATTTTGCACCGGCAGGGATACAAATAAGGACTCTGGAACCAGATGCAGGAAGTTCAATTTGTACCTTACCTTTTTTACCTGTTGCTATAAAAGTTCTGCTGACTGAATCATAAATATCAACTGAAGCAGCACCACAATCCATTTCAACAGTTTTCGATTCTGTGTATGGGTTGTAATACAGATATGTTGGATTTCCTTTTGCTCTTTGGTAGAAGTCTGTGACATCACAATTGATCTGAAGAATCTTTTCCACATTTGTAGTGCGGATAATACTACCAAAAATACCAACGTGACTGCTTCCATATACAGAAAACATAGTTTCAGGTGGCATACCCGGTGCCCAGTTGGGTCCATCTCCCTGTGCAAATGGACTAATACCTTTGTATTGTTCAAACGTGGATTCCTTGATAAGCCCTTCATAAGCAATGACACCACCAGTCACTTCTTTCAGTTCAGGTAATGCCTGTAAACTGTCCGGGATTTCTGCAGGGTAAAACAATCTGGAAGCATTGGCAGCATTCAGGAGCCATTTACCGATAGCTGTTGCATATCTCTGATCATAGCGGACCATTGCAGTCAGCGGCCAACTTTGATCGAATGTATTCATCAGAAAAGCATATCCGCCATTGTGCACAGTACTGCCCACCAAACCATGCATATCGTATGTACCCCAACGCTCAGCAATCACTCCCCAACCTACACGGTTGGTAGCATTTCCATCAAAACTCCATTCGATAAATTTCTTTACATCCATATCCTTCCCTTCCTCTGCATTCAATCTCGCAGCGAGATAAGCACCGAATGGCATCAATATCTCATAATATCTGTTCTCCGGTTGATTCTGCAACACAGTCAATGCATGAACTGCTCCTTTAAGATATTTCTGATCTCCAAAATTTACATATGCCTGGTACAATACTAAAGCTATTCCTGCAGCAGCATCTTCCTGAGGCACGATATGATTTGTTCCCGGCACCATTTTGCCAAAATCAAAATAAGAATAACTGTAATTGTCGCCCAGAATGGAATCAGCAGCATAAAACTGATCAGCAATACTTCTCATAATTTCTTCTGTTCCTTCAACCTTCGGGTATTGATTACAAAGTGCATAATAAAGAACATTGTTGTAAATGTCATACCACCAGTCATTCTGGTAACCTCCACCGATATGACCTGCTTTATTTGTAAAATTCAGGATGATATTCCAGCCGTTATCCTTGTTGAAATAGTTTTGCGCCATTTTTACAAAATTCATCCCATGCTGATTGGTTTTGTCTATGCCAACCAGAGATGCACCCAACAATGAACCCAGCACCCCGAGTGCTTCATGTCCTTCTCCCCCATTCTTATCAGCTCCCTGTCGCACGTCTCCAATAGCCGTAAACAGTCCGAATGTGGTCTGATCAAAGTTCCTCTTATTAGGATCTAACCAAATGAAAGGCCTGTAATCTCCTTTTGCTTCAAAATCATATACCAATTGATCAAAGCCAATAGCTGTTTCCAGCCAGTCTTTCATTTTATAGGGTTCAGGAGCAGCCGGCATCATATCGATCCGCGAGATATTTTCCTGAGCAACTGCTTCGCCACTCAACTCAAAGGCTGGCTCTGAATCATTGCAGGATAGTATAAAAAAGGAACCCAAAGTGATCAATCCGAAGATTTGAAT
Organism: Saprospiraceae bacterium; assembly: GCA_022841345.1. Lineage (GTDB taxonomy): Bacteria > Bacteroidota > Bacteroidia > Chitinophagales > Saprospiraceae > SLDF01. Next base: position 16,155 of record JALHRR010000073.1, read on the forward strand.
GAATTTCATAATGTTTGTATTCGATTTTTTTAAAAAATGGCAATTGTCTATTTTAATGAGATTAAGTCGTTAAACAGGTGACATCTTGCATCGCTGCGCTTACAAGGTGACATCATTTTGCTTTCGCATAAAGGTGACATCTCCGAAAAAAATTGAATGCTTCGCAATCAATTTTTTTAGGAGGTGACGGCTGGCGCAAAGTACGGGCAGACAAGTCATTCAATTAACCATTGTTAATTGTGAAATGATTTACCCTCACCGCTCACCCTGGCGAATGGCAATTCGCCCCTTCACATAACTAACTCTCAACAGTATCTTAAATCTTATCTCTTTTATCTTATCTCTTTAATCTTACTCCTTATCCCTTATCCCTTATCCCTGGCTGTTCACTCATCACTCAACACTCATCACACATCACTCATACCTCCTTACTTTCTGCGGTCATCACCTTATCCCGCACGATATTCTTTGCAACGAAATAGGATGTAAATTGAACCAATGCGATTATTAATAATGCATATCTCAACGCTGCTTCTTCGCTGACATACCAGGCCAATAATATAAATAAGCCACATCCGAATAAACGACCCAGATAAAGTCCCAATTCATGATTAAAAATATAAGCAAACTCATTCCTGTTTTCAAT
>JALHRR010000074.1 GCA_022841345.1 Saprospiraceae bacterium
AGTTAAACATTGCCGTGTAATACCGGCAATTAGAAATTTAACAATTATAGCTGCATTAGGGACTTCTGTCTCCGTATATTGCTTTGCATATCTCGAATGGCGGCACGTTACAGGTGAGGGGTTTTACCACCTCGCTTGTATATGTCGCCCATTCTGGGCTTGTAGCAACTCTCAAGGGGGCTATTCAGCCAGAAGCGGCTGTTCCGGTTGTTTTCTCGAAGCTCGCGACTCGAGGCTCGCAGCTTCTTTCCGGCTGCTTGCCAGAAGCCAGCCAGCAGCTAGAAGCGGCTGTTTGGCTGTTCACTCATCACTCATCACTCATCACTCAGCTTTCTTCTTCTTCAACCACCCCGGCACACTTATCTGCACAAACTTCGCATCCCTCTGCGCCTTATAAGTAAAGAATATCGCAAACGGCATCAAAGCCAATGCCGGAAACCAGGCCGCCAACACATCATCCACCTGCATCGTCTCGGCCAACTTTTTAAATGTAAAATTGAGCGTAATAAATATCACAAAGAAAACAATCGCAATTAATAACGGATATCCATATCCCCCCTTCCTTACTATCGCCCCCATAGAGGCTCCGATAAACAGGAACACTATGCATATCAACCCATAACAAAACTTCAGATGATACTCAAATCTATGCTTGATCGCATTTTCCTTCCCGGCAAAAATACTCCCCGCCATGATAGTAAGCCTGGATCTACTATCTATAATTTTCGCCCGGGCCTGCCCAACAAATATCGGAACCAGCGAATCCGGAAAAGTCTGATGAAAACCCTTCACTGTCGCCCAGTCTATCGTATCCTTCTGCTTAAATACTTCTTCCTTCGCAATATTCAACAAACCCGGTGGTTCAGGAATGTCAATAACAGGTACATCCGCAGCTTTCAATACCGTATAAAAATCCCGCTCTGTATCCTTCAACACCCTTTCGTCCAATTCAAATATTTGTTGATTGATGGTATCCAGCGCGGACAACAATTGCCGGCCATTCATCATCGCCTGATGGGATTTGAAGCCCTCCTCATCACTTCGGCTTATTTCGAATTCACTCAGGTCAAAAGTCTTTTCCCAGGTCGCAAAAGAGGTCCGCATAAAGGATTGTGAATTCTCAGATTGCACCTCTCCTTTCCTTTCCGTTTCTGAAATCTGATTGCCATTGTACAATTTCATCTTCAGATATCGCTCATTGGCAGTAGTAAACATCTCACCGCTGTCAGCAGAGATGATATTAACTTTACTCGGATTGCTGCTGGTATAATCATAGATCAGCACACCTTTTAGATCTCGGTTATTCGGAGACTTTTCCTCCACCCTGATAGTGAATCCCTGAAAATCATAGTTGAAAATTCCCGACTCAATACTCAGCGTCGGCTTCTGCTTCCTGATATCAAAGAGCCTCGTCCTGTACTTCAGATTAGCTACCGGTACAAAATAATCAGCTGACAGAAAGGTAAATATCCCTGCAAAAACCCCAAAAACAATCGCCATCCGCATCATTCTCAGCAAGGGAACCCCGGCAGATTTGAAGCTGGTGAGCTCATTATACTCTCCCATATTCCCAAAAACCATCACGCTCGATATCAATATCGCAATCGGAATCGCCCATGGAATCAGGAACACCAATAAATATCCCAGCAACTCCAGGATAATCAGAATATTCACCCCCTTCCCTATCAGCTCATCGATCCACAGCCACAGAAACTGCATAGTCAGTACAAACAGAGCTATAAAAAAAGAAGTGATAAATGGAGGCAACATACTTCCAAGTACCAGAGAATCAAGCTTTTTCAACCGGAAAAATCGCAACATACAGAACCTTAACGACAAGAATTAATCCCAATTATCAATTGGAGGCACAAAATTACATGAAAATCTGTAGAGTTAAGCGCCTAGGGCGCTTTAGTGTGTTACTCCTCGCCCGGTGTGTGAGCTCGGCTGTGCCTTGCTCGTGTGCTGCTTAATTGATCCGGACTGGTGAGCAGGTTTTGAGTATCATATTGAATGCAACGAAGCCGAACATCCGCACTCGACGGGGCTCGTTTGATGTTCGGTTCGCTCGGTCACAATGTACATTTAGTACATTGTTTGGTCGCTCAAGCGCGGGATGTGGTTCACTTCGTTCACGGGATGTGTAACAGCCTTGATCGCCATCGGCGATCAAAACACGCAAAAACTTCGATGGTCGAAGTCTCCGACTTCGATCCAATATTTCATGAATTTGTAATTCATTTACGAGAATCCACCGATGACGACATGGCTGTTTCCTACAACCATCGATGGTCGTCCCCAAAGCTTTGGGGAGCGACTTCGATCCTATATTTTATGAATTTTTAATTCATTCACGAGAATCCACCGATTACGACATGGCTGTTTCCTACAACCATCGATGGTCGAAGTCTGTGACTTCGATCCAATATTTTATGAATTTGTAATTCATTCACGAGAATCCACCGATTACGACATGGCTGTTTCCTACAACCATCGATGGTCGAAGTCTACGACTTCGATCCAATATTTTATGAATTTTTAATTCATTCACGACCAATCAATATTCGAACGCGGGCTGTTTTCACTGATGTTTGATCAAAACCCAAAAAATGAAATTGACAATTCATCCGGCCTTATTACAACGGATGGTTTCGAAACTTCCAAACCGGCTTTTCGCGAGGGGTTTTACCGCCTCGCTTGTATATGTCGCCCATTCAGCGAGGGGTTTTACCGCCTCGCTTGTATATTGCACCCCTTCAGGGCTTGTAGCAACTCTCAAGTGGCTTCTCAGCCAGAAGCGGCTGTTTCCGGCTGATCGGCTGCTCGCCAACAGCCAAAAGCCAACAGCCCAACAGCTTCCCCGGGAACACTCGAATCCCCCTTTTCACCACAAAAAATGTCAATTATCAACAAGATGAAACAAAATACATAAAAATAATCTTAATTTGTCCCCCCTATTGATGTAACAATACTTATTAAACCTTCGTCACACATAAACATGAACGAAAAGGACTTTACACTTCTTGTTCGCAGATTGAAAGATCGCATGTACCGCATCGCGCTGGCAATCGTCCATGACGAAGAGCTCTCCGAAGACGTGGCACAAGAAGTCTTTATCAAAGTCTGGGAAAAGAAAGAAGAATTGAGTCTGATTGAAAACATCGACGCATATTGCCTGAGAATGACCAGAAACCTGTCCATTGACAAAACCAGATTGAAACACTACAAAAGTGTGGACATAGTGGCCGCCAGCTCCACCGAGCACAACAGCCCCTCCCCACACAAAAGTGCCGAAATCTCAGACACAATGGCCCTTGTCAAAAAATGGGTTCAGGACCTGCCGGCCAGTCAGAGAGAAGTCCTTCAGCTGAGGGATTTCGAAGGATTAAGCTATCAGGAAATCAGCGACATGCTCGATATACCACTCAATCAGGTGAAAGTATATCTATTTCGTGCAAGACAATTTTTGAGATACAACCTGGAGAAAACCAGATCTTATGGCACCTAACGATAAAATAAAAGACATCCTGACCAAATATTGGGACGGAGATACCACAGTGGATGAAGAACTTCTGCTCGCAGATTACTTTGCCCAGACAGATATAGATCCTGAGCTGACAGTATATCAGCCCATGTTCCGCTATTTTGATCAGGAGAAGGATTATGCGACCCGGACCGGATTTGAGTCCGACCTCATGCAAAAGATCACTACCCCGGTCATACAGCTGGAGAGACCCGTCCGCAGGCTCAATTTTCAGACCATCATGCGTACCGCAGCGGGGGTGGCATTGGTCATCGGTACCGTGTTTGTGATAGACTGGTACCAGTACAAATCAAAAAAACTGGATCTCTACACAGACACATACGAGAGCCCCGAAGCAGCACTCGCAGGACTCAAGTCAGCCCTCATACAAGTCTCCGATCAGATCGATGGCGGCTCAGAGATGGTGCATGAACAATTCCAGCAACTCGAACAATCTCAAACAATATCCTTCTAATTGAATATTATTATGAAATCATTATTCCACATAGCTATTTTCACATTTATCTCCGCCTTCAGCCTCACAGCGCAGGAAGATGGGATCGTGAAGTATTTTAGCAAGCAGATCCACAATGACGCTTACGAGCATGCATACATCAGCCCCCGCATGATCAGCGCAGTGTCCAAAATGGATGTCAAAGACATGGATGCCGAGTCCCGCGCCACTATCAAGGACCTCAAGGGCATGCGCATCCTCAGCACCAAGACCGGCGGCAAAAAATGGTACGAAGACGCTGTCAAATCCCTCGACACCAAAGGCTACGAAACCGTCATGAGCGCCCGCAAAAAGTCCGAAAACGTCCAGATCTACCTCAAAAACGAAGACCAGCCCGACGGCGAGCTCATCATGGTCCTCAACCAAAACGAAGCCTGCACCATGACCTCCTTCCACGGCAAGATCAACCTCGACAAAATCGCCAAACTCGCCCGCTCCCTCAACATAGGCGGATCAGAGTATCTCGAGAATATGAAGAAGAAGTAGGCAAAGATTTCAGACTTCAGCTTTCACTTTTTAGATTTAAGATTCGAAGATCCCGAGTCACCGATGGCAAGTGAGAGCATCGAACCTCGCCACGAGGAACGAACCTCGGGATTAGAACAGCCAATTGTGACAACTAAAATCTACGAAAAAACAGACTAGAATACTGATTAAGATTAAAATACATTTTAGGGCATCTCCCCCTGACAAAAAAAAGAGCGCATCCATTCAGAGCGTTCTTTTTTTTGTCAGGGGGCCGCTACGTTGCGGGGCTCGCTGTTCGCTCGGCCTCCTGCGCTGCGCTCCGGAGTCTGGCTCTTCGAGCCACCCCTTCACATCGCTGATGCGTGGGACTAAAATGTGGCTTTATTCTTTAAAATCGAAATAGTGACTAAATATTCTATTTATAAGACTAGCAATAATGCTATCCTTGTATAATCGAACCAATAAATAGATGATATTACCACACATTAATACCAATAACCCTGATCGATCTAATTATCAGTGAATTTTCTTACTTTGCAAATTGATTTATTTACTAAATAATGTATAAATAGTCAGATCAAGACGAAAAGTTTAGCAACAAATGACTGAAGAACAGATTAAGGAGCAATTATCAAATCGATTTATTGGGATTTTAGCTGCAAATAATGGATTTGCAATTGACAAATCAGAAATAGATTTGGGAGTTGACTATCAATTAAAAAAAGCAACAACCTATACAACACCACAAGGTAATAACAGATACACATATGATAGCAGATACATTGACATCCAATTGAAAGCGACTACTGAAAATTCAATTGTAGATGAACCTCATTCAATTAAATATGATCTGGAGGTTAAGACTTTTAATGATTTAGTTTACAGACAAATAAATGGAACTGCTCCATTGGTGTTAATTTTATTTGTGCTTCCACATGATAAGAACAACTGGGTTGACGTGGATAATACAGAAATTAGACTTAGGAAACATGCCTATTGGTATACTCCGCCTCTGGGTTCCATATTGACAGCTAATTTACACAGTATTAGAATTGAAATTCCAAAAACTAATATGCTTGGGATAGATTGTTTCAATAACTTACATCAACAATTTTATCCCTAAGCAATGATCCTAGATAATATAACCACGTTTCTATTGAAAAGGAGATGGCATTTTTATAAGATGTCTAACACTTTTATTTCATTTACTCCGCCAGAAGAATTCAATCTTAATGATGATTTTAAATTGCATATTCCAAGAGAAATTAGTAAAGTTGACTCTGAGAATTTTATCGGAAATATTATAGAAATCATTGCTGATCTTTACGAATTGACAATTGATGATTTGAATGTTATTCTTAAGAATGAGAATACAGTTTTAAAAGTTAGAGTTTATGACAATCAAACTGAAGACGGAAGAATGCCACTGACAAGATTTGAAGAACTGGTTGAAAAAATAAGGCTAATACTTGCAGACACTGCAAGTTTTGTAATTAACAAAAGTGTAACATCAACAAGAGTTCCAGAAGAAGTTAGCAGATATTTAAATTTATGCAATTTCATGCAAACAGAGAAGGGGAGCTTTGTAGCTAAAATTCAATTGCCTTCCAAAGAATTAATAAAGGATAGCGAATTATTTGATAGACAGGAGATTTTCTCCGAAGAGATAAATCAAAAATTAGGAGAAGTATTGACTTTCGTAAATAATAATATTTTTGAAGGTGACCCTCATGTAACTGAGGAATATTTAATAGAAAATGAAACGAGAATTAATATTAAATTATTCAAAAACATTGAATCATTCTTCTCCAAAGCACGACTGAAAAACATTGACTTTTCGTTTCACAATATTGAAAACAGTAACACAATTGTAAACCATAATATTACTCCTTTGAAACTTTACAAATTGAATCAATTTGTAGAGCAAATTGAATCTCATTCTTTCGAAGTTGGAAATTTTAGTTTTACAGGTCATATCATTGCTTTAAAATCAAAGGATCCAGATGGTATAAAGAACAGTGTAATATTTACAGGTGTTTATGACAATTTACCTATGGTAGCGTCTGCAAATCTTGACAGTGAGCATTATAAAGATGCCATTGAAGCTCATAAATTTAAGCAAAATATCATCGTTACTGGCTTAGCTAAACGTACAAAATCCAGAGCGAGATTTATAGAGATCACAAGCTTCGAAATGGAAAACCAAGATTGAAAATGATAATTTTTAAAATATAAAAAAACTATTAATGTCAGAAGACCAAAAGAAAATCCTAGAAAGTAAATTATGGGGAATTGCAAACTTGCTTAGAGGCAAAATAAGTGCGGATGACTATCGTGACTATATTCTTGGATTTATATTTTACAAGTATCTTTCGGAGAAGCAAACACTTTATGCCAATGAACTTCTAATTGGTGAAGCGGTAACTGACTTCAGAAAGATCACTGACCAAGCCACCTTAGAAGCAATCAAAGAGGAATCTTTATTGAAATTGGGTTATTTCCTAGAGCCTTCTCAACTATTCTCTGTGTTAGCTGCCAAAGGAAATGCTGACATTCAAAACGAAAGCAATTACATTTTAGAAGACCTCAAGTCTGTTCTTAACCACATTGAGCAAAGTACTATGGGAACAGAATCCGAAGAGGATTTTAATGCCTTGTTTGAAGATTTGGACCTAAACTCTACAAAAATTGGTAGGACTGTTGGTGCTCGAAATGAAATCATCGTAAAAATTCTCAATTACCTTGACAAGATTGATTTCAAATTAGAAGAAATTGAATCAGATGTGTTGGGTGATGCTTATGAATACCTGATTGCAAAATTTGCAGCAGGGGCTGGTAAAACGGCGGGCGAATTTTATACACCTCAACAGGTTTCTAAAATTCTTGCCAAAATTGTTACCACAGGTAAGTCAAAAATCAAGTCGGTTTATGATCCCACTTGTGGTTCGGGTTCTTTGCTTTTACGAGTAGCAAAAGAAGCTGAAATAAGTGAGTTTTACGGACAAGAACTAGGTCGAACAACCTATAACCTTGCCAGAATGAACATGATTTTACATGATGTACACTACCGAAATTTCAATATAGAGCAAGAAGATACCTTGGAGAACCCGCAACACTTGGACAAACGTTTTGAAGCGGTAGTTGCAAATCCTCCTTTTTCGGCACATTGGAAAAGTGATGCCAACCCATTATTCAATACTGATGAGCGCTTTAGTCAGTACGGACGCTTAGCCCCCAAAACTAAAGCAGATTATGCTTTCTTAACCCACATGCTATACCAGTTGGCTGACAATGGCATTATGGCAAGCGTTTTTCCTCATGGTGTATTGTTTAGGGGTGCTGCCGAAGGTCATATTCGTGAGTACATTATCAAAGAGATGAATGCTTTGGATGCTGTGATTGGTTTGCCTGCCAATATTTTCTATGGAACTTCAATTCCTACCTGCATCGTGGTGCTAAAAAAATGCCGTAAAGTAGATGACAATATTGTTTTTATTGATGCCAGCGGCGACGACCATTTTTTAAAAGTAGGCAACCAAAACGTATTACGTGATGAAGATGTGGAACACATTGTAAATACCTATCGGAATCGTGAAACGATTGATAAATATAGTTACGTCGCCACATTAGCTGACATAGCAAAAAACGACTTTAATCTGAATATCCCGCGTTATGTAGACACCTTTGAAGAGAAGGAACCTGTGGATCTAGATGCTGTTTCAGCTGAACTTAAAGAAATAGCAACCAATTTACAAAGCACCAACAAGACAATTGCGGTTTTTTGTGCTGAACTTAAAATCTCAACACCCTTTTAAGCTATGACAGAAGTAGATGCAACACCTGATTTAAGATTTCCAGAATTTGAAGGAAATTGGAAAAATTACAGCCTTTCGAAAGTTGCGAAAATAACAACTGGCAACACACCCAGTACATCCAAAAAAGAATATTACAATGGTGAATATTTTTTTGTTTCCCCTGTAGATTTGAATGATGCAAGATATGTAATAAGGACACAAACCACATTAACTGAACTTGGATTTAATTCAGGAAGAAAGATTCGTCGAGGGAGTACCTTATTTGTCTCAATAGGATCCACAATTGGGAAAGTAGCACAGACAGTTTGTGAGGTTGTTACAAACCAGCAGATTAATGCATTAGAAGCAAATAACTTGAATTCAGATGATTTTATCTACTCTCTACTTTTTAAATATGGTCCTAAAATAAAACTTCTAGCAGGTAATCAAGCAGTTCCTATTTTAAATAAAACTGATTTTTCAAACCTTAAATTTTTCTTTCCAGAACTCCACGAACAGCAAAAAATAGCTACATTTCTAATCACCATTGACGAGCGTATTCAACTGCTTCGCAAGAATAAAATTATGCTTGAGGAATACAAAAAAGGTGTAACACAGCAACTGTTTTCGCAAAAGATCCGGTTTAAAGATAAAAATGGAAATTCCTTTCCAGATTGGAAAGAAAAGAGATTGGGGGAAATTGGAATCACATTTAACGGATTGACAGGTAAGACAAAAGTAGATTTCGGAGAAGGTAGGCCTTATGTCCAATACATGCAGATTTTCAGTAATTCGAAAATTAATACAAATGAATTTGGGTTAGTGAAGATTGAAGAAAACGAAAATCAAAGTAAGGTTCAATACGGAGATGTTTTCTTTACTACTTCATCCGAAACACCAAATGAAATTGGAACTGCTTCTGTAATGCTTGAAGAAGTCGGGGACGTTTACTTAAATAGCTTTTGCTTTGGCTTTCGTCCACATTCACTTACTGAATTAGTTCCGGAGTTTTCCCGCCATTTATTCAGAAGCGAATTATTTAGACGGGAAATAATAAAACTAGCTCAAGGAAGTACGAGATTCAATATGTCTAAAGTGGAATTTACGAAACTGAGAGTGCTTCTACCCAAGGAAGATGAACAAATTAAAATTGCAACCTTCTTGTCAGCTTTGGATGATTCAATTGAGTCAATACGGACGGAAGTAAACAGTTCAGTTGAATATAAAAAAGGTTTGCTTCAAAAAATGTTTGTGTGATATGGAACTTACTAAACAATCCATATTGAACCATTCCAGACTGATTCCAGGGATTGAGGGATATTTGACACTCATTGATAAAATTGTAGAGAACAAGAGCATCCACCCTGATATTACTATAGAAACTTGTAAATCCTTACTTGAAGGTTTGTGCCTCAAGGGACTATCATTATTAAGCGATAAGTACATCAATAGTAAATCTTTAAGAACTAAGTGTAAAAATGATTTGAAGGTACTCACAAATACCGCATTTGATGAAGTTTACACTGATTATGTAGAGTCACAAGTCCATGAATCACTTGCTAATATGCTCATTGACATATCTGTGGCTCAAAAAATCAAAGACAATGCTAAGCGAAAGGTGAGAGAACAAGCTATAGAGGCAATAGCAAAAGTCTCTGCAATTCGCAACGAGAGAGGAGATATTTCACATGGCCGTGATTATCCCAAAACGCAGGAGAGTAGTATCACTCTCTCAAAGTCTATCAGTTCCATTACAGATGGTATCTGCTCATTTATGATTGAACAAATTGCTGAAAAATATCTGATAAAGTTAAAAACTAAAGATAGGCTAATTTATCAAGACTTATCTGATTTCAATGATTGGCTTGATGAAATGCACAACGTATCCAGTATCAAAGTAGATTTCAGCAAAATTCTATATGAAAACGCCTACGATAAATATGAAGAATACTATTATACAGAATATATTGACCTCGTTGAAATAGAAGAAGACCAAACTAAAGAAACTGAGACAAAAATTGAAAGAGAAGTAAAAGAAGTGATCAATGAAGCTATTAAAGCTAAAGGTTCTACTGAACAGCCTGTTTCTGAAGAAACCAGTAGACCTACGGAAAAACAGGTTGAAAAACTAGTTACTGCCTTTGACGAAGAATCATTTTGGTCGGATATTAAAAATCAAGCATTGCAAAAATTTGCAGAGGAAGAAAATTTAAACGGTGATGAACTAAAGGAAGTGATTAATGAATATATGTTCAGCGAAAAACCCCCATTACGAGATGATGTTGCTAAAGCAATGGTCCATAGGCCTATGTTAGTTGAATTAAAAACAGTAGTGCCAAGTTTGACAGAAAAAATAATGGCTTTTGCCAATGACCTAAAAAATCTAAAAGCAGAAGCATGACCTCACAACCCGAACAAATATTAGAGAACAACTTAGTTGTTCAGCTTGAAAAGCTTGGCTATCAGAAGGTGATTATTCGTGATGAAAAGAAACTTTTATCAAACCTCAAAAGGCAATTAGAGTATCACAACAAAGTACAGTTAAGTGATAACGAATTTAAACAAGTCCTTAATTATATCAACAAGGGTAATGTATTTGAACGTGCAAAAATATTACGAGACCGAGTGCCTTACACAAACGCCCAAGGCGATACAAAGACGGTAGAACTCATCAACCAAATTCATTGGTGCCAGAATGAGTTTCAGGTGACCCAACAAATTGCCCAGGACGGTACATACAAAAATCGTTATGACGTTACTATTCTTATAAATGGTTTGCCTTTGGTGCAAATAGAGCTTAAGCGAAGAGGTTTAGAACTCAAAGAGGCATTTAATCAGACCAATCGTTACGAAAGACATTCGTATTGGGCAGGTCATGGTTTATTTCCGTTTGTGCAGCTTTTTGTAATCAGCAACGGTGTAAATACCAAGTATTACGCAAATGCACCTCTAAAAGCTCGCTCATTTAAACAGACCTTTTATTGGGCAGATGAGAAAAATCGCTTGATTACTCAGTTAGCAGCATTTTCGGAGGTGTTTTTAGAACCTTGCCACATTTCCAAAATGATTACTAAGTACACCGTATTGAACGAATCGCAAAAGATTCTTATGGTGTTACGTCCTTATCAATTTTATGCAGTTGAAAATATAGTTGAGCGGGTAAAGACAACAACCAAATACGGGTACATTTGGCACACTACGGGTTCGGGGAAAACTTTGACTTCCTTCAAAGCGGCTCAAATTCTAACCAATTTACCTCAAGTTCATAAGGTAGTTTTTGTGGTAGATAGAAAAGATTTGGATTACCAAACTACTAAAGAATTTAATGCTTTTAGCAACGGAAGTATAGACGGCACAAACAGTACAAAATCTCTCGTCAAGCAACTTTCAGAGGATAACAAACTCATAGTTACTACCATTCAAAAACTCAATACGGCCATCAGTAAAACCCGCTATTTGGGTAAAATGGAAGCTTTGAAAAATGAACGTGTCGTATTCATTTTTGACGAGTGCCACAGAAGTCAGTTTAGTGATACTCACAAAAACATCAAAAAATTCTTTGACAATTGTCAAATGTTTGGGTTCACAGGAACTCCTATTTTTAAAGACAATGCCTATGCGAATAAATTCGGCAAACGAACAACTTCAATGTTGTTTGGAGATTGTTTACACAAATACATTATAACAGATGCCATTCGGGACGGAAATGTACTGAAATTTTCAGTGGAGTACATCCGTACTTTCAAAAAGAAAGACCATATCCTTGATATCAATGTAGAAGCTATTGATGAAGCGGAAGTAATGGATGCACCAGTTCGCTTGGATAACATCACGGAATACATTATTGCCAACCACAACCGTAAAACCCATAGTCGAGAATTTACGGCAATTTTCTGTGTATCTAGTGTACCTATATTGATTGAATATTACAAGATATTCCTGCAGAAAAAAGAGCAAGGGAAACACAACTTGAGATTGGCTACCATTTTTTCTTATTCCGCCAATGAAGATGACAAGGATGCAGTTGGCTTTGTAGATGATGAAGAATTTTTAATGGCAGCTGAACCGCAAGCCGAATATAATACCCAACATACAAGAGATGAATTAGAAGATTTCATCAAGCAATACAACAAGCAATTCGGCACAAACTACACAAGCAAAGACAATCAATCCTATTACAACTATTACAATGACATAGCCAAGCGCGTAAAGCACCGCCAAATTGATGTGTTGGTTGTGGTAAATATGTTCTTGACAGGTTTTGACAGCAAGCATTTAAACACGCTTTATGTCGATAAGAACTTGCAATATCACGGATTAATTCAAGCCTATTCCAGAACAAACCGGATCCTCAATGAAGTAAAATCACAAGGAAACATTGTTTGTTTTAGAAATCTTAAAGAAGCTACCGATGAGGCCATCACCTTATTCTCGAACAAAAATGCAATTGAAGAAATCATCATGCAACCCTATGAAGAGTATGCTGCGAAATTCAACCAAGCATTTATAGCTCTATTACAGATTGCACCCACAGTAAATAGTGTAAACGATTTACCAAGCGAGGAAGAAGAACTAGCTTTTATACAAGCCTTCCGTGAATTAATGCGTCTGAAAAATGTGCTTTCTACTTTTACAGAATTTAAGTTTGACGATGTATCAATGACAGAACAGTCGTTTGAAGATTACAAGAGCAAATACCTAGATTTATACGACAAGGCAAAAAGTCACAAACAAAAAGAGAAGGTCAGTATTTTAGGCGATATTGATTTTGAATTGGAATTGATTCACCGAGACGAAATAAATGTTGCATACATTTTGCGGTTACTTGCCAAATTGAAAGATGCAACATTTGAAGAACAAGAGAAACAGAAAAAAGCTTTAATTGATATTGTAGTAGGTGACTCACAATTGAGAAGTAAACGAGAGCTAATTGAAAAATTCATACAACAAAACCTTCCTCATATAACTGATTCGGATGATATACCTGAGGAATTTGATAATTATTTGAAAGAAGAACGGAAAGTAGCTTTAAATAAGCTAAGTCAAGAAGAAAATTTGGACAATGAAAAACTTGAAGAAGTAATAGGCAACTATTTATTCACTGAAAAGAAGCCGTTAAGAGATGATGTAATTGGACTTTTGAACAAGCGCCCCGCATTAAAAGAGAGAGCGAACGTAGCAGTGAGGATAACGGACAAGATTCTGAGATTTGTGGAGACTTTTATAGATGGAATAGCAAGCTAGATATCAAAATCCCCTCTTTTATCCTCCCAAAATGGACTATTTTAAATACCTTAAAAAGCATGATAGGATTCAAATACACATTCTTGCTGCTTGTGAAGATCTAGGAATCGAAGCTATCCAAGAATTTCGTGGTAATGGTTGGAGGGCAGATGTTTTTATCCCCAATCATGAAAAACCAATTGCATTTGAAATTCAACTAAGTCCACAATCACTTTCTAAGACTTTAGAAAGACAAGCCAAATATATTAGAGATGGAATTATTGGTTGTTGGTTCTTTGAGAAACCGGTTTACAAATTAAATGAAGAGAGACCTGATTTGCCTTTGTTTTATGTTGAGGATCAGGAAGATTCAAATCTATTAGTCAATCTTGGTGATCGTAGAAAACTTGACCTTTCAATGTTTCTTGATAACTTCATTTCGAATAACATTCAATTTAAACAATCCGCTTTAACGAAAACCAGACAAACAGTAAATCTTATCTTTTTTATGATATGGTTTGTTGGAAATGTGGTGAGTTAAACCATTTATATTATGTGGATACACCCTTTTACTCTTCATGTAACGCAAAAATCAAACCAAAAGAAGCACTTTGGAACTCAATGAGTTTTGAATATAGACCTGAGATAATCCAGCTTGCGGAAAATTTTATTGAAAGCAGAAAAGACTTAAATCTAAAACTTGGACAAATCAAAGTACGATTCAGCAACACTATCAACAAATCATATATTTCATTTGGATGCCATAAATGTGACAGCATATTTGGTGACTACTATGTTATGGAAGCCAAAATTGACATCATGTATTCACCTAATAAACTAAGCTTTCAGAGTGAGGTCGATTTAACTGAAAGTATCGAGTTAGATGTACCTCATTGGTGCTTTCCAGATGATAATGAATTTTGTGGTAATAAATGAATTCCTTTTTCTATTTTAAGTGGTAATTTCGAAAGCTGAATGCAACACTCTCATTTTGTTAAAAAACCTTCCCTTCCACCTTTAAAAAGTAAATCACATCCATGAAGAAACAACATTGCATATTTCTGTTGTTTGCAATTTTGACATTAAGTTTGCCCGCATTCTCCCAACACATTCAACAAGAAAAAGACCCGGGCTTATCCTATGCCTACATTTCCATTCAGGGCAAAATATTCTCTAAAAAACTGAAAGTAGTAGTTGACTTCGGAGACACACCCGAGCAAATAAAAGCTGGTCAGCAATTTTCTGAGATACTCACAAACAAGAAATCTTATGCGGCCGTATTAAATTACATGGTTGAAAATTATTTCGAGCTCATAGATACCCTCACCTTAGAAGATAACAGTTCTTTTCAGGGTACTGGATCCGGAGGGACTACTGGTATTATTTTTATTATGAAGAAAAAGTAAAAGTTGATATCAATTCAAAACATACGACAAAATAAATCAAAAAGTAATAGATGAGTAAAAATAGATATGCCGTAAAGGCAAAATCAGATCATCTTACTTATGAATTTGTAAGTATTGGTCCGAAAGGTCATATAACCAAATTGGTTGTTTATCAACATCTGTTTGATAACTTGTACAATTTAGCATTCGGAGATCAGACAGACAAAAGTGAAGGGCTCGATGACCTCATTGTATCCGAAAACGGAGATACTGAGAAAATCCTTTCCACTGTAGCATCAACGCTTTTCGATTTTTTTGATCATCATGATGGAACGATCGTTTTTGCTCAGGGAAGCACCCATTCCAGAAATCGACTATACAGAAGATATTTAACTCATTTCCTCGACCTTATATCTGAGAACTTTATACTGCTCGGTGAACTTGGAGGAGAAATCGAACGTTTTCAAAAAGGAAAAGACTACACTTCGTTTTACATCCATAAAAAATACTAAAATGGCAGAATCAAAAAATAGTTCTAAGCAAAAATCCAACATAATTGTGGATGAATCTTTAGATAGCAAGTATAAGGATGTCACTCTATTTCCAGAGAAGTATAATAGAGCAATGGAACATTTAAAAAATAGAGATATCCAAAAAGAGATTGATAAAGCACTTAATGAAGAGAAAAAAATTAAGTAATTACATCTAAATAATATGGAGGTGCCAAATAGATTTAAAACCCTTCCGCTTGACACAATGATCGACAAACACATTGGCAAGCCCGGTACAGAAAGACGAGAAGCCTTTGAAAACGAACTAAGAATTAACTTGCTGGGACAAGCTATTAAACAAGCAAGACAACAACGCAACTTAACTCAGGAACAATTAGGCAACCTTGTTGGTGTGCAGAAAGCCCAAATTTTCTAAAATCGAAAACAGTGTAAAGAATGCAAGGTTCGAAACCATCCTGAAGGTGTTTGACGCTTTAGGAGCGAAAGTGAACTTTAGTGTAGAACTGAATTCATAATTAAACTCCATGCAAAATCTCTATATACTTATCTCAATTTTATTGATTAGTTGTTCGTCTGAGGCACAACAAATTATAACAACGACCAACGAAAGCAAAGCAATCATCAAAGATGGCTTTTTGGTGTCATATGATGGAATTGACCTTTCAAAATACGAGCTCGATATCGAAGATTTTGATGTAGAAGAAGTATCATTGGGTCATTTACTTTGCTTAGCTATTGCTGAATGCGATGTGGAGTTAGCAAAAACACTCATCGAAAAAGGTGCTGATGTTAACTTTAAATGTGAAGAAGCAGATGATGTAATTACGGATGTTGCATTCTGCAAAGAGAATGCCGTGGCATTGGCTAAATTACTATTAAGAAAGGGTGCTAATGTGAATGGAGCTGACCAGGACAATGATTCTTTTTTATCATATGCCATAAGCTCTGATAATTTGAATTTGGTAAAATACCTGATTGAACATGAAGTAGATAAATATCAAAGAGATATAAATAAAAACATGGGGTGTTTACCCATTCATGGTGTCAAAATCGTAGTGATGCTGGAACTATTAATAACAAATGGATTTAAAATTGTGTATTCCGGTGATATTGACCCCCCATTCCGGCCATGTTGACCCCCCTGGATTTAGGTTTGCTTAAAAAACAGTATCTATGACAAATTTACAGATTTTTTTCTGAGCGAGTCTCCT
>JALHRR010000075.1 GCA_022841345.1 Saprospiraceae bacterium
TCCAACAACATATTCAAGTCCAGTGGCTTACTGATATAATCAGTCATACCAGCTGAAAGACATTTTTCTCTGTCTCCGGCCATCGCATATGCAGTTAATGCAATAATAGGAATATTTTTGTTAATGGAGTCAGAAGCTCTCAGATTTCGGGAGGCTTCATAACCGTCCATCACCGGCATCTGGCAATCCATTAGTATCAGATCAAACTTTTCTTCCAAAGTCATATTGATTCCCTCCAAACCATTAAAGGCCACCCTACAATCCGCACCATAGTTGGATAAAAAGGTATAGAGAAGCTTTGAATTGGCTTCATTATCTTCCACGATAAGCATTTTAATTCCGGTAAATGAAATCCCTGAAATGGACGCTGGTTTTAATTTATCCTGGTTCTTTCTGTTGTCATCCGGACTATAAGATAGCATTTGACTGAGTCGCTGCAGTAATTCATCCCTTTTAATAGGCTTGGTTAAAAAGAGTTCAAAACCTATTTCCTTCATAGATTTGCCATCGTCTCTATAAGCAAGAGATGTCAGCATCACCAGTCTGATTTCTCTGGTGGCAGCTATGGTTTTAAGGGTTCTGGCTAGTTGCACTCCATCCATTCCAGGCATTTGATGGTCCAGAACTGCTATAGAAAATGGTTGCTCATTAGGATGCATACCTAATAAAAGCTCAATCGCTGCCACCCCACTATCTGCTACACTCACTTCGCAGCCCGCTTCAGAGAGGTAATTGCTGACAATACGCCTGTTGGCCGGCAAGTCGTCCACTAAAAGAATTTTTTGGCCTTTAAGAATATTTAAATCAGTCACACCGGAACTGGCTTTTAATAAGGATATCTCCATTGGAATCCTCAGTGAAAATGTGGACCCTACACCATAATCTGATTGAACGAGAAGATCACCTCCCATCATTTCGGAAAGTTTTTTAGAAATAGAAAGTCCCAATCCTGTGCCACCATATTTGCGGGTAGTGGAATCATCCGCTTGTTTGAATGGTTGAAACAATTCAGTTAAACTTTCTGCCGACATGCCTATTCCGGTATCCTGCACATCTATCTGCAGATCTACTGAATTTTCAAAATGATGGATGAGCTTTACTTCCACATGTATCTCACCTTTCTCAGTAAATTTGACCGCATTATTAAGCAGGTTATTGAGAATTTGCCTTAATCGCGACATATCTCCCAATACCATTTCAGGTACTTCCTTTGCTATAAAAGCATTTAATTCCAATTTCTTCTCAAATGCTTTAGGGGCTACAAGAGTAACTGAATCTTCAATAGCTTTTCTCAGGTTAAAATCATTGTGTTCCAGCGTAAGTTTATCTGCTTCAATTTTTGAGAAATCCAGGATATCATTCAAAAGATGCAACAACATTTGCGAGGCATTCTGGGCTTCGTTTAAATAATCCATTTGATCCGGCAATAATTGTGTCCGCGAAAGCAAATCAATAAAACCTATGATCCCATTCATTGGAGTCCTTATCTCATGACTCATATTCGCCAGAAATCGTCCTTTAGCTCCGGCTGCAGCTTCAGCAACTTCTTTGGCGTCTATAATTTCTTTTTCAAACCGCTTTCTGATCCAGGCATTTGTAAATAATTCTGCCAGAATCCGAAGCAAAGCCATTTCATCGTCTGTCCATGTTCTGGTTCCTGAAGAAACATCAAACCCAACAAAACCAAGGCATTCCCGGTCATGAATAAGAGGCAGAGCAATCAGAGACTGTACTCCTTCCTTGTTTAACAATGCATTGATTCCAAATTTGCCACTATCTTCTTCTCCCAGTTGAATGGAAATGGCTTTCCCATTGACATGGGCGAGTACCCAATCTCTGATCAGTTCTGTAGAAACACCCTGCATTCTATGCATTCTCGAAAATAAACCTTCCTTATGCCATTCGTTGGTATTGTTCATGACATTATTATTCCAGTCATACTCAAAGAGATAAGCCCTGTCTACTTTTAGAAAATTACCAATTTGAGCAAGCGCCAGTGTTATGGCATTATTGAGTTCTTTGATGGAAGTATTGATAAAATTGGTAGCAAGCGTTACAACGACTCTCTGAAAATCTGAACGATATTCAAGCGCTTCTTCAGCCATTTTACGTTCTGTGATATCCCGTTCGATAACCATATATCCCTGCAATTTATCATTATCATCCAGCATAGGCCTGCACTCCATCTGAACTATATATTTCCGTCCATCTTTTTTATATTTAATGACTAATTCGTTAAAACTTTGCCCTGAGTTTAATCCGGTGGAAATGCGTTCTACAATAGTCCGGTCCGTATCCTGTCCTCCGGTTTTTGAAAACACCGGCATTCCTACGACTTCATCCGGCTCAAATCCAGACATTTTAGTATAACCTTCATTGACCCATTCAATTTTTCCTTCAGTATTAACAATAATTACTGCATTGGATGTGAGTTGAGAAACCATTGCCAGTTTCCTGATTTCAGCTCTGGTTTCTGCCTCTTTTAATTCCGCAGCTTTTTTGTCTGTTATGTTTCTGAAAATAAACCTTATTGCTGCCAAATTGCCATTATCAAACCTGCAGGAACCATTGCCTTCCACCACGATACGATCCCCTGATTTTGTGATCAGATCCAGCTCCAATCCTTCGATCAGTTTGCCAGCTACTACCCTAATCAAATATTCCTTCCAGACAAGAGCTGAATCCGGATGTACCACATCAATGATATTCAGCTCTGCCAGCTCAGATTGATCATAACCCAAAGTCTTGAGCCATGAAGAATTTACGTATAAAAATTCACCAGCAGGTGAAACAGATTGGATCAAATCATGGGCATTATCGAAGAGGTCTTTTACCCTGTGCTCGCTGGCAATGAGTTCCTGTTCTTTCGATTTTAGCTCATTTATATTTCTGACAACGACTAAATACCGCGTCTTTAAATTTTTGTTGACCTGAATATTGCTCAAGCCTGCAAGGAACCAAAAGACTTTTTCTCCCAAATTCAAGGAAAATTCAAAAGAAGTATGAATTTCACCTGACTTAACTTTTTGAATCGCCTCTGCCATCAGTGTAGAAACTGAGAGTGGCAAAACTTCTGTGAAATGTTTATTGAGAAATTCTTCCGGCTTCATGAAAGGATTAGAAACATTCTCCGGCTGATAATATTCTATATAAATTCCTTTATCGTCAATAACAAAAATCAAATCCTGCATAGCATTGAACAGAGATCTGAATTTGATCTCAGAAGCTTCCAATTCCATTTCCGCCATTCTGGCATCAGTCACTTCTCTGGACACACCAGCAATATGGGTCACTTTCCCGTTTTCCATTACGGGATTGAGGGTTGTATACCAAATCTGTCTTCCATTCTTAGTCTCCAGAATTTCTTCGTACGAAATACTTTCAACTGAACGAAGACAACTGCTTAGGTTCTCTTCCACCTGAGTTCCTATAATATCTCCAAGCAGCTGTACAGGACTTTTTTGAGCAAACTCCTCCTGTGGTATTCCTGTCAGCTTTTGGTGCATATGATTAGACCGTAGAAAAATGAATTTTTCATCTTCTGTCACCTCCACCAAAAAGATTGCGTCATTACTTCCCTGAAATACCATTTCATAATCCCTCCGGAGCGTCTGCATGAGGTGCTCATTATTAACCTCTTCCGTAATATCCTGAAAAGTGACCACCACACTATCATCGATAGGATCCATTGAAATATTGAAGTACCTGAGTTCATCCTGAACTTTGAATTTACTTTTCCTGAGATAAATCGGACTTGAAGATTCCAGGGCTAAGTGCATCTGTTTTTCCAAACCCTGGTCTCTGAGTTGAGGGATATGGGTATGAAGTGGTTGATGAAGGACATGACTGGCAGTAATTTTAAATAGCTCAGTTGCTTTATAGTTGATGAGCTCTATTGAAAATTCAAGATCACTACCCGACTGAGCAGATTGATCTTTCGCCACGATTATGGGTCCAAGTGAGCTTTTAAGTAAACTTTCCAATAAAATTTTGCTCAGCCGCTGGCCGCTTATTTCAGTTATAATACCAAATACACTGTTTGGCACCCCGTTACTATCTAACAAGAGCCGGGCTTGAATCTGGAACCATTTATAAGTCCCATCTCCCATTTTGCCTCTGTATTCGACACATTCATCCATGCTGAAAGGAATCCTTTCAAGGGATTCAAAGATTTTTGTCAGATCATCAGGGTGTATCAAGTCAAATGGCAGGGAAGGATTTTCGTAAAATGCTTCGGCAGGGATTCCAACAACCTGCTGAATATTTTCACTAATAAAGAGCACTTTACTTTCAGCTATGGAAAATTCAAAAATCATGGAATTCACTGCTTGAAGCAGCAATTCGATTTTCTCCTCAGTACGCTTGAACTGAATGAAATGGGTGATATCCTTTGCGCTTATTGTAATTAAATACAAATTTTCATTGACATCAAAGCGACCTGCAACGAACCAATCCATCCAGGCTTCCGCTTTACCCGGGCGCATCACTTTTGTCTCTAAAAATATAAAGGGTTGAGCAGGACTTAAATTTTTGCATGTTTCAAGGAAGGATGCAAAATCATCCTGAGTCATCCATGTTGAAATCCTGTAATCTCCCGTAGTTAAGTCGGTAATATTAAAAAATTGATTCGCAAAGGAATCACTATGTATGATACTCCCTTCCGGATTAACGGAAAAGATCATGCTTTGCCCGAGGCTAATAGTATTCAGGGAATTCATATAGGGTCAGAGTGACAATTTGCTCATTTTAAGGTACGTAAAGATAAAGTTTTAAAATGATTTGAGATCATTCAAAACACAGAATTGACCGGAAGAAGACAATTGAGCTTATATAACAAATGAAACCTATGAATTATTCTTTCTGGTCATGGCAGGCATATCCTTGACTACTAGCTGAATACTTTTACCGATTCTCTCTTCCAGCAAGACCATTTTACCGTGAATAACTGCTTCATACACCTGAGGAAGACTATGTCTAACCGTTATCAGTTCCAGCCCTTCATCCTTGATAATGTTAAACTTATCACTCAATTCCTCAATCATAGGTGCCATACGATCCGGTACATCAGTTACACACGCATAAAAACTAATGGCAGTGTTTTGCATCATATTAACAAATATCCGGTACTTGTCAAAAATGGTAAATAAATCCTTGATATGATGCTCCACCAGGAAAGAAAAATCCTTGGTTGAAATATGAAGCAGGACTTGATTTTTCTCCACCATGATCATCGGGGGATAATGGAAATCTTCAATCTCACCCGAAACTACCGTTCCTTCACCATCCGGATCGATAAATGACTTTACATGTAAGGGGATATTTTTGTTTTGAAGAGGTTTAATTGTTTTCGGGTGAATGACAGTGGCTCCGTAATATGTCATTTCGATAGCTTCCATGTAGGATAGTCTGTCCAGCTTGACAACATTATCAAACAACCTGGGGTCTGCCGTCAATACTCCCGGAACATCCTTCCAGATAGTCATACTCATAGCATCCAGACAATATGAAAGAATAGCAGCACTATAATCTGAACCCTCCCGGCCCAGCGTGGTCGTCGCGTTGTCTTTGGTAGATCCTATGAATCCCTGCGTCAGTACAAACATTCCTTGTTGCAGCGCCGGCTCAACCTGAGATTTGACATTTTCTACTGTTTCAGGCCATTGCACCCTGCTTTCTCTCCAGGTCTCGTTAGTTCGTATCAATCCACGGGCATCGGCCCACTGAGTATTTATTCCGGATTTATTCAGAAAAGCAGTCACAATGCGTGATGAAACCAGTTCTCCAACAGACACAATTTGATCATAAACATAATCAAATGAATCCTGTGGTGCTTCCTCCAGAATCCAGTCAATCTCCACAAATGTGTCATTTACCTGAGCAAAAACTTCATCAGTAGATTCAAACAACTCATTCATAATGGAGTAATGCTGCTGTTTTACCTTCTGCAAATAAGCGTCAGCAGTTCCATCCTGGCGAAAATATGCATACACCACTTCTTCCAGTGCATTGGTTATTTTGCCCATAGCAGAGACGATTATAACGATCTTCTGTCCTTTATATCTTTGTAAAATGGATGTCACATTGCGAATTCCGGCAGCATCTTTTAATGATGCGCCACCGAATTTGAAAACTTTGATTGGTTCCTTCATGATGATTTTTTAAGCGGGGGCAAATATAAGGTTTGTACAAATGTTAGAGTAAAGAATATGATTAAAGTCGAATTTGGGGCAGAATTAGCAGCTAATGACGGAGCTGTGATGTTTTTCTGCGCCTTCGGCTTGAAAAGTGATGTTTTTTAAGGGGACACGCCCTGAAAAAGTGATGTCTGTATTTTTTCTGCAGCTTCGCTTTGAAAATATAAAGGTGATGGCTGGCGCTAAAATAAGTGGGCAACTTCTTCCCGGCTGTTCTCTCAAAATTCAAGTCTTAAAGCTCATAGCTTCTTTCCACACTCGAAATAGTTTTCAGCCACGAGCCTACTCACTACTCACACCTGGCTGTTCACTTACGTCTTCAGCATTACAGCTTATTCCTTTCTTGCAATTTGAGCTCGCTGCTGCTCTCCGGCTTTATCTTATTAATTCCAAAAAATTTAAACTATTTTTGACTGATCGCCGTACTTAGATTCATGTAGAGCAATTAAAATTGTCGTACAAAGCGTACGTTCTCCAAATGCTTATGGAATCTATTTATGAATAAACTGCTGCTCTTCATTGCTGTTATCATCTGCTCCTTGTCCTGCAAGAAAAAGGACTGCTTTACGCCTTTGGTTATTGCTGATTTGATTTTTACAGATTCCGATCTTATTCCTGCTATTAATGACCAGAATAAAGGGAATCTAATCCTGCAATCAATTGACGGGGAATTCAATCCTATTGTTGAATTTCAGCCTGAATGGTTTAGCTTTTATGATGAAGGCATAGGTCAGGATGTATTCTGTATGAAGTTAACAGATCTGGCTTTCAAAAGTGCAGGAAAATCAGAGAACAGATTCTTTCTGCTTTGGCCTGGCGGAAATATAGATACCTTATTGCTCGATATATTTTATGAAAAGAAATCAGATTGTATTACTTACAGAAATGTTGAACATTCGATCAATGGTAAGATTCTGCAGAAGCATCCCATGTTTGCGGAGTTTTATTATTTTGATGTAACAGAGTAGCGAATAAAGACAGATATTCAATATATTCGACCACTTATTGCCGGATATTTACCCATTCAAAATACAATATAATGAGCAAATTAGTACAAATAAAAACTCAGCAAACCACAGCAAATGTGGATGACTATATTAATAAACTGGCAAACGAACAACAACGAAAAGACAGTTTAGCGATCATTGATTTAATGAAAAAGCACTGTGGTGAAGAGCCCAAAATGTGGGGTGCTTCCATGATTGGATTCGGCACCAAAATATACAAAAGCCCTAAAACCGGGAGAGAAGTTGAGTGGTTTCTGATTGGATTTTCACCCCGGAAAGCTAACCTTTCTTTACACCTGGTTTTTGACATTAACAAACATGAAGATTTGCTTAAAAAATTAGGAAAACACAAGACAGGAGTGGGATGCCTTTATATTGACAAGCTGGAGAATATTGATTTGAAAGTTTTAGAAAAGCTGATAATTACTTCACTTGACAAATAATTGTCGCTATACATTTAAATAGAATTTAAGAAATTGAGATGGCATACAATGATAATGACATGTTGCAAAATGAAGCTCCAACACCCTTTTCTCAAACATACTTTCACGGTACAAAAGCAGATTTAAAGATTGGCAGCCTGATTGAAGCCGGATATAACTCCAATTATAGTCAAAGAAAAAATGCAAAATATATTTTTCTGACCGCGACCTTAGATGCAGCCATTTGGGGGGCAGAGCTTGCATTGGGAGATGGTCCCGGCAGGATATATTTGGTAGAACCGATGGGGGCCATTGAAGATGATCCCGATTTAACAGATAAGAAATTCCCCGGCAATCCTACAAAATCTTACCGGTCCATTTATCCTTTCAGAGTTGTAGGAGAAGTTACAATTTGGCAAGGACACCCGGAAGAACAAGTGAGAGCCATGAAAGAAGCCCTTGAACGCCTGAAAGAACAGGGAATAAATTCTTTAAATGACTAATCATTGAGTCAGTCAGTTAATCTCCTCTCTAAAAATAAAGCGCTGAACACAGACTCCCTTATTTCTAGATATCTCAGACTGACATTCTCAGATTTTATTCCAGATTTTCTCAAAATAACATAGTTGCTGTATGGAAATTGAACCTCCGGTAGTATTTTAACATCAGGACAGACTTAATATGGATAATGCAGAATTCTACAAAGAACTTGAATCTTCACTCCCGCGCAGCACTTTTGAAATCAGAAGAAAGTGGGCGGCAAGAATTATAGAAGAGAACCTGGATATTAAAGTCCTTTCCGGAATACTAAAAGGCGAGCAAAAAACTGCCATCCGCTTTCTATGGCTCTTGAGTGATATTGGAACATTTAACCCGGAAAAGCTATTTATTGAGCTTCCTTTTTTAATGGATGTATGTGAACACCTAAATCCCATTTACAAAACTTCTTTTCCTTCATTTTGGCTAATTTCCGGCGTTCCGCCTGAAAATGAAGGGGAAGCAATCAACCTGTTGTTTCAATTTCTTTTATCAGGCAATACAAATGTCACCACCAAATCCAGATCCATGTTAGTATTGTTCGGGCTCACAAAAAAATATCCGGAGCTCAAAAATGAGTTGACGCTTTGTTTAAAAGACCAGATGGAAAAATACAGTGAAGATTTTAAAAAGCGCATAAGCAAAATTCTAATTCAATTAGAATCATGACCTAAGCATATACCATTAAATCAGAAACTTTGAGTTATGTCAACTTTGCTTTGCTGAATTTCCTGATGGACTGGAGCACCTTTTGAAATAGCTATTATGCAAAACTATCTGTTTCAAGAACAATTACTCATCCACTAGCCAATCTGCATCCTGTTTTTGAAGTGTTTTTTTATATTAAACTGACAAATTGAAATGATGAAAAATATTTTCTACACTATATTAGGAACAATCCTTTTTGTGAGTTGTGCAAAAAGGCCGGGTATCAGTGATGCAATTCCAAAGCATGAGGACATTAGAATCACTTCCGGCATACTGAAGGAAGAAAGGATAATCAATGTCTGGACACCTCCAGATTATAATAATTCAATAATTAGTTATCCGGTATTCTACATGCCTGATGGTGGAATTAAGGAAGATTTTCCTCACATTGCAAATACACTGGAGAAGCTCATTCGGGAAAAGAAAATTCCGGCATGCATATTAGTTGGTATCGAAAACACGGAGAGAAGAAGAGACCTGACAGGAGAATCAAAAGTAAAAGAAGACGAACAGTTCAACATACCAATGACTGATGGAGCGAAGAATTTCAGAGCGTTTATTACACAGGAATTAATGCCGGAGATTAAAAATCGTTACAGAACCTCCAATAAAAAAGGAATCATCGGCGAATCTTTGGCGGGTCTGTTTGTTATTGAAACTTTTCTTTTAAAACCTGAGACATTTGATTACTACATAGCGATGGACCCCTCGCTCTGGTGGAATGGCCACTACTTGGTAAATAATGCAGTGCGTCTTCTTAATAATTTACCAGCCAGACAGACAAAACTTTGGTTTGCTGGTTCAAATGCTACAAACATCAACCAATACACAGATCAATTATCTGAAATCCTTGAGAAAAAACAATCCCCAAATTTGCTTTGGAAATACGCTCCGGAACCGAAAGAAGAACACCATACAATTTTCAGAGCCACAAAAGAAAAAGCATTGATTTGGATAATGAATCTAGATCAATAACCCGCCACCATGGACATCCA
Source organism: Saprospiraceae bacterium (assembly GCA_022841345.1). Classification (GTDB taxonomy): domain Bacteria; phylum Bacteroidota; class Bacteroidia; order Chitinophagales; family Saprospiraceae; genus SLDF01. Next base: position 9,864 of record JALHRR010000075.1, read on the forward strand.
ACCCTTAATTAAAAGTGACATTTCTTCATTATTTGATTTGATTCCCCCCGGATGGGATACAGCTTTGCCAGCTATTGAGTTTTATACATACTCAAATTTTTGCCTTCCTTTTAAAATTAGTATTAACAACAAAATTGCAGGAACTGGGACTGCTATCATTCACAACCAGACTGCCTGGCTAGCCCATATTATCGTTCATCCGGAATATAGAAATCGGGGCTTAGGTAAAATAATAACAGAGCATTTGGTAGACACAGCTTATTCAAAAAACTGCGAAACGATTTATCTGCTTGCTACCGAACTTGGAGAACCGGTGTACAAAAAGCTGGGGTTCGAAACCGAAGCTAAATACGTTTTTTATTTAGGTAACAGAAGCCTCAGTCCATTGATTCAGTCAGAAAATATAGTTCTTTTCAAGAATGAATTCAAGGATCAAATTTCGGATTTAGACTTACATACGTCAGGTGAAGACAGAATGTTTCATCTCGAGAAGTATCTTTCAAATAGCTTTATATTTATTAAAGAAAAAGAAGTGCATGGTTATTACCTGCCTGGATTCGGAAATGGATTGATTATAGCTGATACAAATGAAGCCGGAATAGAACTTATGAAATTGAGACTCAGATCAAAAAATTTTGCAGTCTTCCCTGAGGACAATTTAAGAGCTTTGGAATTTATGATGCTTAACAATTTCAGACCAGAAAGAACTCAGAAAAGAATGAGACTGGGCAAGAAAAGAAATTGGCAGGCCACAAATATTTATAATAGAATTGGAGGGAATTTAGGGTGATTTAAGAATTAAAATTTTCAATATATTGGGGAATAATATCGGCTAGCCCGCATTTACCATAAATTTCATAATGCCCAATTTAAGCACCATATTTCGCAAATGGAAATTGCCTCCTGAAAGAGATTTCGGATGGAAAATGAAAACATTGGATTCTGCAAAGACAAGTTACGTCTTAGACAAAGACGGAGTTATCAGGCTAAATATTGAACACGCCGTGCTCTCAGGTGTAACACCCAAAATGCTGCTCTGGTGGTTTGGCAATATCGGCGGCGAAATGACTATTAATGGGAAATCTTATCCAAAATATTTGGTTTGGCACCCCAAAGATCATATTTACTGGGGCTGGGTAAACAAGGCTGACAACAAGCAAATTGGTGTAGGTTCATACTTCAGGATCGTAGAAGCGTTTGGCCAAAACATGAAATATTTGATAGATAGCACTGAACTTGTCGAGAAACTGGATGAAACAGGAATAAGATTGGTAAAACGAATTGCCGGGACTGAAATATTCTCACTCCAGCATGATTTTTTTCCGGATGGATTAAACACCATCTATAAATCTCAGATGATTGTTGGAACAAATAAAAGATTTTTCAAAACGGTATTCAACAAAGGTATAAGACCCTTACTTTTTACGACCGAAATGGCACATGCCTGGTTAAAACACAACGTTGAAGAAGTCGGAAATTTTGAGTTCTTTTTACCGGAGTTGTATGAGAGGGAGGCCAATAATTATTAAGATCAGAATCAAAAAATAATGCAGGACTTCATTGATCAGGCTAGAAAAAATGGAATAACACTCTCCGACAAAGGGAAATGTCAGTTTTGTGGAGCGGATTATCAAAAAGGGATTTTTGAATGTATGAACAATTATAATGAGGGGTTTAAACTTTTAAACTTTAACGATTCGAAATTTCATATGGTCAGATTTATAAGTGTGGATGCCCATGCTCTTCAACACCCGGAAATTCACGGTCGCTGGAGCAATCATTTTCACCTGACAAGACTCTATCTGTTGCTTGAAAAAAATCAAAAATGGGACTACAAATTGTCACCATTACTAAGTGACTATTTGAATGAATACAAATCAAACAAAGCAAATGAATTTCTTGCTATTCCCTTGCCTTTGGAAAGAGGAAGTGTAACATCAATAGATATGAACAAAGCAACCACAACAGAAGAATGTATTGAACTTGTAAAAAATTGGGCAAATGAAGTTTACAGCGCATGGAGTGCAAATCATGCTTTAGCCTCACCCATTGCTGAAGGTTTTTTAGAAAAGAATTTCAATAGTAAAACATGGTGAGACAATAGTAAATTTTTAGTTTACAAGACCTGAAATCACAAATTATCCCGACCTCACCCACAAATGACATCTGCGGCATTCAAGACCAAAACAAAATAGCAGGTCAGACAACAAACAGAACACAACATTGAAGTAGCAGGAAATTTTGAAGACTTTTTGCCGCAACTTTATGAACTATAAGCTAATAAAGACAAAGTACTTTCTTACTTATGCAGCCATTGACTTTTTTTCTCAGGAGGATCTATCCACTAAGGCATCAGAATATATTGCAGAGTTGAAAGAAAAGGAGAAAAGAGAATTTAATACTGTGATTAAAAAGCTATAAGTCATTTGGAATCTCAGAAAAGAAAATAAAACTGACCGGATATTTCCAAAAAAAATCAATTTTGCTATTCTGCGTATCGGCCTTTTAATCAAGTTAGTCGAAAACAATTTGTAAACGGCTTCAGAGTTCAGTAATTTTACTTCCATTTACACTGTAAGCCATTGTAATAAATTAAGATGGAAGTCACCCTTGCCTTTCTGCCTTTCAAAAACTTGCATTCAGATAAGCAGCTTGACTTGTTAGTGGATGGGTTCGTGGATGATCTTATCATCATTCTTTCAAAATTCAAGGGATTAAGAATCATATCTCCTGAATCTACACAATCTTCCCGCTCACTGGAGGATATACGTCAAATACCCGGAGCTCAATCCGGATATACGCTTAGCGGGAATGTAAGACCTTCCCGACAGTCCATCAGGATAGCCATCCAACTCCTTAGAAATGAGGATGGAAAAGTAGTATTTGCCCATGATTTTACTTCTCAGCCAGAGGTGTTATTTGATCTTCAGGAGGATATCATTCTGCAACTGGTAAATGTTCTTCAGCAGAGTATTGATGCGGATGTATTGATTAGTTCATACCAAAAACCAAAGCTGGAACTGCAGGAATATGAGTTATATTTGATGGGAATGGAAGCCCTTAAGAAAGGTGGCATCGAACAGGATATACAAGCCAGGCAGTACTTTGATCAGGCACTTAAATTGAATCCTCATTATGCGCAGGCTTACACCGGTATCTCTCTTTCCTACTTTAATGAATGGAGCTGTCAACTTTGGAGTCGTTGGGATATATCCCAAAAAGGAGCCCACGAATACGCATTGAAAGCCCTGGCACTGGACGACAATGACTACATCGCTCTTGCAGTTGCCGGGCGAACATACTTATTCATAGAATAATATGAGATAGCTGAACAATGCTTGCGTAAATCTTTGAAGGTCAACCCAAATGATGCATGGAATCTGGTTCAGGTTGCATTTTCTATGATGTATCTGGAACTGGGAGATGAAGGTGTGCGGCTTTATGAAACTGCTTGTCAACTCAACCCTCTGTATGCTGATCGCTATTTAAAATATGGTGCCAATATTTATTTTGAGGCGGGCTATATTCAACAAAGTCTGGATATGGCCAAACGAGTTGACCCCGGTACAGCGTGGGTTGATTTTCCGGTATATATGGCTGCGGCTTATTATCTTTTGGGTGATCTTAAAGAAATGCAAAACAGTTGGGAACTATTTCTGCATTATTTTAGGCAGCAAATTTCCACCTCTGATGCAAGTCCACAGGAAGCATTGCGCTGGCAAAAGGAAATAAATCCTTATAAGGGGAACACAAATTTACAGGCATTTTGGGATTATATGGATAGTTTGAATGGAGAACTTAAAGGATTTAAAGAGGAAGTTCCTCAGGAAAGCCAGGGCCAGTCAGTCATCAGTCATCATGGGGATTTTTGGGAGATTGAATATAAGCATCACAAGGTGGTTTTAAAAGATTCAAAAGGGCTGCAGGACTTACGAAAACTCTTGTTACGACCTGATGAGGAATTCCACTGTTCCGAGCTGGCCGGCAATGGCGCAATAGAAGAAAAGGGTGTCGAAATGTTTGATAACAAAGCAAAAACCGCTTATCAAAAACGCATTATTGAAATTCAGAACGCCATAATGGAGGCGGAGTTGATGGGGAATACACACCAAACAGAACAATTGCACTGGGAATATGAAGAAGTGTTGGATCATGTCTCCAAATCATCGGGATTAGGACACAATGCCCGGTTGACTTCCGGTTCAGTAGATAAAATCCGGTCGGCTGTCACTCTCCGCATCAAAAGTTGTATTAAAAAAATCAGTAAAGAACATGCTGCACTGGGAAAACATCTGAGCGTCTCGGTCAAAACCGGGACATTCTGTTCATACCAGCCGGAAGAAAAACTGCGTTGGACTGAAGAATAAACAATTTGTAAGTACACTTAATAATTATCATCTTACAGTGTAAGCTCCAATCTTACGCCTAATGAATTGAAATTAAATTATTCACTCAATTCATTAAGACGACAATGCCAACGCCATTAGAAATTTTATTAGACCCACTTTCGCTCACGATCCTTTGTATCTATGGATTATTAATGCTCTGGGAGGCGTTTTTTCCTGCCAAACCATTACCCAGGATCAAACACTGGAAGCTGCGAGGAATGCTTTCCTTCATAGCTTTCTTTTACCTTTCTTCTTATTTACCCCTTTTAACAGATCCCATATTGGGTCAGTATCAATTACTTGATTTATCATCATTAGGAGTCATACCGGGTGCTCTATTGGGGGTGCTACTGTATGAGTTTGGGTTATATGTGTGGCACCGGGCTTTACACAGCTCCGATGTTTTGTGGAAAGGTTTTCATCAGATGCATCACAGTGCAGAGCGTATTGATACTTACGGTGCTTTCTTCTTTAGCCCGCTCGATATGATAGGATTTACGCTCCTGGGAAGTGTGTGCTTTGCATTAGGAGTAGGTCTGTCTCCACAATCTATTACAATTGTTTTGTTGACCACGAATTTCCTGGCAATTTTTCAGCATGCAAATATTAAAACACCGAGGTGGTTGGGCTATATTATTCAGCGTCCGGAAAGCCATTCTTATCACCATGCAAGAGGGATACACCGCCATAACTATTCAGACCTGCCGGTATTTGATATACTCTTTGGCACATTTACCAATCCTAAGACGCATGAAAACGAAACCGGATTCTATGATGGAGCCTCAAGCCGTATTCCGGAAATGATGATTTTTAAAGATGTATCAGTTAATCCTGAGAATTCCATGCCGCATAGAAATCTTCAGAACAACTAAGATGAAGCTATGAAAGATATTGAAATAAGCCTAAGGGAATTAATGAGAGCAGACCCTCAACTCCTTCTCGCTCTGGAGGAATCTGAAGCTGTATACTGGAGCAAGTATTATTTTACAGATGAGCAGCTGCCTTGCTTAGCAACAGTTGTTGCGGGTGCTTTTGCCGGCACTGTACCGGAAATAAATGTACTGGCAATGAACCGTGTTATTGGCCTGGGATTGATGTGTGAAGTAAAGTCAAAAGACATTGAAACCATCATTCACTTTTATAAAAAAGCAGGTGCCAGACAGTTCTTTGTTCAACTGCCAACCCATGCGGTTCAGGAGGATTTGCCTTTTTTGCTGAGCAATGCCGGGTTTAAGCTCCATAATAACTGGGCTAAACTGGCGATAAAACTGGATAACCCCATAGCTGTCAAACCCGGCAGTCTTCAAATAAAAAGAGTATCTGACAATCCTCAGCAAAAAGAGGATTATGGTCAAATACTGCTGGAAAGTTTTGGATGGGAAGATCCACGTTTGAAAGCCTGGTTAAGCAAAACCATTGGACAAATAGGATACAGACATTATTTGGCATATCAGGGAGATCTGCCCATTGCAGCTGCAGCATTGCATGTGATGGGCAGATATGCTTCACTTGCCTTTGCCGGGACCTTACCAGCTTTTCGGGGTTTAGGTGCGCAGCAAGCACTTATACAACAAAGGTTACAGGATGCCTCAGAAGCAGGTTGTGCCTATGCTATCACTGAGACTGCTGTTTCCACTCCGGAAAAACCTGCCCTGAGCTACAGGAACATGATCAGAATGGGATTCGAAGAGGTGTATCAAAGGGAAAACTGGATATATAAACTGGATTAAGGAAAATAAATATCCTCTTATGAATAATGGCGCAGTTATTATTAAAGTATCTTAATACATCAAATCCAATATGTCAAAGAGGATTCTTTATGTTTGAACGAGTTGGTTCCCACCTTATAGAATAAGCCGTAAAAAATGGTTTTGAGTATGAGCGACGCGGAAAGGTGCTAAACGCACCTTTCAAGGAAGCGAACCGAAATCCCAAGTGAGCTCAGACGAACGCCGGGATGAGGCATGCTGCATCTACAATATGGAAAAGAAAAGTAAGGTGAAATGAGAAGAAAATAAGGGTACTGTGTGAGCGATCTAAGAGGCCAAGCAGATATAGAGATGACCTGTGAACAATTAGAAGGAACATGAAAAGCTACGGCGAGTTTAGCGGGCATAGCGAAAGGAAAACGCATTTTCCCCCAAAGCTTTGGGGGCCAGTGGGCGGACTTTTTGCTTACTTTTTTGACTGCAGAAAAAAGTAGTCCCCAAAGCTTTGGGGATGAGGCGAATTAGAAGTAGGGA
>JALHRR010000076.1 GCA_022841345.1 Saprospiraceae bacterium
GTTTTCGCTTTCAATTGTTTCCGGAGGACTACGAGATGCTATTCAGTCTCCTGGCCTATGCAGTCAGAGATCCTGATACCTGCTCCACCTATGGCATTGATCTTCGAAAAGGAATTCTCCTGAGCGGTCCGATCGGTTGCGGCAAGTCCAGTTTCTTGTCTTTGATCCGCTTCTTTATGCCGCCAACAACAAGGTACAAGGTAGTTCCCTGCAGTAATGTCGCATTTGAGTTCTCAGAAAAGGGATATGAAATCATCAAACGTTATAGCTCCAGATCTTTTCATCCCGGAGCTCAAAGCGACATCCCTATCCACTGTTGCTTTGACGACCTGGGCACAGAGTCTGAAGGCCAGCATTACGGAATGAAGACAGAAGTCATGGCAGAAATTCTGGCCGCCAGATATGATCTGTTTCTTTCTCATCACATGATCACCCACCTCACCACGAATCTATCATCCGGAGAAATTGAATCCCGCTACGGCATCCGGATCCGCTCCAGGATGCGTGAGATGTTTAATTTGATAGCTTTTGATAGAGGAGCGGGGGATAAGAGGGGGTGATTTATTTAGTTGGAATAGAGAACTGTAGACTGGCTCCTGTGGAGAATTTGAAAAATGAAGCTGACCAACATTGAAAACTATTTAATTCACACAAATAGAGCAAATCAAAAAAATCAAATATCCCAGCACTAGAGATTTAATTATCAAACTTTATAAAATTAAGTTGAGAATTTTTATTATTCTTGCTACTATATCAACTGCGTTTATGAATTAGTTACCTGCAATGCTTGGAGACCTGCTAACTTGAGCTGAGTGCAAGAAATTTACTGAGACAAACCACAAACGAAATGACAATGACAATACAAATTGGACATACAATTATCCTTTCTGCAATTATTCTATTCACCTCTTGCGGAAAATCTGAACAACAGGTTAAGGAAGATAAGAAACAGGTTGTTAAGCAAAAGACAGAACAACTAAAGACCGCAAATAAGAAAGCAATCTCTGACATCAATCATAAGCATAATGCTGTTTCAGGGTGGGACAGTTTGGAATCTTTCACTTATGTTTTGCAGGAAATGTTCGTTGATGAGAACAAGCTCATGAATTTTAAGGGTGAGATTAAGGATATTATCAAATCTGACAGCACCTATTTATTAAAGGTGCATCATAACTCGGACTGGCCTTATAAAATGGATTACCTTGCATTAATTTCAATGTCGAGAGAAAAATTGGTTGAAATAAAAGAGATTCTGAAATCTGACAACCATTCAAATATAGGTTGCTTCATCTTAAAAGTTTCAAAAATCATTTCTTCATCACCGAAAATAAAACCAGATCTAGAATTAGAAGGAGAAGATTCATATTCATATATGGATTTTGACTTTGATGCAAACCTCTTAATCTTTAAAGGAGATTTGGTTGATTTTCACATAAACGAAATTCTCCCTAAAGACAATGAATAAAATAGTTCTACTTGTTTCCTTTGTTATTTTACTTGGCCTTTGTAATAGGGTTGATTGTGATCAATTACCTAAATCTTACCCCAGCTAAAATGATGTATTTGAAACAATCAAAATTGTTCATTCAAACTAAACCAATAGCACGATGCTGTATCTCAAAAAGCTAAATTCAAAAATTTATTTAATTCTTCTTTGTGGACTAATCACATTGAATGTTGCTTTTGTTTCGTCCAAGAACTTTACCGCTAATATTGACGGATATAGAATTGATAATGCCACTGAAATGCAATACCAAATTTGTTTAAGTTCACTTCCGTTTTCCAGTCAAATGGAATTCATTAACAATACAGAGATTAAATATTTTCTCAACTTACCAGAGAAATCGTTTTTCTTTATTTACCTAGGTTACTTTTTGGTAGCGACAGGTTTTATTTTAACTGCAAAAATTGCACTCAACAATTCCTCTAATGAAAATAGATAAGTATTTCGCTATTAAGTTAAGCCTTGAAAGAATATTGATTGCGATCCTCTTTTTGCTGTCAATCATTTTTACTTTCCTGTTTATAAAACAAAATTTGGAGATAAATCAACTCAAGTCGGACCTTGCAATTCAAAGAACCCAAAACAAAAATTTAGAGAGCACAATAGAAGATGTTGAAAGTCAAAACTCAGACTTAGAAGGCAAAATCGACGACATTGAAGGAAGGGTTGACGACTTAGAAAGTAACAGTCACAGTCACTACTATTGAAAATTTCTTCAAATGTGAATGAACACGGTAACGAACTTGTTACTAGCAGTAGTGCGGACTTCGGATTTGAAGGCTTCGGACGAACAGTAGCGCATGCAGCTAACAGCGGGTTTAAGAAATTGGCGGTTCAGTAGTTAATTGAGCTTTGTGCTTCGTATCAAGTTTTGTTGTGGTTGATAGTTTTCGTCTCCGAAATCGCCAACTTCTTGTTTAGTGGAAAATTTAAACGACAAAAACGATGAAGAAAATAATAGTTCTATTGGAACATTCCCAGATATCAATGTTGATTCTACCACTGTTTTGAGGATACTGCTAAATATTCACCAGCAGAATTGTAATTATCAAATTTCAGTTATTTTTTTACTATCTAGCAGCTTAGGACATAATCACCTGTCCTTTAAAACGGAATTAATAAATGAAAAAAATTGACGGTACACCAAAGACTATAAGAGAGCTTTTTACAGGAGCTAAATATACAATTCATTATTACCAGCGCGAATATCAATGGCAGACTAAGCAAATTGAAGAGTTGATTGATGACTTAACGGAGGCGTTTTTTGAGTTTTATTCAGAAAAGGATGAAAGAGGCAAGGTAGCTGAGTATGGTCATTACTTCATGGGCCCTATTGTTTTAACTGCTGATGATAATGCAATCATTGATGGCCAGCAACGACTGACATCATTAACCTTGCTCTTAATATACATTTATCATAATTTGGTAGATGAAGAAGAAAGAGCTGAAGTTTTGCAACTTATTTATTCCAAGAAAGCAGGAACAAAAACCTTTAATATTCATGTCCCGGAAATGCCCGAGCGATATGATGTAATGAATGCATTGCTTTACAAGCATCAAATGGATGTAAGTAAACACTCCGAAACTATTCGAAACATCTATCATCGTTATGCCGACATAGAGGGTATTATGACTGATTCTATGCCTATTGAAGCATTAGAGATATTCAAAGACTGGCTTATTGATAATGTGGACTTCATCCGGATCGTAGCTCAGACTGAGCAAGATGCACACAAGATATTTGTTTCAATGAATGACAGAGGTTTGAGTTTAACTCCCGCTGAAATGTTGAAAGGGTATTTATTGAGCAAAATTGAAAATGATGGGATACGACAACAGGCCAATAATCTTTGGAAAAAAAGAATTCTCGAATTAAAGGGCTTAGGCAAAGAAGAAGAAAGCGATTTCATAAAAAATTGGATTCGTTCCCAATATGCAGATACTATAAGAGAGCGAAAGAAGAATGCTCTTCCGGGTGATTTTGACATTATAGGAACAGCCTTTCACAAGTGGATTAGGGAACACAATACTCAGATGAAGTTGGTTAAAAGTAAAGACTTTGAAGATTTTGTTTTGAAGCAATTCGAGAAGTTTAGTCAAATTTACTTGGATTTAAAAATGTATTCTTCTGTTCTTACAAAGGGGTTTGAGTATGTATTCTATAATTCAGATAGAAACTTTACTCTTCAATATCAGTTAATCCTGGCTGCAATTGACCCCAATGAATCAAAAGAAGAGTCAGACAAAAAAATAAAACTGGTTTCCTGCTTTTTGGATCTGTATTTCACACGTAGAATTTTCAATTACAAGACCGTGGATTATTCTTCCATGGTTTACAACGTATTTTTACTTTCGAAGAGAATCAGGAAAAAAAGCCTGCATGATCTTTTAGAGCTGTGTAGACAGGAAATTAAAAGTATGGAATTCCAGTTGGAAACTATTGACAACTTCCGGCTGAATGGCTGGACTATTAGGTACATGTTGCATATTCTGTCCAGGATAACTGATTATATTGAAGTACACAGTGGAATCCCTTCTAATTTTCAGAACTATGTCAACAGGGAAATTAGAAACCCATATGATATCGAACACATCATTTGTGACCATCATGATAGGTTTGTGGAAGAATACCCTGAAAAGGAGACTTTCGACAGACACCGGAATAAGTTTGGTGGTTTACTTCTGCTACCTATGGATAAGAATAGAAGCTTAAATGACTTAACATTTGATAGAAAATTGCCTATTTATTATGGTGAAAACCTTTTAGCAAAATCACTAAACAAAGATTGTTACTTGAATAATCCGCAATTTAAACGATTTATTGAAGCTGAAAATTTACAGTTTAGATCATACACTCTCTTCAACAAAGAAGCATTACACGACAGGCAAGAACTATATGAAGAATTAGCTAAGAAAATTTGGAGCATTGATAATTTGGATGAGCAATTAACTTAAAATGGAATGGCAACAAATAAACATGCTACAATAAGATATCATGCTCTGGACAGATGTTTTAGCAATTATGGGAGAAAGTTTTTCATTGATGATTTGATCAATGCGTGTAATGAAGCAATTAGTGATTTTGCCGGTATCGAAGATGGAGTGAAACGCAGGCAGGTTTTTGATGACATTACTTTTATGGAGAGCGAACATGGATGGTCCATTCCTCTTGAGCGGTTGAAAGAAGGGAGAAAAACTTATTATCGATATTCTGATAGATCCTTCTCAATCAAAAATCAAGGTATAAATCAGTCCGAGGCAGAGCAGCTGAAAGAGACACTAGCTATACTTTCGCGATTCAAAGGCCTCCCACAATTTGATTGGGTGGAAGAAATGCAAATAAGACTGGAAGATACCTTTAAATTGAAAGGGAATTTGCAAGCCACAGTTGGATTTGAACAAAATCCATTTTTAAGAGGCCTGAATAATTTCACTGATATCTTCAATGCAATTCAAAATGAAGTAACACTGGAAATAATTTACCAGGGCTACAAACAAGCAGCACCTGCTGAAATCATTTTGCATCCATGGTTTTTGAAACAATACAATAACCGTTGGTTTCTTTTTGGATTTAATGAGGAATATCAGACCATATCAAATCTGGCATTAGACAGAATTATCTCTCTTACTGAAAAGAACATTAAGTACCGGAAGAATCATGAGATCGATTTCGATGAATACTTCGATGACATTATAGGTGTTACGGTTAAAGATGGAGCTCAACCTGAAAAGTTATTGCTAAAGGTTCAAAAGGCAGTATGGCCATATATTGAAAGCAAACCCCTTCATGGCTCTCAAAAAGTTAAAGAAAAAAGTGACACTGATGTTATTATTGAGCTATCTGTCCAAATTAATCATGAACTCATTGCTTTGATTTTTTCTTACCTGGACGCAATTGAAATTATTGAACCAAATAGCCTGAGAGAAAGATTCAGTAGTATTGCTGAATCCCTTTATAAAAAATATATTTGAACTATGCACTTGTACTGCACAGATAAATCTCACCTTTGTTTCATCATTAATTAATTCATGCAGAATATGAGCAAGGTAGAATATAAGAATTCAGTAGACGCTATAGCTTTCAAAGTTTTTGGAATTTTTGATTTGTTCAGAAGCAATCACCGATTGGGATTTATCGAGGACCAAATCCATGTTGTACTATTATTTATATCTCTATACAAAGATGGGTTCTTCAACACCAACACCGTTGATTCTAAAAGTCTTTTAGATGCGATTAATAATAGTAATGAGGATTCCTCCATTCCATATCCATCTCATAGGGTGTATAGAGATGTTATACAAATACTGAATAACAGTCTTATCAAAATAGACCGTCATTCATTTGAATATATTCGTATGAAACTATACGAAATAGACAGGAATCTTTTGACTGATATTTTTCCACAGGTATTTGATAACGTTTTATACAGAATTTCACAATCTGAGGGAAGATATGCTGGGGAATTTATTCAACCAGTTGAATTAACTCGATTTATCTGTGGGTTAGTTAGTGTGAAAAAAAATGCAAAAGTTTTCAATCCTTTTGCCGGACTAGCATCCTTTGGGGTTTATCTTGATCAAGGCCTAGACTACTTTGGACAAGAATTAAATCAAAGAACTTGGACTCTGGGAGCTTTGAGACTATTGGCATACGACAGAATGGGAAATTCAAAATATGTATGGGATGATTCATTATTACATTGGCCTAAGCCTTCAGAAAAATTTGACCTAATTGTTGCCAATCCCCCATTAGGTATGAAGCTTGGCAGGAAGTATGAGGGAATTGATTATGAATACAGAACTGTCGAGCCCTTGCTGATTGAAAAGGGGCTTCGTTCTCTAAAGCAAAATGGTAAACTAGTTGTCCTTTTACCTCAAGGATTCCTTTTCCGAGGAATGGGCGAACAGCGTTTGAGAGAGCATCTTATTGAAGAAGATGTAATTGAAACCATTATTTCATTGCCCGGGGGTTTATTGTTAAACACAGGAATTCCTATAGTTATTTTGGTGCTTAATAAAGCTAAAAGAATTCCTGGTAAAGTCCAGTTTATTGACGCTAAGAATTTTGTCTTAGGAAAAGGGCCTAGAGAGAAGGTGCTAAATGATCATGCTTTGAACAACATTGTTCATAACATCACACAAGATGTCGATTTCATACGGGTTGTTGACAATCGGGAAATTCGTGCCAATGAATACAATCTAAACGTTCCCCGATATTTCCAAAAGCAAATTGAAGGTGTAAAACTCGGTGAAATTTTGGAGTTGATAAGAGGTCAAAGAGGCAATCTACCTGATAAAGGTAAACTTATTCGCATGCGTGATTTAAAGGATGATAAAGTTGATTTTACACTTGATGTAGGGGGCATAGGAGAAACCTCACTGGGAAGAAATGATATTAATCTAATAGGAGAATCTTGTTTGTTAATTGCCATGCGTTGGAAAACTTTAAAACCAACACTTTTTGAATTCAAAGGCGAGCCTATATTCAGAAGTCATGATATTTTGTCGTTCAAAGTAAACGAGTCTTTAGCTGATAAAGCCTACTTGATAAATGAGCTTCATGCTAATTATGTCCGAGAACAATTGGAGTCATTCCGATTAGGAGCTGCAGTAATACCATTTATTCGGAAAGATGATTTAATGAAAGTGGTAATTAAACTACCTTCATTAGAGGAGCAGCGTGCCAAAGTTCAGGGTATTTATGAGTTGTCTGATAAGATTAAGAACCTTCAAGCAGAACGAAATGCTTTAGCTCATGGCAAATTTATCAATCAATTTAATGAATTTGCTTCCTTAAAACATACATTGGGAAGACCAAGACAAAACATTCTTGATTGGTCGGACAATTTGCTCGATTTTTTGAATAAAAATCGGGAAGGATTTGATCAATTGAATAAGGCCTTCGCTGAATTCTATGATATTGATATGATCTCGGTTCTTAAAGAAATTAAACGGGATGTAAATTTTATGACAGATGTACTTGAAAGGGGTGAAAATGGACTTGTTTTGTCAGAGTATGAAAAGCAAATAATTACGCTATCTGATATTAATAGCATCATCAACGAATTGTCTAATAACGGATTTAATTTCAAGATAAAAAAGTTGTTGTTGAAAAGCGAGAAGCTGAAAGAAAGGGGTGTTTTTGCCAATAGAACTCTATTCAAGACATTGCTTGATAATATTTTGACCAATGCTTACAAATATGCATTTGATCAAAAGTCTTTAGGTAATGAAGTGGTAATTGAATTAACGGAAGTGGATGATTTTCTTTCTATTGAAATTAAAAATAACGGGAAACCTTTTCCGAGAAACTACGGCAGAGAGAAGTTTGTAACCAAGTACTCTACTGCCGATTCGAGCAATGGAAGTGGTTTAGGTGGTTACGACATCAACAGGATAGCCACTTATTTTGATAACCCGGATTGGACATTGTGTTTGAATGAAGACCCTTTCTTCCCTGTGAAATTCAAATTCCAATTTCCAATTAAACTGATTAACTAATTATGATAGATATATCTTACAATATTTTGTGGATCGACGATGAGCATGAAACACTCACAGGAACGAAAGGTCGGGCAAAAAGGAATGGAATAGATCTTATACCATTTAAATCACTGAATAGTGGTATGGATGAATTGGAAAGAAACTATCCATTTTATGATGGTGTTTTGCTGGATGCTAAATTCTTTGAAAACGAAGATGATGCAAAAGGTACTGAAGATACGTACAATGTTCATAGAGCCAAAGAGAGGCTACTTCAACTCAAAAAGAAATTTGAAGTATTTGTCCTCACAGGACAGGCAGAAGCATATGAAGATAAAACCTTTACAAAAGCTTTCACTAGGGTTTATAAGAAAGGAAGCGATGAAGAAATTGACCGCTTGTTTTCAGATATCAAAGTTGCTGCTGCAACTCAGGAAGACACTCAGCTACGGCATTCCCATAAACGAGTATTTGAAGTTTGTAGTGAAAAATACATTGGTGAGCTAGCCGGACAAGACATTTTGAACTTGATGAAAGTCTATGAAGAAATCAACATTGATAATCATTTCAACGGTATTCGAAAAGTTGTTGAAGACCTTTTTATTGCTTTCAATAAATTCAAATTGCTTCCTGCTGATTTTGTCTCACGCGGTGTGGCTTTGAATGAAAGCAGTAAATTTTTAGCGGGCAAAAGTTCAGATGGTTCACTTTTTATAGAAAAAGGTTATCAGCATTTAGAAGGAACACACCTACCTAAACAAATTGCAATCTATTTAAGAAGTATATTATTAGTTACGCAAGCTGGATCTCATAGGTCGGATATAGACTTGCATGTAAAAACTATCAAAACTCCCTACCTTTTAAAAAGTGTATTCTTTCAGCTATTGGACGTATTAGCATGGTTCAAAATGTATGCAGACTCTAATCCAAAAACTGAAAATTGGTTAAAATTGGAAGCATCAACTGATATTCCTAAACAGATAACGGAACAGACTAATGGCAAGGTCATTAATATAAATCTGCAAAAAGGATTTGCGTTTTTCCAACCTGATGCTATCGGAGATAATATTTTCATCCCACCACATTTGGTAACGAATCATAGCTTGAGTGAAGGAATGCCTGTGAAGGTGGAAGTGGAAGAGTATACTGATAACCGAACAAATGAATTAAAAAATAGAGTTAAACATATTGAAAAACTATGAACCAAAAAGTACACAATAGATTAATATCCTTTATCTGGTCAATTGCTGATGACTGTCTCAGAGACGTCTATGTAAGAGGAAAGTACAGAGATGTTATTTTGCCCATGGTGGTTTTGAGAAGACTGGATGCCTTACTGGAACCGACTAAAGATGCAGTCATGGAAGAAATCGCATTTCAGAGAGACGAAGCCGGCTTTACGGAGTGGGATGAGGCAGGATTGAGAGATGCAAGTGGATACGTGTTTTATAACACAAGTGAGTGGACTTTGCAACGACTCTATAACACTGCTACCAACAGTCAGCAAATACTGCAGGCTAATTTTGAAGATTACCTGAATGGCTTTAGTCCTAATGTCAAGGAAATCATTGACAAGTTTAAACTGAAAAGCCAAATCAGGCACATGGCCTCAAAGGATGTGCTCCTGGATGTCCTGGAAAAATTCACTTCCCCTTATATAAACCTGACACCATTTGAAAAGGAGGACCGTGATGGTAGAAAACTTCCTCCGCTCTCCAATTTGGGAATGGGATATGTTTTTGAAGAATTGATTCGGAAGTTCAATGAGGAAAACAATGAGGAAGCCGGGGAACACTTTACACCCAGAGAAGTCATTCACTTGATGACTCATATCGTTTTTGAACCTATCAAGGACCACCTGCCACCGGTGATGACAATTTATGATCCTGCTTGTGGTTCAGGTGGTATGCTTACTGAATCTCAAAATTTTATCAAAGAAGAAGAAGGTGAAATCCGTGCTTTGGGAGATGTATATCTCTACGGAAAGGAAATTAATGATGAAACTTATGCTATCTGCAAATCAGATATGATGATTAAGGGTAACAACCCTGAAAATATTCGCGTGGGTTCTACGCTTTCAACGGATGAATTTTCCGGACATACATTTGATTTTATGCTTTCTAATCCGCCTTACGGCAAGTCCTGGGCGACGGATTTAAAGTATATCAAAGACGGTAAAGATATCATTGACCCTCGTTTTGTGGTCGAACTAAAGGACTACTGGGGCAATGTGAAGGAAGAAGATGCCACACCTCGTTCATCTGATGGACAGTTGCTCTTTTTGATGGAAATGGTGAGCAAAATCAAACCGTTGGACCAGAGTGCTGTGGGTTCCCGGATTGCATCCGTCCACAATGGTTCCAGCTTATTTACGGGTGATGCCGGTGGCGGTGAAAGCAATATTCGGCGCTTTATCATTGAAAACGATTGGCTCGATTGCATTGTGCAGCTGCCAAACAACCTGTTTTACAATACAGGTATCACCACGTACATTTGGTTTTTAAGCAATAGCAAAGAGGAGAAACGAAAAGGTAAAGTCCTCTTGGTCGATGCTTCACAGCGTTTTTCCAAACTGAGGAAGAATTTGGGTGCCAAGAATTGTGAGCTCACACCTGAACATATCAAAGAGATTCAGGAAGCATATCTTAACTTCCGGGAAATTGAGAGAGGAACTGATGAAGGATTGGCGGTGAAAATATTTGACAATCGTGATTTTGGCTACTACAAAGTAAACATCGACAGACCGGCAAGACTAAAAGCTCAATTTACTGAAGAGCGTATTGCGGATCTTAGATTTGATAAATCTCTAAAAGAATCGATGCAATGGGCATATGAAACATTTGGTGATAAGGTTTATGAAGACCTGAAATCAATTGAAAAAGAGATCCTGGATTGGTGTGAAAAAAGTGGCCTGGATCTGAATGCTAAAAAACGCAAGGAACTGGCTTCGAATGAAATCTGGAGAAAGCAATTAGACCTTCTTGATACAGCTACTTTGTTTCTGAACAAAATAGGCACAAGTGAATACAGTGATTTTAATGCATTTAATAAGCTGGTGGATGAGGTGATAAAATCTGAGAAACTTAAACTCACATCCAGTGAGAAAAATCAGATAATGTCTGCAGTCAGCTGGTATGATGAATCTGCAGAAAAGGTCATCAAGAAAACTGAAAAGCTAAGTGGAGATAAACTCAATCAACTCTTGTTTCATTTGGATTGCACAGTGGACCATCTACCGGATTATGGATACTACCCAAGCGGGAAGTCTAATGAGTACATTATTTACGAAAGCCAAACCGACTTGCGTGATAGTGAAAGTGTGCCTTTGGGCGAAAATATTCATGACTATTTCTTACGGGAAGTAAAGCCGCATGTGGATGAGGCCTGGATTGATCTGGACAGGACCAAAATTGGTTATGAAATCAGTTTTAACAAGTACTTCTATCAGCACAAGCCACTGAGAAGCATTGAAGAGGTGATCAGCGAAATCCTGGCTCTAGAAGAAGAAAGTGAAGGATTAATTATGGAAATTTTAAACATGAATTAATGGCAATGCTAGCAACAAAAGCAACTTATCAAAAATATCTCTCTTACAAAGAATCGGGAGAATATTGGATGGGAGATATTCCTGAGCATTGGGAAATAAAAAAGCTGAAACATGTATTTCAAGAAAAGAAGAAAGTAACAAATCCTAATCTTAATTGTGGGTCAATCAGTTTTGGGAAGGTTATTTATAAGGCAGATGAAAAGGTAACTGAAGCAACAAAAGCATCTTATCAAGAGGTTCTGGCTGGCGAATATCTGGTAAATCCACTAAACCTGAATTACGACTTAATCAGTTTGAGAATTGGGCTTTCTGATATAAACGTTGTAGTGAGTTCAGGCTACATAGTGCTTAAAAATGCCATTAAACTTAATAAATCGTATTTCAATTACTTATTACATAGGTATGATGTTGCTTACATGAAGCTTTTAGGTTCAGGGGTAAGGCAAACAATCAGTTTTAATCATATAGCCAATAGTTTGTTGGCTTACCCACCAATAGAAGAACAAACTGCTATCGCCAACTTCCTGGACGACAAAACCGCCAAAATTGACCGTGCCATTGCTCAAAAAGAAAAATTGATTGCCTTGCTCAAAGAGCGGAAGCAAATCATGATTCAAAATGTCGTAACTAATGGCCTTGACCCTAATGCAAAGATAAAATACAGCGGTGTAGAATGGATTGGGGAGATACCGGAGCATTGGGAGGTGAAGAAATTATTTGGTGTATGTCGGTTCGTTAGAGGCAATTCTACTTTTAGCAAAGATCAATTATTGAGTGATGGTGAATTTGTGGCTTTACAATACGGCAAGTTATATAAAATTACTGAAGTTGATGAAAAATACGAATTCTATGTCAACAATGAATTTTATAAAGATTCACAAGTTGTAAATCATGGTGATACAATTTTTATTTCAACATCTGAGACAATTGAAGACTTAGGCCATTCGGTTTTTTACAAAAGAAATGATTTGGGATTATTAGGAGGTGAACAGATGTTACTAAAGCCAAACATGGACACAGTAAATAGTAAATATTTATATTTTTCATCAACGGTGTTTTCTAAAGAACTAAGAAAGTATGCTACTGGAATTAAGGTGTTTAGATTTAATATTAATGACTTAAAAACAATATATACACCTGTTCCACCAATAGCTGAGCAAAATATAATTGTTCAGCATATAGAATTGCAATCCACCAAAATAGACAAGGCAATCGCTTTGCAGAAGCAGCAAATAGAAAAATTAAAAGAATTAAAATCAACCCTGATTGACAGTGCGGTAACAGGTAAAATAAAAGTGAGCTAATTTTTATGGAAAAACAGGTAACAAGGGCTGATTTATATAGATTTAAAACCCAGCGAAACGACCTTAAGCAACACGCGGATAAGATCATTCAGGGTATAAAGAAAATTGGGCCTAACCATGCCAAAAGAGCAATCTGGGAACTGTTTCAAAATGCTGTGGATTTAAGCCCTTCTTGTGAGATTGAGATCAAGCTATCAGATACCGAACTAATCTTTTCACACAATGGAGTGCCTTTTACCATGCACACATTAGATTGTTTGTTTACACAGGTTAGTTCAAAAACGCTTACTGAAAAAAAAATAGAAAAAGAAGAATCCGACCCTGTTGGCCAATATGGCACAGGCTTTTTGACTTCTCATTCTTTTGGTGATATAGTAAAAGTAAGCGGTGCAATTCTGGATGAACCTGAAGGAGAAGTTTATAATCATTCGGCACTAGGACATATAAATTTCACCGACCTTGTAATAGACCGCAGCACACAAGATTGGGAAAAGCTTTGTGATGAAATAAGCGATCTGAGAATGACAGTTTCACAATTATTGAATGAGCAACCAACTTTTGAACATTTGCCTAGAACCGTTTTTAAATTTGGATTTAACAATGAACTCAATAAGAAAAGAGCTTTTGATGCCACTGAGGCACTCCAATTAATTTTACCTTTTGTGATGATTTTTAATGACAGACTTAAGAAAGTACACGTTGTTGATAATAGAGGCAACACAACAACCTACCTCAAAAATGAAGTTGAAAAATCTAGTGAGTATTTCTATACAAGAGAAATTCAGATTAATAACGAAATCAAAAGAATCCACTACCTTAAAACAGATAGATTAACCATTGTACT
This sequence comes from Saprospiraceae bacterium, assembly GCA_022841345.1. Lineage (GTDB taxonomy): Bacteria > Bacteroidota > Bacteroidia > Chitinophagales > Saprospiraceae > SLDF01. Next base: position 13,683 of record JALHRR010000076.1, read on the forward strand.
TCCCATTGATAATAATTCAACTCCGGAAGGATTTATTGGAAAAGGGGAAATATTGCCATCAAGTTTACCTAGACTTTTTCTTTTTTATCCATTAATCGGGACAGAGCATTTCGGATTCAACTTTGTAATTCACTCCAAGAATTTCCAACCTACCGAACCAAGAGACGGCTTGCATCTCAATTCAGAAAATGAAAAAAACAAGACAGAAGAATTAGCCAATCAGAAACTAATTCAAGAGGCATCTGATTTGATTTTTTCTTTCCTAGAAAACAATCTTTCAAAAATCCAAGATCCACACTTGATAGCAGAAATCAACTTTTCGATTAGTTCGGATGATACAAAGCTAAACGATTACTTTATTGAATTAAAAGAGAAGTGGACTAATGAGTTTAAAACACTTCCATTTGTAGAAACACAAACAACTCGAATATCGGCACAGGATGCAGTTTTTCTAAACAGCTCTGTAATTCATGAAGCAAATGAAAGTACCTTGAAAGCAATTTACCAAATTGTTGGTTTTTTTTATGAAAATGTTCCTCAATCGGAACTTATTCCAGTGTGGACTAAGCTCATAGAAGAATGGAATATTTTGGTTATTCAAAAAATTAGGTTTGTCGATATTGCTGATAAAATTCAAGAAGAAGGAGCAATAGAACCATTCAGCAAACCGGAGTTAATTCTATTGTATCATGAAATGATTCGCAAAGGCGAAGGAGAATTGTTCGCCAACAAGAGTTTACTTCCCAATATTAAAGGGCAATTTAGAAAGCAAGTTGAGTTAAGCAAATCTGTAGATTTGACTGATGCACTTATACCATTGGCAGATATAATCAATCCCAAAATAACCAACAGGCAGATTGATACAGACTTTTTACTTGAAGGATTGGAGTTTGAAAACTTTGGCCGAAGGGATTACATGGAATTAATCAATGCTTCATTTGATGAGCATATTAAGGAAAACACTCGTTCAGAGAGCCTGCCTGAAAACTACCTTGAATGTTTGATTCAATACGCCAGTATTATTCCAAAAGAAGAGTCAATAAGTGGTCCTGTTAAAGTGATAAAGTTGATTGAAGAGCATTATGGTTTGGCGTTAAGTCTAATTGTTCTTCCTTCAATTCCCGGTGAGGATAACATCGATATTAGAAAAGGACAAAACGATTTGTTCAAAGTGTTTTTGAATGACATCAGTGATAAAGATGCAGAAGGGACATCAGAAAATTTAGAAGCTTTGGCCAAGATTTTAAAAGAAGCCTTTAATTACGCAGACGTTAAGAAGATATTTTTGAGATATAATGTTTATCCAAATCAACTGTATGAGTTAAAAGGTATTACATCACTTTACAGGGACAACAAAATACCTGAATTTGTAAAAGATCTATATGACAAGATAGTAGATGCTAGCACACCGATTAGAGCAAAACTTACACATGCAGTTATTGAAAATATTTATGATGAAATGAAATCAATCAAAGCATTAGACTTGACTTCTGAAATAGAAGGACGGTTTTTCGGTGAATCAGGAAATGAGATTCACATGGAAAATCATCCATACAGAAGTGATATCATTGAAATCATTAGAAATTTCAAGCCCGGCCAGGAAAATAGTGAACTTTTCGAAAGGCTTTTTCCGGCAACATCAAGAAATAAGTCGGCAATATTGGTACAATTGGCAGACGGTGAAGCATCTTTCACTATTTTAAGCCAGAATGAAGCCATAATAAAAAAACTTGCCGGAATTGTGGGGCATCCGAATCTCGATGAATTGATAAAACTTGGAGAAGATGCATTGCTCAGAAAACAGCAAGGGGAAGCAGAAATGCAGTACAAAAAGAAAATTGGCAATCATTTGGAAGAGATGCTGCTAAAAAGATTATCACAAAATTTAAATGTTAAAGTGATAAGCGAGCAAGATGGCCAAGATCTTGTAGTTTATATTTATGATAATCCTGTTTATTACATTGAGGTTAAATCTAAGTGGCTCGAAACAACTCCTATAAGAATTTCAAGAAATCAAACATTAAGAGCACACCAAAACCCGAATTCCTTTGCATTGTGTTCGATTGATATGACCAAATACAAAGGTGCAGATAAATATGAGGTTGAAAATATTGAAAGTGTTATTGATTTTATGAAGTTCAACAACGACCTCGGGACTAGGGTAGGACACTTGGTAGACATTTATGAAAATGCCCATCAAATAGACAAATTCAGTTTAGACGGAGATTACAGAACCCTAATACCCGCGGAGTATATAAAAGACGGTATAGATTTAGGAGGGTTTGAATCAGAACTTTTGAAGTATTTAGAAAGTAATTATGTTAAGCAAAACTAACGAACAAGCCCTTGAAGCGGCAATAGAAAAAGCCTTAACCGGCACCTGTCTGGAAGACTTAAGAGTAGAGGGTGCCATAGTCTTGGAGCCACAAGCTTTGTATCGCGCAGGGAATGGGTACTACATTGGAAACACCAATGATTTCAATGCTAAATACGCCATCGACGAATCCCGATTCTGGCAC
>JALHRR010000077.1 GCA_022841345.1 Saprospiraceae bacterium
GACACAGCAGGAAGCATCCGAAGTATTTAAATCAATCTTTCCCTTGATTCCTGCACTATCAGAGTTAAGAATGCTGATAGAACACCTTGAAGATAAAGAGTTTAATGTATTTAGAAATGCAGCTTTGGAGTTCTTTGAGACAGTTGACTTATTATTTAGAAACCTTCAGGACATAACTGACTTACATAGTTCTTACGAATCATCCGGTAATATATTAGCTGAAGACTGAGACAGCCCCATAGACGAACATTGGAACAATTATTAACAGATATGAAGTACTATCAAGGTGACATCATACTTCTGCCCTATCCTTACTCCGATCTATCTCATACCAAACAAAGACCGGCAGTAATCATTTCAAAGAATTCGATCAATAAACAGACATATATTGTTGCAAAATCACTTCTGTATAAGAGGGGATAGTTTTTCATTCCCCTCGATCCGGCTGACATCGACCGCGAGTTGAAGTATGAAAGTGAAGTCCGGACAAGTGAAGTTTTCACTGTCAATCCTGTAATAATTATTAAGAAATTTGCTTCCTTCAATCGTGAAGCCATCAAGCGTCTGACTGAATGTGTAAAGGATCATATTTCAGTTGAATAATACAACCCAAAACCAATGCAATTTTTAGTATAAGCCGGGCCATAAATTTTCTGGAAGGTAGAGAGCGGTTTGTGGGAAGGGATAAACCGATATAACTCACCCCCCACCCCTGAACAATCTCCTGACCGGAACCAATGTGATCTCCTTATCTTCCACCTGATACACATCGGATTGATTAAAGGTTATGATTTTGCCCTTTTTCAATCCAAAGAAATCAAGCGCTTCAGTTAGTCCTGCAATTTCTCTCTTCAAGTTATCCTCATTCACTTCATAACATACCTGGATTGCTTCCTGGATTTTTCCCTTGTCAAATACTACAAAATCACATTCTCTTTTTTCACTAAAATAAAACAGCTCTTTTCCCTGCTGTCGATAGTACAGAAAAACCTGATTTTCCAGACGCCTTCCGTTCTCCTCAGTAAATGTTATAGAATTGTGAGTGAAAAGTCCTAAATCCATAGCATACACCTTTTTGGGATTCCGGATTTGAGTCTTCAGAGAATAACTAAACTTAGGTACAAATTGCACTAAATATGCATCCTGCAAATAAGAAAAATACTCCAGCATAGTACTTGCAGCTTTTATGCTGAACAAACTCGTCAGATTTGTTGCCGAAACCGGTTTGCCTATGTTTGAAATCAGGTAAACTGCCAGCCGTCTTAATGATGTGACATCACGCACTCCATACCGGACTGCAATATCACGCATCAATATATCATCGAATAATTGTTGCAAAACCACCGGATGTTGGGTCTTTAAAAATTCAGGAAACCCTCCCCTTTGTAAATACAATGCCATTGCTTTTTGACTGTCTCCAAGCTTTTCCAAACGTAAAAATTCTTTATATGAAAATGGAAAAAGCTCAGTTTGTAAGTGCCTGCCTGTTAGCTTTGTTCCGAGTTCCTTACTCAGCAAAGTAGCATTGGAGCCCGTGACAACAATATTGTATCCTTCATCCAATTTTTGACGAACATATAATTCCCAGCTCTCCAGCATTTGTATTTCATCAAAATACAGGTTCTCTGCTTTGAGAAATTTCAACTGCCTGTCCAGTCGTCCGAAATCGTCTTTTTCAAATCCCGCCAAACGAGGATCTTCAAAATTCAAAAACACAGATTTACCTGAAGCTGCAGGCAACAATTGTCTGAGCAAAGTACTTTTGCCACATCGCCTCACCCCAGTGATGATATTGACAAAACCATCAAATATCTTTATTTCCGGGAGCTTATCCCGCCGTATACTATTGTCCTTCTTCAGCCAAACCTCATTTTGACTTTCTATGACTTCCGCTATGATATTTTGCGTTAACATCTCCCCTTTCTTTGACACAAAGTTACAATATTATTTGATACTTTCAAACATTATTGTTGTTTACTATCAAATGATAATGTTGTTTAGCAACAAATGAAATGATAATAATTTCCACCTAAACAAGCCAGCATTAATATATTTAAGCAAAGTAATTGACAACATCCTCCTCCATTCATTCATCCCATTTTAAAAAAAATGGAGTATATACAAAGAAAGAGGAAAGCAAAATGAACTACAAAATCATAAAGCGCACCGAAATCCACAAAGGCTTTATCAGCCTCTTCAAAGTAGAAGTGGATCATGATACCTTCAATGGAGAACGAATCACCAACACATATGAAGTAGTGGAAGGTGGTGACTCTGCTGCTGTTTTATTATTTGAAAAAGATACCAATAGCTTGCTTTTAGTCCGGCAATTCAGATTTCCAACTACAAAAAATGATGATGGCTGGCTCCTTGAACTGGTCGCCGGAAACATAGAAGAGGGTGAACAAAAAGAAAGCTCCATTCAAAGAGAAATCGAAGAAGAAATTGGATACGAAACCAATGGTTTTACTGAAATCGGCGGCTTCTATGCCTCACCCGGGAGCAGTTCTGAGCGGATTTATATTTATTATACAGAAGTCACAAGAGTTGAAAAAACCAAAGAAGGTGGAGGCAAAGATGAGGAGTCCGAAGATATTGAATTGGTAAAAATTCCGGTTGAGGATATCCAACAAATGATCAAAGACAAGAAAATTAAAGATGCCAAAACGATGCTGGCAATACTGTGGTTTCTCAAAGAAAAGCACTAGATAAAAAGCGTCATATTAGAGAAATATAAATATAAATTATGCAGTAAACGCTAAAAGCACTGATTGCTTCCCTTCTACATTTGTGTCGATATAGTTCTTTAACCAATATAAAATCGATACAGATGAAACTCATCTTAACCAAAGGCTTCTTACTGATATGTCTATTGGGACTGGGATTTAATAATATTTCGGCACAAACAATAACAAAGCAAGTGGAAGTGCAAACCTTTGACCTGATCAGGTCAAAAGGTGATCTCCTGATATTACAGGATAGCTCAATAGTTCTTTCAAACACTTTAAAAAATTCCTATTTGCAATTATCTGTCGAGGACATTCATTTCGTCAATGTTCAGATTAAAAAAAGTAAAAGTGCACAAGGCGCATTGCTGGGAGTTTTACTTGGAGTGATTCCGGGGACATTGATTTTAGCCGGAGTCTCACAAATGGATGGTATAGACGCGATATTCTTAGGACCTGCTGGACTTGTTTTAGGTGGAACAGCATTTATTGGTGGGGCTATTGCAGGAGGAATAATAGGTGCCCGGATCGGCAGAAGTGTTTCAGTTAACATCCCCATCAATGGCAATCAAAAGTTGTATGAAAAGCAGAAACTGCAGCTGCAAAGCTATTTCTAGATATAAGTATGTGTACCTTCAGAATCTTAATTCAACATTCCCTTAAAGAATTTAATACTCATGCATAGAATCTACATCTTCTCTGTAGCTATTTTTCTCCTTTTTATTTGTTCAGCCAAAGCTCAAAATACAGACCTTCCAATTATTGTTGTGAAGACTATGGACCTTGAAAAATTCAAGGGTACCCTTAGTAATGCCACTGAATATGAGCTGGTTCTTACACAAAAAGGAATTGAATCTCCACTTCACATAAAACCTCAAAACATAAGAAAAATCCATGTTCCCAGATATCCTAAACCGGGGCCAGGAGGTGCCCTTCTGGGAGCATTAATAGGTATACTTCCGGGTGCTGTTATGGTTGTCGCTCCATTGGGTCCAAGTCCTGGTTCTCTGGATTTACGGCGATTAGATGGGCTCGTTGTGATGGCAGTAGGAGGTTTAGCCGGCAGTATAATCGGGCACATAATCAGGAAAAATGCCGGCCCAAAATTTAGAATCAATGGAAACATTGATACTTACAGGCAACAAAGAAATGCCATAAATAAATTTGGATACACAAATTGAAGTAGTATTTTAACATTGTATATCACTGGTCAACCGGATTTGAATTGCATAAATGCCTTATTGCACAAATTTAATCTTTACATATGCACGCAATTCCTAAAGCAATACTGATTATAGTAGTGCTTCTGCTATTTGGCAACTTATCGGCAGCAACTTTCAAAGTTGGGCCTTCAAAAATTTATACTAGCCCCAATGCACTCTTTCTCGCCAACATCATTTCAGACGGAGACACCATTGAAATTGATGCCGGTCAATATTCAGGACAAGCCACATTGGCCAATTGGTCCAAAAACAATCTGCTAATCAAAGGCATAAGTGGAAAAGCACATCTCCAGGCAAACGGAGCTTACATCGCAGGCAAAAGCATCTGGATCACTTCCGGTAATAATATCACAATAGAAAATATAGAATTTTCTGGGGCGAAAGTTCCGGATAAAAACGGTGCAGGTATTCGCTCAGAAGGAATTGACCTTACTATTCGACATTGTTATTTTCATCACAATGAAAATGGAATTCTGACCAACAGTCCCAATGCAGGACATATACTGATAGAATATTCTGAATTTGCTTTCAATGGATTTGGAGATGGCTTTTCACACAATTTGTATATCAATCATGTCGACAGACTCACATTTCGTTACAATTATTCCCATCATGCCATCATAGGGCATAATCTGAAATCCAGAGCCAAAGAAAATTACATACTGTACAATAGAATCATGGATGAAGCCACCGGAAATTCGAGCAGATTAATAGACTTATCCAACGGTGGATTGTGCATCATCATAGGTAATTTATTAATGCAGGGCGTCAATGCAGAAAATAACAACATGGTGGGATACGGACTGGAAGGACTGAACAATAGCCCCTCAGAATTGTATTTTATCAACAATACTATGGTGAACAAAAGAACTGCCTCCTGCCGATTTCTTCAAATTCAAACCGGTACACCAATAGCTCAGATTCACAACAACATTTTCGCGGGAACAGGAACAATTATTCAGGGTACTGCAACTTCCATGTCTAACAATCTGGAAAGAACTAATCCGGCCGATCTATTTTTCGAAGATGAAGCGGGTTATGATTACCGGTTAAAAGCGGAATCACCGGCCATTGATGGAGGAACTGATCCTGGTAATGTGAATGATTTTTGCTTGATACCAACTCAGGAGTATATCCATCCACTTGCAACAGAACAAAGAATTATTAGTGAGTTAATTGACGTGGGTGCCTATGAATATCAGATACCTTTAAGCACTACTGAAAAGCATTATGAGAGTGTTAAAGTCTTCCCAAACCCTGCTTCAGGATTTATACAAATAGAGGAATATTCTCAGGTAGAGGAAATCTGTATTTTTGACATGAAAGGTAACCTGCTCTCCAGTATAATTCCAATGAAAATAATTGACATTCAACATTTAACACCCGGTGCTTATTTTCTATTCCTGAAATTCATTGAAAATAAAACTCAAACCATCCGCTTCATAAAAAACTAAGATAACATCAGGCACACTTATGACAAGCAATCCTGAACGGTTTAATTGGGCATTAGAACATATGTATATTAATCCGAATAATTCCATCCTGGAAATTGGTTGCGGGGCAGGAATCTTAGCTGAACTAATATTGGAACAACTTACCGCCGGTTTCTTTACCGCCATAGATCGCTCTGCTCCCTTCGTATCCCCTCACTCCCACACCAATCCTATCAATCTTCCCAAACTCTCCAGAAAACACTCACACTCACACCCCAATCTTCCCTCTCGCCATTTTCCCCCTTTCTCCCCATAAAGTGTTACCCTATACATATTTTGAAAAACATTATTTGGCAAAACAATACTTTCCCGATATTGTATTGATTTTCAACCATCTAAGAGTTTCATTCTAAATCCTTAGTCTGCGAAAATACTTGCATTTTTTTGATGCAAAATGGAGACTATTTAGCTTTTGAGTTGTTAATGACTCGATACTAATCAATACATTTGTGCCGATTTTCAAATCAGCAGATAATTTTCTATGGAAAACAGTTCACTTTACGAGTATATTCCTATTGTATTTATGTTTCTGCTCGCAGTGGGTTTCGTGGTTTTTACAATGAGTCTTACTCATATCCTTGGACCTAAAAGACGCAGCCTTGTTAAGCAGGAATCATTTGAGTGCGGAATCGAGGTACAGGGAAATGCAAGGAGCCCTATTTCGATTAAGTATTTTCTTGTCGCAATTCTTTTCGTTCTTTTTGATATCGAGGTTATTTTTATGTATCCCTGGGCAGTAAATTTCAGGCAATTGGGCGTTACCGGGCTGGTGGAGATGTTTTTATTTATGTTTTTTCTGGTAATCGGCTTATTGTATATCAATAAAAAACAAGCATTCAAGTGGGAGTGATCCCAGATCGGATGTTTCACATATTTTTTGAAAAATGGTAGATATAAAACCGGAATATAAGCCGGAGGGATTAGAGGGGGCAGGATATTTTGCCACAACATTATCAAAGGCAGTAGGACTGGCGCGAGCCAATTCTCTTTGGCCACTTCCCTTCGCTACATCTTGCTGTGGAATTGAATTCATGGCAACTATGGCTTCACATTATGATCTGGCAAGATTCGGCTCTGAAAGATTGAGCTTTTCTCCCAGACAGGCTGATTTACTCATGGTCATGGGCACCATTTCCAAGAAGCTTGGTCCGGTATTGAGACAAGTTTATGAGCAAATGGCGGAACCGAAATGGGTCCTGAGTATGGGAGCCTGTGCCAGCACCGGCGGAATCTTTGATACTTACAGCGTCCTGCAGGGAATAGACAGAATTATGCCTGTGGATGTTTACATTCCAGGATGTCCGCCTCGTCCCGAACAAGTGTTGGAAGGTATTCTTAAGATACAGGAACTGGCCAAAAACGAAGATATCAGACGCAGACATAGTCCTGAGTACAAGGCCATGCTTGCTAACTACGGATTAGAATAATCACAAAATGGAATTAGCAATTCACAATATAATCGGGGAAAAATTGCAGACTTTGCTGGGCGATCAATATGAGGGCAAGCATCTGGAATACGATTTTATGGTTTACCATATTCACAAATCCAAAATCGCTGAGGCATTGGAATTGCTGAAAACAGATGCCGATTTGAATTTTCATTTCCTGACTACTCTTTGTGCTTCTCATTTTCCTGAAAACAAAGGTGCTGAGTTTGTGATGATGTATCAGCTTCACAACATGTATCAGAATGTGAGAATACGTATAAAGACACAATTGCCTGAAAATGAATTGTCTCTGCCAAGTATAACGCAACTTTGGCCTTCTGCCAACTGGATGGAAAGGCAGGAATACGACTTTTTTGGAATAAACTTCGAAGGACATCCTGACCTCAGAAGAATTCTGAATATGGATGAAATGAATTATTTCCCTTTGAGAAAAGAATACCGAATGGAAGATGCCGGTCGCGATGATAAGGATGATAAATTTTTTGGTCGCTAAAATTGCCTCATCCCAATAAAATAAAAAGATCAATGCCTATACCATTTGACGCATCCAATTTATTATCGCCGGCTCAAATCAGACAAGCCGAATGGGATGCATTGGGATATAACACAATCAACTTGGGGCCCACTCACCCTGCTACACATGGTATTTTCCAAAACATCCTTCAGATGGATGGTGAGATTATCCGACATGCTGAACCGACAATAGGATACATACACAGAGCATTTGAAAAATTGGCAGAACACAGACCTTATAATCAAATTGCCCCAATAACGGACCGTCTGAATTACTGCTCCTCCCCCATCAACAATATGGGCTGGCATATGACGGTTGAAAAATTGATAGGCTGTCAGGTTCCAAAAAGAGCGGATTACATGCGTGTAATCATCATGGAATTATCAAGGATTGCAGATCATATTATTTGTACTACTATCATCGGGCAGGATACCGGCGCTACTACAGGATTCCTATATTTCTTTCAGATGAGAGAAAAAATTTATGAAATCTTCGAAGGTCTTTGTGGTGCCCGACTTACTACCAATATTGGCCGCATTGGAGGAATGGAACGTGAGTTCACTCAGGATGTCTGGAAAAAACTGGAGACATTCATGACAGAATTCCCGGTCGCGCTGGCGGAATTCCGTGACCTGGTAGAAAGAAACAGAATTTTCATGGACAGGACTATAAACTGTGGTCCTATCTCAGCAGACAGAGCCCTCGCTTATGGCTTTACAGGCCCAAATCTGAGAGCAGCAGGTATAGACTATGATGTGAGAGTTGCTCAGCCATATAGTTCGTATGAAGATTTTGATTTCGCCATTCCCGTGGGAGCCAATGGAGACACTTATGACCGGTTTATGGTTCGTATTGAAGAAATGGTAGAAAGCTTTTCTATCATTCAGCAAGCCATGTCCAAAATGCCTGAAGGTCCTATACATGCAGATGTTCCTGCATTCTACCTGCCTGAAAAACAGGAAGTGTACAGTAAAATGGAGGCACTCATTTACCATTTTAAAATTGTTATGGGCGAAATGGATGTACCCAAAGGTGAAGTGTATCATGCTGTGGAAGGAGGTAATGGCGAACTTGGATTTTATCTGATCAGTGACGGCGGTCGCACTCCTTACCGGCTGCATTTCAGAAGACCGTGTTTTATTTTTTATCAGGCATACCCTGAAATGATTACCGGCACCATGTTGAGTGATGCCATTTTGACTTTGAGTAGCTTGAATGTAATTGCAGGAGAATTAGATGCATAATATGAACGAGACAAATATGACGAGCCAATCTCAGCTACAGTTTTCTGAAGCAAGGATGGCAGAAATCAGAGAACTATTGACACATTATCCTGAAAATCAAAGCCGTTCTGCCTTGATCCCCATTCTGCACATGGCACAATCCGATTTTGGTGGGTGGCTGAGTGTACCTGTCATGGATTATGTTGCTTCTGTTTTAAATCTACTTCCTATCCAGGTATATGAAGTTGCATCTTTTTACTCCATGTTCAACTTGAAACCGGTTGGAAATTATCTCATTGAAGTGTGTCGTACGAGCAGCTGCTGGCTTTGTGGGGCTGAAGATATTACGGCTCATTTGGAAAATAAACTGGGAATCAAAGTGGGTCAAACCACTGCAGATGGATTGTTTACACTCAAAGCAGTAGAGTGTCTTGGAAGTTGTGGCACGGCACCTATGATGCAGGTGGGCGCTAATTATTATGAGAATCTGACCATTTCAAAAGTGGATTCTATTTTGGAAGAATTGAAAAAAGAAAATAAATACAGCCGTTATTGTTAGGCTGAAACTTATATAGAAATGTCTGCAAAAATATTATTAGCGCTGGATCATATCGAAGGAATAGCTTCACTGCCTGTGTATGCACAACATGGCGGGTATGCAGTATTGAAAAAGGTTTTATCAGACATTTCTCCACAACAAGTGGTGGAAGAAGTAAAGATTTCAGGTCTTCGTGGCCGGGGTGGTGCCGGATTTCCTACTGGTTTGAAATGGTCATTTCTGGCAAGGCCGGAAGGAGTTCCCAGATATCTTGTTTGCAATGCAGACGAAAGTGAGCCCGGAACATTTAAGGACAGGTATTTGATGGAGCGTAATCCGCACTTAATGATCGAAGGAATGATCATTTCCAGTTATGGATTGGGTGCGAATACAGCCTACATCTACATTAGGGGTGAATATTTTTACATCGCCCGTATTTTGGAAAAAGCTATTAAAGAGGCATATGCTGCAGGATATTTAGGTAAAAATATTTTGAACAGTGGTTTCGACCTGGATCTCCATGTCCATGTCGGAGCAGGAGCCTATATCTGCGGTGAAGAGACCGCTTTACTGGAAAGTTTAGAAGGGAAAAGAGGCAATCCAAGAATCAAGCCACCTTTTCCTGCAGTTCAGGGGCTTTATAATTGTCCAACAGTCGTCAACAATTCTGAAACGCTGGCAGCTGTAGTTCCCATTCTGGATAAAGGAGGTGCAGCTTATGCTGCAATAGGTATTGGCAAAAGCACAGGTACAAAGCTGATCTCTGCATCAGGTCATATCAATCGTCCCGGTGTTTATGAGATAGAATTGGGTATTCCTGTCGAAGAATTTATCTACAGCGATGAATATTGTGGAGGAATAAGGAATGGCAAAAAATTAAAAGCAGTGGTCGCCGGAGGCTCTTCAGTGCCGATTTTGCCTGCAGATTTAATTTTAAAAACCGCTGAAGGGGCTCCCCGCTTAATGAGTTATGAAAGCCTCGCGGAAGGTGGATTTCAGACTGGTACCATGATGGGTTCAGGCGGATTCATCGTCATGGATGAAGATACCAGCATCGTAAAAAATCTGTATACATTTGCCCGCTTCTACCACCACGAAAGCTGTGGTCAATGCAGCCCCTGCAGGGAAGGAACTGGATGGATGGAACGTATCCTGCATAAAATCCTGGATGGTCACGGATCCATCACTGACATTGATTTGCTATGGGATATTCAGAAAAATATTGATGGCAAGACCATTTGTCCGCTGGGAGAAGCAGCAGCATGGCCGGTAGCAAGTGCTATCAGACATTTCAGATCAGAATTTGAAGAATATGTTTTGAATCCTCATTTGATAGAGGATGTAAAGCATTATTACAGACTACAAACAACTTAAAAATGCCTAAGGTAACGATAGACGATATCAGTATTGAAGTGCCGGAAGGAACAACCATTCTGGAAGCTGCCAGAATGATCGGAGGCGATATCGTTCCGCCCGCTATGTGCTATTACTCTCATTTACAGGGTACAGGCGGATATTGCAGAACCTGTATTGTACAGGTAACTCAGGGTTCAGAGAAAGACCCGAGACCTATGCCTAAGCCTGTTGCGAGTTGCAGGACTACGGTAATGGATGGTATGGTTGTTAAAAACACTACTTCACCTGAATTACTGGAAGCCAGAGCAGGAGTGGTGGAATTTCTATTAATTAATCACCCGCTGGATTGCCCTGTATGTGATCAGGCCGGTGAATGTCACTTGCAGGATTTGGGATATGATCATGGAAAATTGGAAACACGCAGCGAATTCCCAAGAAGAGAATTTGAGCCAATTGATATCGGACCACATATCAAACTGCATATGAACCGCTGCATCCTTTGCTACAGATGCGTAAAAGTGGCGGATCAACTGACAGATGGCAGATGCCATGGAGTCATCAGCAGAGGGGAAGCGTCAGAAATTTCTACATATATCGAGCAGGCAATTGATAATGATTTCTCAGGAAATATGATAGACGTTTGCCCTGTAGGAGCATTGACTGACCGCACATTCAGATTCAAAAGCAGAGTCTGGTACACTAAACCTGTAGATGCGCACAGAGACTGTCCTACCTGCAGTGGGAAAGTAAGACTTTGGTTTCAGGGAGATGATGTCATCCGTGTCACATCAAGAAAAGATGAATACGGAGAAGTAACCACCGGGCCGGAAGGAAATCCTGAATGGATATGCAACACATGTCGATTTGATACAAAATCAGTCCACGACTGGGAAATTGAAGGCCCGAGTCATATCCAAAGACAATCTGTTATTTCAGCTAATCACTATGAAAGTCTGAAGGCCCTCAAAGTTACTACCGAAAGAATGTACGATGCCAATCCGCACGGAACTAAAGTAGATCTCGGCGAAGGAGCTCTGGACCCTAATAACGAATCAAAGTAATATGGAACTGCTAGTTTTCAAAGCATTACTGGTGTTGGTAGTATTCCTGGTGAGTCTGGGAGTAGCTGCTTATGCTACTTATGGTGAGCGGAAGATTGCTGCGTTCCTGCAGGACAGAGTAGGTCCCGATCGAGCCGGTCCTTTTGGCCTCTTGCAACCTATTGCGGATGGGGTCAAGATGTTTATGAAAGAAGAAATTATTCCTTCAGTATCCAATAAATGGCTTTTTATTCTGGGGCCTTGCATAGCCATGCTAACGGCATGCATGACCGGGGTTGTCATTCCATGGGGTGGAGAATTGTCCATAGGTGAAAGCTCTTTTGATCTTCAAATTGTCGATTTAAATATTGGAATTTTATACCTGCTGGGCGTTGTCTCTACAGGAGTTTATGGTATTATGATTGGCGGATGGGCTTCCAATAATAAATACTCATTACTGGGTGCCTTGAGGGCTTCAGGACAAATGATCAGCTATGAGATCGCAATGGGTCTGGCAATTATAGGACTCGTTATGACTACAGGAACGCTAAGCCTTAAAGAGATTGTCCATCTGCAGGATGCCGGCTATGCCAATATTGTCTATCAGCCAATTGGCTTTTTGATATTCTTTATTTGTGCATTTGCGGAGCTCAACAGAGCACCCTTTGATATGCCTGAATGTGAAACTGAATTAATCGGAGGATATCATACTGAGTATTCTTCTATGAAGCTGGGCTTTTACCTGTTTGCAGAATACATCAATATGTTTATTTCTTCAGCGGTTATCGCCACATTATATTTTGGAGGTTATCATTTCCCATTTGAGTCCATGACAGGCCTGGAAGGTAATTTATTAACGCTCGTTCAGGTTCTTGTTTTCATGGGAAAAGTGTTCTTCTTTATGTTCTTTTTTATGTGGGTAAGGTGGACAATACCGAGATTCAGATATGATCAGTTGATGCATCTGGGTTGGAAAGTTCTGCTTCCCCTGGCATTGATCAATATATTTGCCACGGGAATTATTATGTGGTTAAATGGCAGTTTGAACTAGTGCTTTAAATACAAATGATATGTTGACAAAACGAAGTAAATTAGTAGTAAAGCGGAAAATGAGTCTGACAGAGAGATTATATCTGCCTGCCATTTTCAATGGCTTGAAAATTACATTTTCTCATCTGTTCAAGCGAACAGCGACTATAAAATATCCTGAACAAACAAGGCCCGTTTCTCCTATTTACAGAGGGATGCATGTTTTAAAGCGAGATGAAGCCGGAGCTGAAAGATGCACTGCCTGTGGATTGTGCGCGGTGGCTTGCCCTGCTGAAGCAATCACTATGGTGGCTGAAGAACGTAAACCTGAGGAAACACATCTTTACCGTGAGGAAAAATATGCTGCTACTTATGAAATTGATATGCTTCGCTGTATTTTCTGTGGTTTATGCGAAGAAGCTTGTCCAAAAGAAGCAATTTTCCTGACTGATCGTCTCATCCCAAGTACTTATGACAGAGATTCTTATGTATTTGGAAAAGACATTTTAGTGGAATCTATTGAAGCTCCTGTGGATGTTACCAAGCGACAAACACCGGAAGTTCTGGAATTTAAAAAAGATAAAAAACACTATCACAACCGGACATTCAATGACGCGATTAAAAAATCGGGTTTGTCCGCACATAAATAACAAGTATGCCCGCTGAAATAAATAAGATATGAGCCCAAGTACTTATGTTTTCTGGTTTTTAACTTTCGTTGCTGTACTCAGTGCGCTGAATGTTGTATTTACAAAAAATGCAGTGTATAGTGTTCTGAGCCTGATCGTTACATTCTTTGCTATTGCAGGGCATTATTTCCTGATGAATGCTCAGTTTCTGGGTATAGTGCATATCATGGTTTATGCCGGAGCGATCATGGTTTTGTTTTTATATGTCATCATGATGCTCAATCTTAACGAAACTTTTGAAACCAATAAGGACACATTTTTTCATATTGCAGCTGTCATTGCAGCCGGATTACTGCTGGTAACGATGGTAGCAGCCTTTGCAAAAACAGACATACAAATGCAGTCTATGGTGGATAATTCAGAGATTGGTTATCTGGAAGAATTGGGGAAAGTCTTATTCAATGAGTATCTACTGCCATTTGAAATTGCCTCAGTTCTGTTATTAGCTGCCATGGTGGGAGCAGTATATCTCAGTAAAAAAGAAATTCAAGTCTGATGGAAATAATACCCGGAATCACCATTAATCATTACCTGATCGTATCAGCCATCCTGTTTTCTATAGGAGCGCTGGGTGTGATGATGAGGAGAAATGCCATCATAATGTTTATGTGTATAGAATTGATGCTGAATGCAGTCAATCTTTTGTTGGTAGCATTTTCAAAACAATGGGCTGATACATCTGCCCAAGTTTTAGTATTCTTCATCATGGCAGTCGCTGCAGCAGAAGTAGCTGTTGGCCTGGCCATATTAATGATGATCTACAGAAATGCGCGGACCACCGATACTGAAGTGCTAAATAAACTCAAGTGGTAAATTCTATGGAAAGACTAGCCCAAATCATACCATTCATTCCACTTGCAGGTTTTTTGCTCATTGGACTATCAGCCGGAGCGCTATCTAAAAAAGCCAGCGCCTGGATTGCTTCAGGTGCCATCTTACTCGCATTTTTCTTTACTGTTCCATTATTCTTCCATATTCAGCAAACCCATGCAGCCATCGAGGTGAAGTTATTTGACTGGATTAAAACCGGTCCATTTGACGCCGGAGTTGCCTTTTTAGTGGATGAATTATCAGTTCTGTTTATGCTGGTCATCACTGGAATAGGATTCTTAATTCATGTATTTTCTATAGGATATATGAAAGATGATCCCGGATTCAGGAGATATTTATCCTTTCTCAATTTCTTCATTTTTTTCATGCTCCTGCTGGTCATGGGAAATAATTTGCTGGTAACATTCATCGGCTGGGAAGGTGTAGGGCTTTGTTCCTTCATGCTGATAGGATTCTGGTATAAAGAACACGCTAACAATGAAGCTGCCAAGAAGGCATTCGTGATGAACAGGATCGGGGATTTAGGTTTTCTGATCGGGATCTTTATCATTTATCTGTATTTTGGCACCCTTGATTTTACAAAATTCCTGAATGTTGATTCTGTCACAGCAAGTGGAATTTCTGCCGGGATGATTACCATTCTGACACTTTGCTTATTTATTGGAGCCACAGGTAAAAGTGCACAGATTCCATTATTCACCTGGCTTCCGGATGCTATGGCCGGTCCGACTCCTGTTTCCGCCCTCATTCATGCTGCGACTATGGTTACTGCCGGAATTTATCTGGTAGCGAGGACCAATATTTTATTTACAATGTCTCCCGATACGCTCCAGGTCATAATCTGGATAGGAATTGCGACTTCGCTGATTGCCTCCGTTATTGGCATCTATCAGAATGATATCAAAAAAGTCCTCGCCTACTCAACTGTCAGTCAACTAGGGTTGATGTTTGTGGCGCTGGGTATGGGCGCATATACAGCTGCAGTATTTCATGTGATCACACACGCTGTGTTCAAAGCTCTTTTATTTCTGGGTTCGGGAAGCGTCATACATGCCATGAGTGGTGAACAGGATATCAGAAAAATGGGTGGATTAAGCAAAGTACTTCCAGTCACTCATATTACATTCCTAATCGGAACGCTGGCTATTGCAGGGATTCCTCCACTCGCCGGATTCTTTAGTAAGGACGAGATTCTTGCAGCAGCATTTGAAGGTAAAATCGTCGTTTGGTTGCTGGCAGTTGCTGTATCGCTGATGACTGCTTTTTATATGTTCAGATTATATTTCCTAACATTTAAAGGTACTTTCAGAGGTACTGAGAAGCAAAAGGCTCATTTACATGAATCTCCTTCTAACATGTCAGTTCCATTGATCATTCTTGCCGGTTTATCTATTGTGGCGGGGTGGATTGGATTTCCACATGCTTTGGGCACAGAATTGGGAATTCATCATGGATTAGCACACTTTCTGGAGCCTGTTCTGGGTAGTCACGAAAGCCACTTGAGCCTTAGCGCGGAGTTGGGTTTGATGGGTTTAATCACTGCCATGGTAATTGTGGTGATCTGGATTTGTTATAATCGTTTTGTTACGAAAGCTCATGTACCTGTAAGTGATGAAAATGCTGATATATCAGGATTTTCAGGATGGGCCGGAAAGAAATTTTATGTGGACGAATTATACGATAAAATATTCCTGCGACCATTCAATCGAATAGGCGTCTTGTTTGATCAATTCATTGAGCATAAGCTTATTGATGGCATAGTGAGAGGAATAGGTCAAACAGTTTCCTGGAGTGGTGGAAGAATTCGCTTCATTCAAACCGGAAATATCGGTTTTTATCTTCTTGTTTTTGTTCTGGCTCTGGCTCTTATGTTAATACTTATAAGTCTGTAAATTCATATGCTGACAATTATACTCGTCGGACTGCCATTATTATTCTCGCTGCTGGTATGGGTAGCGGGAGATCGCTATTCCAGGGGACTTGCTATAAGTGGAGCTTTGGCCGGTTTAACACTGACTAT
>JALHRR010000078.1 GCA_022841345.1 Saprospiraceae bacterium
CGTCAGTAAATTATTTCTTTCATCGCCTCCTCATTAGGCGGTAATCTCAACCGGGCACCACCCCGGATACATTCCTTTGAATGCAAAGCAAAGATACGAAAGTTTTTTAACCTTTCAAGTCCGAGTAGTGGATATTTTCAAAATAATATTGCACCGCTTTCAAGTTGGTAAATTATTGCAGTTTTTATAAAAGCAACACTTATTTTATCGGCATCTATTTTCATGGCTTAAAAATGGTGTGAAGGTTCTGGAATTAGCGCCCAGGCCACCACATTCTCAACCGGCCCTCGTTCGTTCCAAAATCCTTTTTTTGGTGTGTAATAGGCTGAAGTGCAATATGGCTCCCCTTTTTTGGGGTTTACCTGCACAATCATTTCGCTGTCAAGTTCTTCGCCCATTGGCGGGCGTTCGTTTGTGGAGTGGAAAAATATTGATTTAAGCATAATTTTAGGCATAAAAAAACCGCTGGAATCAGTGCGGGGGCTTTTGGTAAAGCGCTTTAGGTAGGGAATAAGGCCCAGCCCGCACTGACTACAACGGTCGTCAGTAAATTATTTCTTTCATCGCCTCCTCATTAGGCGGTAATCTCAACCGGGCACCACCCCGGATACATTCCTTTGAATGCAAAGCAAAGATACGAAAGATTTTATTCTTTCAAAACTCTTTTTGCTCGTTATAAATTAAGATTGATAACTCCAGTGCATCATCCGTAAATTCCCTTTGCCTTTTTTTGGAAAGTCCCTTTAAAAACTTTGCGTGTTCGGGTTTAATTGTCCCCATGCGAACGCGCCGCGCTTCGGGGTTTGGCTTCGGGCCTCGTTTCGGTTCTGTTCTGGTTGATCTCATTTTCCTAACATTGAAAGAAGTTGCATAATGCCGCCTGATTGAGTACTGGATATTTCCAAAACTTTGGCTATGACATAGCCTAAATACATGGCCTCTACTTTGTCTTTTGGGCTTACGGCATTGAAGCACTCTTCAAAAAGCTCAACACTATTTGACGCTTCAATGTGTTTTATTCTTACTGTTTTTATTATCTCTTTTGATCTGTGCTCATCAATGCCAAGAGATAGTGGTAAATCTTCTGCGTCGTGGTTAAATGCAAATTTGTTCATTTTGATGTGGTTTTAAATTTTTTTGTATGTGTTTTTAAAATTGTCCCAGGCGTTTGCCCTGTGTAGCCCTTTCCAATCTTCATAGGAAATAAACTCTATGTTGTACGGCGGCCCTGAATGGTCTGGAATTATGTTTCCCTCCAAAAATTTACTGATAAATTCCGTGTCGCTCATGTCTGCGGTAGATGCCGCAACCGGGAACGCTTCGCCGTTTACGATCAGCACTTTTCTGTTGTATAGGCATTTCATGCACCAGTGCATATCTTCCGTGTTTTTCGGAGTGGTAAGTTCTCCGGTTTTCGGGTCTAACGTTTGGTACATATTTCCGCACTCGTTTAGTATTTGCCACATAACGCAGTCGAAATAGTATTTATACCGGGTCGCTGTGCGTTTGTCTTTTGCAGGCACTATAAGCACATCGTAGCGGCCAGGCTGCGACCTGATTAGGTCAAACTGCTCTTTGAGCGTTGCGCGGCTTTTGTCGGTGAAAGCGTTGCCGTCTGTTTCGATCTTGAATTTTGCGCTCATTTTGTGCAAATTGGGCAAGGCTGCGTACCGCCGAAAATTTCAATTGTGCCGGTATCGCGGCAAAGTTTGCAGGAATAGGTTGGTGAAAAGCAGTATTTCATAGTTATTTGTTTTCAAGTTTTTCTTTTGCCGCTTCCCATGCCGATGATTCGGTCATACCACCTGCAAATGCGCAATCTTCATTATCATATATGTACCAAACCGTAACTTTCTGCATAAGGGCAAAGGCCCATTCTTTTTGCGCCCTTGCTTTTGGCATCTTTTCGAGTACAAAATCTTTTGCTTTCATCATTTTAGATTTTTGCGGGCGACCAGGTGCCGCCCGCTTAGTTAGCAGATCAAAAAGGCAAATCTTGAAATTCATCCAACCCGCCCAACGGCTCATAAGCCGGAAAATCCACTTCTTTAGCGTTTGAAGGTGCCGAAATTGGGTCTTTTTTCAGTTTGGGCAAAACCCTTTTGCCGACCTGCTCAACTAACCAAGTTGCGACGGGCGTATAGTCAAAATTGTCCTCCCCCTTAAAAACCACCTTCAATGGCTGCGGCATTCCTTGTAACCATTCGCTTTCCCATTTGCCGGACAATTTCCCATCTACCCCGCTAATCATTGACAGTCCGATATTAAAACTGCCGTTGTCGTTTTTGATTGAAAACGGCGAAAGGCGAAGTTTTAAGTTCGGATTAAAAACGGGGCTTAAAATGCACTTCATAAAGTGCAGGGAGTAGCGCCCGTCTACCTGACCCAGTTCAATAGCGTAATCCTCCGCGCCGTCCTGCATTTTTAAAACCAGCCATTGTTCTGGGTTTTTACCAAAGTCTTTCGTTTCAATGTCAACGGCTAATAAATGCCCGTCAAGCGCTTTGAAAAGTTCGTAGTATCGAGGTGTTCCGTCCTTTGCTTTTCGTGTCTCAAACTTTCGTTTTCCCGGGTCGGCGGGCAATTCTCTTACCCATTCTGCGAAGTGCGGAATACCCTCTTTGTTTTCGGTTCCGTTTTCGCGCATAATTTGAAATTTGCGGGCGTAATTACCGCCGCCTGATTCTGTGTGCGTCGCCATCTGCGATATAAATTTAAAGGTTAAAATTATTCTTTTCCGGTTCGCGGCTGCGGCAAACTAAATGCCTTTTGGTATAAAGGCTTTGGCGGCCACTGCCCGCCCCGCTTTTGCGCCATCTCCCTGGTATCTTTTAGCCATTCGGCTAACCTTTCCTTTCTTTCGTCGTTTGCTCCCCAAGCGCACTCCCAAACTGCTTTCACGCTAAATCTCAACCAAAAGCAGTCTTTCAATCTGGCATGGCCTTCCGGTATTTGTGGGACAAAATACTTTCGTGTTTTCTTGCACATATCTTTTCTAAACCCCTCCGGCGTTCCCTCGATTGCGGCGGTTTGTACTGCTTTTGTAGCTTGGTCGGTTGTGCAAAGTAGTTGCAGTTCGGAGTATAGGGCTTTCATTGTTTCAGATTTTTGTAGTATTCGTCAAAACCGCGCAAAGCGGCAAGGGCAATTTCGATATTTTCAAGCCCTTCAAAAATTACAAGTTTTTTGCCATTGGGGTCAAAAATCCAAAACTGAATTGTTTGAATGTGCGATCTGCTCCAAACTTCAATTCTTGAAATGCTGCAACCGCTACCCATATCCATTGTGCCGGGAGTAAAAACGGTTTCAATTTTTTGTATGCTCATTGTCCAATCGTTTTTGAATAAGGTTGCTCCAGCAATAGGGAATAAATTGTTTCGTGTCGCCCTCGTACTGCGTTGCATCCGGCAGGGTTACGGACAATATCTCTATCCTGCTCTCTGTGCTGTCATCGGGAAAAGTGCCTGGTGATGGTGGGGTATATTCGTATTCGATGGTGAGCGCTGTTTCGGTATCGCCTATTTCTATGGTGTGCTGGAATGTGTGTTGCATGGCGTTTGGTAGTTAGAAAACCTCAACATCTTCAGCCGCTAATTTTACAAGCAATTCGGCTTTGAGGTATAAGGCTTCGAGTTTAGAAGCGGATAGGGGTTTTGGTTTTTTAATGTGGGGGATGGGTGGGTGTTTCATGGTTGAATTTTTTAACCCATCGTTTCCAGTTTCCAAAACCTAAATCGTAGGGCATTATCTGCTCAGAATCTAAGAACACCTTAAACTCTATGTTTTTTATTCTATTTAGCCATGATGTAACCTGCATTATGTTTTCGGAATCCGAGTATATTTCTACTGGATTTTTGGCATTGTTTGAAATCTGAATCTTAAACATTTTTATTTACTTTAGATCAATTACAAAATCCGCCTCCAAAAGATAGTCTACAAGTTCATTCCCTGAAAATAAAATTTTACTTGTCTCCATCTTGTCGGCATCTGCCTGTGAATATGTGACAACTACGTCAATAATGCCATTAGATGTTTGATATTCAAATGTTTCAGTTATCATGATCTTTATTTTTTAAGCGGCGCGTCATTGCTTCGCTGTTTTGTTGATACAAAGATAAGCCGCCCGAAACTATTTACCAAAAGTTTTATCAATTATTTTGTAATTATTTTCACATAATAATCTAAAGCATTGAAAACCAATAAGGTATAAAATAAAAAACCCGCCGCGCAAATCTGCGAAGCGGGCAATAAACCCAAAAACCAAATGAAAACAATGAGATGCGTAGGCGGGATTTGAACCCGCGACTTACCCCGGACAAGCCAGGCACTCTAACCGCTGAGTTACTACGCAAACCCTATTCTTTCACCCGGCAAATAAACCGGATTTCTATCTCGTATTTATCCGGCGCGTATTGCTCCATTATCCGCTTAGCCCGCTTCATTGTCAAGTTGACCACCTTCCCACTCTTATCTTTTCGCTTTCTATTATAATCCCGCCCGGCCTGGCAAATTTCATTGCGCGCGCTTTCTGGCAAGGCAAGCCAATCTTCGCCCGTTGGCAGCCCGTTATTCCAAAAGTGTTCCCATGCCTCATTAAAGTTTGTTATCTCCATGACCACAAATGTACTGGCCTTTGTATTTATTTTCAAATTATTTTTACAAACCTATTGCTTGTTTGAAAAAATTTACAATACCTTTGGGCCAACGATTTAAAAAGCAGAAAAATGGGTATGACGCCTTTCGATTCAGAATCAATCCTTCCATTCAAAAATGATCGCCTTTTCATGAGGGGTATCGTTCGGGGTGACAACACCCTAATAGGCACTGCAAACACGCTATTGCTCAAAGAGCCTGGAGTGTACTGCATTTTCAATTCTGAATCAAATATGCTCTACATAGGATGTAGTAATGACGTTGCTAATCGAATCCAAACACACAAAAGACATTTGTCTGCCGGTGAGCATATCTGTAAACAAATGAATGTTGATTACCTGAAAAACCCGTCAGCATTCTCTTTTTTCTGTATTGAATACATCCAAAGCGTATATAATACATACGAAGCGCAGCGCAGTTCTATCCTGAATAGGGAGACGCAATACATGAAGCGGGTGCCGCACACAAGGCTTTACAACGCGCAAATGCCCGTATCTCTTAGCGAACGGCTTCTTGCCATCGAATGCCCGGCGGTACAGCACAAAATCCCTATTACCGAAGTATGCCGCCGGATAGGAATGTCAGCCGATTCGATACGGTCAAACGGCTTTTCGATGACAGATGAAATAACGCTTACTGCCGCGATTGAATTTGTAAGAAAGCGAACCTTTGCAAATGGAAGGTGGGCGCAGGATAAAGCGGACGGAGCAATAGAATACTTAAAAGAACTTGAGGCGGTTAAATCGGATTTTGAAAATTTCAATTCAGAATCAAACGAAACGCCTGGAGACTTGCTAAAGGCGGGCGGAAGCATGGATTATTTTGATGATTTAGTGGTTTCTGGAAGTTTGGTAGCCGCTAAATCTAAAAAAACACCCTGGATATTATACGGCCTCATGTTCGTTCCCGCTGTCGCATCAATTCAAAATATGCACAGCGTGACCGGCGACCTGACAGGATTCTATTCAGGATGGGTATTGACCGTTTTGTTTTCACTTGCTCCCTTTGCCTTTATCGTGGTGGGCCTTCGCGGCGTGTTTGTTTCGGCCCTCACCTTTTTAATGATTGCATACGAATGCTTTTGCAACACGATGCGCATTTACGGCGGCCTTACCCGCTTTGGCATAGACGGCTACCCAACGCGTTTTTTGGGCCTTGTGACAGACTTTTGTAATTCAGGCACATACGCAACCGCCCGCGTTTTATCCGTCTTTATGGCGCTGATTGCAGCGGGCGTGTTTTACGCTGCTTATCTTCAATTAAATAAAAAATAAATAAAATGGAAAAAGCAATTGACCACGAAAAGCACAAAAAATTACAAAAGGCTGCTTTTCTCGAAAAAGTCCCGCTGATTCAATTAAACTGGCTTATAAAAGAACGCAGGGAGTATGCAATTGCCGGTAACATTGAAGCGGTAGAGGCGCTTAACAAAATTATATCCGAACTTCTTGCTTTGTAAATAATGGGCGCAATACACAATCTACTCAACACAATCAAAAGCGCGTTTGCCGAACCCGACCCGAAACGCTTTGCCTTATCAGCGCCCCCGCCAAATTGGAACGGCGTAAAGGCCGACACAGGCAAAAAAAGCGGTGCGGTACTGGTCAATGAGCGAACCAATACTTTTGAGTTCGGCAGGACTAATGTAGATATACCCGAACACCTTACCGAACTTGATAAGACCGGCTTACGCACACGCGGCCTCGACCCTGAAAACCCGGCTTACGCCGAATGCAAAAAGTACTTTGCAAAGATGCCATTTTGCAACAAAAAGGATTTGGCGGCTAATTCAGGCGGTGAGGACTTCCCCGGCATTACCGCCCACACGGCAAAAAATGTACTCGCTGCGTTTAGGGAGTACTTAATTGATAAACCAACCTTCTAATATTATGAGACAAATCAATACAGGTTTTTGCATCGCAGTAAAATGTAAATGCGGTAGTATAGTCGCCGCTGCGATGATAATCGGCGGCTTTAAAATCAATAAAGGATTCACGACAACAATGGCAAAAATCCTCAACAGTGGCGGAGAGGTGTTTGTAGTTGACACAAAAGAAGAAGATGTTTCTATCGGTGTTTGCCTTTGCGGATTGCAAAAAGATACTCCTTAGCCCCTCCCCCACCGCTAAAAACCCCGGAAAACCCGGGGTAAATCAGGGTAGGGGGAGGGATAAACAACAAAAACATGATAGACGCACTAATGGGATTTTTGGCCTGCGCCACAATTTTTGTGGCTTATGTTCTTATGAACCGCCGCAAAATTGCCGACGGCGAAGCAAAGTTTTGGGCAACCGTATCCGAACCGCTGTTTTACATTTCAGGAGACATAAAAGATGACGCGGTATCTGTTCGGGCTGCTTATGCCAGGGCGAAGTTAGCCGAACACGGCAACGTATTTTTGAATCCTGAAACGGACGTATGGGAAGAGGTTTACAGCGCTTCGCCTCTTACCACTTCACGCGATTTTTCGGCATGGCAGGATTTGGTTCTGCTTAATATCGTGAAGCGCCGGGAATTATGGCGGGCTGAAAAGTTGTCGTACAATGCAGACGCGGCTAAGGCGCAGTTTGCTGGGCAAGTTGTAAACAATCAAAATTGAAAGATATGGAGCCGAAAAGAAATAAAGAAAATGAAGGCAAGAAGCGCCCGATTTGCTCATGCGGAACCGAAATGACATTTGTTTACTTTGAGGGGTATTATGATGAACGATGGTTTTGGATATGCGAAAATAACAAGTGCATGGCCGATGTTGAATTTAAAGCGGATGTGAAAGACAAGGGCGCGTACGCATGAAACGAAAAACTAAACGCAAACCCAAAACCCCGAAAACCAAACCCGCCCCAGTCTACCATATTACAATCAACATCAACGGCGAACCTAAACCGCTTAACAGCCCGGCCACGATGAAAATGTACGACGGTTATGTTTTGCGTAGGCAGGGAATAAAATTACAATCGGGATGACAGACGAAATGATGGTATTGATTTTTTTAGCCTTTGCATCTGGTGTTTCTTGCGCTGGAATCATTATAGCAATTCTTATTGAAGATGAAAATAAATGAACCTGATTACATCGAACTCGGAATGATTGAAGCGGAAAAAGATAACGGGTTTTCCGCCGTGCAGCGCGGCGCGTTGCCGGAAAACGAGGTGGCCTTGTCTTATCGGGCGCTAAATTTACGCCCTCGCGTTCCGTACGTTGCCCCGGAAAAAACCGCGCAAATTCCGAACGAGCAAAAGGTTCTTTCCGTTGAAGTGAAGCGGGTTTTACTTGTTGTTTCCGTTGCTACGCCTTGCGGAATTATCGTTGCAAACGGCGCTATAATTGCGGAAATTATTGCGGCTGCGGTTGCGCCTTTTGTCGGCATTGCAATTGCTTGTGCCGGGTTGGGCGTTCTTATTTCCTGCCTGGGGAATATCAGAATTGGTAAGACTGTGGTACATGAACACCACCACCATAAAAACGAATACAAACAGTATAATAACTCCGGCAACGGGCAAAACAATTCATTATGAAATTACAGGTAGGCAAAAAGTACCTAACGTACGGCTGCAATATTGTAGAAATACAAAAACAATCCCCAGGGAAAACTAAAGGATTTTCGGGCCGGGCCGAAGGCGCGCATCCGGCGTACTCAAACTATATAGACTGGAATGAAAAAGGCGAATTTATCCCCGGCGAATTTGACCGGCTTAATATTGAGAGTGAATATACACCGCCCGTATGAAACGAAAACGCCAATCACCCGCCCACCGTTCACAAGACCGGATTTTGCAGGAAACGCGCGTCTACGTTTTCCATAACATCCCGTATTTTTGGATTAACAAATTTGGCATAAGCGACAACGTAAAAAACCGGAGCCGGAACGTATCAGAAACAACGGCGGGTTTTGCGTTTTGTTTTTTCGCGCCGACGTTGGCGTTTGGATGGGAATGCGAACAATTCGTGCATACGCTTTACGCGCCGCTGAATTACGTTTTGAAAGAAGGTTCAGGAAAAAATGAGTGGTTTGTAGTATTCTCTCCCGCCGTTGGCACGTTGTTTCTTTTCGGCGCTGATTATCTAATTAACCCCGTTTGGTGGGCCTACGTTTTGGCGTATTTCACGCCGTTTGTTTGGTGGGATGGGTTGTTGTGGTTGCTTATTTTTGCGTTTGCCAGGTTCTTATTATACGGGGCGCTGATTATGATAGTCGTTTATTTTCTCTCACATTTAAATTTAAAATAAAATGATATTTAGGGATATTTTATTCAAACCTTATGGAGATGTTGAGCAGGACGGATGGCAGGCAATAATCGAATGTAAATACGGGCAGGTTAGTGTTCGTTATGGGGGAATGCACTTATTTACAACACCGGAAAAGCCTTTTGAGTGTAGATATAACGGGGACGTGTGGCCAGCGCAAGACGAAAAAGATGTTTACCATTGGGTTATGACAGGGGAAATACTTTCAGAAAAAGAAAGCGCAACGCGAATAAATGAAAGCGGAAAGGCGGGTTTTTTGACCGCGCTAATAGGCGACGTAGTTAGAAAATTTAATATACCTCCCCACAAACTTGGCCTTGATTTAAGAGAAAAAGATGATGATCTTAAAAGGTATCTCGATGAACAAGATGGGATTTACAATGAATAAATAACTACAAAATATAAGCGCTGTATTGAATCGGCTGATGCGAAAATGTCGGCCATCTTTCTTTCACATTTAAAACCTTAACCAATGTCCGAAGATGTCGTTATGTAAAAAGAAAGCCGAAACCGAATACTTTAACCCCGATCAATACCCATGCTGGCTAACAGGCTACGGTGTTGGCAAATACTACAATCGGGATACAACCCCGAAAAGTCAAGTGTTGGAATACTTAGAAAGGTATGCCCCAAAAAAGAAAACCAAACGCACAAAACGTAAAGGATAAAAAAACGGGCCTACCACATTGCGTGAGTAGGCCCGAAAAATGAAAAGCCGAAAACCTTACTTTTTTAGTCCTTTAGCATATGCGAAATGACATTGTAAATTTTCAGGGCAGCCGTAAATACGCTTGCCCATGCACCCGCCTTAACTTGAGCGATCAGGTCGCCAACATCGCTACCAATCGCGGCGGCAGCATTAAGATCAGGGAGAGCGTAGAAAAATCCTACAATACCAGCGATGCCGCCAAGTACAATAGTAACTACGTCGGTTTTAAAATTAGACGACCCTAAAACCGCCCTAAGTTTTGTTTGCCTTGCGTCTGTGTTACTCATTTCTGTTTGATTGAATCTTGTGAAAGAAAAATGCTTTGAGATTCACCAGGACTAATTACCTCGATGAAACTTTTTTTGATGGTTTTTTTCGGCTGCATAAGCGCGAAAATCTCATTCATCTCATAAAACCCAGAATCAATTTTCAAGTTGATCTGTTCCCATGTAGGCGCCGAAATTTTCGCGGTATTTGTTTCAATTCCTTTGTGATGGCAATTAAGCCCTGCAAAAAACACAAAGGCCGCCAGTGTGCAAAATGTTGTTCGGTTCATTTCTTTTTTGATTTTACCACCGACGCCTTAAGTTCGCCGATGGTGTACGACATTTGAAGTATTTTTTCGTGGACTTTTTCACGCTCTTCGCCGTGCCGCCTTTCCTGCGTCACCTTATCCTCAAAACATTCATTGGCCCGGCGTTCCGCATCGCGCCACATCCCGGCAAAGAATACACATCCAAAGGACAATAGGCCAATAATTGCCCCGGCCTGATTGCGTTTGAACGCTTCTGTTATTGTTCCGATTATTCCGATATCCGCTTTCATTCGATCATTTTGTTAATTTCATAAAAGACTACAACTACCATTCCAACCGGCCCGGCCACAACCCCGGCCATCATCCAATCAGGCCCTTGCCGGTATCCTATCAAAATAAGCAGCGCCCAGGCAAACACAAATACCCCTGTTTTCCATATAGGGGTTAGATCGTTCCACCATTCCAGAAAGCGGCTCCACTGTGCGTACAAAAGCGCTATCAGGGCAAAAAGCAGAATGAGTGTAAAGTGGTGCGGTTTCATCTTATTTGGCTGCTTTTGCATTGGTGTCACCTTCGGTCACCTCTTTTTTCTGCGCCTCCAAAATTTCCTTTTTTGCGTTTTCCACTGCTGAAAAAACTGCTGTAAATTCTGAAAATTGAATAAGTCCGGCGGCCCGCGCCCGTTCCGACAATACTACAAGTATGTTTAAGTCTGTGGCTGTCATTTTATGCGCTTGTTACCTGTTCCCAGGCTGTTGTAAATACGTTGAGTTTGCGTGTGGTTGTGTTGTAAATCATCAGCCCTGCCGCCGGAGAGGAAATAGCATCCCTTTGGGTCGTCGTCATCCGCGGAGGCAAAAAACCTTTTGTTGTGCTTGATACATTAAGTATCGCGCTGGCAACATTGCTGGTTGTTCCAATTTTTACATTTCCGCTGCTTAGGCGCATTAATTCCGCCCCGCCTTCGTAAAAAGTCAAAAAATACCCACCTGCACCCGAAAATATTTTAAACTCACCGCTTCCGTAATTGCCAGATAGTGTCATTCTATCGGCGTTGGCGGGTGCATCTTTAAATGATATAATTTTCCCGATAAAATTCATGTCTGATTCCGAAAAAAAGTCATACCCAGGCTTCCCAAACACCACCCCGTGAGAACTTGCTGTCATTATGTCGAGATACCCGTTATCTGCCGCGTTTCTATGCCGAAGAAATGCAGTGCCAGTAGCGGGGGTTTCAAGAGATATAAGCGACTGAACAGAACCGTCAATGCTTAACGATCCGGTTTTTCCAATAGCGAACATCGCTTCGCTGTTATCTGAATTGCGAATCTCGAATTGATTCGCCTCTAAAAAAAGGCTTGAATTTGAAAGCGTGTCCCTGTTGGCAATGTAGTACAACCACCTGCTTTCTTTACCGGAAATAGCCGTCGTGCTTTCCCATACCTCCTGGCAATAGCCGTGAGCAGAAACCTCGAACTTGCATTCCCGATTTTTTTGCTGTGATGGCATACTAACATCCATGCGCCCGGCGGTTCCAGTATTGAAACCCTCGGAATGAATAAAGTTATTATATCCGCCGCCGCCGACATTTGGATAATATTGCAGCGTTTGATTAAATGGTGGAAATTCGTCGTCGGGAGTATTTATGAGTATTTGGCTTGCTACAACAGAGGTTTGTATAGAGTTTACCGTGTCTGTGATTAAGTGGATTGGGGTATTAAAAGGCAGCGGCGGGCCTGACCTTACAATACCAAAGGGGATGTCTGTCGCTGTACCCGAAAAAGGGGCAGCGCTTGTACCTCCGATCAACATCTGCCCTGCTCCCGAAAACGCTATCTTATACCCGTCCAGTGGAATTTCAGTGTGACGAGTAAGGGCCGCCGCATCGTCTCCTATTACATTTCCGAGTTCTATTATTGTCCCGTTAAGGCGCGCGCCGTTTTGCGCAGAATAGGTAGCCCCGGCAGGGCCTTGTGGGCCTGTTGCGCCGGTCGGCCCTGTTGGGCCTGTAGCCCCTTCCAATGAATCCAGAAAGTCCTGTTCCGTGCCGGTATTGCCTGCATCGAGCCAAATCTGATAAGCAGACGCACCCGCGCCGCTTAATACAAGATTTGTTGCAGGCCCGTCGCTGATTACTATATATGTGTCCGCCATAATTAAGAATTTGCTGTTACGTCGGTAACGATGGTGAACGACCCTTCAATCCATGTTTTAATAACACCCGCGCCTGAGGTAGTTTGCATATCATATACGTAGTCGCCCGCTGCAATTGCCGCCGTTTGCGCCGCCGTCATTGTAAGGGTAATAACGCCAACGCTGGAAAGCGTTATGCCTCCGCCCGATGTTGTCAAAGTTATGATAATATCGTTAGACAAAACAGTGCGTATTTGCATCCTGCCTGTATATCCGGTGAAATTGCGCGGCGTACCGCCCACCAAAACACCATCGACAATCGTGCCACCGTCGTAAACAGTGACCGTTTCAGGCTGCCATGTGTCGCCTTTTCTATGCGTATAATTAATAACGCCCGGCGTTGTGCTTACTTCGGTTGCCATTTTTTTATAATGTTATGGTGAATGTATTTGTAGGGTTAACACCCTCAAGTCGTGTTTTTTCCAATTGGTGTACCGCCTCGGAAAACATCGCAGCGGTATCTGTTTTGCTTAACGTCTCCGCGTCTACCTGTGCTGACGTGTACGCCGTTTCAAAGGTGCCGATGATGGTGCCGGTTGCTACCGCGTAGAGTATCGCAACAACGGACGTGTCATCTCGAAAAATGAAGTCGAAATGAAGTTCCACCGTATTGGCAAAAATGTTTTTGTTCCCCGTCCCTAAAAAAATAGGGTCGCCTGTAAATGTTATCATGCGTGGCCCATAATTATGAAGTTGAAATAGTATTCGGTTGATGCAGTCAATGATCCGTTTGCCCTCAATGCTATGTTTGAAGGTGTTGTGGTACTTGGGTCAATGTAAAATTTTGTTATCTCCCCGGCGCTGGCCGCGTTGAGGGGCGAGAATACTACATACACTTTCCCCGCGTGTCTGATTTCAGCCGTCGGCACTATATTTACAATCACACCGCCTGCCGTTGGGCTGGTGCCGGTTGTAAACCTTACCTGTGCCGTGTTGCCCGTCGGATATACAACCGTTCCCATTGTTGGCCCCGTCCCGGCGCCCGTTCCAAAAGTGTGCGTCGGACTATTGGCGCTTGTTCTGTTTGTCCAGGTTAAGGCCCGCGCCCGTCCGTTCACATCCAAAGGAAATGCGGGCGTGTCGGTATTGATGCCGATAAGCGGCGTAACATCGCCTGTCATTGTTAATCCTTCGCCGCCGGTTGCGCCTACGTCCACAGAATCCTGCGGCCTCCACTTAAATTTATCCGCGTCGGTATTGTCCGGCCCCATTGACCATGTTTTACCGCCCGGAATAACATATTTCATAAATGGGTTCCCGGCCGACGTACCGCCGACCTGCGCCACATATCCCGCGTTTCCGGTTCCTGAAATATTGCGCGTGTTTTCAATGATACCCGAAACGGTGTCAGATACCTGGCCCCGGTAGCGGAATAATTCATCTGTGCCTGACACTACGTTCATCCGAACGTCGAGCCGTGCGGTCGGGGTTACAACAGAACCCGAACCGTTAACCTGCATCCGAAAGTTTGTAGAATCATACAGGAACGAAACACCGCCACCAATGGTGGATGCGCCGGTGAAAACGGCTACTTGCCCAGCGGTACCTGATACGGTTGGGATGGTGGGTAGTGCGCCAAATTCCAAAGCAGTGCCGCCCGCGTTGAGCCTCAAGTAAGTAAGCGCAACGGACGCGGTAATTGCGGCCATGTTGCCCGTGCTGTTTGACGCCCGCCCCAAAATAGACAGCCCGGCAAGTTGCGCCATTTTCGCAACCGTTACAGCGTTGGCGGCTATTGTGGTTGTTATTGCAGTTGAGCCTGATCCGGTTACGTCGCCGGAAAGGGTTATGGTTTGGTTTGTTGTTAGATATGTTGCCGTGAAATATTCCAGCGCGGTTGCGCCCGCGTTCACGCGAAGCAATTGCAATGCGCTACCCAAAGCGGACAAATTTGTGCCGCCGTTGGCAATTGGCAAAATACCTGATACCTCCGAGCCAAGCGCAACAGCGCCCACCACAAACCCTGAACCGTTGCCGCGTAGGTTGCCGTTCAAAGTGGTGGAAACAGCCAATGTCCCGGAACTTGTCACGGGCGAGCCTGATACGGAAAAGCCCGTAGGCATTGTAAGCCCTACGCTTGTAACTGTCCCGCTGGTTGCCGGTGCTGCCGCCGCCCAGCCGCCCGCATCTGTCCAGGTTAAAACGTGACCGTCCGTCAGCGCACTTGTGCCGTACGCTACCCATGCGCCCGACGTGCGGCGAAGTATCGCGCCATCAAGCCCGCCCGGGAGGGAGAACCCGCCGCCGATGCGGGGTAAACGAACAATCGGCGAACCGACCGGATATGAACCAATCAGGGTACCCGAAACAGAAAGCGCCGTTTGCCCGTTCGTGGTCGTGGCTGTTACAAGTAACTCCTCAAAACTGCCTGTGAACGGGTCAACGATAACAATAGTATCGCCTGCGTTGAAATCGTAATCAGATAGAACGTCCTCTACGTCCAGACTTGTTATCGCCCCCGGCCTTATGTCTCTATCGCTCAGGGTTGACGCAACCGGATAAAGCAATGAACCAGGCGGTACGGCCAACCGGAACGGCCCCGTACTATTTTCGCTGTCTGTCCATGTCCCCGGCGGCATTGGGTCAATCCAGGGGCCGAATGGCGTAGGGTCGGACGGTGTAAGCCCTTCCAGGAACTTCATTTCCAGCCATTCGCCGGTGAATGTATTATTTACCGCGTTCCATGTCCCGCCTATTAGTATCCAGTTTTCACTAATCCATTCAACGCGCGAAATTGCCAGAATATCGCCGTACAAACTGCCGTTAAGTTTCCTGCATGGTTTCGCCCGGCTCGCTGCAATGACAGTTGTAAGCAGTTGCCCGATAAACGAGTAATCGAACGTTCCCGCGCCGTACGCCCAATTTTGAGCCAAAACATAATCGGATGCCGGTTTCACCCAAAGCGCGCCGACCGTGTTTACGTTCGTGCTGCTGCCGATCAGGCTTTCGGACTTGTACACAAGCGTGTTGCCTACCGCCGAGTTCGGAGTGGTGAAAATATTGCCCTCACCCGATAAGACCGGCGAACCCTCGCTATATGCTTCCAGCCAAAGGTTAGAAAGGTCGTATGTGATTGTAAAGTCCGCCAGGTTGTAGGTCGTACCGTCGTATTTTGTCAGCCCTTCCAACCCAACGGTAAACGTAAACGCTTCCGTGTTTTCAGGTAGCACGGGTGTCATTATATCAATGCTCTGCGTGAACGTGAAAATATCGCTGGATGTGTTTGCCAAAAACGGCCCTGAAATTGGCTGAAGGATATAACACCCCGGCGTAGGGTTCCATGTCGCCGGTGAATAGGTGAATTGGTACCCCGCCTGTAAAGTGTATGTTCTTTGCAGCCCGTTTGTCCCCAGGTCTAAGTTAATCCTGAACAATGCCACAAACGGGAAAAGCGGGTTGGTATATCCCGGTACCGGATTATCGCTGCTGATACGCATTACCAGGCTACCCGTCAGCCTTAATGTAGTCGCGCCGTTGTTGCTGTGTATCGGAACATTGAATGTATCAATGCCCGTCGCCAACTCGTTGACATTTTCGGCCCCGGCTAAAAA
>JALHRR010000079.1 GCA_022841345.1 Saprospiraceae bacterium
ATGCCTATCTGCAAAAAGTATGGGGAGAGTCAGTATTTACAAAACAGAATGCCTTCAGTACTTTCCGCTCTTTCTGGGACAGTACTTTGCATGATGGAATTTTGGAAATAGAATCAAC
Source organism: Saprospiraceae bacterium (assembly GCA_022841345.1). Taxonomy (GTDB): domain Bacteria; phylum Bacteroidota; class Bacteroidia; order Chitinophagales; family Saprospiraceae; genus SLDF01. The sequence goes on from JALHRR010000079.1 coordinate 119, forward strand.
TGCTTCTGGAAGCGCAAGTTTTTCCGGTGATGTTGCATCTCTTGGATCACAAATAAGCAAACCATCTGCCAGCGAATTGGAATTGGCAGTATATGAATCAATAGGTCTTGGTGCCGGTCAATATGCTTCTAATCCATGGTTGCAGGAATTACCTGATCCGATTACCAGAGTTTGCTGGGCTAATTATGTTTGCGTGCCTGTAAAGTGGGATGGCAAGAGCAGATTTTCTGTTTTGAATGATTTGAAAGATGATGGAAATCTGGTGGATTTAACACTTGGTGAAAAGACTCACAGACTTCCAATTGTAAAGCAGTTTGGTTTACTGCAACAAACTATAGGTGCAGCACTTGGTTTCGGTAGAGAAATAGCAGGTAAAGCAGGATCTGAAGTTGGAAAGAATCTTTACAGCAGTTTGAAAAGAGATGCTGCAGGATACATCCAATATTATATTGCAGATGCGCAGGTGAGTGGCAAAGTCGGTCATGACAATGAATTTGCTACTGTTCAGCATCACCATACAATGGGTGTTAAAGGTATTGATGAGACTATCAATGAACTGATCAATGTAGATGAAAAAGCAGTGATGACGCTTGGAAATGGTTTCCAGGGTGGTTTGACTAAGAGATCAATTTTGCGTTCTGCCAATTTTGATAAACTGGATGCAGCTGCAGAAAGCCTGATTCATGAAAGAGAGCACCATCAAAAACTGAACTCCTACGGCTTGTATCCTGGGCATGATGATCAATATCATCTCAGCCATCACTGGGGATTAGCAGTAGATCTTACATCTTGTATTGGTTGTGCAGCTTGTCAGGTAGCTTGCATTTCTGAAAATAATGTACCTGTAGTCGGTAAAAAAGAGGTGAGTCGTCATCATGAGATGACCTGGCTGAGAATAGACAGATATTATTACGGAGATGTAGAAAGTCCAAACGTTGTATATCAGCCGATGATGTGTCAGCATTGCGACAATGCTCCTTGTGAGAATGTTTGTCCTGTAGCAGCGACCAACCATAGTTCAGAAGGTCTGAATCAAATGGCATACAACAGATGTGTGGGTACAAGATATTGTGCTAACAACTGTCCATATAAAGTGAGAAGATTCAACTGGCTGGATTATACAACAGCAGATCTTTTCCCTGTAAATGAAAATGATCCGTTCCAGGAAGATACTCCATACTATGGTGACAACCTGACCAGAATGGTTTTAAATCCTGATGTTACAGTTAGATCCAGAGGGGTTATTGAGAAATGTTCTTTCTGTGTTCAGAGAATTCAGGAAGGCAAATTGAGAGCAAAAGCGGAAAACAGAAAATTGAAAGACGGTGATATCAAATCTGCTTGTCAGACAGCTTGTCCTACCGGAGCAATAGTCTTCGGTGATACAAATGACCCTGAGTCAGAAGTGAGCAAGCGTATGGCAATGAAGACAAGTTACTTTGTTTTGGAAGAAATCAACGTTTTGCCGTCAGTTGGTTATCAGATGAAAGTTACTAACCGCAATGAGGCTTAAGAATTTGAACAAGTTATTAATTATCAACAAGTAAGACATAACATACATTTATGAGTGCAGTTATTTCACCAACGAGAGATCCCTTAATTACGGGTAGTAAAACCTACCATCAAATTACGGAAGATATATGCTCACCAACAGAGCAGGCTCCCAGCAGAACCTGGATTTTGGGTTTTATAGTGTCCTCCAGTCTATTGGCATTTGGTGTGTTTTCAATACTTTGGACCATATACTTTGGTATTGGAACCTGGAACCTGAACCGCACAATTGGTTGGGGTTGGGATATTACCAACTTCGTTTGGTGGGTTGGTATTGGTCACGCTGGTACGCTGATCTCAGCTATCTTGTTGTTATTCAGACAGAAATGGCGTACAGGTGTAAACCGCGCTGCGGAAGCGATGACGATATTCGCGGTTATTTGTGCAGCACTTTTTCCGGGTATTCACGTTGGTAGGATTTGGGTAATTTTCTATTTCTTCCCTTTACCAAATACAAGAGGACCTCTATGGGTAAACTTTAACTCTCCATTACTTTGGGATTTATTTGCCATCTCGACATATTTCACTGTATCACTTTTATTCTGGTACACAGGACTTGTGCCGGATTTTGCCACAGTTCGTGACAGAGCTAAAGGTTTTCGTAAAAAATTATACAGCTTTCTGTCTTTTGGATGGACAGGTGCTGCAAAACACTGGCAGAGATGGGAGTCACTTTCATTGGTTTTAGCTGGATTGGCTACTCCTTTGGTACTTTCAGTACACACGATTGTAAGTTTTGACTTTGCTACTTCCATTATTCCGGGATGGCATACCACGATTTTCCCACCATACTTTGTTGCCGGTGCGATTTTCTCAGGATTTGCAATGGTTCAGACATTGATGATAGTTACACGAAAAGCTTTGAAACTGGAGGATTACATCACTATAAATCACATTGAATCTATGAACAAGGTGATCTTGTTTACAGGTACGATGGTTGGTGTAGCATATCTTACTGAGTTGTTTATAGCATGGTACTCAGGTTATGTGTACGAGCAATTTGCCTTCATGAACAGAGCCATGGGTATTTACTGGTGGGCATATGTGGGTATGATGGCCTGTAATGTTATTTCTCCCCAGCTTTTCTGGGTTAAGAAATATCGCAGAAGTATTATGGTGACATTTGTGATGTCCATCTTTGTGAATATAGGTATGTGGTTTGAGCGATTTGTAATTATTGCAACTACACTTGCAAGAGATTACTTACCATCCAGCTGGTCTTATTATGATCCTACCTGGGTAGAAATTGGAATATTCCTTGGAACACTTGGGATCTTCTTCACATTCTATTTGATATTTGCAAGAATAGCTCCTGTAGTAGCGATTGCTGAAGTAAAATCAATATTGAAGGCTGCCGGTGATCAGTATGCAGATGGTCACAAAGAGGAAGCAAAGAAGGGTGCAGATATGAATCCTACACACGAAATTCATCATCATTAATCAAGAATATAAAAGCTTTCAGATATGAGTAGTTCATCCGCTAAAGAAGTTTTATTTGGGTTGTATGATGACGAGACCCAACTGTTGGATGCAGTTAAAGCTGCCAATTCCCAGCATCTTGAAATCGATAATGTGTATACCCCATTTCCGGTTCACGGTTTGGATCCTTTATTGGGTCTGGAAGAATCAAGGTTGCACATTGCCGGGTTCTTTTATGGACTCACAGGGACAAGTCTTGCATTCGGATTCATGACATGGGTATTTACACGTGACTGGCCCATTATATTCGGGGGTAAGCCATATTTTTCCGCACCATCGTTTATTCCAATCACATTTGAGTTGACTGTACTTTTTGCTTGTATTGGTATGGTTGTTACATTCTATACTATTTGTGGAATGGGTCCCGGTGTGAAAGCAAAAACCCTCGACGACAGAATTACGGATGATAAATTTTGCATTGCATTTGCGACGGCAGGACTATCCAATGATGATTTAGGTAAACTGACTAACTTCTTTACAGAAACGGGTGCTTCCGAGACAAACACTAAAACGCTATAAATCTCTGATTATGAGAAAAATATATTTTATAGGATTGTTATTTACTATGGTGGTTCTGATCACCCCTGCCTGTGGTCCTGCAGAAGGAAACTACACTGGTCGGGAGTATATGATGGACATGGGTCATTCGATTGCTTATGAAGCCAATGTAAGTAACTATTATTCTTACAACAGATTCACCGGCGAAGAGGAATATCATGCAATGGTTCAGCCCAGACTTCCACAGAATGGCACGATTCCACGCGGCTATGCTGGATTGAGTAATCCATCTGATGCAAACGTTATGGCTGTATTCTCTTCCAAATTCCAGGGATATCCCATTAATGGTTCTGTACCTTATTATTATAAGGATACACCTGAGGAAAGAATTAGAGCAACTGCAGAAATAATCAAAAATCCATTTCCTATTACGGAGAAAGGTTTGGCCCAGGGGAAAGAATTATATACTATTTTCTGTGCCACTTGTCATGGTGAGAAGGCTGATGGTCTGGGTTATCTGGTTAGAGATGATGGAGGAAAATACCCTGCAGCACCTGCAAACCTGGTGAGTGATGACTTTATCGCAGCTTCTAATGGCAGATTTTATCATTCCATTATGTATGGTTTGAATGTGATGGGTAGTTATGCAGATAAACTTTCATTCGAAGAAAGATGGCAGGTCATTCATTATATCCGGTCACTACAGGCTGCTTCAAAATCTCTTGAGTATAGTGAAGCTGCAAATACTTTAAATAGTCATTCCATTCCGGGAGCTTCTTTACAGAAAGCAGACTCAACAGGAACAAGCAAATAATAATATTATACTGAAACTATCAGAAATCCATAGATTATATGAACCAGTTTGTATTCGAATCCAGGCAAAAACAATTATTCATCAGTGCGATGATTCTTGGATTAGTATGTTTGCTAATCACCTTTTTCACTGATGATGCATATCACAGCAGATTTTGGAGTAATATCCTTCATAATAGCGTATTCTTTACAGGGGTAGGATTTCTGGCTATTTTTGTCCTGTCAGCCAAATTTCTGGCTTATTCCGGCTGGCATACTATTTTTAAAAGGGTTTGGGAATCCTTTTCTATGTTCCTGCCAATTGGTTTAGGATTAATGATCCTTATTATCATCGGTATTTGGGGACATTTCCACCATTTGTACCACTGGACTGATAAGGCAGCGGTTGAAGCTGATCCTGTATTAGCAGGTAAATCCGGATTTTTAAATCCTATGATCTATACTTTATTCACAATCGGTATAGTTGGAATTTGGATATATTTTGCCAAAAGAATCCGCAACATATCATTGGCTGAAGATCAGGAGGGTGGACCTTTGAATTTTACATTCCACAGAAAATTGAAAATTACCGGAGCTATATTTCTGCCGATTGCCGGATTTTCAAGTGCTGCTATCATTTGGTTGTGGATTATGTCGGTTGATGCACATTGGTATAGTACACTATTTGCCTGGTACACAACAGCGAGCTGGTTGATTAGCATGTTGGCTTTAACCATTCTTTTACTCCTGTATTTGAAATCAAAAGGATATTATACGCTGGTAACGGATGAGCATTTACACGATTTAAACAAATATTTATTTGCCTTTAGTATTTTTTGGACCTACTTGTGGTTCTCTCAATATATGTTGATCTGGTATGCAAATGTTGGAGAAGAAACGGTTTATTTTCAGACAAGAATGAATGAATATCCGGTGCTTTTCTATGGGAACTTAATCATGAACTTTGTGCTTCCGTTTCTTATTTTGATAAGAAATGATAATAAACGTAAAGTTGGCGTGATGGTATTTGTTGCTGTTCTGGTTTTATTTGGCCATTGGGTGGACTTCTTCTTAATGTTGAAACCCGGTATTTTGCATACGATACATGAAGTAATGGGACATGGGCATGCTGTAGTTGAAGAAGCCGCTGCAGGTCACGGTCATGGAGAGGGACATTCTTCATCTGTAGCCGGATTTTCAGCTCCGGGATTATTGGAAATTGGAACTTTCATTGGCTTTCTGGGACTGTTCTTTTATTCAGTATTTGCCAGCATGACTAAGGCCTCCATGGTTCCACAAAATGATCCTTATCTAAATGAAAGTATTCATCATCACGTATAATAAGAATCTTACTAAACTATATCGAAGCAAAAAGACTTATCTAAAAGAAAATTAATATAACATGACCGCACTTATTATCATCTTATGTATCACGCTTCTGATTATTGTTGCCGTTCAAATCGGTAAAATCAGCGAACTGGCGCAGAAGATCCGGGGCGAAGAGGAAGTTGAGCAGGAAGCAAATAACAGAAGTGCTTATGCAATGCTGCTGTTTTTGGTTGCCTTTATGGTTTTTTGTATCGTGACGGCTTTATACTATAGAAACTATATGTTGGGCTATGGACCACATGAATCTGCATCAGAACATGGCGGAAGAATTGATTCCATTTTCAATATTACGCTGGTTATTACCGGAATAGTTTTCGTTATCACACACATTGCACTGTTTTGGTTTGCATACAAGTACAGAGCTAAAAAAGGTAATAAAGTGCTTTATATCCCTCATGATAATAAACTGGAAGTAATCTGGACCATAATTCCGGCTGTTGTGATGACAATCCTCGTTGTAGGAGGTTTGGATGCATGGAATGATATTATGGCAGATGTAAGAGAAGATGAAGATTACATGGAAATTGAAGCTACCGGATACCAGTTTGCATGGGATATCAGATACCCCGGAGCAGATGGCGTTTTGGGTGCAAGAAATTACAAATTAATTACGGCAACCAATCCAATTGGACAGGATTGGGAAGATGTTAAAAATTTGGACGATATAAAACCTGATGAGATTGTACTTCCAGTAGGAAAAAAAGTAAGAGTAAGAATCACCTCCAGAGACGTACTTCACAATTTCTATTTGCCTCATTTCAGAGTTAAAATGGATGCAGTACCCGGTATGCCTACATACTTTGTATTCACTCCTACTAAAACTACTGCTGAGTATAGAGCAGAATTGAAAAATTATCCTGAATATCAGGTTCCTGCTTTAGCTGAAGAGCCTAATGGACCAAAACTATGGGAAGCATTTAATTACGAATTGGCTTGTGCTGAATTGTGCGGATCCAGCCACTTTAGTATGAGAAAAATTGTAAGAATTGTTACACAGGACGAATATGATGCCTGGATTAAGACGCAAAATTCATTTTATCTTACCGCTATTCGAAACACAGCAGATGATCCTTTTAGCGGGAAAGCCTTGCCCATCGAAATGGAAGAAATTAAAAATGAAGTGCCTTCAGGAACATCCATGGGTACAGATACTGTTCCTGCAGAAAGTATTCCGGTGGATACTTTGAATCAGGATCAGAAATAATAGTTGTAGAAATTCATTTGATTGATATAGTTCAATAATATATAAAATTAAGAATAATAATATGGCAACGCTAACCAAAATAGATGAGGAAAAACTCATACAGGAGCAAGGCTATAATGATCATTTCCACGATCATCACCACGGAGATAAGTATAAGTCCAATTTTATTACGACCTATATTTTCTCTATGGACCACAAAATTATCGCCAAGCAGTTCCTGATAACTGGGATGTTTTGGGCGATTATTGGTGCAGGTATGTCTATCATTTTCAGGTTACAATTAGGATTCCCTGAAGAGGATTATTCATGGTTGCGTTATCTCCTTGGAAAATGGATCGTTTTGGATGAAGCCGGTGTAGGATCACTATCTCAGGAATTCTATTATGCACTTGTGACAATGCACGGTACCATATTAGTTTTCTTTGTATTGACAGCTGGTCTGAGTGGAACATTTTCCAATCTATTGATTCCTTTACAGGTCGGAGCCAGAGATATGGCATCTCCTTTATTGAATATGATGTCATACTGGTTCTTCTTTATGGCAGGTCTTGTAATGTTTATTTCATTATTTGTGAGTACTGGTCCTTTCTCCGGAGGTTGGACAGCATATCCACCTCTAAGTGCATTGCCTCAGGCATCTAGTGGTTCCGGAGCAGGTATGACCCTTTGGTTGGTGAGTTTGGTTTTATTTGTTGTTTCTGTGCTTCTGGGAGGTATCAATTATGTAACTACCGTATTGAACTTGAGGACCAAAGGCATGAGTATGTGGAGAATGCCATTAACTATTTGGGCATTTTTAATCACCGCTATCATAGGTATATTATCATTCCCGGTTTTAGTCTCCGGATTTTTATTATTGATTTTGGACAGATCTTTGGGAACAAGTTTCTATCTGAGTGAGATCTTTATCGGGGGTCAGGCCCTGGATCACGTGGGTGGTAGCCCTGTTTTATATCAGCATTTATTCTGGTTCCTGGGTCACCCTGAGGTGTACATCATTATCCTGCCTGCGATGGGTATAGTATCTGAAGTACTTTCAGTTCATGCGCGGAAACCAATCTTTGGTTACAAAGCGATGGTACTCTCTATTTTGGCGATTGCCTTCCTCTCATTCATTGTTTGGGCTCACCACATGTTTATGTCAGGTGTGAATCCATTTATTTCAAATTTCTTCGTGTTATTTACGCTGATCATTGCAGTTCCCTCAGCGGTGAAGGTGTTCAACTGGATAGCAACATTATATGGTGGTAATATCAGGTTTAATTCACCTATGCTATTTGCCATAGGATTTGTATCCATGTTTATTTCAGGAGGTCTGACAGGGATTTTCCTTGGAAATTCCACGATTGACATTCAGATGCATGATACTTATTTCGTTGTAGCTCACTTCCACATTGTGATGGGTATTGCTGCTTTCTTTGGGATGTTTGCCGGTATTTATCACTGGTTCCCTAAAATGTACAGTAGATTTATGAATGATACACTTGGTAAAATTCACTTCTGGGGTACATTGATTGGTGCTTATGCCATATTCTGGCCAATGCACTATCTGGGTATTGCCGGGGTGCCAAGAAGATACTATAGTTTTGACACTTTTGATACTTTCAGACATTTCGGTACGATGAACCAGTTCATTACCGTGGCAGCTATTGTTGTTTTCGCACTTCAGCTACTCTTCGTTGTGAATTTCTTTTATTCTATCTGGAAAGGTAAGAAAGTTACCACACAGAATCCATGGGGAGCCACTACACTCGAATGGACTACACCTATTACTCCGGGCCATGGAAACTGGCCGGGTAATATTCCTGCTGTTCAGCGCTGGGCATATGATTATGGTAAGGATGGAAGAGAATTTATTTCGCAAATTGAGCCATTGGCCGAAGGTGAAAAGGAACATTGATATTAATATAATTTAAGCAAGCAAACAAAAGTGTCAACTAACACACATATTCAATCAGTTTCTACCTTCTCCCGTAAATTGGAGGATTATAAACTATTGGTTAAATTCCGGTTGAATGTTTTCGTGGTGTTTTCCGCTGTGATTGCTTACCTGATTGTTTCCGGAGGTAATTTTAAGTGGCAGGCTTTAGTATTTCTTGCTATAGGAGGATTTTTGGTAACAGGAGCCGCGAATGCTTTGAATGAAGTGTTGGAAAAGGATTATGATAAATTAATGAAAAGAACTGCTGTAAGACCTCTTCCTGACGGACGCATGAGCGTATCAGAAGCTGTTTTAGCTGCCGGTTTTATGGCAGTGGTCGGTTTATTCATTTTAGCATTATTCAATCCGCTCACATCAGTGCTGGGTTCATTTGCAATCATCAGTTATGCATTCTTATACACACCGCTAAAAAGATATTCTCCCATAGCAGTCGTTGTGGGAGCAATTCCCGGAGCATTGCCGGTATTGATTGGCTCTGTTGCTTTTATGGGCGGTTTGACTTTAGAGGCTTTGGTACTTTTTGGAATTCAGTTTTTCTGGCAGTTTCCTCATTTCTGGGCCATTGCCTGGGTAGCAAATGAGGATTATAAAAAAGCAGGCTATAAACTCATTCCTCAAAAGGCTGATGGAACTCCTGACCCGGTCATAGGAAAGCAGTCATTTATTTATACTTTAATGCAATTGCCATTATTTTATCTGGCAATGGAGATTGGAATGGTAGGAATTATAGGATTTTCATTATTAACCATATCAGCACTGGTGTATGCCTGGCTGGGATGGGTACTCTATAAGAAAGCAGATAAAGCTTCAGCAATGAGGCTCATGTTTTCCTCCTTTTTATACCTGCCTTTGGTTTTATTTATTTTACTCATCAGCGTTTTTGCATAATTATGGAAATGAGTCAAAATAATACACTTTTAAAGCAAAGAATCAATCCACAAATGTTCGGATTGTATCTGGGACTTGCCAGCGTGCTGATGATGTTTGCAGCCCTTACCAGCGCATATATGGTCAGACAAGCTGCTGGTAATTGGTTGGAATTCAGATTACCGGTTCAGTTCTTTTATAGCACAGCAGTGATCATTATTAGCAGTGTCATTTTGCATATGGCTGTGAGAAATTATAGTCAGGGTAAATTTGGTATATATCGCATACTACTTTTATTGTCAGCTGCATTGGGACTAGGATTTGTGATATTACAATACGCAGGCTGGCTGGAAATGGAATTGATTGGAGTATATCTAACAGGTAATCCTTCAGGATCATTTGTTTATATAATTTCCGGACTGCATGCCATTCACGTTTTAGGAGGTTTGACGGCATTGTTTATATCTGTGTTGGTAGCATTTATGGCTTCTTCAAAAGTGACGATCAAAAGAAAACACAGACTGAAATTGTTATTGCATTACTGGCACTTTGTAGGTGCACTTTGGATTTATTTGTTATTGTTTTTAATCTTACAGAACTAAAAACGCTCTAGCATGGCTACAGATACTCATATTGTTGAACACGATGTACACGACACAGGTGATGCCTGGTCAGGAGGGAAAGAACCGTTTAAAGCCAGTTATGGCAAACTGATGATGTGGTACTTCCTGGTCTCAGATGCTTTCACATTCGCAGGATTTTTGATCGCTTACGGATCATTACGATTCAGTATGCCGACCTGGCCGGTACCGGACTTTGTATTTTCTACCTTTCCGGGCGGGTTCCATCATATGCCTTTGATTTTTGTAACTGTCATGACATTCATTCTGATCCTTAGTTCTGTGACTATGGTTAGAGCAGTACAGGAAGGACACAGGGAAAATAAAAGAGGTGTTGTCAAATGGATGGCACTTACCATTGTGGGAGGTCTGATGTTCCTTGGCTGTCAGGCATGGGAGTGGACTACGCTTATAGCAGGTGAACACACAACCATTCTTACCAATCCATTTGGTACTCATGTTGAGGCGGGTACATATCTGGAAGGCGATGGTCACGATATTAAAGAAGGAGATACATTTAATGCTGGTGCTCCTTATCTGATACATCAGGTGGATGGTGAATTCAAACAATTGCAATACAAAACAGAGTCCGGAGAAGTCAAACAACAGGAATTTGGCCCGAAGGCTTTTGGTGCTTTATTCTTTTTTATCACCGGATTCCATGGATTTCACGTTTTCTCGGGAGTGTTATTCCTCCTGATCATCATGATCAATGTAGCATCCGGCTTGTATGTTAAACGGAAAAATGGTTACGAGATGGTAGAAAAAATAGGTCTGTACTGGCACTTTGTAGATTTAGTGTGGGTGTTTGTATTCCTTGTATTCTATCTGCTTTAATCTTTTCAAAATAATTAATAAAGAAACTCAAAGATATGGGACTCAGTTACGAAGAAAGTAAAAAGCTGGTATTTAAAGGAATGATTCTCCTGGGAGTAGTGACGATTGTTGAGGTACTTATTGCATTATTGGGGAATGGCCATTTAATTGAAGGTTTTTTTCTGCCAAAATGGTTAATGTATCCTGTCATGATAGCACTTTCGCTATATAAGGCTTATTTCATTGTCTATGAATTTATGCACATGAAATATGAAGTTCGCGCATTGGCAATGAGTGTACTTTTGCCAACACTCTTATTGGTATGGGGTGTCATAGCTTTCTTTCAGGAAGGAAGTTCCTGGGGAGCAAGAAGAGCACAAATCCTGGAAAAAGATGCGAAACCTGCATCTGAAATCAGCATTCCGGCAAATAATACAGATGAAAAAAAGGACACTACTATCATCGAATAGTCAAATTGCTTAAAGACACAGGTTTTTAAGAACTTATCCGGGTGTTAAAGGTTAGTTGCATATCAAAAACAAACAATGGGTAAGACAATCCGGATACTGTTTCTCACAATGATGGTGGTTATTTTTCCACTGATATCCTGGTTATATTTGAGGGAAGGAATCGATTTCAGGAAAAATGCACTCCATGAAATGGAGCCCATTGCCAATCTTGAAAATCTGGCGTTCCCTGTCTTTGAAGTAGAAGTAGGAGGGAAGGAGGATTTTCCAGCTCCTTACTATGTCATAGTTGAACTGGGCGATACAGATACATCCATGAATAATTCACTTTCAGGAATTTCCACTCAACTTGGTCAGGTACCTTCTGTTGTCCTCATTGCAATCATTGACAAATCCAAACCTGCATTTCAGTTTTCAGATTCCTGGGTATTAATAGATCGTACAGATCCATTAGCGCTCAGTTTGAAATCCGTTTCGGCTGAATTACCCGGATATACTCCAGGTAAAGCTGTTTATCTTATAGATTCAAAAAGGCAGCTCAGAAATATCTACAATCTAAGTGATATGGAGCAAATGAAAGATTTTGCCGTCCACGCGGGAGTCTTGCTACCAATAAAAAATCAGAAGGATCTGGTATTCAAAAGAAAAGCAGAATATTAAAATGGGCATAAGTACTGTACCCCTCAGAAAATTGGATATCATAGCATCGGTTATTTCTGTTGCTGTTCTTGTTTTAGTCGTTATGATGCGGCGGGTAAAAATTCCAACTGAAATCGATTTCTCTTTTTTGCCGCCTTTTCACGCAACATTGAATGGAATAACTGCTGTGGTTCTCCTGATTGCCTTATACTTCATCAAAAATAAGAACATTGAGGCGCACCGTAAATCTATGTTTCTGGCTATAGGGCTTTCAGTGTTATTTTTACTTTCCTATGTACTCTATCATTTCACGACAGAAGAGACCCGGTTTGGTGGAGAAGGCACTATCAGATATGTTTACTTTTTCATATTGATAACTCATATAATCCTGGCAGCTGTCATATTACCTTTTATCCTGTTTACATTTAACCGGGCGATTACGAATCAAATTACAAAGCATAAGAAACTTGCCAGATGGGTCTATCCAATCTGGTTATACGTGGCCATTACGGGGCCACTTTGTTATTTTATGCTGAAGCCTTATTATCAGTAATTAAGAAGCTTTTTTGAAACCAAGTCTGTTCACTTATTGTTTTAACAATCATGAAGAAATCAGCAAAATACATTCTCACTCTAATCGCATTGATGTTTAGTTTGTCGGTAATAACTCCAGATACGGCCAATGCTCAATGTCCTATGTGCAGAATGAGTGCTGAATCAAACATGAAGAATGGCGGTACAGCCGGCAAAGGGCTTAATAAAGGAATCTTATATCTCTTCTTCACTCCATATCTTATCATCGGTACGCTGGGCTTTCTGTGGTGGAAGCATAAGAAGAAGCAGGAATTAATCATGTCAGAAGCAGACCAGGCTGAATGATTATTTATTCCGGGTGAATTTCATGAAACGGTTCATCATCATCGTCAATTAATTTCTCTCTCTTAAGTGTGATTTCTAATTTCCTATTAATTAGGTATTGGGAGCATATTTTATCTATTAATTCCAAAAAAAAAGAGCCACCAAATCTGGCAGCTCTTTCAATAAATCTTTTTTACTGATTAATTAAGCGTATATCTTGCAGATAATGCTCCCAAACCTCCTCCGAATCCGGAAAGGTATCCTGTAAGGTAAACAGTTGGTAACCAGTCAACGCTTAAGTTCAAAGGTATATTCTCGAATTTATAATCGAGACCTACCGCACCATTAATACCTAAACCAAAACCACCGTCTCCCACGAATCCAGCATCATAGTTGAAGAATAGTGCATTAACTCCACCACCAACATACCATTTCAAACCTGGAACAGATCCTATTGGGAAGTGATGCTGATACATTGCACCTACCAGGAAGTAGTTGTAGAATGCGTAGCCTCTGAATCCTGCATATACTTCTACAGCTCCTGGCTCAGTAATAAATGTTTTGTAGGATACAGAAATCGGGTAACCAAGTCTAAGTCCAATGGCACTTTTGTAATCTTGTGCACTCAATGATTGAACAGTGCAAAACAGCGCAACCATTAGGGTTAAAAGTCGAATTTGTTTCATAGTTGTATAGATTTAAATAGTTATAAATACAAGTCAAATATATGGAACTAACAGATAGCTAGTATTATAATATGACATATAATTATTGAGGTGTAGCTAAAACCCGACGAAGCTACTTTGATACCCGATTAGCTGATATTGCATACCAGGCGAGTAAACCCCAGGCAGCTAAAAAACATAACCCACCCAATGGCGTAACCGGCCCCAAAAAAGAAATTTTATCCCATCCTGTCAAAGCTCTGGTAGCTAATAAATATAATGATCCTGAGAATAAAATAATTCCCGCAGAGTACAATCTTATTGCCCATTTTATTAAGGGTGATGGCGTATGGATGAGTGTCAGTCCCAACATTAGCAAGACCAGTGTGTGAATAAAGTGATACAATACTCCTGTCTGAAAAACTTCATATTGATCAGGCTGGATATGAGGCTTGATTCCATGTGCACCGAAAGCTCCTAAAGCAACTGCAAGAAATCCGGAAATAGCTGCATACATCAATGTCTTATTCATAATATTTGCCAGTTAATGGGTTGTTTACCATGGTTGATTAAATATTCATTTGTCTTTGAAAAGTGTCGGTTACCCTGGAATGCATTTCCTGCAAGAGGAGAGGGGTGAGCGGATTCCAGAATCAAATGCTTATTAGAATCTATCAATACCCGCTTATTTCGTGCAAAATTACCCCACAATAGAAATACTAATCCGGATTTCTGCTCTGATAATATATTAATAACGCTGTCTGTGAAATCTTGCCAACCATAATTTTTATGTGATCCTGCAAGATTCTGTTCTACTGAAAGCATAGCATTGAGTAGAAATACTCCTTGTTCTGCCCAGGAGCTCAAGTCTCCATGGGAAGGTATCTCACAGCCCATATCACTTTTAAGTTCTTTGTAAATATTGACAAGTGAGGCAGGAATTTTGATTCCTTTAGGAACTGAAAAACATAAGCCCATTGCCTGACCAGGATTATGATATGGGTCTTGCCCAAGGATTACTACTTTTACCTGATCGAAAGGCGTTTTTTCAAATGCATTGAATAATAGCGAACCCGGTGGATAAATTATTTTTCCCTGAGCTTTCTCTGATTTCAGCTGGGACACAATATTCCTAAAGTATTGTTTGTCAAATTCTTCTTCCAAAACGCGGTACCAACTTTCCTCGATTTTTACTTTCGGACTTTCCATGCTATAAAACTACTGAAAAACATATCATCGATAATAGGATATATTGTCATAAAAATATTATTTTTGTGCCGCATTATAAAAAAGCACTATTTTTATAATCTATTTTCGGTTCCGTAGCTCAGCTGGATAGAGCATCTGCCTTCTAAGCAGAGGGTCACAGGTTCGAATCCTGTCGGGACTACCATCTATGGGCAGATATTGCAGATAAATAGCAGTATCTGCCTTTTTTTATTTTTGCTGCAAGCGGATTGCAATCGATTAAAATAAAAAAGCCCGGT
>JALHRR010000080.1 GCA_022841345.1 Saprospiraceae bacterium
TTCTATAACGCAAAGCGCCCCCCGGGAAATAAAGCTTTTGCTGATGGTCTGGATAGATTTGATGCCATTCTGATGGGATACAAATTAAAAAAAAGAAATGTGTCCTAACCTCAGGCCAACAGCTAAAAGCGGCTGTTGAGCCAGAAGCCAGAAGCGGCTGTTTTTCTCGTAACTCGAAGCTCGAAGCTGGCGGCTCGCATCTTCTTTCCGGCTGTTAGGGCTGTTGAGCCAGAAGCCAGAAGCGGCTGTTTTTCTCGTAACTCGAAGCTCGAAGCTCGAAGCTCGCGGCTCGCATCTTCTTTCCGGCTGTTAGGGCTGTTGAGCCAGAAGCCAGAAGCGGCTGTTTGGCTGTTCACTCATCATTCATAACTCATAACTCATCACTCATAACTCCCCCCCGGCTGTTTACTTACCCCTTATTACTTATGCCTTACCCCTTCTTCCCGGCTGTTCATTCATCCTCCCCATTCAACTTAATAACCCTCACCGTCTCTATCCGGGTATCACTCACAGACTCCAGCACAAATCTGAAATTGCCCAGCGTAATACTGCTGCCCTCTTCAGGAATCGTCTCCGCAGTCATGACGATATATCCTGATAAAGTGGAATATTCACCTTCGGGAAGGTCCAGGCCTTCATATTTTTCATTGAGGTAACTCATCTCCAGCCTTCCGGAAAAAACATATTCATTATCAGAAACGGTTATTTCTATATATTCCTCCTTGTCATGCTCATCCACGATATCACCAAACAACTCCTCCAGAATATCCTCCATCGTGATCAGGCCTGCCGTTCCACCATATTCATCCACTACACAGGCCATGCTGGAGCGTTCCCGGATAAACCGGTTCATCAATTCATACACCGGCATCGCTTCAGGAACAAATGGCATGGTTCTCAATATTTGTCGGACACTTCGCGGGTTTTTAAGCAACTGCTGATGATGCACATATCCCAGAATATTGTCGATATCATCATCTATAACCACTATCCTGGATAGTCCGGTTTCTTTAAACATTTGTATCAAATCAGGCACAGTATCCGATACATCTACTACGATGATTTCCTTTCTGGGAATCATACATTCTTTTACCTTGACCTTGTTGAAATGAAGTGCATTTTCGAAAAGTTCTGTATCAATATCCTCATCATTTTTTTGGGCAGTACCCCGTATAAAATTTTCAAGGTCTATTTTAGTAAATGCTTTTTCTCCCACTTCCATTTTTGTGCGCATCACATACTTGAGAATGAAAGAAGACATACCCGAAACCAGCCAAACCGGCGCAGCCAGCAGATATTTGAAAAATAAAAGGGGATAAGCAAAAAACTGCAAAGCCTCATTGGGATACAGACCAAAAAATGTTTTGGGTAAAAATTCGCCAAAAATCAAAACCAGGATTGTGATGATAACAGTTGAAATTAAAAGCAAAAACAATGGATGCTCCGATACAACTGATAGTTGTGGATAGAGTAATTGACTCAGCAAGTAGGTAAGTATAACCAGTGTGATATTATTCCCCACCAGCATTGTCCCTATAAAATCTCTGGAATCTTTATAAAATCCGGCTATAATTCTTCCGGCGGCAGAGCCTTCACTTTTCTTTAATTCAATCCTCAATTTGCTGGCAGATACAAAAGCAATCTCTGCTCCAGAAAATAAAGCAGAAAGCAACAGAAAAATAAAAATGCCGAAAAATATCATGTAAGCTTACAGTGGTACGCTGCAAAGTTATTGAAAATCTGCTTCAATATCACCAAGCTTTATTCTGCCCGTCACCGCATTGATCTCAAATCGCGTAAAATTCGCATCAGCCCTGAATCCAAAACCTTTGATAATCTCATCCGGACTGGAATATTGAATGTATTTATTGGTGTAAACATTACCATCCTTTTCATTCCACTTCAGCTCAGAAGTTCGCAATAACTCACCCCGGGTGTTTTTCATCACTACGCTGTCCCGCACCACGACCTCATTATCCAGTGGATTGCGTACCCCGTATTTGGCATCCAGCCAGCTCTCGACAATGCCGTTTTTATCATAAAACTCTACCTGCATTCCTTCAGGAAACTCTTCTTTGACCTGACCATTGTCCTGAATTCGCTTCATGACCGGCCCGGTAATACGCACCTGCAGAATAGAAGAGTCGCTGTAGAGCACATCGACCCCGGTGGCAAGTTCCTCCGGTGGCGCTTCACTATAGTGCAGCGCATAGATATCTTCAACCTTATTGGTACAGGAATGAAACAGGACAAATGCACATAAACTCAGAATAAATCTCATCGTATCAGGGTAAAGCCTCCGCTGAATTTGGAGATTTCAAAATCAAGAAATTCTACCTCAGCATAAAAAACATACACTCCCGAGGCCATTTCCTGCCCCTTAAAAGTGCCATCCCAGCCATACTCCCTGGTATTGCTGAGCGGGAAATCAAATCCCTCGTATATCAATTCTCCCCATCGGGAATATATTCGGAACACCTTGAATTGTATAGCTGCCGCATTAGAGAACCCGGTATATTTATCATTGATTCCATCCAGGTTGGGCGTAAAAGCATCCGGGAAAAATACGTTCTTGATTTTATTAACCCTCAATGTCAGGGAATCCTGTGCCAAACAACCCTCTTCATCTGTTACGACGATAGTCACCATAGTGTTATTCCCAACTAATACAAATGGATCCGGGCAATTATTGCAGCTTAATGCACTCTCCGGATTCCAGACATAAGTATATGTCAGCCCGGGCAGATCTACGATCACATTCAGTTGTATACTGTCTCCCAACTTTACTTCCTGATCTTCTCCCACATCTATGAATACCGGATAATCACAGCATTCTACCAGGATTCTTTTTTGTTGCGTAACCAGACAGCCTCTTTCATTACGAAGCGTCAGACTCACATTCTTATAGCCGGGAGAAGCGTAAATGACAGAATGAGGTCCGATTCCGGATTTTGTAATCTCAGAGCTTCCTTCTCCGAAATTCCATTCATATTCTTCAATATTTCCACCGCGGATAGTTGACCTGTCTTCAAACATAATAGGCTCTCTCCTGCAATAAGGTTCTACCGGGCTTACAATCTCAAATTCAGCATCCGGGCCCAGGAATGTAGCTGTTCCTCCAAATGTTATATTGAATCCACTGCCTGAATTACTGAAATTATTCACGATTAAAGCGTAGCTTTTCCCGACCTTCATATCCAGAGGCTTTAAAAAATTGTCGTCACCTCCCTGGCATCCGGGACTTTCCGTGCTATCTATGGAGCCCTCCCTTAATCCGGTAGGCCCGTAACATCTGATCCAGTCTGAAAGCGGTGATCCCTGATTTTCTCCGGAAGCCATACAGCGCCGCAAAGTCTTGTTACTGCAATTATCGACACCATTTGGAAGTTCATACACGGCAAAGTCCAGGTCATCTCCGGGATTATTCGGAGTCAGGGTAAAGGTGAGAGAACCAGGCTGATCTGTTGTCCACTTATACCAGGCTGATGAAAACTCTTGCTGAATACAGGTACCTCCTACTTCATCGGTATCATTTCCCTCTCCAATAAGACTGGACACAGAAAATGCTGATTTGTCACAAAGAATGACACCGGCCTCACAATCAGAGGCAGGACTCGGCACATTGTTGAAATTATTGATGCAAAACTGAAATGTTCCCTGATTATTAATCCTTGAATTGATTCTTACATAATATACTCTTCCTGGAACCAGCTTTGTAGCGACAGATTCCACCACATGCTGACCAAAAGCATCTGAGAGACAGGATTTTTGTAAGAGAGAATTACAGGCACCTTCATATACTACAATCTCAGGATTTCGCAATGTGCCACCCGGAACGGCCCCATTGGAGCCAATTGCCCGAACATTCAGATCGGTGGCAACAGCCACAAAGACAAACCACACATCCACATTAGCACTGGCCCAGCATGTAGGACCAAACTCAGAAGAAGGGGTCGCTCCGGCCAGTGTATATGCTGCCGGGTCTGAACAAAAATTAGAGGGATTGCTTATAACAAATGCCGTAGCACAATTGTCATTGGCCGGCTGAGCCCAAATCATCTGATAGAAGAAAAAACATAAAAAGAAACAGTACACTCTCATCATAACTCCAATACGTTAATAACAAAGAAATAGACAACAATCAGAAATGTTCAGTTCATTTTACGGCGGAATATTAAAACTCTTTATTGATTCGTCTTATTGCATTTATCACAGTTTGAAGAACCATACGGATTCAATTGCTTCGGGGCGTATGAATACAACGCGCAAAATAGTACATTCGCGGTAGTTTATGCCAATTAAAACTTTATTTAGTATTCCTAACCTGCTGACACTGGCCAATCTGTTTTTGGGTTGTATGGCCATTCATTTCTTATTTCATGACGAGAATCTTTCGGTTTTGGTTTGTATCTTCCTTGCACTCCTTGCAGATTTTCTGGACGGATATGCAGCAAGGGCACTTAACGTGGCAAGTCCTATCGGCAAAGAGCTGGATTCACTGGCGGATATGGTGTCCTTTGGACTGGTTCCGGGGCTTCTGATGTACACGCTTCTCGGCGGGAGCATAGAGAATTCTGATAGCTTTTTAAGCGCCTGGAGTGGGCTTCCTTTCCTTGGATTCATCATTACTTTATTTTCAGCATTGCGTTTGGCTATTTTCAATCTGGATGAAACCCAGACCGACCATTTTAAAGGGCTCGCTACTCCTGCCAATACAGTCTTTTTCCTTGGCGTATTTTTTATAGCGAAAGAGGATATGTTCGGACTTGCAGATTATTTAATGCAGCCCATCATTCTGCTGATATTGATATTCGTATTCAGCTATTTATTGATTTCTCCCTTCAGGATGTTCAAGCTCAAACCCGCCCTCCGCTGGAAAGACGGATACTGGCGACAGACCATTTTGCTGATCATTGCCATCCCCACCTTCATATTTCTCAAAGAGGCAGCCCTCGCTTTTTTGGTTTTGCTTTACATACTACTATCTTTGACCCGCCATCCGGAAGCGGGAAGGCGTAAGGGGTAAGTAATAAGTAGTAAGTAATAAGGCATAAGTAGAACAGCCAAATGCCAGAAGAGGCTGTTCTACCCACACACGGATTTTTCGGCAAGTATTTGCAGCTATTTCCGGAGATATAGTCGAAGCGAAGTGATGTCTTTCTGCACCTTCGGTTTGAAAGGTGATGTCTTTTCATAGAACACGCCATGAAAAGGTGATGTCTTTATATGTTCTGCAGCTTCGCTTTGAAAATATAAAGGTGATGGCTGAAGCGAAGACAAGGAGGCATCCTCTCCCGGCTATTTTCAAAAGGGAAAGGCCGGGGAAGGGTTCACACTCACACACAACACTCACTCCGGCTGGTAGGCAAAAGCTAGAAGCATGCTGTTTCCGCCGTGGTAAAACTCACCCCCAACCCCTCTCTTGGAAAGAGAGGGGAGAAAAGCCAGCCTTGTAAAGGGCTGTTCTCCTTTCCCTTCAAAAGGGAAAGGGCAAGGATAGGGTTCACACTCACACTATCAACTCACACCGGCTGGTAGGCAAAAGCTAGAAGCATGCTGTTTCCGCCGTGGCAAAACTCAGCCCCAACCCCTCTCTTGGAAAGAGAGGGGAGAAAAGCCAGCCTTGTAAAAGGCTGCTCTCCTTTCCCTTCAAAAGGGAAAGGGCAGGGAAAGGGTTCACACTCACACATTAAACTCACACCGGCTGTTTGCCAGAAGCCAGAAGCCAGAAGCCAGAAGCCAGAAGCCAGAAGCCAGAAGCCACAAGCCAGAAGCCACAAGCCAGAAGCGGCTGTTTGGCTGCTCAACCAGCAACCAGCAACCAGCAACCAGCAACAGCTGTTCACTCATAATTCATAACTCATAATTCATAACTCAACAAAAAATGAATTTCAAAGCATCAATCGACATCATGCCCCACAAAGAATTGCTGGATCCACAGGGAAAAACTGTGCTCCACAATATGAAAAACCTCGGTTTTGCAGGTACTCAGGATGTCAGAATCGGCAAACATATCGAACTCAGCATAGAAGCTGCAGATGAATCTGCCGCCCGCGCACAAGTCGAGGAAGCCTGCAAAAAGCTGCTCGCCAACCTCATCATGGAATCCTATTCCTTCGAGCTACAGGCAGTGTAAGGAAGCTTGTCTTCGACAGGGCGATATTAAGTGTCTAATTTAAAACCCCGAATGGGGTTTACCAACAGTAGCCCCGGATTTCATCCGGGGTAAAAGAATTAAAGTAATTCGTTTTGGCGCTGTTTTTGCCTTTCAGCAAAAACTGTGACAAAACAGGAAGTAGCGACATTGCCCCGATATAACGTTAAATCATATGCTGTATCTCGTACCCACACCCATCGGCAATCTGGAAGATATCACTTTCAGGGCAGTACAGATACTGAAAGATGCTGATCTTATTCTGGCGGAGGACACCCGCACCTCCCGAAAGGTAATGGATCGCTACGAGATTAAAACAAAGCTCAAAGCCTTCCACGCCTTCAACGAACATCACAGCATCGCCGGATATGTACAAATGATGCAGGCAGGTTCTACCATTGCCCTGATCTCAGACGCCGGAACCCCCGGAATTTCAGACCCCGGATTTTTGATGGTGAGAGCCTGCGTGGAAGCAGGAGTGCCCGTCAGTTGTCTCCCCGGTCCGACGGCTTTTGTTCCGGCCCTGGTCGGTTCGGGATTGCCCTGCGATAAATTTTATTACGAAGGCTTCCTTCCCCACAAAAAAGGTCGCCAAACCCGATATAAATATCTGGCAAAATTACCCTGCACATTTATTCTCTACGAATCTCCTCACCGTATCATCAAGTGCATGGAAGGCCTCGCTGAGTTCTGTGGACCCGATCGCAAAGCCTGCGTCGTCCGTGAAATCAGCAAAATGTTCGAAACCTTCGACCGCGGCACCCTCGCCGAACTCATCACATTCTACAAATCCAAACAAGCCGTTAAAGGAGAGATAGTGTTAGTGGTGGCTGGAGCGGAGTAATCCTGGAAAATTGTCCCTCTTATGTGATGTCTTGCGGCGCTTCGCTTGCAAGGTGATGTTTTTCCAGGGCTTAGCCCTGCAAAAGTGATGTCTCCGTAATAAATTGACTGTGCATCAGTCAATTTATTACGGAGGTGATGTGCAAGCGGAGCTTGCGATGGGGTGTATAGTCTTGTGTCTGAGTTTGTTTGGGTGAAGGGTGCACTATCGTGTTCAACCAGCAACCAGCTGATCACCCCGGCTACGAGAGTGCGAGTTCCCTTAGCTGAAAGCTACGGGAAGCACAGTGTGTGTGTGGGCTGTTCACTCATAATTCACCGCGAGGTGCCGCTTCGCTCTACTGCGCGGTCCTTCAGATAACTCATAACTCATAACTCCTCCCCGGCTGTTTACTTACCCCTTACGCCTTACGCCTTAGGCCTATCGCCTTCTTCCGGCTGTTCACTCATAATTCACCGCGAGGTGCCGCTTCGCTCTACTGCGCGGTCCTTCAGATAACTCATAATTCATAACTCCTCCCCGGCTGTTTACTTACCCCTTACGCCTTACGCCATAGGCCTATCGCCTTCTTCCGGCTGTTCACTCATAATTCACCGCGAGGTGCCGCTTCGCTCTACTGCGCGGTCCTTCAGATAACTCTTAACTCATAACTCCTCCCCGGCTGTTCGACTTACTACTTACTACTTACTACTTACCTCTTCCATATTAATTTTACATCAACAAAATCAAGGCAGTATGCTTTTTCCGTAGTTTCTTTTACTTTTGCGTCACAGATAAAGCAGTGCTGACACTTTCCTTCCCGAAAGACTGCATTCGCGTCTGTAAAAACCTTAAAATATATAATGCCACCACATTCGGATCTTCTGCATGAAGCAGACAGACCGTATTTTTTATTTTTAAAAAAATGGATATGAAAAAGCTCCTTACATTATTTACGATACTATTAACAGTATTTTTGGCAAATTTTCAATTGATGGCCCAAACTTCAGTTGGTACCTTTGGTACGCCAATCTTGCAGGATTTTAACACTTTAACACCTGCAGGTACATGGACTAATAATTCTACTTTATCTGGCTGGTATGCGAGAACAGATGCTACTTCAAATATTACAACCTTTGGTTTAAATACAGGCTCAACTACGACTGCAGCATTATATTCATTTGGATCAACATCAGCATCTGATAGAGCTTTTGGATTTGCCGCTTCGAATGGATTTACTGGGGCTGCGAGCACTGGTAAAGGATACATGGGGTGGAGAATTTTAAATACCACTGGTCAGGTTGTAACTTCAATCACAATAAATTGGGATGGTGAACAATGGAGAAAAATGGATAATGCAAATACTCATAGTATAATTTTAACGTATCAAATTGGATCAACGGTTACTGACATTACAGGAGGAACATGGGTATCAACTGGGTTGAGTTTTGACAGCCCAATAACAGGAGCAACAGGAACTCTTGTTTTGGATGGAAATGCAACCGGTAATAAAGAAGAAAATATTACTATAATGTTGACAGGTTTAAATTTGGGAATTGGTCAAGAAATAATGTTCAGGTGGGAGGATTTAAACGATAGCGGGAATGATCACTTTTTAGCAATTGATAATGTTAGTGTAACATTTAATGCTCCTCTCCCAGTCACCCTCCTGACCTTCAACACCAAAACCGACAAAAACAATCAAATTCTTTCCTGGACCTATGAGTCTCCGGAGCGTTTTGATTATTTTCAGATAGAGCATAGCAGAGATGGCAAAAGCTTCAACTCACTGGACAGAGTAGCAGAGGGGGAAATTGCTTCCAGAGCATACAAAGCAAATTATACACATGTTCGTCCGGGAGCAGGTATTCACTACTACCGCCTGAAAATGGTGGATTTGGATGGTAGCTTCGCATACAGCCAGGTGGTGCAGGGAAGAATAGACGGAAACGGATCAGTAAGACCATTGTCCACATTTATCAGTGCTGAAGGATTGAATGTATCAGTAGAGACAAGTGTCAGTTCACTGGAATTGAGATTGGTGGATCAGCTGGGTCGTACGATGTATCATTCCACACAGGCGGCAGAAGCGGGAATTATCAATATTCCTGTCAGCAATTTGACGGCAGGACTTTACTTCCTGCAGGTCCATGCGGATGGGGTGATGGAGACGCATAAGCTGGTGAGGTAGTTAGTAAAGGAAAAAGAGCCAGGGAAAAAGGCAAAAGGAAAAAGGAACAGCCGGTGATGAGTGACAGTGGAACAGCCATTATTGAGATGGTGTAGGGGCGAATCACGATTCGCCCGGGTG
Organism: Saprospiraceae bacterium; assembly: GCA_022841345.1. Lineage (GTDB taxonomy): Bacteria > Bacteroidota > Bacteroidia > Chitinophagales > Saprospiraceae > SLDF01. Next base: position 9,289 of record JALHRR010000080.1, read on the forward strand.
GGCAGAAACAGCAGGCGAACCGCCATTGTTGCACACAATACACCGTTTGACCCGGAATGGAGAGTCACAAATGCTTTGCGTCTCGTCGTCCAGGTTAATATGCCTGTTAATACGAACACAGCTGTTGAAGATAACATACCTTAAATGCGATATAATGGAAGGCCGGATGCAGTGATGCGCCGGCTTTTTTTGTTATGCCCGCAATAATTTGCTGATTTTTCGATACCGTAATAATTTGCAAATTTTTCGTTTTGGGCAGCAAGAAATGTATCCCTGATATAAAGTCTGATGATGAATTTGACATCTAAATTGGCAAATTTATAGGCCCATCCCTCAAAATATCTCCTCAGCCATTTGTTCGGCAGATGTGGTTTTTTTTATTCCATTCGGGAAGCTTGCGGTTATGAGCTTCCCGAATCCCCCAAGCCAATATCCAAAAGCAAACTGTCCCACATTTACCAGCTATTTGTAATGGCGTGTACAATTTTTCACCACATAAGGATTCTATGTAGATAGCTGTTCTGCCCCGCTGGGGCTGGATTGTTTTTCTTTTCTTCCGCTACAATGGTAGGCCCCCCTCTGGGACCAGGAATAAGATTCAACAGACTGTTTCCCGAAGCTCGATGTTTCTTTCCGGCTGTTTCCTTTCCCTTCAAAAGGGAAAGGGCAGGGATAGGGTTCACACTCCCACATGGCACTCACACCCGGCTGTTCCCTTACCCCTTACCCCTTACGCCTTACCCCTTACCCCTTCTTCCGGCTTTGAGTGTGGGAGTGCCCGTAGCTGAAAGCTACGGGAAGCATTGTGTGTGAATGGGCTGTTCACTCATAATTCATAATTCATAACTCATAACTCCTCCCCGGCTGTTCACTTACCCCTTACCCCTTACTACTTACTACTTCTACTGGCTGTTCACTTACCCCTTACGCCTTACCCCTTACCACTTCTTCCGGCTTTGAGTGTGTGAGTAGCCGTAGCTGAAAGCTACGGGAAGCATTGTGTGTGAATGGGCTGTTCACTCATAATTCATAATTCATAACTCATAACTCCTCCCCGGCTGTTCACTTACCCCTTACGCCTTACCCCTTACGCCTTCTCCACGTCTGTGAGCGTATGAGTGGCCGTAGCTGAAAGCTACGGGAATCCTGGGGTGCAAGAGGGCTGTTTGGCTGTTCACTGAACTCTCCCCAAACCCAAAACCTACACCCACACACCGCTTCAACGCTTACACGCCTCAACGCTTTAACGAACCACACACCATGCCCGCACCAAGCAACCACACCGCCTTGAGTGAGGACCGTCCCTTAAAGCTACGGGAGGCACAGGGTGAAAGAGGGCTGTTTGGCTGTTCACACTTCTTCCGACTGTTCAACCAGCAACCAGCAGCGGCTATTCAAACCAGCCGCCAGCTTTTTACGCATTAAAAAAAAATATCATAACTATATTGCTCAGAATCTTGTCTTTCTACGTATATTGATTTAGTTTTGTGTTTCAGTAAAAGCAGTACTGTTTCTTTTTTGGTAAAAGAGACAACTTCCCACCTGAAAAGCCTTAAAAATGCGACCATTTTGGTCTACTTGCATAGAGTAGAGGTTGAGATCTTATTATAATTAAACTATTCGAACATGAAGAATTTGATACTTCTATTGGTGGCATTTGTGGGATTCGCCGGTCTTCAGGCGCAGTCCATATTTACAAATCCAATTACCGGGACCAATCCCAACAATAACAATCCATACACTACAGGGCAAACTGTAAATGCCAATATTTCTGCAAGTGGTATCGGCAGAGGATCAGGGATAGTCGGAGCGAATGCCAATGACAGGTACAATGCTACCGGATGGAACTCCCCGGCATTAGATGTAAATGATTATTTTACATTTACACTGACCCCCAATGCAAATTACGATATTGATTTTGTGAGTTTTGTTTATACCGGACAAGCTTCCGGAACAGGACCGGTCAGTTTTGCGCTGAGATCCACTATAGATGGTTTCAGCACCAACATCGGAACCCCCACAGCTGGCGGTACAACCATTTCATTGGCAGCGGGTTCTTTTCAAAATAGGGTGAGTGCAATTGAATTCAGATTATATGCCTGGGGTGCTTCTGCCGCAGGAGGAACCTTTAGTGTGAATGACTTCACGTTTAATGGTACAGTTTCATTCTGTCCGCCGATCACTGCGCCTGCGGGATTTTCAGCAACTAATATCACAACCAATAGTATTGAAATTGGCTGGACCGACAATGGCAGTGGTGACAATGTGCTGGTAGTTGCAAAAATTGGGTCTCCTGTGGATTTCGTACCGGTCAATGGTACTAATTATAATGTGGGCCCGATTGCTAATGGCAATACAGTGGTGTATAAAGGCAATGCTCAGGAAGGAGTAGGTTTATCAGGTCTTTTTCCCGGAACTACCTACCATTTTGCTGTTTTTGCATTTAACAGCGGAGGACCCTGTTACAATATTACAGGTTTAACAGGATCTGCCACCACCCAATGTAATGCTGCCAATGTTACAGGTTTATCCGGCAATTGTGGAAACGCTATAGCTGCTCCGGCCTGGTCACATTCATCCTGCTATGATGAATATCTTGTAATCGCTAAGGAAGGATCTTCCGTTACCGGAACTCCTGTAGGGGACGGAAGTGCCTATAATGCGAATCTTGTATATGGAATGGGAGATGCTTTCGGCGGCGGTTTTATCGTTTACAAAGGAACAGGCAATAATACAGGAGGAAATATTACAGGCCTTAACGTGGGAGTAGATTATTATTTCAAAGTATTCACAAGAAGGGGCACAGCCTGGAGCACCGGTGTTGAAACTACCTGCAGCCCTGCTATACCAACAGAAAACACAGATTTTTTCAGATCAAGAGTAGCAAGCGGAAACTGGACAAGTGCTTCCAGCTGGCAGTCCAGTTCTGATGGGCTTGTATGGAGCAATGCCAGTGCAGCACCAACAGCAATGGCATCGGGGGTGAATATCAGAAACGGACATAATATTACCAGTTCGGTCTCACGGACCATTCTAAATACCACAGTAGAAACAGGAGGAACATTGACAATATCAGGCGGAATCCTTACGCTGGAAGATGATGGCACAGCTGCGCATGATTTGATCATATTTGGAACAGTCATTCATCAAAGCTCAGCCTGGACCATCGTAACGGACGCTACATGGATCATCCAAAATGGTGGCACCTACATTCATAATACCTCTGCATCGGTTGCATCAGCTTTAGATAAAGCCACCGTTTCTCCCACCAGTAATTTTATATACAGAAATTTCAATAATGTCGCTTTACCGGGCCGCACTTATGGTAACCTTACATTCGAGAATACAAACCCAACCCCCCTTTCCGCAAATGCAAGTGGAGGTAATATCACAATTTTATCAAATCTGAGAATCGGGACCAATTATACTATCAATAATAGTTTGAGTTCTGAATTTATACTGGACATTCAGGGTGACTTCAGAATTGATGGCGCTTTCAACATCAGTAGCAATGACGGAGCGAAAGTGGTAGAAGTGGGCGGAGATCTGATCATCAGCCCCGGTGCATTATTGTTTGAAAACACTACAGGAAGTGGAACCATTATTTTTGACGGAGAAGAAGAACAATGGCTGAATGCCTCCGGTAGTATATTGAATGAAGTTCATTTTACAATCGAAAACCCAGAAGGCGTTGGACTTTTATCTCATCTGTCGCTGCCAGCCAATCTAAGTCTGAGTGGAGGGCATTTAAGCCTTTACAATTTCAATTTCCAGATTAGCGGCGCCATTAGCAATGTAAGCAGCAGCAGATATATTCGTACAAATGGTACCGGTGAGTTCAGACAATTGGTGACGGATACTCCATTGCTTTATCCCATCGGAAATTCAAGCTATAATCCATTGATATTGACCTTATCAGAGGAATCCGCATTGCTGGGTGCAAGAGTCGTGGACGCTGTTTATTCAGCAGGATTGACAGGCACTCCATTTACGGATAGGGTAGTCAACAGACTTTGGGACATCAATGGAGATCTGGATGGATCTTTGCTTACCCTCACTGTCCAGTGGAATGAAGACGAGGAGCTGGTCAATTTTGACAGAATGAATTCCTATATTTCTCATTTCATCAATGGTCTGTGGGATCCTGCCGACCCTTCTGCTGCATCAGGGAGCGACCCTTATACGCATACCAGATCGGGTATTACGGAATTATCCCCATTTGGTGTTGGAAGTGCCGGTGCCCTGCCCATCAATCTGCTTACCTTCAATACAATCGCAGAGAAAAACAATCAGCTCTTAAGCTGGACTTACGAATCTGCTGAGCGTTTTGATTATTTCGAAGTGGAGCATAGCAGAGAAGGGAAAAATTTCATGGCTGTGGGAAGAGTAACAAATGCGGAGCTTACTACAAAATCAGGTGAAGCAAAATATCTGCACCTCAATCCCGGAGCAGGCATTCACTATTACCGCCTGAAAATGGTAGATCTGGATGGCACTTACAAACACAGCCATATCATCCAGGGCAGAATAGATGGTAAAGGATCAATAAGACCTCTCAGCACATTCATCAGTTCTGAAGGACTGAATGTAAATGTTGAAGTTGGTGTCAGTTCTCTGGAATTGAGATTAGTGGATCACCTGGGCCGGACGATTTATCATTCAACACAAGCGGCAGAAGCAGGAATTATCAATATTCCTTTGAGCAATCTGAGCGCAGGTCTTTACTTCCTGCAGGTCAATGCGGAAGGGGTGATGGAGACGTATAAGCTGGTGAGGTAGTTAGTAAAGGAAAAAGAGCCAGGGAAAAAGAGCCAGGGAAAAAGGAATCCGAAGGATCGCGTAGTAGAGCGAAGCGGCACCTCGCGAAAAGGAAAAAGAACAGCCGGTGATAAGTGATGTGTGATGAGTGATGAGGAACAGCCAAATTATGAGATAGTATAGGGGCGAATCATGATTCGCCCGGGTAGGGAGAAACAGCCGGTGAACAGTCATCATTGCCACAGGTAATATGCCGGTTAAAACGAACACAGCTGTTGAATAAAATATACCTTGAAATGCGACATATAGAAAGCCGGTAGCAGTGATGCGCCGGCTTTTTTTATTGTTCCCGTAATAATTTGCTGATTTTTCGATCACGTAATAATTTGCAAATTTTTCGTTTTCGGCAGCAAGAAAGGTATCCCTGATATAAAGTCTGATGATGAATTTGACATATAAATTGGCAAATTTAATCTCATGCAACTACAGCCAGCGACCAGTTCCAAAGCTTTGGGGACTGCCATCATTGTGTGAGTGCCCGTAGCTGAAAGCTACGTTAAGCATTGTGTGTGAGTGGGCTGTTCCCTTGCTTGTGGCTTGAGCTTGCATCTTCTTCCGGCTGTTTTGGCTGTTGCCAATAGCCAATAGCTAACGGCTGGCTTCAGAGACCCGGACTATCTGCGAGTTATTAAGGAGCTTTTGATTTGGAATAAACAACTTCTTCCGGCTGTGAGTGTGTGAGTTCCCGTAGCTGAAAGCTACGGGAAGCATCGTGGGAGAATGGGCTGTTCACTGGCAGCAAAAAGCTAAAATCCAATAACGGCTCTCACATCACCCAAATCCCACACCCACACACCGCTTCAACGAACCAGTCAGGAGACGCCAGCATGTGATGAGTTTGAGGACTTTCTTCCCGGCTGTTTTGGCTGTTGCCAATAGCCAATAGCTAACGGCTGGCTTCAGAGACCCCGACCATCTGCGAGTTATTAAGGAGATTTTGATTTGGAATCAACAAC
>JALHRR010000081.1 GCA_022841345.1 Saprospiraceae bacterium
CCCCAAAAAGTAATGGTATTATTCAGGACTATATCTTGCCATTGCCTTTTAATGTATATTTTTCTTTTAATAGCTTCGGTCTTAAAACGGCTGCCGTTTTTCCATCTGTTTTTTTTTTTACTATACCATTTGTACTTCTCCAATTTTCTCAACATTAAAACTAACTTTTGCTTTTAGGGCGCTCATCACTTTTAATAATGTACCTATCGTTATATTTGATTTCCCATTTTCTAACTTTGAGATTTGTGCTCTTTGTACGCCTACTAATTCACCTAATTGATCTTGTGTTAGATTATTTGCAAGTCTCAAGGCTTTTATTTCTTCGGCTAGCAATTCAATTTTTAATTCTTGCTCATACTTATCTCTCCTGGGTGTTCCTAATTTACCTAAATGTTTATCCTTCAATTCTTTTACACTTGTGAGTTTCATATTTTATCTATTTTTTGGTCAAAATATTTGTTCCTAATTCGTTTGGCTTTCTCTATTTCTTGCTTCGGCGTCTTATTAGTTTTCTTATCTAAGCCATGAGTTCCTACTATTAATGTCTCATTTTCAAGAGTAGAATCCCAAAATGCGAAAATTCTATAAAATTTCGAAGTATCACGTTCCCTAAATTCCCAAATTTCAGGACTAAACCTATGCACTTAAAATGAAACAAGCTTTATACGTTTGTGATAAACGTATGTTTTGAGATTCTTAATAAATCATTGGAATTGATTACTTCTAATTCACCTCGAGCCGGTGGGGCTGTTACTTTTTGAGATGGCAAAAAGTAACCAAAAACCATTCGCACTGTTGAGCCTAATCCTAAAAATGCGTTTTCTCTTCGTTAAGCCCGCTAAACTCGCCGTAGCTTTTCCTGTTCCTGTTAAATGACCACAGGTCATCTCCATATCTGCCTGGCTTCATCGATTGCTCACACAGTACCCATTTGGTTTTCTCCTTGTACATGCCCATTTCGTTATATTATAGATTCAACAAGCCTCCCATCTGCACTCGACTGAGCTCGTTTGATGTTCGGTTCACTTCACTAAAAAGGTACATTTAGTACCTTTTTAGCTCGTTCATGCTCAAAACCATTTTTTACGGATTATTCTCAAAGGTGCGATTGTACCCCCTTCATTCCTGCATGTCAATTAAATTTGAAGTTTAACAGCAGACCCTAGCTAGTTGCTTCATCCAGCAATTGTACTTTTATCGGTTTCGAAAACTTTCGCATTCACAAAAATGCGATGTTTCTTTATATGGAACAAGTTTAATTAGATGTAACGTATAAATGTATATGCGGAGACAAAACTCTCCCGAATCACGAATAAAAACAATGGGGGGCAACATAGGCCGGAATTAATCACATGTTAAAAGATACTTGTAAATAATCAGTTAGATAATCGGAATTGTTCCGATTATCTATTTACAAAATTACAAGTATCCCTTTGGTGTTTATTTTCAGAAATACCCGAATCTAAGATATTTTATTGAAGGGGATCGACCAATTGGATTGCAGGTTGAGCAGGCTTTTGAATATGACCTTTGTTTGTGGAATTATATAATTTTGACATCTACCACAGAAGCGTAGTTATGATGGCTTCTTGATTTTTTCTTTTTTCAATGCCTCTTCAATTTCTTTATTAATGTCTCTGCCTTTAATATGTTCTTTAGCCCACTTCAATTTCTCGGGGAAGAGTTCTTTACCTTTATACTTTTCAGAAAGCATTTGGTCAACTGTAGCTTTAGTTTTATCCTTTATAGGTCTTGATTTTAACATTGATTTATTTTTTTGAAATATAAAAGGCTTTATAATCTCTACCTAATTTAAAACGTTCAATTTCTTCATCCAGTTCGCCAAATAACAAAAATTCCTGGTCAATATACTCCAGAAATATAGATAGGTATCTTCTATATAGCCTGGTTCTTGAGTGTGTACTCCCTTTAGCTAACACTAATGTTCCGTTATAAACTGAGAAAAAGTCAAAAATTGTTGATGCTACAGTAGCTAGTACTTTTTCTGTATCCTTATTGTCAGAAACGATAATGTCATCAATAAATCCAAGTGCTCCATTTGAGTCACCAAAAGCAAGATTAAATAGATTGCCTTCAATGTGTTGATACACAACTATTTTAGGGATTTCCCCTTTGGGCCCAACACTTGTAAATTCAAATGTCAAGGCATCTTCTGTTACCTTTGTTTCATAACTATCTAAATTCATTCCTTCAAAACATTAAATTTGTGGTCTCCGGCCACAAAGATATGGATTCTTCTTCCAATACTTCACGGAAACCAAGCATATGCAAATCGGTGTAACGTTCATTAAAATTGACAGTATATTTTTCCTCTATTTCACCAAATGTAAGCAGATCAATGGCTACCTTAAATGTTCGCTATAAATTATAGACGCCGGAATGTCAGTTTAAATGAAAGCTAATACTGATACATTTAGATTCTGGAAAGGGAGTCAATATGGACCGGAATATGCAAAAAGAAATTACTCTTTTGGTTTTATGAGCGTTGGCAAGATAATGCTTCTTAGGAAATTACAGCATCCGGAACTGAAAAAGCAGGAACGATACATAGTCGCAGTTATAGTCCGTTTGAATTACACATTTGCATATTTTATTGGATTTGCACTTCCTTTTCTAAGCGATTTGCCTAAACATATCTAATGGGGGACACTTTGCGTGAGGCTATTGCCAGCTTTCTGTATTTATCTCCTGCATGATTTCTGCAAATAAACGGGTAGATTTTATCCGGTCTTCTATATTATACATAGTGGATACGGTTATTAATTCATCCACTCCGGTTTCTGAAAGAAATGTCTGTATTTTGCTCTTTACGGTTTGCTTGCTTCCTGCGAAAGAGTATTTAAGCATTTGGTTCAATGCAGGATGTAAAAACATTTCCTTTAGCTCCCCGGTCATTTCGGTGGGTGGGTGCAATAAATCCCTGGATCCGGTTAGTATTCCCCAAAACATTCTGATTAAGCTGGTAAACAATTTTTCAGCTTCTTCATCTGTATCGGCAACAAAGACATTTATTCCGGCCATGGTGTAGGGCTTTTGCAGAAATTCAGATGGTTTAAATTCCTGCTTATAGATCCTGAGTGCATTTAATAAATGGGTGGATGCAAAGTGGCTGGCAAAAGCATAAGGCAAACCTTTTTCCGCTGCCAGATGTGCACTATCTGTGCTGGAACCCAATATATACAGCAGAACATTTGTCCCTTCAGCAATGGGTGCCCTAACAGCGGCTGTTTTGTTTTCTAAAGAAAAGTACTGCTGTATTTTGGCTACCTCGGCAGGAAACAACTGTGATGCATTAAAAAAATCCGGGCGTATCGCATGTGCCGTAGCCTGGTCTGTACCCGGCGCTCGTCCAAGACCTAAATCAATTCGATCGGGGTATAAATGTGCCAGGGTCCCAAACTGTTCGGCAATGATAAGAGGCGAGTGATTGGGAAGCATGATACCTCCCGAACCTACTCTGATAGTATCCGTATTTTCAGCTACATACCCTATTAGTATTGAAGTAGCACTGCTGCCTACACTTTCCGAGTTGTGATGTTCTGCAAACCAGATACGTTTGTAGTTATTTGCCTCTGCTTCCTTTGCTAATTCCAATGAATTATGCAGGGTCTTTTGTATAATATCGCCCTTTGAAACAATGGCCAATTCTAATATTGAATACGCTATATTTTGTTGATTCATAAATCCTGTTACCGGAACGTTTATGCCCGGTGCATTTCAAATTGTATTTTATCTCGACTATCTTTAATCTTTGAGTCAACATCAGTTTTTAGGGATTTGTTTCTTAGACACACAAATCCCTCTGTGTTCTATTGCTTTTGATAGCTGCTTTTTTCAAGTTGTAAAGGACACCCCTTAAAAACACGGAAAAAAACATAAAAGGGGGGCGACATGCGCCGGAATGTGAGCTAAAAGTAAAGCCGATGTTCGCAAATTTAGATGCTGGATAGGGGGGGCAAGATGGGCCGGAAGATGCACCTTTGGTTTTTGCTGTCCTGCCCCAACGATTTGGTAGGCGCACGCCACGAAAGATAAGCGGGAGTATTTTTGTCTGTCAATATGTGTCGTTGTATAGTGTCCAATTAAGTTTTATTTCTGAATTTTTTATTTTTTCAATAATTGATTTTCGGTGTGCTACACCGCACATAAATATTGCCGTAGCGAATGATTTCTCTTTGCAGAACGAATAAATATTACGAAGCATAGAGTTTTCGTATGTGTCAATGCTTGCATTTACTTTTTGGTGAAAAATTTCATTGTCTATCATACGATTTTCCAGCTTTCTCATTTCTTCTTGTAGCACAACACTTTTTTTGCTGTTAAGAAATTCAAATCCACCTTCACTTTCTAAAATAGTGTAGTTGTCTATTAATCTGCGATAGTCCTTATTTTCGGATACAATTTTAATCTTTGTTTCAAACTCATCAGATAATCCAATGTCAAGCACTGGGACATAATCAAAAGTGTGATCCTGACTGTATGCTTGTATGGTTTTTAATTCTAACCGTTCTTTATAGACACCAAATTTAGAAAAAATCATTTGGTCATATTTTGAATAATTTTCTTCAAATGCTTCTAGAAAAATTACATCGGGATTTATAGATTTCACTATTTTATATAGTTCTTTAGAATTGCATTTTCCAATTTCTTTATGAACAGTTGATATAAGTACAATTCTCTTTAATTGCATATGTTTTACATTTTATCTAATTTCTCTCGCATCAATTTTACCTTCAAATGTCCTTCGCCAAATTTGGCGAGATAGATGTCCAATGCTTTTTGGTAGTTGTCCTTTGCCTTATCACCTTGTTTCTCTTTTTCGTACAAGTTTCCATATGCTGAAGAAATGTCTGCAAATATGTCATGTACCTGATTGAAGAAATTTTTGTTGATTTCCCGGGATTTAGCCAACATCTCTTCTGCCTGATCTAACTTGTTTTCCTTTATTTTCAGGTTGGCATAGTTAAGATATACAACTGCGGTATAAGGATGATTCTCTTCAAATATCTCTTTATGCAGTGTCAATGCCTTAATAAATAATGAGTCCGCTGTTTTGAATTTACTTTTAGCTGTCATTACAAGTCCAAGTCCATTTAAAGCCATTGCTGTTTGTGCAGATATATGCAAACCGTAATTCGTGTTGATATTGATAGATTTCTTGTAAAGTGAATCTGAAACATTATAAAGTCCAACGCAGTAATTAACATAGGCGGCATTGTTTATAAATTCTGTCAAAACAGGGCTTTCAATATCTGTAAAAAAGTTTGAGATAGTCATAGAACTATCAGAAAGGGCTTTTGCTTTACTGTATTTCGTCAGGATAATGTTAAAATCAGCAAGGGCCGATAGTATTTCGGGCAGATTTCGATTTCTTTCTCCTGGATACCGGGTATACGTTTCAAGAACCTGATAATATGCTTGCTCAGACTTTTCATAGTTGCCGAGTATCTTGTCAAGATGTGCATACACATTCAGGTATTTAGCATATCGAACGCTGTTTTTTCCGTAATTTTTAAAAGTTATTTCTATTCCGTTGCTTATGTTATCCAAGGCTAAATCGTATTCGGCCAGTGCGATTTTTATTTGTGCTACCATGAGATGAATTTCTGCAATATTTTGATGGCCAGATTCGAGATGTTTTTTCACACATTCTAAGCACCCGGTAAACACTTCATCGGCTTTTTTATACTTGCTCAATCTATGAAAATAAAGACCGTAATACATGTTCGTAAAGCAGAAATCAAGGGTTGTACTATTTACCAGTTTAAATGTTTCCTCTATGAAAAAAATTGCTTTTTCAAGGCTGTCTGTTTGCAGGTGATTTTTTATTAAGTTATGGTAGCTTCTGATTAACTCCATCTTGTCTACATTATTGGAGGTATCTCTTTGAAGGATTACGATGGATGAATTGTAAAAAAAATTAGAATATTCGAATTGCATTTGTTCTGCCAGTGATTGCGCAAGATTGTTGTAAATAAAAGCCAGATTTCCATCCGGAGTATCTTTAACTGTCTGGTATTTTTCTATTGCTTTAACAAAAATTGAATCAGCATATCCATAATTTTTGAGATTCTTGTAGCAAAGAGCAATCTTGTTTAATGAATAAGCCTGTTCAAGATACCAGTTTTCATAATTGTGGTCGCAGGCGTTCAGTGCTTTATCTGCCTTCAGGAAATATGGTAAAGCTTCTTCATACTCGTTATTTTTATAATATATATCTGCTTTACATTTGTAAGCCAGGTATAAATTGCTGAATGTTCCGCTTATTCTCTTAAGCTTGCTTTTGATCGGGGAATTCTCGGGTATATTATTGAGATCAGGAGGAGTGGGGTTGGTTGGATCTGATTCTAAGGTTGTTTCATCTCTCTGAGAATCTTCATATTCTGATTTTGAAATTCCCAGCCAGGTTTTTCCTTCTTCAATGGCCTTTTCCGCATTTGTTATTGCAAGTTCACAATTACCACTTTTTAAAGCATCTTCACATTCTGCCGTAAAATCTAACATCCTTATGTTAGCAACCAGCTTTTCATTATTATTATTTAATGCACTTAGAATATATCGGTAAGGTTTAAATGAAACGGGAGCGTAAGAAAAGAATCCAACTACTGTCAGAATAACTGCCGACCGAATAAGAATATCCTTATAATTATAGACGATGTCTTTTTCATTTCGTTTTATAAATAGAAATATGGAAAGTCCAAGAAATAATCCAGCATTCATCAAAGGCAGGATTTTAAATATAGTGTTTGTATTAACTCTTATTGTAAATGGCAGCACAGATAATGAAGTTGCAAAAGCGACGCCGGCAATTATTGGGATGAAATATCTTTTATTATCTGTAGGATTGAGTAGCCAATAAGCTCCAAAGAGATATGACAATGCTAACAGCCAGATTGCGAGTCCAAAAAGTGTTTCTTTCCCTGCGGAGAATGGAAGTAGTTGTACTCCGAAAAACAGCGCGACAATACTGATCAATATTTTCTCATATAGTTTCAAATCTGTGCTTTTTTAGGGTTGAACATTACCTCTAAGGAAAGTTGATTGGCAGAATTAATTTTGTAATTTGAAGAAGCCGGTCTTTTAAACCCGAGATACTAATCCGTAATAGTACAATTTTACTTAGAAGATTCAGGATTCAAATATATAAAATTAATGATCTGATTGTTAGTGCCGGCCATTCCCCCTGAAATAATTCGTGATTGATGGGAAAGATATATGTCTCTCAGCAAACCAAAACCCAGCTGCAGTCACGCTTGTAGGGGGTCAATATAGGCCGGAATATCTATTTGTTCCGGATTTATCTTTTGTCGTATCGTTTTCTTTCATCCGAACCCTGAAGAAATTACCTCCTTTGGTTTTATGAGCGTAGGCAAGATAATGCTTCTTAGGAAATTACAGCATCCGGAACTGAAAAAGCAGGAACCATATAAAGTCGCAGTCCTAGACCCTTAGAATTACACATTTGCATATTTTATTGGATTTGCACTTCCTTTTGGGAACAAATGTCTAAGCGATTTGCCTAAATATTTATTTCTAATTTCTTCAGACGCCAGTTTTCCTTCAAATTCATGGCGTCCTATTAAACTCTCTGCAGAGTTAAATTCAGATTTATCATTTGGTTTGCGACTACTCTCAGTTGTTCCGGCTTTGTGCCAGTCATCAATTTCATAAACTTCCTGAATAATTCCGTCGTAAATCGCAATTCCATACTTAGCCTTTTTGGCTCGTACAGGATTTAGCTTCCATCGTCCCCGGGAATAATCATAGAGGGCTTCTGCTGACATGGATGGGTTATAAGTTCTGTTTATTCTGATTAAAATCGCAGGTTCGTCTATTTGTAAAAGTTTCATTTTTTATATTTTTAATTGATGGTCTGCGTACTCAAGAAAGGAATTAACGGGTAATGATATGCGGAGTCATGACGAAGGTGTGATTCCGACATCATCTATTGTTATTAGCCGGCCTTCGTTTCCTACATCTCTAATTAGAAAGACGAAACTGAAAATTGCTGATCTTGTTAGTTTCATTAGGTTTAGAGTTAGTTGCTTAAATGTTTCAGTTGATATAGTCTTATCCTCTTCACTAAATTCTATTTCTCCGTCAGAAAATATATTCAATTGAGTTTCATGCTCGATTATGTTTCTCAATTTCTTGAAATACTTTAGATTGCCATTGTTTTGATTAAGTTCTAAAGATAAACTGTATAATGCACATAGAGATATGTTCTTGATTGGTTCAAGTTGTGGTTTGTAGTGGCCAAATATATCCTCAAAGTATGTATGGCGATCAATTCTAGTGAAACCCAAACAATCTATGATACCATTAGCAATCTTGTCTAAAATACTATATGTAATTTTAAATGATTGTTTTAAGTGCTCTATTTTGTATCCGATAGATGAGTTGTTAAATAGTGTTTTTGTAAAATCATCTGGTTCATCAGTAATATTGTTGATGAATTTAAACAAAAGGTATCTTGCAAATGAAAATTCTGAAATAATTGTTGCAAGTACTTGTTCATCTTTTGGGTTCGAATTTCCTATTTCTAAACCATCTACACGACTATCTCTGCAATTACAAAACAATGCATGCTCAGACAAAGTAATTTGGTGTTCAATAGAAAACTTTCGTAACTCAGGATGTTCCTTATAATCAGTTTGCTCTTCATTTCGGTTTCGTATTATAATTTCTTGAGTTAATTCGAAGCCAATACTATTTAGTTCTAACTCTACCTGTGAAAGATTATAAAGAGTTTGATTTTTTATTGTTACAGGGATGTCAACTCTTTTTATTCCGGCTAGGTATCTTTCTGCTATACATATCCAAATAGATGCAGAATTAATTAAGTTGTATTTTTCTTTAATGTTGTATAGACTATCTGCCCATGAAAGATTTGATTGAGGTCTATCTTTGATTAACCTTATATTCTCTTCATAATTTATCAAACATTCAACAAACCTTCCGACTCGACTTAGAGAGACAGCTAAGTTATTTCTGTTCGAATATATTTCATCTGGAGTTTTTGCTAGTTGAACGCAACTTCGAAAGAGTGTTATTGAATTTTGAATAGTTTCATTAATGTCGTATATGTTTTCAATCTTGGTGAAATCATATCTTTTCTCCCCACGTTCAATAACTTTAATTTGATTCTTGATCTGATAAAGCATTTGAAAAGATTTGGCTGAAATCGAATCGTAAAGTAAACTTAGCTTTTCATCCCCATTCAATAAAGGCTTGTAGTTTTTAAGTAACCCTATAGATTTAAGTATTAACTGTTTGGCTTGGGGCAAGGATTCCACTGATGTAGCTAATGAGTCTGCAATATGCACGTAAGCATCGATCAGCTGAATCTTAAAGTTTTCCGGCTCAATTGGTATTTTTTTTGAAGTGATTTTATCTAGTATCTCCAATGCTTGACCAAGTTCTTGTCTATCTAAATGAAGATTAATCTGTTTCCACAACATCAAAGTACTTCTAGGTATTACATGCATGATTTTTACTTTGGAAATTTAAAGTTGACCGAAATCGAGGCCATCCAAGAGAGGAAAGCTGATTCGGAATCATACAATTTTTCTTAGAGGATTCAGGAATCAAATATATAAAAATTTATGATTTGATTTTTAGTTTCACCATGCAGGCACGATATCATTTAATCAAATCACCAAAGAATATCCAGACCGAAGATGCCACTTCTGAAGGTTCCGATCAACATCCTTCTCATGGTTAGTGATGCGCACACCACGAAAGCTTAGTTGTTAGTCGCTGCTCTTCATATCCCTAAAAATTGATTAGATTTTTCGGCTTGTAGCTCTACTTCAATTTTTTCCAATTCAAGTTTTACCTTAGAATAATCAATTATTTCATTCGGCTGCTTTCTAGTCGAGGCCAATAAATTGTTAACCATTATAAAATTTGACTTTGAATTTAAAATTGAATTTGGTTCTTCGTTTATTTCCAATGTATGACTTTTGCCAAATTTTATCTGGCGATAATCGGACTCGTTGTGAACTTGCGTTGTTAAGGAAGAATTTTTTTCCAGAAGCATTTCCATTAATTTTCTTTTGAAGCTAAAGCCAGTCGCTAAAGCCAAAGAATTCCCCATGATTTGAATCGATCGAATTCGTGCGTCAGTAAAGAACGCTGACTCCGACGCTTTATCAAATATCTCGTTAGGTTGTAATTGTCCTGGCATTTTGTATATAACAAACATTTGTTCAAATGTTTCTGACTTTCTGGCTGCTATCGATTCAGGCGCGGCATCGATATTTGGATATGATTTTTCAAAATGATCTATGAATTCTTGTAATAAATTTTTAATTATAATTCGACGGAAGGTTTTGTAATCTAATTCGTAGTATAACGACATAATATTATAAAAGCCTTCCCTGTCTGAAAAATATATCCTGTTTACGATTTCCTCCTTTCTACTGTCGAATGCTATGAAGTCTGCTGCAAAATAGTCTTGCAAGGATTTATGTGCCCATTTTATTTTTGCTCCGTCTCTTTGCATTAGTGGAACAGCTGACAATAAATCGTCGAAATACTCAAAAACTTTAAATTCAAGTCCAGGACATTTTTGTTTAGCTTTCTCTATATAATCCAAGAGTTCGGATTCATTGTACGCAACCTCGCCCGCGACTGCGGTGTCAAAAGCAAGTTGTCTTGTTATTATTTTAAATTGATGAAGATCTAAATTCGATTTTTTTGGTCTAACCCATCCATCTTTCGATAAATCATGTCTCTTATAAAGTGCCGAATAAATTTCTTCATAAAAAGTAACTTTGGTTGAAGGAATATCTTTATTGTAGGTGTACGTACTGTAAATTAGAGAAACTAAAAATGGATTTTCCAGCAGTTCCGCAGTCTGATCAAAATTTTTGTCTATATCTTCAATAAGTTTATCTCCAATTTTAATCGGGCAGATAGAGTCATATTTGCGAATCAATTCAAATGACTCATGTTTATTTAGGGGGAGAATTTTAAATAATTGAAAGTCTCCAAAGGAAGCTAGCGCACCCTCCGGTCTCGAGGTTAGGATGAAGTAGTTGTTGATTGTCTTATTAACAAAGTTTCTTAAATCCTTTATTATCAATTCTTGATTTTTAAGTTGAATTTCGTCAAATCCATCGAATAGAATTACAAAGTTCCCCATTTCTAAAAATTTGAGAATCATATCGTGATCAAAAGATTTATCAATTGGGTTTAATTGGTTGAAGATTTCATCAAGCACTGAGTTGTCTTCTCTTAAGTTTCGAAGTTCTATTAAAAGAGGAATTGCCATAGCATTTTCTATGAGGTTGAGGGAAATCCATTTCATTATGGTTGATTTCCCCATCTGCATATTCCGGTCTATATTGACCCCCTTTCCAGAATCTAAATTTACGAATTTCGGCGCTACTTTTAGCTGACATTCTGGCGTATGTTGACCCCCTTTTTAGCTGTTTTTGCATTTTAGGGGGAGTTGTTTTTTATCTGGAGTTCTGACACAGGATTCCGGCCTATATTGACCCCCTAAATTTTGTATTTGGTTAACTTGGTTGAGGATCATTTTCACTTTGTGGATTTTTGATTCCGGCCTATATTGACCCCCTACAAGCGCGATTATAGCAAGGTTTTGGTTTGCTGGGAGTAATCCGGACATATTCCGGTTCACTCTAAAAATGCAGTACTGTGGCAGCAAAACCAATATCTATGTCAATAGTAAAACAAATTTTAAAGCTTCAGCAAGATGGGAAAGGCATCAAGTTCATCTCCAGAACTTTGTCTATCAGTAAGAATACGGTCAAGTCTTACCTACAAAAGATTCAATCCGGCCAGTATGATCCACAAGATTTAATGAGCCTTGAGGAGCCTGTTTTGGAGGGTAAGCTTCATGCCGGGCATAAAGCCTATTCGGACTCCAGATGGGCTTACTTGAGTTCTAAATTGGATTATTTCACAGTTGAATTAAACCGAACTGGTGTTACCCGACATTTACTCTGGCAGGAATACATCGCCTCTTGCGGGGAACAAGCTTACAGTTATTCTCAATTTTGTTTCCATTTGCAGCAACACGTGAAAGCCTCAAAACCTTCTGCAGTTCTGCTTCATCAATGCGGAGACAAATTGTTCATAGATTTTGCAGGAAAGCCTCTGTATTATGTGAATCAAGCCACTGGGGAACAGATTGCTTGTCAGGTATTTGTGGCTTGTTTGCCATATTCCGGATACTCATTTGCACTTCCGGTTGCCTCACAATCACTGGATGATTTTATATCAGCACTACAGCGTTGCCTTCAGTTTTTGGGCGGTGTGCCGGCGAGTCTCGTACCGGACAATCTAAAAGCTGCAGTAACAAAAGCTGACCCATATGAGCCCACTATCAACGCTGCTTTATTAGATTTTGCCAATCATTACAACACCGCTGTTATTCCTGCAAGAGTTAGAAAACCAAAGGATAAAGCCCTGGTAGAGAGTCAGGTCAAAATGTTTTACACGCATGTTTATGCCAAACTCCGTAACCACACTTTTTTTTCTCTGTATGAACTCACACAAGCCGTGTTGGAAAAAGTGAGATTGTTCAACCAAATCCGTATGCAGAAAAAGGATTACACCCGGGAAGAAAAATTCCTGGCTGAAGAAAAGCAACAGCTTCAACCTTTACCTGCTCAAGCTTTTGAGATCATCTATCAGCGTGAATACAAAGTAGCAGATAACAATCATATTTATCTGACCAAAGACAAACACTACTACAGCGTACCATTCATACATATTGGTCAGAAAGTGAAAGTGTTATACACCAAACACATCGTCAGCATTTATTGCTCCGGCAACAAAGTTGCCGAACACATCCGCTCATATGCGCCAGGTAAGTACACTACCGTCCCGGGACATTTAAGCTCCCAGCATCAACACTATCGTCAACGAAGTAAGGAATACTATATCAATCGGGCCAACACAATATCAAAACTTCTGGGGGAATTTGTTGAACAATTATTCACCCAGAAAAGGCACGAAGAACAATTGTATAATAGCTGCAACGGTTTGTTTAACCTACAACGTAAAACGCCAACTGAACAGTTCGAAAAGGCGCTGCAAATCGCTATGGCTCACGCTCAGTTTACTTATGCCTTCGTGCATAATCTTATCATCAACAAACAGACCGATATGGACTCGGATCCACTACCAATCCGCTCTCTGCCTAAACATGAAAACCTTAGAGGCAAAGACTACTATGCTCAACAGTTGAAATTAGAATTACCATTTAAATCAAATCAAAAATGATGAACATTGAAACTCAAATGTCTCACTTGAGACTGCACGGCATGCGCCGTGCCTGGACTACCATGATGGAAACCCGGTCCCATCTGGAGCTGTCGCTCCAGGAGGGATTAGAACTTCTGCTTCAGACAGAATCGGAAGAACGTGACCACAGACGGTATGACAGACTTAAAAAGTCCGCCCACTTCCGTTATCAGGCAAGTATCGAAAAACTGGATTACAGCCCGGCCAGGGGTTTGGATAAGTCTCTGGTTCAGCGACTCGCTACCGGTGAATATATCACTCAGGGTCAGTCCATTTTGATTACAGGAGCCACAGGTTGCGGAAAAAGTTTTTTGGCTTCGGCACTCGGCTTCCAGGCCTGCCATCAGGGCTACAGTGTGGCTTACTTCAATACACAGAAATTGTTGATAAGAACAAAGCTTTCCAGAGTGGAAGGCACTTCGTTAAAGCTTCTTGAAAAATTGTCTAAAACCAGCTTGCTGATTCTGGATGATTTTGGGCTTTCCAGTATGGATAAATCTCAACAATTGGATCTCATGGAAATTATTGAAGACAGGCATGCTAAAGCAGCTACTATTATTGTTAGCCAAATTCCTATCCCCAACTGGTTTGACATTATTGATGAAGCTACCATCGCTGATGCCATTCTTGATAGGTTTATTCACACTTCACACAGAATCGATCTCAAAGGAGACTCGCTCAGAAAAAAATCTGTAAATTTGTCATAGATACTGTTTTTTAAGCAAACCTAAATCCAGGGGGGTCAACATGGCCGGAATGGGGGGTCAATATCACCGGAATACACA
>JALHRR010000082.1 GCA_022841345.1 Saprospiraceae bacterium
TGCTCTTCCGATCTCATATAATTCCTCCGGCTTGAGTTACTTTGAGCATATTTTCAATATGTATCAGACTCAGTGGAGTCTCACGAGGTACTACAATTAATTTTCTTCTCTCTTTCAGAATCACATCAGCTGCTCTGGTTAATAAATCATCTGATATTCCGGTGGCGATTCTGGCTAAAGTCCCCATGGAACATGGTATCACTATCATGGTATCATATTGCGCTGAGCCCGAGGCGAAAGGGGCATTAAAATCCCGCTTTTCATAGAAATCAAAAGGATAATCCGATTGTTTGAATGTTCCGATCTCCAGTTCCCAATTGACTACTGCATTTTCGGACATCACTATCCCGACTTTTGACCACTGATCTGTTAATTTTAGCAATGTGTCTAAAAGCGATTTTGCGTACACACTACCACTGGCCCCTGCTATTCCTACGACTAGCTTTTTCATGAACACGAATTTATTCTTTTAAACAGCAATCGATAAAACAAGTTGGGAATGCTCTGCTCAATTTAACCACTTGTTTGTCATATCTTATCTTCTACGGCAATACTTCTGCTACCACAAAAATGCTACCACAAATGACAACGATATCCTCTCTCCCTGCGGCTGATTTTGCGGCTTCAAAAGCTACCACAACATCTGGGTATGCCTTTCCGGAGAATCCATGCTCATTGGCTGATGCCAGCAACAATTCAGCATCCATTCCCCTTGGGACATCTGCTTTGGCAAAATAATAAGTAGCGTCTTTTGGCAATAGCGGCCAAATCGGGCCCATGTCCTTGTCATTAACAGTTCCAAATACTATATGCCATTTATCTTTTCCAAAACTACTTAACTGTTCAAACAGATACTTGAGCCCCGCTTCATTGTGCGCACTGTCCAGGATGCACAGAGGTTCATTACCTATGACATCCATTCTGCCTAATAGATTTCCTCTGGCTTTTACATGTTGCAGTGTAAGTGGTATCAGTTTTTTCAGATTATTGATTCCTGCAAGAGATTGAAGCATTTCACAAGCTGCAATAAAAGTACTGATATTCTTCAATTGATAACTGCCCAGCAAATCCGTGTTCAGTTTCTCAAACAGGACAATATCATTTTGATACACCCTGATTTGCATACCCTCCTCAGACATTGAAATGGTTTCAGTTCTGAGATTATCTGATCCAAACACTATAGTGCTATTTTTATTTAGAGCCATATTTTCAAATACATGAGCGATTTCAATTTGTCGTTCGCCAATGATCACCGGAACCTCATTTTTTATTATTCCTGCCTTTTCTTTCGCAATTAATTCCAGAGTATCCCCCAGCATATTTTGATGGTCCCAGCTGATGTTGGTAATAATACTCAGTTCCGGTGTAATGATATTGGTACTATCCAGCCTTCCTCCCAGCCCTGTCTCTATGATAGCCCATTCTACGCCTATATATCTAAAGTAATCAAATGCCAAGGCTGTGGTTAATTCAAAAAATGAAGGCTGAATATCTTCAATTAAATTCTTATTGGTTTCTACAAATCGAATCACATACTCTTCAGTTATATAGGATCTGTCCACCTTAATTCTTTCCCGAAAGTCTTTATAATGCGGAGAGGTACTTATGCCTGTCTTGAAACCTGCTTCCATCATCAGGCCATAAAGCATATGTGCAACGCTGCCTTTACCATTGGTTCCGGCGATATGAATACTCAAGAATGAATCTTGCGGATTACCAAGTGCAACACAAAGTGCAGTAATGTTTGTAAGGTCTTTTTTGTATGCCGCCGGACCAATGCGCTGAAACATAGGTAGTCGGGCGTACAGGTAATCCAGGGTTTCCTGATATGTTCTCATTCAGAATGGAAGGGTTTCAATCCAGTTTAGTTCCTTGCTCAATAGCTGCATTGCGCAGTTTTTGCAGGAAAGGAGAAGCAAATATAAACTCCTGCAAAGTATCGTTTGTTGATTCCAGTACATCATGTCTGGTACCCCACCATTCCAGTTTTCCTTCGTGGAGGAAACAAATGTTTTGGCCGATCTCCATTACAGAGTTCATATCGTGTGTGTTGATGATGGTGGTCATATTGTTTTCTAAAGTGATACTTTTGATCAATTCATCAATCAAAATGGCTGTTTTTGGATCTAATCCTGAATTGGGTTCATCGCAAAACAAATACTTGGGATTCAGAATGATAGCTCTGGCAATACCAACCCTTTTCTGCATACCCCCACTGATTTCTGATGGATATTTTTTATTGATTCCTTCCAGATTGACTCTTTCCAAAACATGGTTAATTCTGTCAATTTTTTCTTTGCGGGTCATGGTTGTAAACATCTCAAGGGGGAAAGCCAGGTTTTCCTCAACTGACATCGAGTCAAAAAGAGCTGAAGCCTGGAATAGCATTCCTATTTGATTGCGGATACCGATTTTCTCTTTTTTTGTCAGCGCAGTATAATTGACATCATCAAACCAAATCACACCGGAAGTGGGTTCTATAAGCCCCACCAATATTTTCAGGAGTACGGTCTTACCTGCTCCCGATTTACCGATAATCAAATTCGTCTTGCCGGTCTCGAATTCTACTGAAATTCCTTTCAGGACCTGAGTTCCGTTGAATGATTTATGTATATCTACTGATTTGATCATAACATTCTATCCTGTGAGCACTACTGCAATAATGTAGTCAAATAATAAAATCAAAATATCGCTGTAAACAACAGCATTCGTACTTGCTTTTCCTAGCTCAATACTTCCTCCTTTTACCGTGTAACCCTGGTAGCTGGACACCGTAGTGAGAATAAATGCAAAGACTACAGCCTTCACCAGCATCATGAAAACATTGAACTCCTTGAAAAATGAACGTGTACCCCTTACATATTCATCATCTGTGATAATCCCGGTAGGCACACTGGCAAGGTATCCACCAATCACGCCAACAAACGCAGAAACAGTTACCAACATCGGGATCATAACCAATGCAGCAATTAACTTGGGCATAATGAGATAGTTTGCTGTATTCAGGCCCATCACAGTCATGGCATCTATATGCTCTTTCTGTCTCATCCCTCCAATCTCGGCTGCTATATTTGAGCCAACTTTACCTGCTAAAACAAGACAGGTGATTGTGGGAGCAAGCTCAATGATAGTAATATCTCTTACAATATACCCAATATAATACCTGGGAATAAGCGTGCCACTCAGCTGATAAGAAAACTGTACAGCAGTAACTGCGCCAATAAAAACTGAAATAAGGGCAACAATAACTAAAGACCCTATCCCGATGTCGTACATCTGCCGGACGGTTTCTTTCCAATACATTCTGAGATTCTCAGGTCGGCTTATGCCTTCTTTTAAAATCAGTAAATACGCTCCAAGGTGATGGAAAAACCTCTTATTCATTCGCAGATGATGTTTTGAATCTCTCCTAAAACGCCAAAATTAGACTATTTTTGACAATTCGTAAGAGAAACACAAAAAGGATTACAATGTTGATAGTGATTACAGGAGGGACAAAGGGGATAGGTCAGGCTGCTGCAATTAAATTTGCTCAGAACGGCTACGATGTAGCACTATGTTCCAGAAATAGTGAGGAATCAGCAGCATTTGCCGCGAAACTTGCAGCTGAATATAATGTAAAAACATTGGGAATGGGGGCTGATATGTCGCTAAAAGACGATGTTTTAGCTTTCGGAACAGCAGTGCTGCAACAATGGGGAAAGGTTGATATTCTGCTCAATAATGCCGGAGTTTTTCTTGCAGGACCCATTTTCGAAGAGCCGGATGGTCATCTTGAGAAAATGATGGAAACCAATGTATATTCTGCTTATCATTTAACAAGACAATTGATTTCAGCCCTCAAAAAAAGTGGTAACGGCCAGATTTTTAATATGTGTTCTATAGCAAGTTTTATGGCTTACCCCAATGGAGGATCTTATTCGATCACCAAGTTTGCTTTACTGGGTTTTTCAAAAGTACTGAGAGCTGAACTCCTGGGACAGAATATCAAGGTGACTGCTGTAATGCCGGGGGCTACCTGGTCAGCTTCCTGGGAAGGAGCACCATTTCCGGAAGAGCGCCTCATGCCCGCTGAAGAAATTGCTAAAATATTGTACGACACTTCACAGCTTCATCCGACAGCTGTAGTGGAAGAAATAATTATAAGACCATTATTAGGAGACCTTTAGAGAACAGCCAATATGTCTATTCAATATCCATTTATACCCTATGTTCATGCCGCAGATGATACACTGAATCCGGATCAAAGCGCTTTGGGCAATTACCTTTTCATGAACCAGCGAAGGACTGTGCGCGACTTTTCAGATAAGCCCATATCGGAATCAGTAATCAGAAATCTGATTTTGGCTGCCGGGACAGCACCGTCAGGAGCCCATAAGCAGCCCTGGACCTTTTGTGCAGTAAGCAACCAGGACATTAAAAAATCCATTAGAGAAGCAGCTGAGAAAGAAGAGTACGATAACTATCATGGCAGAATGTCAGAAGAATGGATACGCGATTTGGCTCCACTGGGCACAGATTGGAAAAAAGAGTTTCTGGAAATTGCACCCTGGCTCATCATTGTATTCAAAAAGCCATATGAATTTGTTAATGGTCAAAGGCATAAGAATTATTATGTGTCAGAATCTGTAGGTATAGCCTGCGGATTTCTTATTCAAGCCATTCATGAAGCGGGTTTAATTTGTCTAACCCATACTCCCAGTCCTATGAACTTTCTGCAAAAAATTCTGAACAGACCGGAAGAAGAGAAAGCATTTTTATTAGTTCCGGTAGGATATCCTTCGTCAGAGGCCCTGGTTCCGGATATTAAAAGAAAAAAGTTGGAGGAAATTGCAGCCTTTTATCGCTAATATCGTTTGAAGAGTGCTTTTTTTTATTCAAATGATTATTGGGCTAAAGCTTTTATCAATCTGCCTTACTACTTTTGCACCATGTTTATACATGTTTTCAAATCCAAAATCCATCGGGCAACTGTTACTGAGGCCAATCTCAACTATGTAGGAAGTATTACTATTGATGAAGATCTGATGGAAGCTGCCAACCTGATTGAAGGGGAAAAAGTACAGGTGGTCAATAATAATAATGGTGAGAGACTGGAAACTTACGTGATTAAAGGTGAGCGCGGCTCTGGAGTGATCTGTCTGAATGGAGCAGCAGCCAGAAAAGTTCAGCCCGGTGACATCGTTATCATCATTGCCTACGCTATGATCAGTTCTGAAGAAGCCAAATCATTCAAGCCGGCTATCATTTTTCCCGATCAGCACAACAAGTTAAATTGACATTTTGAAGAAAAAAATCATTGACATACTTAAAATAGTATTGTTCTTCGGTGTGGGATTCACTATCCTATACCTTGTGTACCAAAACCAAAACAGCGCTTATCAGGAACAATGCGCTTTGGATGGAATTCCGGCCGATCAATGCAGTCTGGTAGATAAAGTCTGGCAGGATCTGAAATCAGTAAAAGTCGGCTGGCTGCTAATCGTTATGCTTTGTTTCAATATCAGTAATATTTCCAGAGCGATGCGCTGGAAAATGATGCTGGAATCTATGGGGCACAAAATCAAACTCCATAATGCGTTCTTCACAATTATGCTGAGTTATTTTGCCAACCTCGGCTTGCCCAGGGTGGGAGAAGTGATCAGGGCCACAACTTTTTCTCAATACGAAAAAATCAGAGTAGATAAATTGATGGGTACCATTGTATTGGACAGGTTATTGGATTTACTGAGTGTTGGATTAATAGTTGTAGCTGCTGTAGCACTTCAATATGATATTCTCTGGGGATTTATATCAGAGCAGTTGGGTGAGAAGGCATTTAATACTTCGGCTTTATTGATAGTTGCTATTTCGGGAGTGGCAATTTTAGTCCTTGGTTTTATCTTCAGGCAGAAGCTTGGCAACATCAAAATTGTGCAAAAAATCAGGCAATTACTTCTCGGATTTGTTTCAGGTTTAAGTAGTGTCAGAGGTATTAAAAAACCGCTTCCGTTTATCTTTCATAGTGTGGTAATATGGGGGATGTATTACCTAATGACTTATCTATGCTTTTTCGCTTTCGAACCAACTGCTTCATTGGGACCAATGGCGGGATTAATTGTTTTCGTATTTGGTACCTTTGGCGTGATTGTCCCTTCTCCCGGTGGAATGGGGACTTTTCATGCGTTAGCAGTCATTGGATTATCTCTTTATGGTGTTCAGGGTGATGACGCATTTTCTTTCGCAAATATTTTATTCTTCTCAGTTCAGATAGGATGTAGCATATTGTTGGGGATCATTGCTTTAATCGCCCTGCCGATATTGAATCGCGGTTACGTTCCCGATCACTCTCAAGTACCAAAATTATGAGCATACCTTCTTACATGAATAAAATTGTGGAGCTTCAGGAAGCTATTTTCAGAGTAAAGCGAATAAAAGATACGGGTGGTACAGTAGTATTTACCAATGGTTGTTTTGATATTCTGCACAAAGGTCATGTGAGATATTTGGATAAGGCAGCTGCTCTGGGGTCAGTTTTAGTTGTTGGAGTGAATAGCGATGAAAGTGTCAGACGCCTCAAGGGTACATCACGACCGGTGAACACAGTCAGTGATCGTTGTGAATTACTGGCAGCATTGAGCAGTACTTCGATCATTGTAGTTTTTGAAGAAGATACGCCCCTTAATTTGATTGAAGCACTTTTACCTGATATCCTGGTGAAAGGGGGAGATTATAAAATAGAAGAAATAGTAGGCTTTGACACTGTTGTAGAGCATGGTGGTGATGTATTGACACTGCCTTTCATCGATGGATATAGTACTACCTCCATCATAGAAAAAAAGAACGCGAGCTTAAAATAAGTCAGAAGTTATTAGCCAATACTTACAGTTACTGGCGTTAATAAAACAAATCATTGATATGCAGATCAGAGAACTCACAAATTTATTGGAATCCGTGGCTCCCCTGGATCTTCAGGAATCATATGATAATGCAGGACTGATCACAGGCGACCATGCCCGGGAAATTACAGGGGTAATGATTAGCCTGGACATGACTTTATCGGTTATCGAAGAAGCGATTGCTAACGGGTGTAATGTTGTAGTAGGCCATCACCCGATCATTTTCAAAGGACTCAAAAAGATCAATGGCTACAACTATGTCGAGAAAGCCATCATACATGCTATCCGAAATGATGTTGCCTTGTATGCAATTCATACTAATCTGGATAATGTATTATATCATGGAGTGAATCAAAAAATCGCTCAGATTCTGGGACTCAGCAATCTTCAGATGATGATTCCTAAACCACTAAGTGCCAGCCATCCGGTTTTCAGCAAGTCCGGCAATGCTGTGGGTGCAGGAATAGTCGGTGACCTGGAAAAGGCTTTGGATGAGATAGATTTTTTGAATCTTTTAAAAGATAAGATGCAGACTTCTTGCATAAGACATACAGCTTTGCTGAATAAACCTGTTTCAAAAGTTGCCATATGCGGAGGCTCCGGGAGTAGTTTTTTGCCGGCTGCTATGGCACATAATGTTGATGTATATGTATCTGCAGACTTCAAATACCATGAATTCTTTGATGCAAATGATCGGATTTTAATTGCGGATATTGGACATTTTGAAAGTGAACAATATACTATGCAGGTATTATATGATTTAATTACAGAAAATTTTACTAATTTTGCGTCCTATTTGACAAAAATAAGCACCAACCCAATAAATTATCTATAATATGGCGATGGCAAAGAAAGAAGTGAGTGTCGTTGAAAGACTGAAATCATTACATGATTTACAGCAAATCGACTCTAAATTGGACGAGATCGAAGTACTGAAAGGTGAGCTTCCTGTAGAAGTAAGTGATCTGGAAGATGAAATTGCCGGTATGCAAACCCGTATTACCAAATTGAAGGCAAGTGTAAAGGAAATGGAAACAGAAGTTTCCCGGCACAATTCAAATATCAAAGACTCTGAGAACCTTATCACGAAATACAACAAACAGTTGGATAGCGTGAAAAACAACAGAGAATATGATGCTTTGAATAAAGAAATTGAATTGCAAAAACTTGAAATTCAGTTATCAGAGAAAAAAATAAGAGAATCTAAAGGTCAAATCACTTTGAAGGAAGAATCTGTAACTGCTGCAGACGAAAAGCTTCAAATAAAATTCAGAGACCTGGAAAATAAGAAGATAGAGCTGGAAAAAATCACCGAAAAGACGGAGAAGGATGAAGAAAAACTTCGCAAGCAAGTAGAAAAGGCTCGTAAGAAAATCGAAGATCGACTGCTGAAAGCTTATGATAAAATTCGTAAGAGTTACAGAAATGGTCTTGCAGTAGCCACTGTAGAAAGAGATTCTTGTGGAGGATGTTTTAATCAGATTCCACCTCAGATGCAGCTGGAGATTAGTCTCAGTAAAAAAATCATCGCTTGTGAGCATTGCGGACGAGTGCTGGTGGATCCTGTGATTATCAATCAGGTGGAAGTAGTCACCGCAGAAGCAGAAGAATAAGAAAAAAAACCGGCTCTCATGCCGGTTTTTGTTTTTCACTACGTTTCTACTTTAAATATGCGCCTGCATCCTTTATACTTACTATGTATCTGTTTCATTCTGCTTGTAAGCGGTGTTCAGGCTTCAGATGGCGCTTATTATGTAAAATACCATCCGGAACTTAAGCATATCTATCTGAAAATCCTTGAATCCAAGTTTGAGGAAGGCAGGATGAGCCTGGAAAGACTAAGAACCAGGGAGCCTAATAACCTGGCAATTGACCATCTTGAGAACTATGCTGATTGTTTTCAAATCTTTGTCACAGAGGATAACACCCTTTTCAAAAAGTATAAAGCAAATAAATCCCTGAGGTTGAGCAGATTCGCTAAGCTTCCTCTGAACGATCCCTATAATGCTTATTTACAGGCTGATGTATTGATGCAGTGGTCGGCCGCAAGATTGAAATTTGAAGAGTATATCACCGCTTTCAGAGATATTAGCAGGGCATACAAATTATTAGACGCGATTCTGGATGAAGATCCGGATTTTGCTCCTGCGCTTAAGAATAAAGGAATTCTGAGTGCCATCATAGGCACTGTCCCTGACAAGTACAAATGGGGAATCAAACTAATTGGTCTGGAGGGAAGTATTCCTGAAGGTTTGAAAATGATGGAGCGCATTCTCACTTTGAAAAAACATCAGCCTTTTTTCTTTGAGGAGGAAGTGCATGCCGCTATCGGACTGACTCATTTTTATTTTAATAATCAGCCGGAAAAGGCCATTCAAACATTTCAGCATCCCAGACTGAAAGCACTGAATAGCCCATTACTGGTCTTTCTGGTAGCCAACATGCACAGAAGGTCCGGACTGAATGAAAAAGCTTTGGAAATTCTTCAAAATGCAAAATTCCCTTCGGGTACTCCTCCTTTTCCCTTCTTAGATTTTATAGAAGGAGATTGCCGGCTCCGTAAGTTGGATAAAGATGCAGATATCTACCTCAAACGGTTTCTGAAGCATTATAATGGCAGGAACTACATTAAAGAATCCTATCAAAAACTCGCCTGGCACGGATTGATCTTTAAGAATGAATCAACCTATGATATATATATGAATCAGGTTATAGAGGAAGGATATCAGATGATTGATGAGGATAAAAGTGCACTGAAGGAGGCTGAATCGGGCATTATTCCTCATCCTGTATTACTGAAAGCAAGGCTCCTGTTTGATGGAGGATATTATGCAACCTGCAGGAAATTACTGGAAGAGATTTCTGAGTCCAAATTGACAGCCACACAGAAATTGGAAATCAAATACCGCCGGGCCCGCGTCATAGAAAAGTTGGAGGGACCAAATAGCGGAATTCAGGCTTTTTTAACTTTGATAAAGCAAAATCCCAATTCTACATCTTACTATGTGTGCAATGCTGCTTTATTATGCGCTCAATTGTATGAAAAAGAAGGGCAGAAGGCTAAAGCTGCAGAATATTACAGGATCTGTCTTCGTCTCAAGTCAGATGATTACCGGATGGGTATTCATCAAAAGGCAAAGGCAGGACTTCAGCGTTTGAAGAAATAATACGATCCGGTTTGCAGCTTGAATTGTAGCCGCAGTTTCCAGCGGTAACAAAAAAACTTCCTGTTTGAGTGACAGGAAGTCTTCGTTTGCACAACATATAAATCAATTGTATTCTATTTATTCATAGGCAAATCCGATGTCTCCTTTTACTGCGGTGAAAATTAAAGAATCATTTGCGTTGGCAGACTTCTTTAAGGTTACGGAGAATTCTACATTTAATTTTTTTACTTTTTGTCCTTGTTGATTTGTCTTGTGGAAGGTCTCAATTTCAAAAATAGAAAACGGCTTAGGTTGATCAGCATATCGGGTACTATATTCTGTGCCATCTTCATCGAAATAGACTATCTCCATCATTGAGAAATTCGGGAGTTTAGGATAATGGACTGGTTCGCCGGAACTGAAAAAAGGCACTTTGGGCTGCTTAATGGTTCCGTTGGAAAGCTCCAAATATAGATTTACCAATAAATGTCTTTCAAATGGGGTGTCTGAAATTTCAAATTTATAATTACCGGAGCCTGGTATTTTAAATTTGTTTGACATTTGATTTGTTGAAGAACCTATCAACTTATAACGGACAGTTGGACTGTTGCGGGATTCCTCATCCAGTATAAATGCAATGGAATCCCCGGTGAGTATGATGTCCACAAGATCCATATTCTTCCTGGGAAGATTGTATCTTTTTTCAATGGAGTTTTCTTTACCGTTAGAGGTAATTTTAGCCTGAACTTTCATCAATCCGGAAAGATATATTTTTTCAGCTGAGAAATGACGGCTACCTTTGAAGCTGTTATCAGAATACGTCCATACTACTTCATTCCCAAGGGAGGCGTCAATTAAGGAATGAGTAACAACGTCTCCAGTATCATCTATGCGATTGTTTTTGAGATATCTGGACTCACTGATATAAAATAAATCCGAAGTATCTGCAGACGTCCGCATACTTTTGGAATCACGATATCTAAATATCCATCTTGGTTCCTCGGTGCCAATCGTTTTAAAAGTTGTTTCGAATGTGTTGATATTGAAGACCGGGTCTTTGATGATTTTGGTGGTCATAAACATAGAGTCATTGTTCATCACCATGGGTGTTTCCCCGATATTTCCTGACCAAAATCCAAATACCGGTTCTTCTTCCTTAGGATCCGGAAGCTCTACTTTTCGGCAGCCACCCGCGATGACTACCATAGAAATGAGTAATAATAAGTTTAACTTGTTCATAAGATTAGTTTTTAGAGAAAAGCACATACTTTAGTTCTACACCTAAAAGCCAGTTTCTCTCTATCAGCTGAGCCGGATTACCGGCTGGTTTTTGATATTCGTTGGATGTGAAATTGTAATATTTACCAAAATCATTTGCTATCCAGTCTGAAGGAAGATATTGAAGACTGACGCCAGCCATGATTCGGGAATTAAGTCTGTATTGATATTTTAGTGCATATGCCAGCGCAAATTTTTTGAATCCGGTGGACTCTATCCAACCTTTATCTACTACATCATAAGAATATGATTCCTGACCCGTAGGTGATTCAAATGCATGCGTATAATTGGCATATTCCGATGTTCCTCTTACACCAATCAGGAATCCCAGTTTAACACCTGCAGCCAGCATATGTCTCCCATGTTCAACGCCCAGCAATACAGGTACCTGAAGACTGAATAAAGCCTGTGGTCTTAATATATATGCATCGGTGCGCGGACCAAAATCATAATTGAGCTGTGTGGAGACTATAGAAGGTGCAAAATTTCCTCTTCTGAAGGAGCCACTAATTCCCATATCCAGAAATGCCATTTGACCCAAAGGCTGCTGATACCCAAAACCGGCATTGAAACCAAGGAATTTAAATGCTTCGGAATTTCCTGAAGGATACATCAGTAATTCAGCTGCAGCATACAACCTTGATGGTCTGTTCAAAGCCAGGATAGGTCTGTTAGTCCCAAAATCCAGATGTAGCGGGAAATTTAGCATCTGTAAACTACCCGAAGACTCTATGTTTTTGAAAGGCAAATCAAGTGCTGAAGTACGCTGAGATGTTACCGGATGTAAGGCAAAAGTTTTAGGGGTTTCTGAGTTTACCGGCGTGATGATTGCTGAGTTATTTTGAACTGCATCCTGATCATTTGCAGCGATGTTATCTTCAGTCAGAATAACTTCGGATTTGTTATTTTGGAAAGCCTTTTTGTCATCAGTGGCTTGTGGCTGGCGGGGATCACTTCCTGCGGTAGTGGCCGCCAAATGATTTGACCCGCTTGTAGAAATCTTTGCAGATTTGCCGGAAGATTGACCTGATTTAATGCTTTTTTCTGAGTTAGCCCTGCTATCCATTGTAACATTATTGGCTGCCGCGACTTTTGGTTTGCCGATTTCAGCGTCGGTGCTTGCTTTTTCAATATTAGAATCAATATTGTCTGAGCTTAAAGGTTCAGCATCAGTATCAGTTCCTGAGAGTGTAATGTTTTCTTCAGATGAAGTGGGTTGAATGGTTTGAGTGGAAATTTCCTGATTATTATTAATTGGA
This sequence comes from Saprospiraceae bacterium, assembly GCA_022841345.1. GTDB lineage: Bacteria > Bacteroidota > Bacteroidia > Chitinophagales > Saprospiraceae > SLDF01. The sequence continues at coordinate 12,562 of JALHRR010000082.1, forward strand.
TCAATATTTTGTTGCTGAGTAACAACCGGATTAGGTATGCTTATTTCTTTTTTACTCACATAGATGTAAGAGGCAATAAATGTAGCTATCAGAATGCTGCATATAATGCCTGCACGAATCCATCGGACCCGCTTATAGTGATTGTCAATCAGTTTCTCTGCTGATTGCCAATACGCCTCTTTGAACTCGAACTCTTGGTCCTCAAATGGCTTTTTAATATACTCCTCAAAATTCATCTTGCTTTTCAGTTTAAAATTCTTCGCATTAAATACAATTAATTATTAAAATCATTTCATTGTAAAAGATGTAATTATACATATAAAAAGATAGTAATATCTATACTGATAGTTTCTTTAAAAATACCTGCAATTTTTTTCTGGCTTCATGAAGATGCCATTTGGAAGTACCCTGACTAATCCCGAGTTTACCGGAAATTTCATCGTGAGTAAATCCTTCAAATACATACAAATTCAAGACTTTACGTGCAGTATCCGGAAGATGATTCATAGCATTCATGATCAGTTCTATTTGCATATTTGACTCTCCAAGATTCTGATCAGCACCTTTTGATATCCTGTCAAATTCCTGTACGTTGTAATCTATTTTCTCTTTATATTTTTTGTTTTTGTGATAATCGCTGATGATGGTATTGATCATTATTCTTCGAATCCAGGCATCAAAAGGGATATCCATGCGATAGGTTTTTAAGCTACGCAATACCTTTAAAAAGCCTGTATTCATCAGTTCCGCTGCTTCATCCTGATTCTTTCGATATCGGATACACACGGACATCAGAATGCCAAAGCATGACTTGTAAAGCTCATGATGGGCTTTACGATCATCGTTTCTACAGCGATTTATGAGCTCTTCACTTACCATAAGCAGTAAAAAAAAGCCCACCCGCTAAGGCAGGCCTTTTCAATCAACATACTATATTAATAAAAACCTGAACAACCATTCAAATTTTCAAACGAGTTTTACCACTGAATAAATATGTCCCCTGCTAAATAAAACACCACATCCATTTGCACCGGACCGCTCTTATTCATATTTACATATACGCTTTAGGACTTGAAACAATTGCTTACACAACGAAAACCAGTATGCATTGCATAGGGTTGGGTAAGGGATAGATAATTTATTATTTTTTTCAGGGGGAATTGCAATTTAGCCTGAATGAGGTAG
>JALHRR010000083.1 GCA_022841345.1 Saprospiraceae bacterium
GGCCGACCCAACCCGTGCCAGTTTTGCCCAAGCCTTTTGCGCGCCAGGCTTACGAACTCACCGAAAACGACCTCAGTCCCTACGCCGAAAACCGGGCTGAATTATTAGCTGCTTTCCGCAAATTGGACAAGCGTTTTTTTGGTCCGCCGAGTCTGGAAGGCGTTTTACTGTTGCCTGGCTACGACGGCGGCGCTGAATGGGGCGGCACTGCTGCGGATCCGGACGCCGGGATTTTGTACATCAATTCCAACGAAATGGCCTGGATTTTAAAACTGGAAGCGGCCAGCGCGCTTTCGCCTTCCATGCCTCTGGGCGAAGCAACGTACCTGAATTTTTGCGCTTCCTGCCATCAGGCCAACCGCTCCGGCATTGCCCTCAGTGGTTACCCGACGCTCGTGGATATTGGCCAAAAGTTGGATCGGGCTTACATCGGCGGCCTGATCACCTCCGGAAAAGGCATGATGCCTGGCTTTCCGCAAATTGGCGCGGAAGCGAAAAATGCCTTGCTGGATTTCCTGCTTGGTTTGGAGAAAAAAGAAGCGGGCGGTGGCAATACGACCGCTGTTGCACCCGATCTGCCTTACGAACATACGGGCTACCAGAAGTTTTTGGACAGCAAGGGGTTACCTGGCATTGCGCCGCCCTGGGGTACGCTCAATGCAATTGACCTGAACACCGGCGAATACCGCTGGAAAATAACATTGGGCGACACGGATTCGTTAAAACAAAAAGGCCACCCGCCTACCGGTTGCGAAAACTACGGCGGTCCGGTGGTGACGGCCAGCGGTTTGTTGTTCATCGCCGCCACGAAAGACGGGAAGTTCAGGGCGTTTGATAAAAACACCGGGAAATTGCTGTGGGAAACCACGCTTCCCGCTGCCGCGTTTGCAACACCCGCAACTTATGAAGTAAATGGGAAACAATACATTGCGGTGGCTTGCGGGGGGGAGAAATTGGGGACTAAAAAGGGGAATAAGGTGGTGGCTTTTGCGTTGGAGTAAAAGAAAGTCAAGAACAGACCGAGCCATGATCGCAAGAATTTGGAAATATCGCCTTTTTCTCCGGTTTGCCCTGTTGGGTCTGGGGTTGGCGCCAGCATTTCTATATAGCCAATCAAGACCTCCCTGCGATCGTCTTAGGTTAGGACTCCCAAAATCGTACGACGAACGACAAGCCCAAACCGACTTCCAGCGGGCACAATATTTAAATGCCCCGGACAGCCTGCACCAAAAATCCATGCTGTTGTATTATGTTTATATGTTTGATTCTACTAGCCACATCGGACAGTTGGCCCAAAAAGAATTGTTGCAGGTAACGGAAACCCGGGCCAATCAAATCCGAAGCCAATTGCTTGGTACCTGGCGTTGGCTGGCAAGTATGAATTGGGAGTTGGAAACGCCCCGATCTTGTCAGTGCACCCGATACATGGTGATTTCTAAGGACTCCATTGCCTATTTCCGGGACGGTATGCCGGAGAAACAGGAAGCCTATCAGCTTCAATTAAAACCCTGGTTCCTCGGCAAAGAGCAATTTATAATACAAACTGAAGACCAGTGCTGGTTGGTCAAATTTGGAAACGAGCCAGCCATGGTTTTTTCACAGGAAACACCCGGGGCAAGGCTGTTTCTTGACATAAACGATGGCTATGGCATTGGCTGTGGTAGCACCAATCATGATTATGAGAAAAGAGAATAAATCCATAAAATAAAGTCAAGGCCATATAAGTCGCACTAAAACCCGTTTGCGCTCAACCCTGCACCCGGCAGCGTGTTTTTGAACATTAATCTGTTTTCCGGTTGCGTTTGCGGGTGCAGGACCGAAAGTTATGAAAGACGACAATAGTTGATTACAAATTTAAAATACAGGTTATGCAACGCACCAACTGGTTTGACCGAACATTCCCCCCCATCGCCGACAACGGCTTGTTTCCATCCATTTTAGAACGACTGGAAGGCACGCCTGCACGCTTGACGGATAAAATCAAGCGCATCCAACGCAACCTGACCTTGTCCATTAATGGAAAATGGAGCATCCAAAAGGAAGTCGGCCACCTGATTGACCTGGAGCCGCTCTGGCACGACCGGGCCCTGCAAATCATCCACAACCAAAGCAACCTGCTTGCCGCAGACCTGACCAACCGGAAAACGCACGAGACGGACTACGATGGGATGGACATCGCAGCGCTGCTGGCTCAATTCACAAGTCTGCGCAGCAACCTGATGGCGGTGCTGCGCTCCGTTAAGGACGAGGATTTAGAGAAATCGGCCATCCATCCCAGGTTGGGTACGCCGATGAGGTTGATAGATTTGGCCTATTTTGTGGCGGAACACGATGATCATCATTTGGCGCAGATCACGAATTTAATGCGCATAGATGAATAATGTGAATCAGGAGCTAAGGCTCCTCTGAAAGGAAGACGAAGGTAGCATAGTATCTTAAATTTGCGCGGAGTTTCACGGAGTAAAAAGGAGTTTCGCTGAGTTAGGTGTAAAGGCTCCGTGAAACTCCGTGTTACTCCGTGAAACTCTGCGTAATCTTAAACGTGCCGGGGCCGTCCACCGTCTACCGTCCACCATTTCTCCCTATCTTTGCAGGCCCATCATCAAAAGAAGAAATAATGCACCTGATTATCTTTGACTTAGACGGAACCTTAGTCCACTCCGACCGCCGCGACAGCAACTACTTCGCCCAGGCTTACGAAACCATCTACCAGCAACCTTTTCCGACCATTGACTGGACGAAATACCCGCACGTAACCGATACCTCCATTTTCAATACGGTGGTGGCCCAGCATTTTGATCGAAGCCCTACATCGGACGAAATCGCCTTTTTCCAACAACACTACATCAACCTGCTGGAAGAAGGCCGCCAACTAATGCCGGAGCAGTTCCAATCCATCCCCGGCGCGCCGGCCCTGATGGCGCACCTACACGCTGCACCGGATCAGTACCGGACTTGTTTAGCCACCGGCGGCTGGCAAGCGCCTGCCCGGGTGAAGCTCCGCCACGTCGGTTTGTTGTCAGATCGGCTCGGCATCCACGGCGCCGATGGCAAAATGACGCGCGAAGCCATCCTGTCAGAAGCCATCGAGGCGGCGGGTGGCGCGCATCAATACGCCAAAATCGTGTATGTGGGCGATGCCGAATGGGACGTCACCACTACCCGCAAGATGCAACTGGACTTTGTCGGCATTCGCTGGCGGGGCGACCGGGAAGTGCTCCAGCAAGCCGGCGCCAGCCAGGTGATTGAAAATTTTCTCGACCTCGACGCTTTTTTTCGCGCCCTGCATTTGGCGACGCCTCCCGCTGACTTCCAACCGTCTGCGAAGAAACTTTCTTTTGAAGATTGCGCTTAAAACAGGTGTAAAGAAAAAAATATTTGCCCAAGGCTTTGAATTCAACATAATCAATCTATATTTGCATCGCTTTTGCAAAAAGGGGGTCAAATTCCTTAAAAACAAACCGATCTCGTAGCTCAGCTGGTAGAGCACTTGACTTTTAATCAAGGTGTCCTGGGTTCGAATCCCAGCGGGATCACATTTTAGTGTTCATACCTGTTTATGGGTGTCCACTAATGACAACCTAAAGTGTTGTCTTTCAATCAATAAAGCTAAAAGGGCTTTATTTTCAATACTTCGCGGGTTTCAGAAATGTTGTACTCATTTAGTTACTCTGTTTGTACGATGTGCATGGTTGACACTTTTCGTCATCGAACAAGACAGATTATGAAAACGTACAATAAAATCAAGTACCGCTTGGTCTATAACCGGACCAATTTCCTTAATCTCGATGGCACTGCGCTGATACAGATTAAGGCCTACCAGGATCGAAAGTGCCGCTTTTTTTCTACTGATGTGTATGTGGAGCCCAAATATTGGGACAAATCGTACCGGTGCATTAAAAGCAGCCATCCACTTCATCTGGAGTTGAACGATCGCCTTGCAAAATTAGTCACGCAATTAGAACGCAATGAGCTTCGGATCATTGGCCAGACTGGCTTTTGTCCGCTTGCCAAATTGGTTCTGAAGAGTGAATCAACGCCTGAGAGCAACATCCATTCTTTTACGGATTTCTATCGCCAGGAAATAGAACTTTCCACCATCAAGCCTGATTCGTTGAGGAATCAACAGACGACGCTCAACAAGCTCTCTGAATTTCAAAAGGTCATTTGGTTTGAGGATCTGACACTCGATTTCATTCACGGGTTTGACCGATTCCTCCGCAAGCAGAAACTGGGATTGAATACCATACAGAAGCATCATAAAAACATGCAGAAGTATGTCTCCTTAGCCATAGGCAAAGAGCACCTTCAGCCCGGTAAAAATCCTTATCTGCGGTTCAAGCCAAAAGGCGAAGAACCAAGCCGGATTTTCCTTCGTGAGGCTGATCTGGATAAGTTAGAGCAGCTGGGGTTCTCCAAAGACCAGGAGCATTTGGCACACGTTCGTGATTTTTTTCTTATGCTTTGTTACACTGGCTTGCGATTCAGTGATTTGAGCACAATTCGCCCCTGCGACATTGAGGAAACATCTGAAAACAAACTCATTTTAACCCAAAAAGCGCGCAAGACCGGCAAAGGTTATAGCCTGCCTCTGTATCTGTTATTCCCCCAGCAATCTGGGGCGCCATCCCGACCCGAAGCAATATTGAAGCGGATATTAAAAGAAAATGCCGTACTTTTCGGGGGCGCAGGGCGTAAACTGCCACTTTTCGGCATCACGTGCAACCAGGTTTTTAACCGGAAAATAAAGGAAGTGGCCGCACTGGCCGGAATAGATAAGCAAGTTAGCTCGCATTGTGGGCGCCGCACTTTCGCGACCATACTGGCTACCAAAGTACAGATGCCGACCTTGCAAAAATTATTACAACATGCCACACTGGACATGACGAAAGTCTACGTCCAGTTGAGCAATCAACAAGTAGAAAAAGAACTCCGTCATGCATACTGGACCGAGCGGGAAAAAGAAGAAGATTTCAATACGGTTCGTGCCGAATAAGACGGCGACAGCCAAGATTATTTCGCACGAAGGGAAAGACCTTTATCCCCTCTATGTACGTATTGTTTTCAACAGAAGAAACACGAGATTTCCTTATATCTATGATGTAAGGCGGCTTCATTTAATTTTTACAGATGAAGTAGCTCGTGAGTTTTATGCCGTTAATAGTGATGATATTATCCTATATGCACTCAATCCCAGAGAAGTCGAAGCAGATTTTGCTGAATATCGGAAGCAGCTCATAGAAATAATAGACTATGAATATAAAACACTTGGTGAACGACAAGCAGTCATAGGCATATACAGCCGTTTGCTCAAGTACAATGCTCCACTTCTTAAAGTCTTGAAAGAAGAAGCTTCTGAGGAATTGCTAGATTTTCTTGAAGATAAACTAACAATGAAACAATTTAAGGCAATACAAGAATGGGAGCAAAACAGGATACGCCTCAATCCAAAGACAGCTCACCCAGATGATCCAATTGCCCTCGCAGAATATTTACGTCAAGAAGCACAAATTTCCGAATTGCCTTTAAACATTCGACAAACAATTTATAGCCTGTTTATCTTAGTAGACTTTGAAGAAAGCAACCCGCAGTCAAAGTTCACATTATATAATTGGCTAATTGAATCCAGTTTGCAGGAAAGCTTAGTCAGTTATCAAGACCAACATTTGGGGCTATTGGAGGAAGCATCTTCAATTGCAAATACAGCTGTCATGCCCGTCAAAGATGTCGTTAATGTGTTGCAACAAGTTGCAATTAGAGTAGTCGACAGGATGTATAAAAATATTTATACCTCTTAATCAAGGGGTTATGTTTTTTTAAAAAAAATGTTAGCTTTGTGTTGCATGGATATAATTAGAATTAATACCTTTGCCAAGTCAACTAGGCACATTTCCGAACAGATTAAAAAAATAACACACCATGCTAACAAAAGAAATCCTGAGTATTAAAGAAGCTTGCGAGCTTCTGGGGATAGGTAGAACTACCTTTTATCTCCAAGAAAAAAAGGGGGTTTTTAAGACCTACAAAATTGGTAAGCGAAGATTGGTAAAACGAGAGGAATTAATGGAAGCCTTAACACCATCACCTGAATCAAAAAACTTAACAGCTATTGTAGAGAGTTGACTTCATACTAGAAAGGCATCCACAAAATGGAATAAGCCATCTATTGGCGAGGGGATCGTTACCCCGGGATGCCGCGACGGTAGCAAGAAGGGGGCGGGAAAACTTTTAAACAAGTGGACCCGCTCCCGACGCTATTGTGACCGAGAACATTCTCAAAAAAAAAAACCGCTTCGGGTTCGAGCCACAAAGCGGTTTTTAAAAATTTATATACAATGTCACAAAAATACGAAAACCTTGCAGGAATTTCGGAAAATCAAGCCAAATTTCTTCATCTCTCTTCCTGGGAGGCAATAGATGTAGCCCATAGTCAACACGTCCTATTAGAGACCTTGGTGCAAGAATACAATAAAGCATTACCCCGAACCTCTATAGTGGATAATTTGGGTCGAAATCGCGAGTATACGGCTGGAAAGCTTAGAGCCGCACAGATTTCCCTGGCCCAAAAGCTGATTTGGCTGGCCATATGCCAAGCTGAAGAAACGCGTAAAACAGCACTGCAAGGCAACACCTCAGTACAACAGAGGTACCTGCTCTACTTTGCAGACCACGCAGATTCTATCCCTGTCACGACTAATCGCGGCGAAATACGCCGGTTATTAGGTTGTACGAATGGAATTGCTTCCATTTGGCGGCATATTAACCAATTAATAGATGCGGGTATCATACTGTCGAAGGCCAATACATCAAGGCAGCGCCGGGAAGTCGTAGAAAAAAATGGAAATCGGACAATTATTATTGAGGCGGCTAAAAATGGTCGCGGAGACTTTGTGCTTTGGATCAGCAAGGCAGTTTTCAAGCAGAGGATAAGGCCTGAATTCGTCGAAATTGTGCCCATTTTTCAGCAGACTGGGGAAACTGAAAATTCTAACTCAGAAGCCAATCAAATTTCAAAATTAGAGCAAGAATATCCATATAATAAAGAAACTAAAAAAGAAGAAAAGAATAACCTTGAAAAACAAGTTGGAAAAGGTGTGGCTTCGCCACATAAAAAATTAATGGAGGCTAAAGCCTCAGATGATAAAAAACGAAACGACAGCAGCAAGAATAAAAATTACGGCGGCGAGCCCGCTTCGGGCAAAAAAATCCACGAAAACTTGAGTGCCGAGAGCATTCCGCAGCCTCAGAGGGCCTACGAGCCTTTTTCTTTAGAGAAGTATCACCGAGATATGCGTCGCAACGATCGCATACGGGCCTTTATACCTGAAAAACCGATGGCATATTGGGTATTTATTTTATACCATCAGCTTGTTGAAATGCTGTATCCACACCTCTCCGAGCAGCATTTAAATGGGATTTCGGAACAAGTGAAAGGCATGTTAGAATTACACATTAGGCGGATTGAAATTGCTTCCTGCAAATCAGATGAAGAGCATATCCAAAAGGCCGCTTGCCGGATCAGCCGAGCCATCTACCTGGCCTTTGCATGGATGAAAGGCAAAAACTTTAAATTGTATGAACCCCTCTCCTACCTCCGACTTGACGATGATATGAAAAACGGACTCCGCGATGTGGTAGACAAGTGGCTACCGGAAGAAGACAAACGCCGGGCATTGCGTGCTGATGCCAATAGCAACCTCATGAAATGGCAAAAAGCAGAAGCTTTTGCGGAAGATCTCTTCCGGGGCGTGATGTATACTCTGAAGAAATCAGGACTCAACCAAAGCGGTGCCGTTTTTGAGGAATCGCAGTTTAGATTAAACAAGAAGTTTGACCAGATCGGATTGTCCGATGCCACTCGTACTAAGATTCGAGACAGCTTCAGGGCAAAATGCCTCAACATATTTCATGCTATCCAAAAGGCAACTTTTGAGGAAGAAGACACTACTTGGAAGAATTTTCTAAGGTACCAAAAAATGACAAAAAAATAGGGTCTACCACATTCCCCCACAGACCTGAGTCATCAGAGTAAAAAGTTTGACTTCAGTTAAATTGCTGACATCCAGTATAGGATGCTAATACCCAATTTCTGGTTTAGTAATTACGTGGTTCATTCAGAAACGTTTTTCTTAAAACCAATTTGCCTCTTTTGTATAGGCTTATTGAGCAAAAAAAATAGTCATGAAAACTTTCAAAACGCTACCAACCAACGAAGAATTTTTCAAAAAGTACGCCATACTCGTACCCACACTTAATATTCTAGGGTACCTGGCCCAGATCGTCAGTGCCCTCACCGAAATAGGCGTTATATACCTAATTGTTTATACTTCCCTACGGGACTTTTTCCCCGCCATTGCAGGCTTTGGCGCAACCATTGGAAGTGCCATTGGTACCGCTTTTATTGAAATAGGGTTAAGGAAATTTTTACCATTCAGTGTTCGGGCGATACTGTTTAAAAGATTTCAAGGACTCGATCGCGTGATGACAATTTTCGTCATCCTCGCTTGTATCCTTCTTCTATCAGCTTCTGGGTATCTTTCTTTTAAAGGGAGCAAAACAATTGTGGAAGCCGCTGCGCCTGAACCTATTATCTTGACAACTTCAATGGCGGACAGCACCGCCGCAGATAAGAAAACGGAAGCTTATGCTCTTTACAAAGGCGATAGCATCGAAATTGAAAGCCGCTATACAAACCAATTTCAAGCTTTGGAAACATCAGCTAAATCTGCTATTACGGCAGGAAAAATAGAACTCCGGAACGTAGAAGCGAAAGAACGCCTAACCGGCCAGGCTTTTGGCACCCAAAAGCGAAATATCCGCAAACAAATCGCAGATATAGAGGCAGAAAAAGATGCCAGGGTGGCCCAATTGGAAGTTGAGAAGGCTAAGGAAATGGCCGAAATTTCAACAGAAAGAAAAAATTCGGTGCAGAAAATTGAAGCGGATTATAACGTCCGAAAAGATAGTATACACCTCTATAATAATAGCGCCGTTGAAAAGGTAACCAGGCAAGTGAAAAGCTATGGCGGCGGATTGGCTTGGTTTACCGTGATCTGCTTGATTGTATTCATCTTGTCGGTTGTATTAAATGAAGTTCACCAAAAAGGAAGTGGCATTGAAGAAATACCTCAACCCAACCAGTACCTATTCGAGGAAGGCGTTTTTGCAGCACTCCGCAACGCTGTAAGTGATCGGCTAAACTACATTTTTCACTCCCGCATCCGCAAATGGGCAGATCAAACCCCGGCTCCCTTAGAACCAGCTCCCCCTCCTACCCTATACGAGGTCGTCAGTACGCCACAGCCTCGAAGAAAGATAGGAATACCTGCCCAGCCTGCCCACCAAAGTGCTAGTACTACAAAAAATCTCTTCCCGATTCCTCCTGGTTACTTAAGGAAGCCGGAAATCCAAAATAGGGCAACTTCCTTAGTTGCCGACCAAGGCACAGATGCCTATGAACATACGGTTTTTTCGTTGATCCGGCAGACCACAAATGCAACCCCAGAGGCCTGTGAAGCCATAGAATTATCTGCAAAAGACGTCATTAGCCTTTACTTGAACAAGCCAGCAGAAAGCTCGGAAGTTCAACAGTTTTACAATGCTTGTAAAGCCCATATAGAAGGGAATGGAGAAAACCCTTTTTCTCATCACCGGACCATTATCCAAGGATTTACTAAGCAGGAAGCCAGTGGAAAAAATCGCATCTGCGAACATTGCAATCAGCCCTATATCTATCGCCATCACAAGCAAAAATTCTGCTCGGAAGCTTGCCGGATTGCTGCTTTCGAGGCTCGAAAAGGCAGGAAACTATTCAAATCTGAATTCAAAAAGCAACAAGCTTAGTAAGAATCATTTGCAGCAGGAGAGAAACAAAAATTAGCTAAAATCACTATTTATGAGTCATCTACCGATCTCTCCCATTGTCCTTAGTTATTTTCAGGGACGAATGGCAACTTTGGGCGGTACCCCGGCCAATATCCGGGTGACCTTAGTAAATCCAGAGGCAGAGCCACCAGCAAGCAAAATTATGGAGGTTGATATTTTCTCCGAAGATGCCGAAGGTAATATTGAAATCAAGTATTATTCCATTGAAGGGGAACTGATTACGTACTACACCGATACTAAGAACCCGGCACCTCGATTTTATGTCGTCAAACGCTTGAAAAATCCGGCTGGGGACAATAAATATTTGATGCCATCCGGGCAAGGTACCTTCCCGTTTTTTCCTCCTCCCCTACTGGAGAAGTACAAGCAAGGTAAAAAAATCGAAACCCTGGTACTGACCGAAGGCGTTTTCAAAGCATTCAAAGCACAGATGTCGGGCCTGGATTGTGTTGGACTGTCGTCCATCTCTCATTATAGAGCTGAAGGGAAGTTTTACGCTGACGTATCTAAGCTGATACAACGTTGCCAGGTTGAAAAAATCATCATTCTCTGGGATGCTGACTGTAGGAATATCTCTGAAAAATCACTCTTTGTCCGGGAGGATTTAACTAAGCGACCATCTGGATTTTATACAGCGATCAAAAGAATAAGAGAATTGGTGCTGGAAGTACATCCTGGATTAAAAATTACCTTTTCGCACATTATCAACGACCATTTGTCTGGAAAAGGCCTTGATGATCTTTTAGCAGAAGCCGAAAATACTAAGGTGCCCACTGCTTTAATCATTCAAGACTTACTAAGCAACACTGGCACTTATTTCTACAGCCAAGATATTACTAAGGATATAAGACCAACTTTTACCTACTTCTGCCTTGGCAACGCACAGAAATTTTACGATTTGCACCATCAATTGATTGGGGACCAGGTATTCAATTTCCACAAAGAGATGTTCCAAGCTAACGAGGAAGGCATCGTAAAACCAATAAAGTCAGAAACTGAAGAAGCGTTTTTTCAGTTCTACACTGTTAAAACTGACGAGGATACTGGCAAAAAAGAAGTCAGGATTGATTTCTACCAACATGTCGAATTACTCAAGAAGCTTAGCTTTCGCCGATACGATAAAGATGGAGAATTCTTTACGGTAAAAGTTATTGACAACGTTGTCAGTGAGGTCTCCGCACCCGGAATTATTGACGCTTATGAAAATTACATCAATGATTTTCCCGGGAAACTACCCCACGATCTTACTAAGGAATATCTCCTTAGTAAGTTATACAGCGGCATCGGCACTTATTTCTCCCAAAATATTTTCGGAAGAATGAGAAGCGAAACGCCCATATCTTTCAATGAACACACTAAGGATGCAGCCTTTTTTTATTACAAAAATGGATACGTAGAGGTCACTTCAAAAGGAGCAGCATTGAAGCCGTACTCCACCCTTAGTAACGCAATATGGGCCAATCAAATCATCCAACGGGATTTTCATCCAATTGCACCTGAAGCCTACAAAAACTTCTCTTGGTTCCGGTTTATGCAGAACATCGCGAATCAATTTGATGCCCACCCCTACTATGAGCGAAAAAACGAAAGGAAAGACCCCTTGCGGTTCGAGGCTTTAAAAACAATTATTGGCTATTTGTTGCATGCTTACTTCGAGACGGACTTAAAAGCCGTCATCTTCACAGATTCGAGAATTGACGATAGTGGTGAAGCGAATGGTCGTTCCGGGAAGACCTTACTCATAAAGGGGTTGGGATATGTTCTTAATAAGGATTATCAGATCAGCAAAACTTACGTGGAGCTGAACGGTAAAGACTTTGATGCCAAGGGCAACTTTAAATACCAGGAACTGGGTCTCGATACTCGCCTGGTGCACCTGAATGACGTGAAACGAAACTTCAACATCGAAGACTTATTCAACGACATCACGGAGGGCATCCGCCGCGAACGAAAAAACGAATCCCCTTCCATCGTCCGCGCAAAAATTGCCATTTCATCGAACCGTACCATAAAAGTTAAGGGAGCCTCAGCCAAAGGCCGATGCCTTGAGTTTGAGCTTGCGGAATACTACGACCAGGACTGGACGCCAAGCAGCGAATTCGGAGAGCGCTTTTTCGCCGATTGGGGCCCCGCTGATTGGCAGAAATTTGATAATTGCATGATGGATTGCGTAGCTGCATACCTCCAAAAAGGAATCATGCAACCTGATGCGCTGAACCTGAACGAACGAAAAAAACTGGAGGAGACCTCTCGGGAATTTGTAACCTGGATGGAGGGTAAGGATGCTGTTTTCAAAGATGGAGAAGAATTCGACAAAAAGGAACTCTACGAAGATTTCAAAGGGGGCTATCCCGATTTCGCCAATATGAAGCAGCGTACTTTTACAAACTGGCTACGAACCTATTGCTTGTACGATACTACGTACAACCCTATCTCCCCAAATGACGAACGCCCGAGCAACGGAAAAAACCTGATCACGTTCTGGCGCATCAAAAAAGAAAAAGCGGAAGATTTGCCCTTTTAAAACACCCCCTCCCCTACCTGAAAATCAACTTTTCATAATCACTTATCCACTTATTTTTTTTAAAGCATTAAAAAACAAGCACTTAGTTTATAAAAGACATGCCATTTTCAGTGGATAAGCCCCCTAAAATACCCACTGCAAAAACCACTGATTTAAAAGTTATCCACTGATAGCCGAAAAGTAAAATCTGAGCAGTGGATAACATTTTTCAAAAGTGAGTAGAAAGTGGCTACTTTTTAGGGTCTATCCACTGAATGTTAAAATTTAATACACTGAATGTCAATATTTTAATTACTCAAAGTGGATAAGTGGATAAGAAATTGCACTTATTGATGGAGGTGGGGTGGTAAAAGCAAAAATTGTACCTCCAATAAGTCTCACCTGGCATTCAGGATGATGGATTTCAACTAAGCAATGTTTAGCAAAATAGCTTTGAGGTAACCCTTGCCAATACCGGTAGTTGTCCTGCACCCTTACTAAGTTACTAAGGATGCATCCGTTGCGTTTTTAGTATCCTTAGTAAGAATGTCAAGACACGAAAATCGTGTCTGGGTAAAAATGTACATTTTGGGGCATACGAGATGGTTTTTGCTTAGTAAGTATCCTTAGTAAGGGGAGCTTCAAACAACTGCAATTCAAGTTTAAATGATAATATCATCGTTTGCTTAGTAAGATCTTTAGTAAGAAAAATCACAAGGCTTCTCTAATACCTACATATAGATAGTGTGGCAAGAGACTTAAGAATCGCAATGCAAGCATCTATGACTTTAAACGGGGTCAAAATCTCACCAAGTTTATTTGAAAGTTATTTTACTCTAGGTACTTCAAATGCACAATAGGAACTATGACGTATTGTGTTTTATACTCTGAATCAAGAAAGGAAATTTTAACCCAGGCGTTTGGGTATTTAATACTATCTACATAAAATTCATTAGAGTTGTTGTGTTGTAACCGATTGATTCCCAGAGTTCGTATATTTGCTTCAAATCTGATTTTATGGCAATTAGCTACAAAGAAGTTAGAAATGAAAGGCAATGGAAAGCAAGTAC
>JALHRR010000084.1 GCA_022841345.1 Saprospiraceae bacterium
AGCGGACCTGTCGCGCGATGTCGTCGGCTGGTATCGGATCGGCTGGCTCGAAAGCCATCCTGTTCAACGCGACAGGCGCGAATGTACGCGGCGCGCTCATGGTCTCGGACGGAACGGCTGCTACTCCACAATATTCTCATATCAGCTCTACAATTGTCCGGGAGATCATCAAAGGGAAAGGAGACGCTTCTCCTTTTTTGCCCGCCGAAGTAGTACCAGATCTTTAGTAAAAAACGATCACCAGGTTTATGATTTTTAAATATATACTATCTGTTTTCTTCATTGGGATACTCCTCACTGGATTTTCTCTTTCAGGTCAAGGTATAAGTCCCTCACTTCAGGGATTGGAAAAGTTAAAATCTTCATCACCCTTATATTATTCCAAAGGGTACGAATCGAGAGCAGCTGCTATTCAGGAGTTTTTGTCTGAAGCCATTGCATTTTACAAGGCAGAATATCCGGAAATATCAGGTGGTGTCGATATCCTGATTCTGGATAAAGAGGATTGGGTTGAAAGATATCTGGCCATTCCATATGGTATACCATTTTTCGATGAAAATAAAAGCCTGGTTATTCCTGCTGATAAATTTACAGCTTCCATGGAATTGGGATATGAAGATCTAAGTACAGACCAGGAAATAAGTGATTACGACAAATTCATCATCAGTACATTAGGACAATCCTATATTATTAAGACCCGCAGTTTGAAAATACCTGACATTTGGATGAGAGATTTCCTTTCTGCATATTTTGCAGTGTCTTTCTTTGAAGTGAATGATTTTATGTGGGATTTGAATCCGGGCAAAAGTGAAGATATTACGCAAAGATCTCTGAGTGATTATAATCTGATGCATCAGGAACTTCCGGCAGCCAACTACTACTGGTACCAGACAAGATTTATTGAGTTGTCCCGGGCCTTATTCAACAACGGTGGATTCCAGCTGCTGACAGAATTATTAAATTACTTCCAGATAACCGGTTCCATCGAAGGTGCAGAGGAAATAATTAATAAATATGGAGAAAAGGAATACCAGGACTGGAAAGAAAAAATGAAGTGAGCCATTGCAATCATTTGCTACAAAAAGCTCACTTCAAAAAAATTATCTACAACAAAGAAACACTATAAAACTTAGTACTTGAATGGATCCGAGTAACGCTCGTCATTCAGAAACTGCTCATCAGTTAAGGTATTCAGAAAAGCTATTAATGCTGTTTTCTCTATAGACGAAAGATTTAATTTTCTGGCTCCTTGAGGAGTTCTGAATTTGGAGTCCAGGTTTTGATGCAATGCTACTCCATTATCATAATGCTCTATCACCTCAGCAAGCGTTTTAAACCGGCCATCATGCATGTAAGGGGCTGTAACTGCAATATTTCTCAGAGATGGTATTTTGAATTGCCCCTCATGCTTTCCATTGTCTGTGTACACCAATTGTAACCCTATATTAGCAGTTCCCTGAACATCGGGTTGTGAATAACCTCCTCCCGGAAAATCAGGAGCACTTAGATTTCCGCTACTATGGCAGGATCCGCACATGGCTTTTTGACCAAAGAACAAATTGTGACCAAGTTTTTCTAATTCTGAAAAATTTGCTAATCCGTTCTTCATTCCCTGATCCATTCTGGAATCAATAGATATAAGAGAGCACATGAATTGTGAGAGAGCTGAGGCTATTTTTTCAGGAGTGATCTCTTCTGAAGAAAATGCATTCTGGAAAAGTCCCTTGTAGTATGAAGTGTTGTTGAGCTTCAGGACCAGGTCATCCATTTTTTCCATACCCATCTCAATATGATTTCTGACTGGCTCGAGTGCCAAATCTTCAATTCGGGATACGCGTGAATCCCAAAAGAAATGGTTATTAACAGATGGGTTGGCAATAGACATCGCATTTCTAGAGGTAATTTTACCACCAAATCCTTCACTAAATTGCCGGGGATCGGCGAACCCGTGTTTTTGACTATGACATGAACCGCAGCTGATTCTATTATTAATAGATAACCTGGGATCATAAAAAAGAACCCTTCCCAGAATAGCACCGGCATCCGTAACAGCTATTTGCTGGCCTCCGGGATTCCCACGAAATAACGGGTTATTGGAAAGATTCTTTATATCATCATAAGATGGAAGCGTTGATGATAAATAAGGAACCGGTAAAGATTGAAGATCCACGACATCATTTTCAGTTTTTTCACAGCTAAGCAAAAATAATGTGGTGGTAATTACAGAAATTGATAATAGGGCTCTTAATCTCATATCTTTTATTTTTAACAACCTAAATATACATAAATTTATTTCATTTTGACAAACCAATAATTTAAATTTAACGAAATTGGTGGTATAAAGAAGGTAGTAAATGAATCATCACTACCAATTCCTATTGCTAAACCAGTTTCTAAATTCAAACTAACATGAGGCAGAATAAAATAATCCAGTCCCCAGGTAAATTGCATTCCCAGAAATCCTTCTACCTCTTCTGTCCTTGCATTGACATTAAAACCGCCTGTAGATAACACAAAATCAAAGCCCCGGTTATAGGTCCACCGGGAATAAAAAGCCCTTCTTTTTTCCCAACCAAATCTTAAATTCACATTGGGTATTTCAAAATCGTTTGTGCTGAAATTCCAGCCCAATCCGGTTCTGGCTATAGTCCCGCTTTTTTTTACCCGTCTGAACTGGACATAATAAGGACCCGAAACATTTGGATTCGATCTGTTGAAAGGAATGATTTGTTTCAATATAGGCGTCATGTTTATTCCTATAGCCTTCGTCCTATGCACCATCGGTATCATAAAACTGACTAATGTATCACTTTCTTCCAATCCCAGAGAGTCTGCAGGAAGATCCTGCGCCCCTGCTGAATAAGATACCATCAGAACACATAGAAAGAAAATGCTGAATATGCGGTTCATTGGTTACACTTAAAATTTGAAGCATAAGTACAATGAAGAAGGAACTACAGGTTGTAAGCTACTTCCATTTTCATTTAAAACTACGTCGTTGCCCCCGAGAGGATTTGGTTCCGAACGCTTTCTATTAGTTAAAAAGAAATAAGCGAAGGCTTCAGTACTGACACTGATATTTTTATTGATATGATACATAATCCCAAGGGCCGGACCCAGGCCATACTGGAAGGTGCGATCCTTTATAACGAAGCTGCTACTGGATAAAAATCCGGCTTCAGAACGCTCATTAAAATAATTCACTGCTACATCGATTCCATAATAGAGCGCAAATTTTCTCGCCATGACGGCTCTTCTTTCATACCCGATTCTGGTTCTGAATCTACTTTCCTTTACATCCAAAAAATTCACATTTCCATCAGAAACACGATTCTGGATATTGACTGCTGCGGATATTTTAAATGCGTGCTTATTACCATACTTAATAGTAAACTGGTATGGATCTACATTAGATTGATTTCCCTGACTATTAAAAATAGCAGTCAAAGTATTTGTCACATTTAGATGGAATTCAGTGGACGGGGCTCCACTATACCACAAGGATTCTTCCTGTGCTTTCAGAACGCAAGAGCATAAAAACAAAATCAACAAAGTAAAGTGTATTTTAAAATTCATACAATCATGTTTACAGGAACTCGCTCAATTTATTCATCAATCGTGTAAAGTATGTAATTTCATATTTCTAACAATAATTTTAATTGAAATTTAACACTAAAAACATTTCAAAAGGTAATATTCCAAAACTTGGGCACAATTCAGGGAATACCTCATTTTAACTTATCCAATCAAGCTCACTTCAATATTGAATGAAACAAACTCTTTTGCAGACTCATAAAATGAAAGTATTCAATTCAGTTTCAAAATTCCGTACACTTTGAATACAGTTCGAATTATTCCATTAAATTTAGAGCTATAAGTCAAACCCTTCTATGAAACCTTCTGTCGTATTGTTCCTTTGGACACTTATTTTAGCAGCCTGGATATTTATTTCAGCTAATCCCATTGCCGTAGGAGAACAAACTCTCCCTCCACTTGGAACTTTCTTTTCACCATACGATGGATTCTGGCAAAATGCTGAGTCTGATGCTGATTTTAAAAATCTGGAATTAAATCATCCCACGCTTAATGGCAAAGTTGAAGTAGTTATGGATGATCGGATGGTTCCTCACATATTTGCTGAAAATGATAATGATGCTGCTTTTGCCCAAGGCTACATGCATGCCAGGCTTCGATTATTTCAACTGGATATCGCCAGCAGAGCCATCAGTGGGAGATTATCAGAAATTCTTGGATCACGGACCCTGGACCATGATAAACAAATCAGAAGAGAGGGCATTGTATGGGGAGCTGAAAAAACGCTGGAACGCTACCAAAAAGATCCAGAATCTATGCAGCTTATTCAGGCATATACCGATGGAATCAATTATTATATTCAAAATCTGGACTGCCGTCAATTACCTCTGGAATTTAAATTATTGGGTTATCAGCCTGAAGAATGGACATTGTTGAAGTGTGTTTTGACCTCCAAGTCAATGGCACGCACCCTAACCACCAAGAATTATGACATTCAAAATTCAAACTTAATAAGCGAAATTGGTGATTCACTTTTTCAATTTCTCTTCCCTCATGCTCAACCGGGACAATCTCCTGTTCATCCCGGACCATTTAACGGATTAAAAAATAATGTCTTGCCTACCTCTCAGGAATCCCCGGTTTATGGCTATAACAATCCATTTCCTCCTCAGGACGAGCAACAAGCATTTGCGAGCAACAACTGGGCAGTATCCGGCAAGAAATCCACCACCGGCAATCCCATATTATGCAATGATCCGCATCTGCAACTGACCTTTCCGTCCATTTGGATAGAGAACCACATTGTAACACCGGAGAAAAATGTTTATGGCGTTTCTCTTCTTGGAGTTCCGCATATTATCATTGGCTTCAATGAATACATAGCGTGGGGAATAACAAATGGTGGTCATGATGTCGTCGATTATCTGGAAGTCAAATGGGCAAGTCCTGATAAAAAGAAATATCAACTTGATAATGAAACCGTTGACACTGAATTTCGGATAGAAACTATTGGGATTAAAGGACAACAGTCTTTAATAGACACAGTACGTTATACGCGTTGGGGTCCGGTTGCCATTACATCAGAAGAATCCGGCAAAGGAGACCTGGTATTCCGATGGTCCGGGAATGATGCAAAAAGTGAAAGAGAATTACTCACTTTTTTCTTACTGAATAAAGCAAAGAACCTTCAGGAATATTTGGATGCCATGAGTGTTTTTCCCTCACCCATTCAAAATGTGGTGTTCGCCTCCCGGGATGGTGATATTGCACTAAAATCGCAGGGATTCTGGCCTTTAAGAAGCAATATGAGCGGCCAATTTATATCAGATGCTGCTAAGTCCGGCAGTTCGTGGTTGCATTATTTAGACAATAGCCAGCTTCCGGTAACCATTAATCCGGAAAGACAATTCGTTTCATCTGCCAATCA
The DNA here is from genome assembly GCA_022841345.1 of Saprospiraceae bacterium. Classification (GTDB taxonomy): domain Bacteria; phylum Bacteroidota; class Bacteroidia; order Chitinophagales; family Saprospiraceae; genus SLDF01. The sequence continues at coordinate 5,462 of JALHRR010000084.1, forward strand.
GCACAGCACAGATGACACATATCCTTATGTTTATGTAGGGGTATTTGAGGAATTCAGAGGCAGAACTCTTAATAAAAAATTAGAGGAAAAAGCACTCTTGTCGCCGTTGGATATGGCAGCTATACAAAATAGCAATTATTCACTGAAGGCAGAGGAAGCGCTTCCAGCTTTGCTGTTACTTATGCAAAATGCAGATTTGACTGCTTCTCAGCAATCAGCCCTGGAATCACTAAAAACATGGGATTATGATTATTCTGCTCAAAGTCCGGCACCTGCAATATTCAATGAGTGGTTTAATGCAATAGAAAAATTAACATTTGACGAAACCATTCGTGAAAAACCATCTCAAACAAGATTGCCTGATCAATGGAAGCTCGTGGAATTAATAAATGATTTGCAGGATCATTCAGTGTTTGATATTTATGAAACCGCCGGAAAAAAGGAATCTCTTAAGGATATAGCCATGCAGGCTTTTCAAAAAGCCTGCGAATCAGTTTTTGTGGATTCTCAAAATATCAGCGACATCACATGGAATGCGCATCAAAATCCAGCTATCAATCACTTGCTTCGGATTCCTGCTTTGTCGAGAAAAATCAAGGTAGGGGGCATTCCTGATGCTTTGAATGCAATGTCTGCCACACATGGTCCCAGCTGGAGAATGATAATAGAACTTACACCCACCGGCCCGAAAGCACTAGGCGTTTACCCCGGAGGACAATCAGGCAATCCGGGATCCAAATATTATGATGACAGTGTAGACACCTGGAGTGAAGGCAAACATCATGAGCTCCATTTATATACCAATGCAGCAGCTGTTGAAAAAGCATTGTTTACTATCAAAATGAATAAATTATGAAAACATTTATAGCGGGCATGCTGACACTTGCACTTTGCACCTGGCTTACTTCTAAATATTTCGCCTGGTATGCCCCTGTTTTTCCGGCTATTCTGATAGGTTATGTCATGAATTGGAAATCGGGAAAAGCATTTTTGTCAGGCTTTCTGGCAGGTTTTCTTTTATATAGCATTGTCTCATTCATCATAGATGTTTCCAATCATCATATTCTCAGCACCCGGATTGGTCAGTTATTTAGTGGAATTAGCGGAATAGTATTAATTTTATTTACAGGTATCATAGGTGGAATTCTTGTTGGTTCCTCTGCTGCTGTTGGTGCAGCCCTGAAACATTTTATCCACTCAAAGCGATAAGCTATGAATGCAGAACAATTTGCCAGAGCTCAGAAAAGAGTTAAAAAAATAAAATCCTTCTACAAAAACCTGATTACCTGGGCAGTTTTCAGTGTCTTCTTTATAGTATTAAATGTGCTTGGTGGCTCCCGATTTCCCTGGGCAATCTTTCCAATTGGAGGCTGGGGAATCGGTGTTATCATACAGGCATTGGAAGTTTTTGGAATTCCGGGATATGGTGTTGATTGGGAAAAAAGAATTCTAGAAGATGAAATGAGAAAAATAGAAATGGAAGACAAAATGAAACAGCGCTACCTGGAACTAAGCTCCAAGGAAAAAACTGAAAAACTGGAAATTGATGAGCAACTGGATTTGGAAGAATTGCGCAAGATTAAGAAAGGATGGGATGATTCGGAATTGGTGTAAAGGAGGGGGGAACAGCCTCGTTAAAGCGGTAAAGCGTTTAAGCGTAAACAGCCGGGGAAATAGCCTCGTTGAAGCGTTGAAGCGTTGAAGCATAAACAGCCAGGTTAACAACCTCGTTAAAGCGTTGAAGCGTTAAAGCGTAAACAGGCGGGAAGAAGTGAAACATATCATATATGTGACCTGACTGCCTGTATTGAGCGCCAGCTGTCACCTCCTAAATAAATTGGCTGCGTAGCAGTCAATTTATTTAGGGGATGTCACCTTTTGCCGAAGGCAAAGGATGTCACCATGCGAGTGCAGCGAGCAGGATGTCACCCGGGCTTCGATTAATTTTACGATTTACGATTTGAAACATGACCATTTCTAATATGAGACAATCGGTTATTATTTTATTTTTCCTTTTTATTGCAGGACCGCTTTTTTCCCAAAAATCTGCTTTAAAGCCCTGGACAAATTCATCCAAAGATGATGAGTGGATCAGAAACACAGATTTTGAATCCAGAGGGACAGCGATAGGAAAAGTTACAAGCCTGCCTGAGGCTTCGGGCATTGGACCCTCTTTTGCAAATCCGGGTTACATATGGGGCCATAATGACAGCGGGCAAAAGCCCTGGATATGGTTGATTGATAGTAAAGATGCGTCAATTTACAGCATTCTGCACATGAAGCCAAATATGAATATCGACTGGGAAGATATTGAATGTGTTCAGGAAGTGGATAAAAAAAGAAGTTATATCTACCTGGCAGATATTGGAGACAATCTTAAAAAGCGGAATTTTGTGACTATTTATATTGTGCTGGATGAAAAAATGCCATTCCAAAAATTTCTGGAAGCCAACATTCAACAAACGGTCAACTTTACTTATCCTAAGGGAGCCCTGGATGCTGAAGCCATCATGGTTGATCCAATAACCAAAGATATATTCATTGTAAGCAAGCGGGAAAAATTTGTAAAATTGTATTCCATAAAATTCCCTTACAAAACAGACGGAATTGATACTGCTATACAGGTTGGTACATTTCCTTTCAACCAGATTACGGGTGGAAGTATCTCTCCGGATGGAAATGAAATACTCATCCGATCTTATGGCCGGGTATTCTATTGGAAACGAAAAGAAGGGGAATCAATATCTGAAGCATTGAACCGTGATCCACAGCTTGCGCCATATTATCCTATCGAGCCACAAGGTGAGGCTATATGCTGGGATATCTCTGGCGGGGGATATTATACACTCAGTGAAAAAAGGAGGAGACAAATGCCTGATCCCACCTTATACTATTACAAGCGATCTGATAAATAGCTGTAGGTCAAAGTTCTATATAATACAAATATTTCCTTTTGTCCACCGGATCTTTGATTCTCAGGATGATTTCCTTTGCATGTAAAAGCTTTGATTTTGTATTTATATCACTGATCATTGCTGCCCTGCGAAAACGCTTGGATTCCGGGCTAATGTCATTGGGGATTTCAAAGATTAAATCCAACTCATCTTGAGTCAATGTTCTTCCGGCAGCTTGAATTATTTTATCAAATGGAGAGATATTAAGAGATTCTGTTTCGGTGGGAACCTGATCTATTTTTTTTGCAGATTTATTTCTTCGGGAAATCAGAACAGTCAGGACAGTACCCAACAGCAATATCAATAAGATAACAGACTTCCAGATGGAGATCAAACTTTTACCTTTCGAACATTCCACAGGAGTATATTGATCAAAATTTACCTGAAGTGATTCTCTGAATTTTTCTTGAAAATTAGAATCATAAATAAAAATACTATCCTCCTTAATGTGTATACAATCCTCTTTCCGGGTAAGATGTACATTATGGAGGGCTCCAACCTTCAGCGTATATATATTATTCTCAGGCATTTCAACCAGCAATTGCAAATTTTCTTCAAGAAAAACCGTGTAGTTTTTGCCAATCAGGGTAAACGTCGGTAATCTTAACTGGAATTGAGAAACAACATCGACTATGCATGTATTGACTCTTCCAGTTTTTAAATCAAGTGTGCTTAATTCATTACCGGAAACAATCACCATCAATTCATGTCCCGGAATACAAACCCCTTTAGGCATCACTTCGAAATCCCTGGAAATTATCCATTCACTCAAACTGTGATCATAAGAAATGAGTTCACCTGTAAGCCTCCAAAATCCATATCCACCATATGAATAAATTTTATCTCCGGATGTAAACTTGGTACTTAAAAAGTTATATCCCAGATCATCCTTCCTGTATGTATTAACCCATTTACCACCTTTCCAAACAAACACATCAAAATGTCCATCCAGTAATAAATACCATTCCTGCCTGTTGTGGACAATATTACAATGCTGAAAATCAACCTGAGCATTTCTTTTACTTCCTGCAATCAGCAGGGCCTGATCAAACATCGAATCAATTGTCTCCATTTTCAGCAAGGCATCCGGATCACTGATGATAATTTGTGCATTCGACTGCACGCAGCCCAAAATCAGCCAGACAAAAATGATTCTCAAAACAAAAGATTTCCTCAATAAATCAGGAAAATTTTTACTCAACTGCGTTCTGAAAGTCTTTAAAGGCTTTGAATTAATAAAAAAAACATTGATATTCATTCTATTCATTAGCAACAATATATAATTGAAAATCATGCGTTAATCCGGTAGAAGAATTTCCTTTTGTCAGCAGGATCCTTAATTCTCGTAATCAACTCAGAGGAGTGTTTTATTTTATACATTCCATTTAATTCATTGACAAGCTTGGATCTTTTGTAGCGTAAATTTTCCGGTGTCAGATAATCCGGAATATTTAATGTTTCATCAAGCTCTTCTGAACTCAGTGTTTTACCGGCATTCCTGAGAACTCGTTCCAGCAATTCCTGGAAATCCTCCTGAGCTGCAGGAACGTGCCTTTTTTTAAAATAGAAAAAGTACACGCCAGCGATTATAAAGATTAAGACAAAACCAATAATAAAGTAATTCAATCCGGCCTGCGTCTTTTTTACTTCACGCATATCGACGGGAAATACTTGTTGGTACCTGTGAAAATCTGCGTTGATGATCTCTGCCATCTCAAATTCCAGCTTATTATTATAAATAATAATTGAATCCCCAACTACATGATAAAAACCATCATCCGAACCAAGTATAAAAATAAATGCTCCTCTGGCAAGCTGATGGATGCTTCTGTTTCTTTTATCAAGTAAGATTTGATTAAAGTTAACAACCAGCGTATAGTTTTTACTTTCGATGACTTTTTTATTAGCAAAATAAGGGATGCTGTCATGAAAATTGGGCAGAAAACTTGTATTTACTTTTTCATTTTTTATATCGAAAATGCTAATTGAATCCTGCCTGAGGATAAATAATTCCTGATATCCGGGAAGGCCCAGGCCAAATGGCAATAAAGCGGTAACAGGCAGAATATCCCATTCGTTTACATGAGTATAAAATTTTATAATTTCTCCGTGTGTTTTCCAAAATCCATTACCCCCAAAGGAATACAGACTTCCATCGTTTATAAATTTTAAACTGGCAAAATTGTAGCCCCAAAATTTTGCTTTATACTGATTGACCCATTTTTGATTTTCCCATTTGTACACATCAAACATACCTTCCATTGTCAGGTACCATTCTTCTTTCATGGGGAATATATCAGCTCTTACAATTTGTCTGAAATCATTGTTTTTAGAGCTTATGATTTCTTTTGCAGACTGACACATAGTTAGGAATTCCTTATCATCCAGTTGATTTTCCCAGTCTTTTATTACCACTTGAGCATTACTAACCGCGCAAGTAAAAAACAATATGAATAAAAGATTTCTGCAAGTTATCATCTGGATAAAACTGGGAATCTACAAATATAGAACATTGGATTAAACTCAGGCAGTTATTCGTTATATTGAAGAGAAGGTTAAAAGTGTAATTTACAAAACCATTTTCCCACGGAAATCATTCAGGAGTGCCTTAACCCGTAATTTTTCTAATCAGTTTAAATCAGTTTAATACCATTTAACTGTCCTGCTGATTCTAGCTTTGGAGTGTCGATCCGGATACAAAGCGGAAGTTAAACTTTGATTAGAATAATAAAGTCTTATGCACATAAAATCCTGGGAGCCTGCTGATATAGTCATAGAATATATTGCACGACTCCCTTTCCAGTTATACGAAAAAAACGCAGAAACGATATTTCCGGTCGAGCCTGTTTTAGGTTGGACTCAAAGACTCCATTCATATCGCTGGCCTTCATTAAGCGAAGGATGGGAAACAAATCATCAAAAATATGCAGCCCTCAGCTTACAGTTGAAAGATTTGCATGTACCAGATATTCAACAATCACAAAATGCAAAAAAACTCCAGGATATATTCTTTCAAATTTGTTTCTGGACCCAGGTGAATATTCCTGAAAACAATCCCGGAAACCTGGCCAGAGAAGTTCAGGAGGTTGTATCCCGGCTTCAGGTCAATGAACTACCTGTTGGTTACAGGATAAATGCGGCATGGAGTAAGCTATATGCTCTTATGCTTCCTGATAATTTTGTCATGTACGATTCACGTATTTCAGCTGCTTTGTTATCTATTCTTGACCCATTCATGAATGTAGTATCCAGGCACTCCACTTGGGAAAAATATAATTTTCTGGGAAGTATACCCGGTCGCGGAGGAACAAGACCAAGAAAATATTCATGGAAATGGAAAAACGGATACGGAAATTGGAAAACCCAAATTTCTGCTAACAAACTTTTGCTCGACATTCAATCCAAACTGAATTCTGAAGAAAATAATGAGCCACTCATGGGCAATAAGCGGAACTGGACATTGCGTGAGATTGAGGCAGTACTTTTCATGCAGGGTTATTAAATCAAAATAAAAGCACTTACCAATGATCGCAGAGCATAGCTACAAAACGATAATTGATCCGGACTTTATAAGAACATTACCTTCCAACCTTCCCATTGAAGAATGCCGGGCTGAAAGATCTATAAATTATATAAATTGGATCAGGGATTTGGATTTACTTTGTCCAACAGAAATACGGGGAGATGACAACCACAATCATATTTTCTGTTCTGAAATTGGAAAATATGAACATGGTACCTTCCCTAAATTTGTCATTGCCCGCTGTCACAAGGGCGACCCTTACGACATACATTTGATTGGATTTGGCAATAGATTCCTTTTATCACATATCAGAAAAGGAGATGTCCTTCCACATCTGCTCCAAAATGCAAGAATTCTTGCAAAAAATTACAATTACAAATTCGTAGAACTATATGAAGATAAGATGCTGCTGATCAGGCAATAAATTGGTTTGGCAAATAACCTTTTGTGTGGGTGCCATACCTGAAAGCTATGGGAAGCATTGGGTCAGAGTGTTGTTCGCCAACAGCTAATAGCCAAGAGCCTGAGGTTAGGACACATTTCTTTTTTTTAATTTGTATCCCATCAGAATGGCATCAAATCTATCCAGACCATCAGCAAAAGCTTTATTTCCCGGGGGGCGCTTTGC
>JALHRR010000085.1 GCA_022841345.1 Saprospiraceae bacterium
GCCCCCCGGGAAATAAAGCTTTTGCTGATGGTCTGGATAGATTTGATGCCATTCTGATGGGATACAAATTAAAAAAAAGAAATGTGTCCTAACCTCAGGCTAAAGGCTAATAGCCACCTGTTTTCACACTCACCATTCACAATTCGTCCCGTGAGCTGAGCGAACCACATCCCGCGCTGCAGAATGCAGCAAGCTCACACGGCGCGCAGCGACACACACTATCTCTACTCGAATCCCGAAGGCGCAGCCTACCTCTACTCAGGCTGTTTCATTCATCGATGTAAACTTCGTAGGTACACACTATCTCTACTCGTATCCCGAAGCGCAGCTTACCTCTACTCAGGCTGTTTCTTTCAACATGAAAAGAAAATCAGTAATCTGCAAAAACTACTCAATCGACACTACCCCAATAACAGTGTCACCAACTCCGTCACCTTACCAAGTGGGTGCAATCTCAGCGTTCCATGCGAAGAACTTATTCCTTTCATATTATACTTGGATAATACCATATTGGTAAATCCAAGCTTTGACGCTTCCTGAATCCGGGATTCTATGCGATTTACAGCTCTTATTTCACCTGATAAACCGATCTCTCCGGCAAAACACCAGCCCTCTGGAATAGCATTATCCTCCAATGATGAAATTAATGCCGCCGCAATAGCCAAATCAATAGCCGGATCATCCACACGTATTCCGCCTGCAATATTGAGAAATACATCCTGCTGAATAAAATGAATGCCCGCCCTTTTCTCCAGTACTGCCAGCAACATGGCTAATCTCCTCAGATCAAAACCGGTAGCCGATCTTTGAGAAGTACTATAAACGGACGCACTCACTAAAGCCTGAGTTTCTATCAGCATGGGTCTAAGCCCTTCCACAGTGGCAGCAATTGCACTTCCGCTGAGATCTTCATCTTTCTGAGAAATCAACATTTCTGAAGGATTATCTACCTGCCTCAACCCGGTTCCCCGCATTTCATAAATCCCCAGCTCATCTGTGGATCCGAAACGATTTTTCTTAGTCCGGAGGATTCTATAAATATTATTGTTGTCTCCTTCAAACTGAAGGACTGTGTCTACAATATGTTCCAATAATTTTGGTCCGGCGATATCACCCTCTTTATTAATATGCCCAATAATGAAGATCGGTATACCACTTGTCTTGGCATATCTTTGAAGCGCTCCGGTGCATTCTCTGATTTGGGAAATACTTCCGGGTGTGCTCTCCAATAATGGAGAATAAGCTGTTTGTATGGAGTCAATAATGACAAGGCCGGGCTCCAGCTCATCGATCGCCTGGAATATAAGGTCCAGGTTTGTTTCAGTAAATAAAAAACAGGATTCTGAAGATTGCCCGATGCGATCCGCCCTCAATTTGATTTGCTCTTCACTTTCTTCTCCGGATACATACAACACTTTGAGTCCACCTTCCAAAGCAAGCTGTAACAGTAAAGTTGATTTACCTATTCCGGGATGGCCCCCTATAAGCACAATGGATCCAGGAACAATTCCGCCTCCCAGAACTCTGTTGAACTCATTATCTCTTGTTACAAACCTTGCAGTACCCTGTGACTCAACCTGCCCCAACAATTTGGGTTTGCCGGCAGACTTTCTTCCGGCCTTTCGGCTGAGAGGCATATCGGCAGTTTCACGAACAGTAATTTCCTCCTGAAGACTATTCCAGGTGCCACAGGATGAACATTTTCCTTCCCATCGCACATAGGATGTGCCACAATTGGAGCAGACGTAAGAAGTTCGGACTTTTGACAAAGTATAGGAGTTTTAGATGAAGCTTAGTGCCTGAAAGGTAGGAAGTTCTTATCTTTGAACCAAATCACACATATGGATTGGACAAAAAGGCATATCGAAGCTTTGATTTTTGCCGCACAACAACCGGTTTCTATTGAAGAAATACAAGCTGTTCTGGAAGAAAGTCTCGGCCAGTCTATTGATATTGCTTTTTTGGATGCGCAAATTTCAGAACTCATAGAAGCGCATCAAAATTCAGAAAGCAGCATTGAAATCCAGGAAATCGATGGCGGGTTTTTGTTCCTTACCAAACCTGAATTTCATAACTCTATTCAGGTCATGCTCAAGCAGTCAGGCGGTAAAAAACTGACTAATGCCGCTCTGGAAACCCTGGCTATCATAGCTTACAAGCAACCAGTGACTAAAACTATGATTGAATCCATCCGTGGTGTGCAATCTGATTACCTGATTCAAAAGCTGTTAGACAAGGATTTAATTGCTATAACCGGAAGGGATGATTCTCCCGGAAGACCTTTACTTTACGCTACCAGTGAACGATTTATGGATTATTTCGGTTTAAAGGACATCAAAGATCTCCCCAAACTGAAGGATTTTAAAATGCCGGAAAACACAATCGGGGTCTCTGATCTTGCGATGGAAAACTGAAATATCCCTGATCCTGTCATCAACTATGGAAGAAGTATTAGTCAATAAAGTAGCGCAAAGTGGATTGATCACCATCAATCTGGAGGACTTGTTTCCAAAATATGAAATCGTTGAAATGGATATCAAACAGTTCTTGTTTCATGGTTTGATATTAAAGGAAAAGGATTTTAGAGAATCAATATCTCAACTGGATTGGTCACAATACCAGAACAAAGTTTTGTGCGTTTACTGCTCTGCGGATGCCATTATCCCTGTATGGGCTTATATGCTAATCGCGGTGCAATCAGAACCTTATGTTGATTCCTTATATTTTGGGACCAAAGAATCGTATATCAGGCATTATTACAGTAATAAAATAAAAGAGCTGGATATAAAAGCATATGCTGATGGAAGATTGGTAATCAAAGGCTGTGGTGATTTACCAGTACCTGCAAGTGCTTATATGGACTTAACGGCACGATTAGTACCAGTCGCCAAAAGCATTTTTTACGGTGAACCCTGTTCGACGGTTCCTGTATTCAAACAAAAAAAGAACATTTAAAACATATTATTATGGGAAAGCCAGGTGCTATTTATTCATTATCAGTGATCGCATTCGTTACGCTGGCACTTTTTGTATCATTGAGAGACAAGGCTCCCAATGCTGAGGAGAAAACACAGATGTCAGAAAATAAAACTTCTCTGCCACAGGTAATAAAAGCCATTGACCTCAACAGAGATTTTGATTTTGCCGGGGAACTACTCCCAATGGAAAACTTTGATGTGTATGAAAGACTGGACCGTGAAATCCTTGTGAATGCTTACACACATGCCACAACACTTCTTAATTTAAAAACTGCTCAAAGATATTTCCCTTTATTTGAACGAATTCTGGCCGCTAATGGTGTTCCCGAAGATTTCAAATTTTTGGCAGTGGCTGAAAGCAATTTCAGACATGGTTCCTCTCCTGCCGGGGCAAAAGGAATCTGGCAATTCATGCCTGCCACAGCTAAAGGCTTTGGTCTTGAAATCTCCGAAGAAGTGGACGAGAGGATGCATGTGGAGAAATCAACAGAGGCGGCTTGCAAATTGCTTCAAAATTATAAAAGAAGGTTCGGTTCATGGACACTGGCAGCCACAGCCTATAATTTTGGTGAAACGAGAATGGCTAAAGAATTAGCAGCACAACAGACAACTTCCTTTTACGAAATGAATCTGAATGTCGAAACATCCAGGTATATGTTCAGGCTGGTAGCCATTAAAGAGATCATGACTTTCCCTGATAATTATGGTTTTCAATTGGACAAGAATGAATTTTATCAACCATTGGTAGATTACAAAGTAGTGGATGTCAATAGCACTATCACCAGCCTTGCTGATTTTGCAAAAGAAAATGGTACCACTTATAGAATGCTGAAATTATACAATCCATGGTTGATCGCTTCTAAGCTGACTGTAAAACCCGGAAAGACATATAAAATCAAAATACCGGCTTGATTTCAATGGAATAAATTTTCTGTAAAACTACTTATATTTCAATCATTCAATGTTTTATACATTTGAATTAAAATTATTCTATATTCTTTTTCAAATGTCATCACTGAATAATAATTTTAGAAAATATTGCTCCATTCAGACTAATCAACTCTAATAATTAAAATAAATCCTAATGAACCATATAGACTTTAAAGGCAAAAAAGTAATCATGCGGGTAGACTTCAATGTTCCACTGGATGAAAATTACAAAGTAACGGATGATACACGGATTACATCAGCCATTCCAACTATTAAGTCGATTCTGGAGAAAGGAGCAAGTGTAATGCTGATGTCACATTTAGGAAGACCACTTAAAAAACTCAAAGGTGATGGAAGCATCAATGTCAAAAAATTTACTTTAAAGCATATTGTTCCGGTGCTATCTGAGCATTTGGGCCTGGAAGTGCAGTTTATTAATGATTGTCTGGGTGAAGAAGCAAAGCAAAAATCTAAAGACATCAAAGCAGGAGAAGTAGTTTTGCTGGAAAACACCAGATTTTATCCGGGAGAAGAAAAAGGTGATAAGGACATGGCTAAAAAATTGTCCGAATTGGGTGATATTTATATCAATGATGCCTTTGGTACGGCGCACAGGGCTCATGCCTCTACAGCAGTTATTGCTCAATTTTTTACAAAAGAAAATAAAGGCTTTGGGTTTTTAATGGATTCAGAATTGGAGAATGCCAAAAAAGTGACGGAAAACCCTGAAAGACCATTCACAGCCATCATAGGCGGTGCCAAAGTTTCTGATAAAATGCTATTGCTGGAGCGCTTGTCTGAAATTGCGGATCATGTGATTGTAGGTGGGGGAATGGCCTACACTTTTATGAAGGCTAAGGGAGGAAAAACCGGAAATTCACTCGTTGAAGATGACAGAATCGAACTAGCAAAAAAACTATTGTACTCAGGGAAAGGAGCGACATTTCATCTTCCGGAAGACTCAAATTGTGCCGATGCATTTTCAAATGATGCCAATCGTGCTACTCACAAAAGCATGGAAATTCCGGATGGATGGATGGGACTTGATATAGGACCAGAAGCCATCAAACAATTCTCAGATGTAATTTTAAAATCAAAAACCATTCTCTGGAATGGTCCGATGGGTGTCTTTGAAATGAGCCATTTTGCTGAGGGTACTAAGAGCATTGCGGAGAAAGTGGCTGAGGCCACTAAAAATGGCGCATATTCACTTGTAGGTGGCGGGGATTCCGTCGCTGCCGTTACTCAAATGGAACTGGCAGATGATGTCAGCTTTGTGAGTACAGGAGGTGGAGCGATGCTGGAGCTACTGGAAGGCAAAGACCTGCCTGGGGTAGCTGCGATTCGGGAATGAGAAGTGAAACCAGCGTGCAGGGGTGATTTGTACGTAACGAGGTGATATCTTTCTGCGGCTACGCCTTGAAAGGTGATGTTTTTTCATGGAGCAAGCCAAGAAAAAGTGATACCGAGGTCCTTAGATAGCGAGTGAACAACGTGAACCTCGCTATTCGTTTCACTCACTACGGCACAAGTGTCTTTATATATTCTACAGCTTCGCTTTGAAAATATAAAGGTGATGGCTGGCGCCAACTACAAGAATGTACCTTTTTTCCTTCCCTGGCTATTTGGCTGACTATTTGTGTCCAAACAGACGCAAGGCATTGCGTCTCTACGGGCCTGATCCCCAGGCTGTTTTCGAATTAGCGCCTCAACGCCTTAACCTCTTAACGCCTTAACGAACCACATCCCAACCTCACACCCACACTCACACCTCGATTACCGCATACCCGATTAACCGATCCCACGGCTGTTTGGCTGTTCACTTACGCCTTATTCCTTATGACTTAATCCTCCATCCGGCTGTTCCCGATTAACCGATTTAACCTTTAACCGGGAAAACGGCTTCTTGCAAGGCTGTTTCAATTCTAAATTCTGAATTCTGAAATCAACATTCAGCTACACTGCTGCAAACTTAATAGCGCCCTCATCCCAATCAGAGGCTTGATATATCGCTGTAAGGACCTCTTTGCTACTGGAAACCACATTCCACATTTTAAGATGCTCCTGAGCCATGAAACGCTCTTCTACGCATCTTTCCAGCATTTGTATCAGAGGATTGTAGAATCCATCAAGGTTGACTATGATGATAGGCTTGACAAATAAACCCAGCCGCTTTAATGTAATCGCTTCCAATAATTCTTCGAGTGTACCACAACCTCCCGGAAGTGCTACAAGAGCATCGGTCCCATCCAGAAAGCGCTTTTTTCTCTCATGCATATCCTTGACAAATTCAATATCATTGACTCCTTTATGGGCCCATTCGACATCCTTCATAAATTGCGGCATAATCCCAATTACTCTGCCGCCGGATTCTAACATCCTGTCCGCTAATCTACCCATCAGTCCTACACTTCCACCTCCAAAGACCAGAGTAATATCATTGTCCAAAAACGAGGCTGCCAGCGCATCAGCATCCAGCAAATACTTCTCATCGATCTTCTTGCTGGAAGCACAATACACACAAATTTGTCGGATAGGTTTCTTTGAATTCATTTTTACATTATTGTTTTTGAAGCGTATAAACCCGCAGCATCGGATGATCCCACACTTGCTCCTTGAAATGCATCTGGATGGCAGGATTATTCCATATTTCCGGACTATCAGAAACCAGAAACTTTGCGCCAAGATCAATCAGAGAATCCAGGTTCGTATTATTCAGATTATTTTCCGCGAATACCCAACCCTTTCTGTCAAGATAATACAAATGTATAAAAGTAGAATAGTCATTGCCTGTGATCACCAATGCGTCTTTCGGAATAATACTTCGTAAAGTCTCCTTATGTTCTAAAAAAACAGCATTAAATCCGGGATTCTTTTCCAGATTCCAGCGTTGCTGTATCCTGAGAAAAGCAAGAAGAGGTAGAATAGCTATAAAAAGTAAAGATAAAATACGCCACTTGAGCGCCGGCTTCATCCAAAGAGATTTCATCCCGATTCCAACAATCAGAAAAATAAATGGAAACATCGGAAACAGATAATAGTCATGGACATCCTTTATCATATTCAGCTCAAACAGGAAATATGCTATTGTACTTAGACCGGTCCAAAACAAGGGCCAAAAAAAATCAGAATTATGCCCAATTCGTCTCGCTATCACATAGAGACCGACAATAAAAAACAGCAGAGATCCGTAATTCAAAACTAATTCAGGTAGCACTGATACTATATTATGACTCAAATATCCTAACCACTCTCTCATTGAAAAATCACTTCCAAAAGCACCCTGAACAATTCCATTGCCCTGCCAGGTTGGTATAACAGTCGCATACCAGATTAGGGCAGGTAATAGCCCTGCAAGTAAAACCAGGGCATTGATCAAAAATCCTGAAATATCTCTTTTTCTAGCGGATACCTGAATCAACAAAATACCGGGATACACGAAAAATAGAATAAAAGGTAATTTAACCAGTGTGGACAAGCCCAAAAAAAAAGCAGTGATCAGCAAATATCCGGGAGAACGATTCTGATACCAGCAGCTTGCAGTCCAGAGCCCTGCAACTCCGAGCAAAAGTGCTAAATTATCCGGCAGAGGACAGATCATGTAATAATAAAAACTTGGAGAAAACCCAAAACACCAGCTGCCAAGCGCCGACAACAACGTATTTTTCAAAAGAATTTTAAACCAGAGAAAAATGAAAATGAGGGTCCCAATACCTATGAAAAAACTCAAGGCCCGGGAGGAAGCAATCTCAGATCCTGTGAGGTTTTGCACTTGAGCAAATATCCATTGCATCAAAGGGAATTCCTTTCGAAGGCTCCTGTTTTCATAGGCCATATTATTCACCCTTGGAACAAATAGAGACCCATCCCCTGCTGCCATATTATTAATGACAGTCTGTGTCTCAGTCTGCCTCCATACATGAAAACCGACCAAATCTGTCTTGAAAACATTGAAGTGCATTACAAATTCGGCGCAAATCAATATCACAATGATTGCAAATGGCAACGCCTTTCCTGACATCATGTTTCCTGATTCATTTAGAATTCTAAATTTTAAGACACTAATTTATACATCATTGGAAGAAATTATACCATCAGAACTATCCTTTTCAGATTCCAGGATTACTGTGATGGGCTTCTCCAGATATCTGCTTATCCACATAAATCCAAGAGAAACTAATACTGACATACCACCAAGCGTCCACCAGAAAAGATCAAATCCAAATGCACCCACAAATCTTGTTCCTATGAATGGAGCCAGAACAAATGCAGTTGCGTAGGCGAGAGAATACATGCCCATATATCCTCCCATACTGTGTTCACCAGACCTGTTGACTGCCATCGTTGCCATATAAGGCATAGCCAATATCTCCGAAAAACTCAGCAGGATCATAGATATTATAAGTATAGCCGGAGAATAGCCCAAATTAAGGAATACATAAGCGAGTCCCATCAGTAAAGTGCCCCAAAAGATTAATTTACCGATCCTCCAGCGTTGTCCAATCAGATACACCAGTACCATTTCGATGGCAAACACTATCAAACCATTCAAAGCCAGCAATCCCCCGATCGCCTGTTCGGACAATCCATATACGTCTCTGTAATAAAGTGGTAGTGTCATGAAAAGCTGAAAAAAAGCAATCGCATAACAAGTGACCATTACTACAAAAATGATATATCTCCAATCCTGATAAGGTGATTTTTTGAGATGCTTATTTTGAAGGTTTTGTTCCTTCCTTTGGGCTGACCTGATCTGTCTTTTGCGAAAAAAGAAGTAAAATAATACTCCGGCACCGATACAGGTGAGTCCATCTACTATAAAGAGAGCCTGAAAAGATATTGCCGCTAATAATCCGCCCAGAGCTGGCCCGATTGAGAATCCCAAATTGATGGCCATCCTGTTCAATGAAAAAACTCTTGTGATATTTTCAGGTCTTGAGTAGGAGGCAATAGAAGCGGAGTTGGCCGGACGTAAACTTTCAGTGATACAACTCAGGGTAAATAATCCAATAGCCAAAGTCCAAAAAGTATCTAATTGGGACACCAACAAAAATCCAATCCCTCCAAATACCAAACTCCCCACCTGCACTTTAAACTGCCCCAATTTATCTGTCAGATAACCACCCAGGAATGAGCCCCCCATAGCTCCCAAACCAAAACAACTCATAAGTACTCCTGTATCCTTCAAAGAAAAATCAAGTCCTTCTTTCAAATATACAGACAGAAATGGCATAACCATGGATCCAGCCCGATTGACAAACATAATTAAAGCCAGCATCCAGGCAGAGGAGGAAAGTCCACCGTATGCATTCCGATAAAGCTCAATTACCTGTCCAATGAAGCGTTTCATTAAAATGGAATCTGAAATTAAGATGCAAAAGTAAGAGAATCCTGCTGTAAACCGGGGAAAATGAAGTTATTGATCCGGGGAATTTAAGGTATCCTCAACGATCAGATTCGCATGATCGATTTTGGGCCCAAAATGAAGAGGTTTGGCTTGAGTGCCATCAGGTTGCTGGTGATAACCTTTAGCATGCCAGCAGTAATTCTCGTGCCGGTGAGTAATGGCAATAATAAAAAGACTGCCTATCAGCAAGTATCTAAGTAAACGATTGGTAGGGTCTCTTTTCATTTCAATACAAATATCTGAAAATTAAAGGGAGGTTTATGCGCGAATGTTTCATTCTGTTATTGAAATTTCTCAAACAGCAGCCATTCTACAGAGGCTTCCATGAAACTTCCTGTTTGATTCATTCCGATTTTTTTCAAAACGTTGTGTGAAGAAATGTTCCCAATTTGAGCTCTGCCGACAATACGTGACAGGCCCAATTCTGTGAATCCATATTTCAAACAGCCACTTGCTGCTTCAGTAGCAAATCCTTTTCCCCAAAATTCTCTGTGAAATCTGAATCCAATATCAGTTTCATTCTTTTCAGGAGAATATTTCAGCCCACACCATCCTAAAAATGCTTTTGATTCCCGATCCACCACAGCCCATCTGCCGTAGCCATATTTCTGGTATTGATCATATCGGAGAATAAATTCAGCTGCCTCATCTACATCTTTGAATGGGACATCCCCGGTATATTGCAATACCAATGGATCTGAATTTAAAAGAAATAATGCTTGACTATCCTCTTCAGTGAAAGGACGTAACTGCAATCCAGAAGTTTCCAGAATGAATTGTTGACTCATGAGGCCGGCAAATTAGAGGCTTAATCGACAAAGATGTCTGCGTCTATCTTCTTTTTGGCTTTCCTTTGTCTTTCCCAAATGAAGATGATGGTGCGCCTTTAAACTTACCCTTGCTCCATGGTTTGAAATCTTTGCGATCCTTTTCCCAGGCAGGCTTGCGTTCAATCTTGGTATGCGGAAGCTCAGCAACAGGCTTCTGTTTTATTGGAATAACCGGAAATACAGTTTTCAATAAAGCTGCTGAAAGTTGACGAACAGTCAGTCCGCCTTCTTTTGTGAATTCATCCACAATATTAAAGTGCGGATCTAATTGTTCAGTAGCCAATGCTTCGGTTAATGCTGCCAAAACATTCTTTTTCTTTAGTTCGAATACCTCATATTCTGTAGGAACGGCTCTGCGTTCAATAGAAGACTTGGAATAACTTTCAATCAGCTTGATTCTTCTAAAATCATTTCTGCCGGTAACAAAGCTGAATGCTCTTCCGGTTTTACCGGCACGACCTGTACGACCGATTCTGTGTACATAATACTCCGGATCATGAGGTATGTCATAATTAAATACTGCATCCACATTGCTTACATCAATCCCTCTGGCAGCCACATCTGTGGCCACCAGCAATTTTGCATCACCCTTTCGGAATCTGGTAAGAACTTTATTACGCTGCATTTGATTGAGATCCCCATGGATTCCATCTGCCGTTAAGCCCTGGTTCTGGAGCACTTTTACGAGATCATCCACCATTGCTTTTGTATTGCAAAAAACGATTCCCAGTTTGATATCATATGCCTGAATAGCGAGTCCAATCAATTCGGCTTTGCGGTCATTGGAAGTCTCAAAAAATATTTGTTCTATGGAAGTGGCAGTCAATCTTTCTGTGGTCACTTTGACTAATTGCGGATCTTTTTGAAAGCGCTTGGCAATATCCATGATTGCCTTCGGCATAGTTGCAGAGAAAAGAACTGTTTGTCTTTCTGACGGCATATGGCTCAGAAGGATTTCTATATCTTCTCTGAATCCCATATTCAACATTTCATCTGCTTCATCGAGAACTATCATTTTGACCTTATCAAATGAAAGATTACCACGATTCAGGTGATCCATAACTCTTCCCGGAGTTCCAACAACAATTTGAACTCCTTTTCTCAATTCTCTGATTTGGAATTGCATCCCTTCCCCACCGTAGATGGGAATGACTGTGAGGTCACGCCGGAAACGCGCCAACTTTTTCAATTCTTCAGAAACCTGGATTGCCAGCTCTCTGGTTGGACAAAGTATGACAGAAGAAATGACTCTGTCTCCAACAGCAATATTTTCGATCATAGGAATTCCAAAAGCGGCGGTTTTTCCCGTGCCTGTTTGGGCTTGTCCTATGATATCTCTGCCGGCTAAAAGATGAGGAATAGTCTGGGTTTGGATGGGAGATGCCTGCGTAAAGCCCATTTCCTGAATTGCTTTTTGCATTTCAGGACTCAGTGATAGTTCACTGAAAGAAAGTGTATCCATTGGTTCGAATATTTATTATTGGGGCCGTAAGGGATCACACCTGAACTAAACGGGAAACCCAACTGACTGGATTGGATGAAAAAATTACATCCAATTTTAAATTAAAAAAACATAGCCTGCTTTGTTAAAAGACAGGCTATGCTTAAAGCACGAGCTATATTATATAATCATGTCTTAAATCTGTGAAACAGACTTTAGACAGTATATTACATGATTAGTAGTCTCTGCGGAATCCTCTGTTTCCTCCATTACCACCACCATTTCCACCATTACCACCTGAGTTGTAAGGTCTTCTTGGAGGACGATCGTTAGAGTTCGTACGTGGCTTAGCCTCGTTTACAACAAGATTTCTTGTTTTGTATTCGGATTCGTGCAAATCTTCGATAGCTTGACGAGCATCGTCATCATTAGCCATTTCAACAAAAGCAAATCCTCTGGAGCGTCCGGTCTCACGGTCTGTCATGATCTTAACTGAAGTCACTTCACCATAATTTCCAAACAATGCTTCCAGCTCTTCTTCGCTAGCCTGGAAGCTTAAGTTACCAACATAAATATTCATTGTCCTGAACGTTTATAATAATTAAAAAAAAAATACTAATAAAAGCAGACTAC